>NZ_JWLE01000005.1:0-671761 GCF_000813785.1 Leisingera sp. ANG-DT
TCAAACTTTTCCTTAGCCATTGCTTAGGCGCCCTTTTGAAATGAGGGGTCGCTTGCCGACCCGGTTTCCTCTGCGCCGGCGGATTATTTGGTTTGCCGGCAAAAATCAACCCGTTCCTGCTTGACAGGGGCGGTTTTCGCGCGCCTCAGCCAGCCGGTTGCGTCTCTGCCGCAGCCGCGTCTGCGCCGGCGCTGGATTCCGCCGCTGCACGCGGGGCAAACCAGCCTTCCGCCTCGTGCTGCTCGGCCATCCACTCCTCGACCTTGTCGGCGATATTGATGGCAAGGCCCTGGATCTGCTCCTGCTTGGTGCGGGCATGGCCGGAGCCCAGCACCGCGCTTTCGCCGGTGGTGCTTTCGAAGATCTGCATCTGGTGCTTCTTGGCGAGGAATTTCTTCTGCGCCACGTCATAGACAAAAACGTTCACCACCACCGCGCTTTTGGGGGAGAACAGCACCGGCACGCCGGGGGGGGCCAGCATGAAACCTTCGAGCGTCACCGCGACGTCGTACTGCTGGGCGCCGTCATAGCGGCGCAGGCGGGTGTTCAGCGCGTTTTCGATCGGCGCAGTCCATTCGCTGTGCTCGGCGTCGCGCGACAGCGGCCATTGCAGCGCTTTCTCGGTGTAGACATGGGTGACGCGGGCCTGGAAGGCGCCCAGATCCTCCGGCGCTTCGTTCAGCTGGGTTTCGCCGCAGGCGGCGAGCAGGGCCAAAGAGGCAAGCACGGAAAGTACGCGGATCATGGAAGTCCCCCAAGAGAAAGTCGGTCCCGCCCAGATAGCCGGGGGCGGCGGCCAGGGTAAAGAGGCGGAAACAGCAACCCCCGCGCGGGTGGCGCGGGGGGCACAGGCAGGCGGCAGGTTTCTGCTGCCTTACTTGAACTTGTAATTGCGCGGGAAGCCGTGCGGCGGGCGCTTGCCCACCCCGGCGCGCTTGCCGAGCCACTGGGTGAGGTCGGCCTCGTGGCGGGTCTTGCCGCCGCCCATTTCCCAGCGCAGGCCGTCATCCCAGTTGAAGGTGGTGATGTCGGAGAGGCCGCCGTCCAGTTCCAGCGAGCCCTGCTTGCCGCGGGCCATGTTGTACTTTTGCAGGCGCACGCCCTTACCGCGGGTCAGCTCGGGCATTTCCTCGACCGCGAAGACCAGGAACTTGCCGTTCTCGGAGACGATGGCGACGTGGTCGCCCTCCACCGGGATGCAGATCTTGGCGCGGTCGTCGTCCTTGACGTTCAGCACCTGCTTGCCGCTGCGGGTCTGGGCAACGATTTCCTTCTCGGCGCAGATGAAGCCGTTGCCGGCATCCGAGGCCACCAGCAGGCGGCCGTCGGGGTTGTGGATCATCAGGTCGACGATTTCAGCCTCATTCGGGAGGTCCACCATCAGGCGCAGGGGTTCGCCCATGCCGCGCCCGCCGGGCAGATTGGCGGCCGACAGGGTGTAGAAACGGCCGTTGGAACCGAACACCAGCAGGCGGTCGGTGGTTTCCGCGTGGAAGATGAAGCGGGGGCCGTCGCCGTCCTTGAACTTCAGCTCGCGGTTCAGGTCGATGTGGCCGGTCATCGCCCGGATCCAGCCCATCTGGGAGCAGACCACGGTGATCGGCTCGCGGTCGATCATTGCCTCCAGCGGCACGTCTTCCACTTCGCCAGCCTCAGCAAACAACGTGCGGCGCGCGCCGCCGGCGTAGTCCTTGCCAAACTGCTTCTTGGTGTCCTTCAGCTGCTCGGAAATGCGGGACCATTGCAGGTCCTCGGAGGCCAGCAGTTCGACCAGCCCGGCGCGTTCCTCGCGCAGGGCGTCGCGTTCGCGGGTCAGCTCGATTTCTTCCAGCTTGCGCAAAGACCGCAGGCGCATGTTGAGGATCGCCTCAGCCTGGACCTCGGTCAGCTCACCCGTGCCGGGGGCCGGGGTGACATATTCAGCCTCGGTGAAGGCGCGGGGATGGTCCTTGCTCCAATCCTCGCGGATCAGGGCGGCCTTCGGGTCCTCGTCATAGCGGATGATGTCGATCACCCGGTCGAGGTTCAGGAAGGCAATGATGAAGCCTTCGAGCACCTCCAGCCGGTGGTCGATCTTTTCCATCCGGTGGCGCGAGCGGCGCTGCAGCACGTCGCGGCGGTGGTCGAGGAAGGCGCGCAGCACCTCCTTCATTGAGCAGACCTTGGGGGTCACACCGTCGATCAGCACGTTCATGTTGAGGCTGAAGCGGATTTCCAGGTCCGAATTGCGGAACATCATGTTCATCAGAACCTCGGGGTCCACGTTCTTGGACTTGGGTTCCAGGATGATGCGGATGTCGTCCGCCGATTCGTCGCGCACATCGGCGAGGATCGGAACCTTCTTGGTCTGGATCAGCTCAGCGATCTTCTCGATCAGCTTGGACTTCTGGACCTGATAGGGGATCTCAGTGACCACGATCTGCCACTGGCCGCGGCCCAGGTCCTCGACCTCATGCTTGCAGCGCAGGCGGAAGGAGCCGCGCCCGGTGCTGTAGGCCTTGGCTATGTTTTCCTTGGGCTCGACGATAATGCCGCCGGTGGGGAAGTCCGGGCCGGGCACGTAGTTCAAGAGCGTGTCGTCGCGCGCATCCGGCGTCTTGATCAGATGCAGGCAGGCGTCGATCAGCTCGGCAATGTTGTGGGGCGGGATGTTGGTCGCCATGCCCACCGCGATGCCGGCGGCGCCGTTGGCCAGGATGTTCGGGAAGGTCGCGGGCAGCACGGCCGGCTCAGTCAGGCGGCCGTCGTAGTTGTCGCGGAAATCAACCGAATCTTCGTTGAGGCCTTCCAGCATCGCCTCGGCCACGAAGGTCATCCGCGCCTCGGTGTAGCGCGAGGCCGCCGGGTTGTCGCCGTCGATGTTGCCGAAGTTGCCCTGGCCGTCGACCAGCGGGTAGCGGACGTTGAAGTCCTGCGCCAGGCGCGCCATCGCGTCATAGATCGCGGCGTCGCCGTGGGGGTGGAAGTCACCCATGGTGTCGCCGGAAATCTTGGCTGACTTGAGGAAGCCGCCGGTGGAGCTGAGGCGCAGGCGGTTCATCGCATAGAGGATGCGCCGGTGCACCGGCTTCAGCCCGTCACGCGCGTCGGGCAGCGCCCGGTGCATGATGGTGCTGAGCGCATAGGTCAGATAGCGCTCGCCAATGGCGCGGCGCAGCGGTTCCAGGATTTCACCCTGTTCGGGGGCAGACGGCATGTCGGGATCTTCTACCAGGTCGGTCATGCATCGGTGATACTTCCGCCGCCGGAATTGGTAAAGCGGGCGCACGCGAAATTCGCACAGTGCAGCGGCGCGCCCACGGGGTTCGGGGGAAGCTTGGGGGAGAATAAGCCGGACTCTCCCCTGTTTCCCCGCCGTTAACTTGCCCTAGATAGAAAGGAACCAGGCAGCCGCGCCGCGCGTTTCTTTTTCAAACCAATGCAATTCAGTGCAGCTGCCCGTGTGGTGGTACTAGGGGGACCGGTTATGTCGCGTTTTATTTTTGTGTCTTTCGCTTTTCTGGGCTGGGGCTTTTACGAACTCAGCGGGGGTGCAGATTTTGAGCCGCGCCAGGAGCGCTCTGAAGCGCTGGAAATTGCCAAAGCAGCATTTTCCGCACCGGATGAAACCCGGCAGGCCAACCGCAGCAGCCGGGCCGGCGAAGACGCCAAATCCCTGATCCGAAACGTGACTTTCCAGCCTGCAGGCAGCGCGCAAGAGGCCGCCCGGCCTGCGCGCCCTGCAGCCGACCCGCAGCTGCGCTCGCGGGTGGCGCTGCGGCAGATCACCCAGGCACGCCTGGCCATCAGTGACAGCACAAACGTGTTTCCGGCAGTTGCAGACCAGGGCGCCCAACTGCAGCTGGCATCGCTGGAGGGCGGCCTTTCCAGCATTCAGACAGCCGCTGCCGGAACTGAGGTTCAAAACGATGCGTCCGAACCTGCGGGCGCAGCCCTGGCCGAGCCGCAGCCTGAACCGGAGAAGGACATCCGCCGAATCAGAGCGTCCCGCGTGAACATGCGGCAGGGGCCGGGCACCAATTACCCGGTGATTGCGCGTCTGCTGGGCGGTGACGAGGTTGTCGTGTTCGAGGACAGCGGCACCGGCTGGCTGCACCTGCGCGCGCCCGGCAAGGGCAAGGTGGGCTGGATTGCCGCTTCCCTGGTGAGCAAGAAACGCCCATAACTGGTCCCGGAGACTTCCGGGCAGAGGGGCACTCTCTTGAAGAAAACGATTCTGATTACAGGCTGTTCCTCCGGGATCGGCCTGGATGCGGCCCGCGGCATGCGGGAGCGCGGCTGGCGGGTGTTTGCCTCCTGCCGGCAGCAGCGCGACTGCGACCGGATGCGCGCCGAAGGGTTTGAGAGCCCGCGCATTGATTACACCGACCCGGAAAGCATCACCGCCGGCCTGGGTGAAGTGCTGGAGGCCACCGGTGGCACCCTGGATGCGCTATTCAACAACGGTGCGCACGGGCTGCCGGGCGCAGTGGAGGATCTGCCGACCGAAGGCCTGCGTGCGATCTTCGAGGCCAACTTCTTTGGCTGGCATGAGCTGACCCGGCAGGTGATTCCGGTGATGCGCAAACAGGGGCACGGGCGGATCGTGCAGAACTCCTCAATCCTGGGGTTTGTGACCTTCCCCTGGCGCGGCGCCTATGTGGCGACGAAATACGCGCTGGAGGGGCTGACGGACACCTTGCGAATAGAGCTGAAGGGCACCGGCATCCACATGGTGCTGATCGAGCCGGGACCGGTGACGTCGAAGATCCGGGAAAAGTCGATCCCGCATTTCGAGCGGTTCATCGACTGGAAAATGTCGCCGCTGCGCGATCTGTACGAATCCCGCCTGCTGAAGCGGCTCTATGAGGGCAGCAACGGCCCGGACCGGTTCGAACTGCCGGCCTCCGCCGTCACCGCCAAGCTGGCGCATGCCTGCGAATCCCGCCGCCCGCATCCGCGCTATTACGTCACCACCCCAACCCATATCGCGGGCTTTCTGCGGCGCATCCTGCCGACCCGGGCAATTGACCGCATCCTTGTGCGGCTCGGATAGGGTCGCCATCTGCGCGCGCGCAGGCTAGATGGGAGCGACAGAATTGATGGGCCTTTGGGGGACAGGATGAGCGATCCGCTGTATTATCTGGGACTGGCAGCCGTGGCGGCCGTGGTTGTGGCGCTGGTCATCGGCATCGGCGGCTTTGGCAAGGGCGGCGAGTTTAATCGGCGCAATGCGAACAAGATGATGCGGCTGCGCATCCTGTTTCAGTTCATTGCAGTGGTGATCCTGCTGGCCTACGTCTATCTGCGCAGCCAGGGAGGATAAGTGGCGATGGTCGTTCTGAACAAGATTTACACCCGCACCGGCGACAAGGGCGAGACCGCGCTGGGAAACGGCGAGCGGGTGGCCAAGCATTCGGCGCGGGTCAATGCCTATGGCACCTCGGACGAGCTGAACTCCTTTGTCGGCGTCGCGCGGCTGGAAGCCGACGGCGAGATGGATGCGGCGCTGGCGCGCATCCAGAATGACCTGTTCGACCTGGGTGCCGACCTGTGCCGGCCCGAGATGGAAAAGGACGCCGAGGCCGAATACCCGCCGCTGCGCATTGCGGTGGCGCAGGTCGAGCGGCTGGAAGCCGAGATCGACGTGATGAACAAGGAACTGGAGGCGCTGCGCAGCTTCATCCTGCCGGGCGGATCCAAGCTGGCGGCGCATCTGCATGTCTGCCGCACCGTGGCGCGGCGCGCCGAACGGCTGGCCACCGACCTCAGCACGGCTGAGGACGTGAACCCGGCGGCGGTGAAATACCTGAACCGCCTGTCGGATTGGTTTTTTGTTGCCGCCCGCACCGCCAACAACGGCGGCAAGGACGACGTGCTGTGGGTGCCCGGCGCCAACCGCTGAGGCGACCTGCCCCGGTTTGCCCGGTCTGATTCGCCCCTTGGCGCCGGATTTTTGCGAATCCGGCGCCAAACGCGTCATGCGGGACTCCCGCGCCCTGCCGTCGCGGCAGGCGGATTTCCCACCGGAAACATTCTTGCAAAAATGATGTTCCAAATGAGCAAACGCGACGTCGGCGTGCGCTAACGTGACGATTTTGCCCTGTTGCAGGCGCACACCAGCCGGTATCAACGCTGCGAGAGCATAGAGGGGGAGTCGCCCTGGGGCGGCTTGCCGTTTGTTAAGGAGAGAACGCAAAATGAAGGTACTCGTGCCTGTCAAACGCGTGATTGACTACAACGTGAAGGTCCGCGTCAAAGCGGACGGCAGCGGTGTCGATCTCGCCAACGTGAAAATGTCGATGAACCCCTTCGACGAAATCGCTGTCGAAGAAGCCATCCGCCTGAAAGAAGCCGGCAAGGCTGATGAGGTGGTTGCGGTTTCGATCGGCGTCAAGCAGGCTCAGGAAACCCTGCGCACCGCCCTGGCGATGGGTGCAGACCGCGCCATCCTGGTGGTTGCTGCCGACGACGTGCACACCGACATCGAGCCGCTGGCCGTTGCGAAAATCCTGGCCAAAGTGGTCGAGGAAGAGCAGCCGGGCGTCGTGCTCTGCGGCAAGCAGGCAATCGACAACGACATGAACGCAACCGGCCAGATGCTGTCGGCGCTGCTGGGCTGGTCCCAGGGCACCTTTGCATCCGAACTGGACATCGAAGGCGGCAACGCCAAGGTGACCCGTGAGGTCGACGGCGGCCTGCAGACCATCTCCGTGAAGATGCCCGCCATCATCACCGTGGACCTGCGCCTGAACGAGCCGCGCTATGCGTCGCTGCCGAACATCATGAAGGCGAAGAAAAAGCCGCTGGACGAGAAAACCGCCGCCGACTACGGCGTCGACGTCACCCCGCGTCTGGAAATCGTCAAGACCGAAGAGCCGCCGGCACGTGCCGCAGGCATCGTGGTCGGCTCTGTCGACGAGCTGGTTGAGAAACTCAAAGAAGCGGGGGCTGTGTAATGGCTGTTCTTCTCCTTGCTGAAGTGACCGACGGCGCGCTGGCGCTGGACGCGACCGCAAAAGCCGTTGCCGCTGCCTCCAAGCTGGGCGACGTGACCGTTCTGGCCGCTGGCGCCTCTGCTGCTGCGGCTGGCGAAGAAGCCGCCAAGATCGCAGGCGTTGCCAAGGTTCTGGTTGCAGAGGACGCATCCCTGGGCCACCGCCTGGCGGAGCCGACCGCGGCGCTGATCGCTGGCCTGGCGTCCGACTATGAGCACATCGTTGCTCCGGCCACCACCGACGCCAAGAATGTTCTGCCGCGCGTTGCAGCACTGCTGGACGTGATGGTGATCTCGGACGTCTCCGGCGTTGTCGACGGCAACACCTTCGAGCGCCCGATCTATGCCGGCAACGCGATCCAGACCGTGAAGTCCAGCGACGCCAAGAAAGTCGTCTCCTTCCGCACCGCGTCCTTTGACGCAGCTGGCGAAGGCGGTTCCGCTTCCGTGGAAACCATCTCGGCAGCCGCAAACCCGGGCCTGTCCGAGTGGGTTGAAGACAAGGTTGCCGCCAGCGACCGTCCCGAGCTGACCTCGGCCGGCATCGTTGTCTCCGGCGGCCGCGGCGTTGGCTCCGAGGAAGACTTCAAACTGATCGAGAACCTGGCCGACAAGCTGGGCGCCGCTGTTGGCGCCTCCCGCGCGGCTGTCGACTCGGGCTATGCCCCGAACGACTGGCAGGTGGGTCAGACCGGCAAGGTTGTTGCACCGGACCTGTATGTCGCTGTCGGCATCTCCGGCGCCATTCAGCACTTGGCCGGTATGAAGGACTCCAAGGTCATCGTGGCGATCAACAAGGACGAAGAAGCACCGATCTTCCAGGTTGCGGACTTTGGCCTGGTTGCCGACCTGTTCGAAGCCGTCCCGGCCCTGACCGAAAAACTGGGCTGAGCCCAGCCGGACAGCTGACCAATAGGAAGGCCCGCCAATTGGCGGGCCTTTTTCCGTTCTGATGGTAAGGGGGATTTGACGCTCAGGCGCGCAGCAGCGGTTCCAGGTCGCCGGCCAGCGCCTCTGCGATTTTCATGTGCTCCTTGGGGCCGATCATGTGGCGGGCAGCCGGCAGCTCCATCGGGCCGAAGATCATGCCGGAAATATCCTGCGCCGCGGCAGCGGAGGATGCCTTGATCTCGAGGATGCCCTGCACCTTGGGGCGCAGCGCCTCAGCCATGGCGCGGTCGACCAGCACCGGCTCCTCCGGGAAGCCGGCCTCGGCGTCGAGCGCATAGCGCAGCCACAACAGCAGGACACGGCCGTCCAGTTCATCGACCAGCCTGGTCATCCGGTCGATCCAGCTGCGCTGCAGCTGTTCGCGGACCTGCTCAAACCGCTGCGCGGAGATCTCTCGCAGGGAGCACAGCAGGTGCTTGTTGAAGTGGAACTCGGTGAAGTCGACCTCAGGATACAGGGTCTTGAGCGCTGGCTGGGCGGCAAGGAAGCGGTCGTTGCGGCGCGGATGCACCCGGTAATAGGGGTTGGAGATATTCTGCGCGCCCAGCATCTGCACCACAGTCAGCCGGGCGTTGCGGGCAACGCCGATCAGGCTGTCGTCATGCGCGAAACTGTCCAGCCCCGCGTTCACGCTGCCCAGGTTGACGCAATCCATGCCCAGCCGGGCCTGCAGCGAGTCGACAAAGGGAAATTCAACGAATCGCCCATAGACTTCGGTTCCGCCAAGGAAAGCGACATAAGGGTCATCCAGGGACCGTCGCGGCCCCCGCACCAGCAGTCTGGATTGACCATATCTGACTGGTTCCCCCGCAAGCGCCCCCGCGCTTTTGAGTTCATAGCTCATACTACCACCAAATTTTTCACCCGAGACTCACCCTGGCGGGCAACCATTGCAATTTCCCTAAAGTGAGAATTTGCCTCAAATCCGGGTCAGCTGCCCTTGTGCCTGCCCGCGCCCGGCCAGTATGGTTGCCGCAGCTATTTCAGGAGCCTGAGGCATGGAAATTCAGAAGGTTGGAGTGATCGGCGCGGGTCAGATGGGCAATGGCATTGCCCATGTCATGGCGCTGGCCGGATACGAGGTCGTGCTGAATGACGTCAGCCAGCAGGCGCTGGACGGCGCGCTGAGCCTGATTCACAAGAACATGGAGCGCCAGGCCAGCAAGGGGAAGATTTCGGAAGACGATGTGAAGGCCGCATTGGCGCGCATCGTGCCGTCGCTGAAGCTGGCCGACGTGGGTGCAACCGACCTGGTGATCGAGGCGGCGACCGAGCGGGAAACCGTGAAGCAGGCGATCTTTGAGGACCTGCAGCCGCATTTGCAGCCGCATACGATCCTGACCTCCAACACCTCGTCGATCTCGATCACCCGGCTGGCCAGCCGCACCGACCGCCCGGAGCGCTTCATGGGGTTCCATTTCATGAACCCGGTGCCGGTGATGCAGCTGGTGGAGCTGATCCGCGGCATTGCCACCGACGAGCCGACCTTCAAGGCGTGCCAGGACGTGGTGGCACGGCTGGGCAAAACCTCTGCCAGCGCCGAGGATTTCCCGGCCTTCATCGTCAACCGCATCCTGATGCCGATGATCAACGAGGCGGTCTATACGCTCTATGAGGGCGTGGGATCGGTGAAGTCGATCGACGAGTCGATGAAGCTGGGCGCCAACCATCCGATGGGGCCGCTGGAGCTGGCGGATTTCATCGGGCTGGACACTTGCCTCGCGATCATGAACGTGCTGCACGACGGGCTGGCGGACACCAAATACCGCCCCTGCCCGTTGCTAACCAAATACGTCGAGGCCGGCTGGCTGGGCCGCAAGACCCAGCGCGGGTTCTATGACTACCGCGGGGAAACCCCGGTGCCGACCCGGTAACAGACGGCACAAACAAAGAAGCGCCCCGCGGGGCGCTTTTTCGTTTCCGGCAAGATGGAGAGCGCAGGCTCAGCCCTGCTTGCCGAGGTTCAGCGTGTGCTCGCGCAGCCAGGCCATGAAGCCGCGCGGATCGGTTTGCAGCTGTTCCATCTGCTCATCGGTCAGCGGTTTGCCGACCACCGGCGCCTGCGGCTTGTTGCAGGAACGGACGATCTCATGCAGCAAGAGGCCCTGGCGCAGGATCGGGGAAATTTGGCAGGCGATCTGGTACCAGCGCGAGTTCGAGCCGGGATAAAAGATTGGCACCACCCGGGCCCCGGAGCGGCGGATCAGCTGGGCAGTAAAGACGTTCCATTCACGTTCAACCGCGGGGCCGAACCAGCTGTCGGACGACATCACAACGCCGGAGGGGAACAGTGCCACGGCCCCGCCCTCCTTGAGGAAGGCCATGGTCTTGGCGCGCATGTCGACCATCTTGCGCTGCGCTTCGGGGTCATGCGGGAAGGGCACCGGGATCATGAAGGAGGTTGCGGCCTCGTCCAGGCCGGTCAGCACCGAGCGGGTCAGGATACGGTAGTCGAGGCGGCGGCGGCCGATCAGGTCGGCAAAGATCATGCCGTCGACCATGCCGTGCGGATGGTTGGCGACAATCACCACCGGGCCGTCGGCGGGGATATTGTCAATCTGCTCCTGCGGGGTCTGCAGGTCGATGCCCATGGTGTTGAGCGCACCGCGCCAGAACTTCTGGCCGCGGTATTCGGCGTTGTTCTTCTCGAACTTGTTGACCATGCGCAGGATCGTCAGCTTGCCGGTCAGCCATTCGATGGTCTTGATCGCAAGTGAGGTCCAGCGGTCGTCAAAGGAGTTGGCATAGGTCAGCGTGCGGCGGTCATAGACCTCGCCCGTTGTCTGCTCAGCGGTGTCCGGCGCGATGCCGGTATTCCTGTCTTGTGCGGTATCCGCCAATGTGCCTTTTCCCGTCCCGTCGCCGGCGCGGGCCTAGTAGCCCTCGCCGAACTTGTCGGCCACCAGAGCCTCCAGCGCATGCGCCAGCGCGTCAGCATCAGGCCCCGAAGTCTCGACGTCAATAGTCGTTCCTTTCGAGGCTGCCAACATCAAAAGCCCCATAATGCTGTCGCCTGAGGCCGACATTCCGTCCTTCAGCACCTCTGCCGTGGCGTCAAACGCTTCGACCACCTCCACCAGCTTGGCAGAGGCGCGGGCGTGCAGCCCCTTTTCGTTGATGATTTTCAGCGTCTTCAGAGCCATTTAATGTGCCTGCTCCCCGTCAGGGTTTACGTTCTGGGCGTTGATATACTTGCGCCCGGCCTCCATTGCCTGCCGCACTGCATCGGCAACCGGCAGGTGGCGGGATTTTGCCAGTTTGATCAGCATCGGCAGGTTGGCGCCATAAAGAATGCGGCGGTCCGCGGGCGCGCAGGCCTTGAGGCTGAGGTTGGAGGGCGAACCGCCGAAGAGGTCCACCACCACAACCACGCCGCCGCCGCTGTCGACCTTATCGGCTGCAGCGGCGATTTCCTTCTGCTTGGCACTGCGGTCGTCTTCAGGGCCGATGCCAATGGCCACAAGGCTGGGCTGCGGACCCACAACGTGTTCCACTGCGGCAAGGTATTCCTTTGCCAGTCCGCCATGCGCTACGATCACAATCCCGATCAACCCGGCCTCTCACTTCTTTTGCTGGCCTTGCAGCTCGCGGTGTCTAATTGACACTTGCAAGCCGTCCTCCGCAAGGGCCTTGGCCAGGGTTTCCGCCATTGTCACCGATCTGTGCTGGCCGCCGGTGCAGCCGAAGGCGATGGAAAAATGCGATTTCCCCTCATCCCGGTAGGCTGGCAGCAGCAGCCGGGTCAGGTCCAGCACCCGGTCAAAGAACGGCTGGAACCGGTCGTCGGCACGGACATAGTCCTGCACCGCCGGATCCTGGCCGTTCAGCGCACGCAGGCCCGGGTCCCAATAGGGGTTGGCCAGGAAGCGGCAGTCGAACACCATGTCGATCCCGTGCGGCATGCCGCGCTTGTAGGAGAAGCTTTGCACCGACAGCGCCAGGGTGCGGCCGCCGGGGGCGAACCAGCGCTCGATCTCCGCCTTCAGCTGGTGGACGTTCATGCCCGAGGTTTCCAGCAAGATGTCGGCCCGGTCGCGGATCGGTCCCATCAGGTCCAGCTCGCGGCGCACGCCCTCGCCCGGGGATTCTGCCGGTGCCAGCGGGTGGCGGCGGCGGGTTTCCGAGTAGCGGCGCAACAGCACATCGGGCTGGGCGTCGAGGTAGAGCACGGTCAAGTCCAGCTCGCGGCGGCCCGACAGCATGTCGATCACATCCAGCAGCGCGCGCGGCGAGAAGTCCCGGTTGCGGCTGTCCAGCCCCAGCGCCATCGGGCGCGGCGCTGCGGCGGCATCAAACAGACCGGGCAGCAGGCGCAGCGGCAGGTTGTCAATTGCCTCGAAGCCAAGATCCTCCAGCACGTTGATCGCGGTGGTCCGGCCCGCGCCGGAGGGGCCGGTGACCAGAACCGCCGGGACTGCCTGTTTTTTCTGTTCAGGCATCCGGGTCCAGCGCCCCGCATCTGAGGTATTGCATCAGGGCCGGGGCGAAATGGGCGCCGTCCACGCGTTTGACCCGGACAATCTCCTGCCCCAAGAGCTGGGTGGTGTGGCGCACCGGCAGGCGTTCGGTCTCTGCCTCGTCCAGATCAACCAGCGCCGTCACCGGCACCGGGCTGCGGATCTGCGCTTGCAGAAGGCCCATATAACGCGCCTCGATCAAACCGCGGATCGGTTCCGGCGCGCTGGCGACCAGTTCCCCGTGCAGGAGCTGCACCAGCACCCGGTCATCCGCCACCAGCTGGGCACCGAACGCCATCAACTGCAGCGCCAGCGCGGATTTTCCCTGGCCGGAGGTGCCGGTGATCAAAAGCCCCTGCCCCTCCAGCGCGACGCAGGAGGCATGCAGGATGAGGCTTTGTGTTTCAGACATGGGCTTGAACCGGGATCAGACAGGCAAGCCTACCACAAAACGCGCGCCGAGTGGCTCGGAAGTGACATCGGCCTCGGTCGGGCGGATGTTTTCGGCCCAGATCACCCCGCCATGCGCCTCGACAATCTGCTTGGAGATCGCCAGGCCAAGGCCGGAGTTATTGCCGAAATGCTCCACCGGGCGCTGCGAATAGAAGCGTTTGAAAATCTTGGAAAGCGCCTGGTCGGGGATGCCGGGGCCGGTGTCCTCGACCACGATCAGCACCCGGTTTGCGCGACGGCGCGCCCAGACGCGGATGGCGTCGCCCTCCTCGCAGAAGGAAATCGCATTGGTGATCAGGTTCACGAAGACTTGCGCCAGGCGCGCCTCCAGCCCCTGCAGCTGGATTGGTTGGGCCGGAAGGTCGGTGATGTAGTCGATGCCCTTGGCGCGGGCATCCTCGCCCAGGTACTGGTTCAGGTTGCCCAGCATGGACAGGAGGTTGAACTCTTCCTCCTCCTCCTTGACCAGTTCGGCGTCCAGCCGCGAGGCGTTGGAGATGTCGCTGACCAGCCGGTCGAGCCGGCGCACATCGTGTTCGATCACGTCCATCAGCTTTTCGCGCTGGTCATCGCGGCGGACCATCCGCAGGGTGCCAACCGCGGATTGCAGGCTGGCGAGCGGGTTCTTGATCTCATGCGCCACGTCCGCTGCAAATTGCTCATTGCTGTCGATGCGGGAATAAAGCGCCTTGACCATCCCGCGCAGGGCACGGCTGAGGCGGCCAATCTCGTCAGGGCGGGCGGACAGGTCAGGGATGCGGATCCGGCCCGGGTTGGATTTACGGCTGCCGCGGTCGCGGCCCAGTTCCGCCGCCTCGGCCAGATCGGCCAAGGGGTTGGCGATGGTCGAAGCCAGCACCAGGCTGAGGCCGACGGAAACCAGAAGCGCCACCACAAACATCTGCAGAACCCGTTCCTGCTCGCCGCGAACGAGCGCGTCCACCTCGCCGGTGGGCGAGGTCAGCGCGATCACCCCGACGGCGGTGCCGTTGTGCATGATCGGGGTAGCCGCGGAGATCACCCGGCTGCCGCTGGTGTCCACCACGGTTTCAACCCCGGTGCCGCGATTCATCGCACGGTCCACAAGGCCGCTGAGCCGTTCCTCCAGCGTCGGGCCAGAAGCCGCATTGGGTGTTTCATCGCCTTCCGTCAATCCCCAGAGCACAGAGAGCGCGTCGCTGATCAGGGTGCGGCTGCGGCCGCTGTCGTTCAGCACGTTCAGCGCATCGCTGCGGTCCACACCCTTGATGCTGGAAATCAGGTTGCCGGTGGTGTCGAACACAAAGGCCTCGACCCCGCCGCGCAGGCTGAGGCGAGCCAAGGTATCTTCCACCTGAATGCCATCGCCGGCAGCAAAGCTGACGGCGCCGGCCGCGGGCATCTCAGCCTCGAACACATCGGCGGCCAGCATCGCCTCGGAGACCAGCGCGCCGGCCCGCTGCTGAACCAGGCTCTGGCGGGAAGAGTTCAGGTAGAGGATGCCGGTGACCATGATGGTCAGCGCAATCAGGTTGAAAGTGATGATCCGGCGGGTCAGCGGCGAGCCCTTGAGCGGCAGGAGCCCGCGGCGGGCGCGCTTGACCTGCATCTCGCGCGTGACCGACTGGTCGGGGGTGACCCAGTCTTCCCCCAAAACCACATCGCCGTCCTGCTGGCGTTGCACTATGCTGGTATCGCGCATCCGCGCCACTCCCTTGGCCGGGGGCAAGAAGCCCCGCTTAGATGTGCCGCTTATTCTTCATTGTAACGGTAACCGATTCCATAAAGGGTCTCGATTGCCGCAAAATCCGAATCCGCGCTGCGCATCTTCTTGCGCAGGCGCTTGATGTGGCTGTCGATGGTGCGGTCGTCCACATAGACCTGATCGTCATAGGCCACATCCATCAGCTGGTCGCGGCTTTTGACGAAGCCGGGCCGCTGGGCCAGCGCCTGCAGCAGCAGGAATTCGGTCACTGTCAGCGACACGTCCCTGCCCTTCCAGCTGACCGCGTGGCGCAGCGGGTCCATCCGCAGGTTGCCGCGCTCCATCACCTTGGCCTCGGGCGAGGCGGTGCCTTCGGCGTCGCTGCTGATGGCCTCCTGGCGGCGCAAGAGCGCCCGGATGCGTTCGACCAGCAGGCGCTGCGAAAACGGCTTCTTGACGTAATCGTCAGCCCCCATGCGCAGGCCCAGCACCTCGTCGATCTCATCATCCTTGGAGGTCAGGAAGATCACCGGCATCTGGGATTTCTGGCGCAGCCGCTGCAACAGGTCCATGCCATCCATGCGCGGCATCTTGATGTCCAGCACCGCCATATCCGGCAGTTTCTTGTTGAAGGCGTCCAGCGCCGCCTGCCCGTCATTATATGTTTCGACCTCAAAGCCCTCGGCCTCAAGCGTCATGGAAACCGATGTCAGGATGTTCCTGTCATCGTCAACCAAAGCAATCTTCGACATCGGAATTGCCCCTAATCTGCTCTGTTATGTTTTGTTTTTACCATGTTCATCGCCGTTCTAGTGCCCCGAATCAATCCCATTTGAAGAATCGGGACAATCTTTGGACACAATTGGGGCAAAAATACCTTAGCGTTCACTGAACAGCCGGGCACATGCCGCGGTGCAGAACAATGGTTGCGCTAAACATTGCCTTGATGGCGCTAACTGGTTGAAACCGGCCTGTTCACCCCCCAAAACGCCATGTTAAGACCGCGCCACCGGCAGCGATGCCGTTTCTATTGCCCCAATGGCGCAGCCGCGCAGCCTGCGTGCCGCCCGCGCCGCCACAGGAGAAAAAACGCATGACATCTGGACGGGTTAACCCGCAATTCCGCCTCGAGGATCAGGGCATCGAGGGTCTGGGCAATGTCTATTACAACTTCATGGAGCCTGCGCTGATCGAAGCCGCGCTGAAGCGCGGCGAAGGCACGCTGGGCAATGGCGGCGCCTTCCTGGTCACCACCGGTAAATTCACCGGCCGGTCGCCCAAGGATAAACATGTCGTGAAAACCGAAAGCGTGCGCGACACCATCTGGTGGGACAACAACGCCGCGATGAGCGCCGAGGGCTTTGACGCGCTCTACGCCGACATGCTGGAGCACATGAAGGGCAAGGACTACTACGTCCAGGACCTGGTGGGCGGCGCCGATCCGGCACATGCGATCAACGTCCGCATGGTGACCGAGCTGGCCTGGCACAACCTTTTCATCCGCACCATGCTGCGCCGTCCCGACCGTGAAGACCTGGATGATTTCATCGCCGATTTCACCGTCATCAACTGCCCGAGTTTCCAGGCCGACCCCAAGAAGCACGACTGCCGCAGCGAGACCATCATCGCGATGAACTTCGACCGCAAGATGATCCTGATCGGCGGCACCGAATACGCTGGCGAAAACAAGAAATCGGTGTTCACCCTGCTGAACTACCTGCTGCCGGAAAAAGGCATCATGCCGATGCACTGCTCCGCCAACCACGCCAAAGGCAACCCGGTCGACACCGCCGTGTTCTTCGGCCTGTCGGGCACCGGCAAGACCACCCTGTCGGCCGACCCGGACCGCGTCCTGATCGGTGATGACGAGCACGGCTGGGCCGACAACGGCACCTTCAACTTCGAAGGCGGTTGCTATGCCAAGACCATCAACCTGAATGCCGAGGCAGAGCCGGAAATCTACGCCACCACCTCCAAGTTCGGCACCGTGATCGAGAACATGGTGTTCGATCCGGAGACCAAAGAGCTGGATTTCAACGACGACAGCCTGACCGCCAACATGCGTTGCGCCTACCCGCTGCATTACATCTCCAATGCATCGGCCAGCGCCCGAGGCGGCCACCCGAAGAACATCATCATGCTGACCTGCGATGCCTTCGGCGTGCTGCCTCCGATCGCGCGGCTGACCCCGGCGCAGGCGATGTACCACTTCCTGTCCGGCTTCACCTCCAAGGTGGCAGGCACCGAGCGCGGCGTGACCGAGCCGGAGCCGACCTTCTCCACCTGCTTTGGTGCGCCCTTTATGCCGCGCCGCCCGGAGGTTTACGGCAATCTGCTGCGCGAGAAGATCGCCCAGCATGGCGCCACCTGCTGGCTGGTGAACACCGGCTGGACCGGCGGCGCCTATGGCACCGGCTCGCGCATGCCGATCAAGGCAACCCGCGCGCTGCTGACTGCTGCGCTGGACGGTTCGCTGGCGGATGCGGAATTCCGCAAGGACGCGAACTTCGGCTTTGACGTGCCGGTGAACGTGCCGGGCGTGCCGGAGCTGCTGCTGGATCCGCGCCGCACCTGGGACGACAAGGACGCCTATGACACCCAGGCGGCCAAACTGGTGCAGATGTTCTCTGACAACTTCGAGCAGTACCTGCCGTTCATCGACGAGGACGTGAAGGCCGCCGCCATCGGCTGAGGCCGTCACTCGCAGTAAGCAGAAACCCGGCCGTTGGCCGGGTTTTTTCATTCGATCTCCAGGATCAACCCAGTCCGCCAGGTGCTGTCTGATGAATCATCCCAAAACTGCGGGCGGGAAAAAGATCTGCGCATCTTCCGTTTCAAATAAAAGCGGGCATAGTGCTGCTTCTTCAAGTGATTGTCCGGATTTCCCGGACTCCAGTTCCGGTAAGTGAACGGCTCGCCTGTCACCCAGACCCAGCCACCTGAGGGTTCCGAGCGGCGGTCCGCCTGGTACAACCCGATGGTAGGTCCATACAGAGTTCCGCCTTCGTCATGTGTGAAGCGGGCGTCGCGGCTGAACAGGTTGACGAGAAACTGGTTTTCAGCAGGCGACGAAATGGTGACAAGATGCCCACCCGCGTCAGATGCAAGCTGGTTGATGCTGTGCCATCGCGACTCCGTAACATGCACCGCGAGATACAGGTTCCCCTGAAAGTAGTCGAACATGACCGGATATGTGCCGAGAGCGCTCAGCGCCTTGCGCAGCCGAGGTTCCAGATCGTCAGGCAGGGTGCTTGGGTCGATCCGCTGAGCCTGTTTTGGCATCAGCTCACGTATCCGCGGCGCATTGGGCAGCACGCGCAGCAACGAATGATCTATACCCGAGCCGCCGGACAGGTTGGCCTTGAGGCGCGCCTGTGCAATTGCGTGCCGGGTCCTGGGACCGAACTGACCGTCAATGCCGCCAGTATCAAATCCCATCATGTTCAGCCCGTCCTGGAGCTGACGCCGTTCTAAGGCCGTAAGTACAGTGTTGCCAGATGCGTCTTGTCCCGGCTTCAGCCAAGGCTCTGCAACCCGGTAGCCCCGGCGCAGATCCAACTCAAGAGACAGCGCGTCACGCCGCTTTGCCGCCAGCGCAACCAGCCGGTGCTCCGGGTAGTCTTCGTATTTCTTCAAAAACCGCTTCCAGCTCCAAACCGTGTTATACCCCGCTGCCTCGGTGAATTCCTCAATCATCTCCTGATCGATTCCCTGAGGCCGCGGGACCGGGGCAGGAGCGGCAACCGGTTGCGGTTTGGGCGGCACCAGAAAGATGTCGTGGCCCGGCAAAGATCCATAGACAAAGGGTTCCTGCTCTCCCTGCGTCGCTGCAAACACTGTGTCGCGGACTTGACGGAACAGCTTGCCAAGCTCAAGCCCCGGGGTTTCGATATGCCGCAGCAGCGCCGCCGCATAGGGGCTGTTGCGTCCGGAACCGTCCAGGGCAAGCGTGCCTCCCTTTGCCGAATATCCAACAAGAACACCGCTGGGTTCAATTATAGCCAGACCGCGGCCGATGGATCTGGTTGCCCCGGCCACTTTCATCTGCTGCTGGAACGGATTGTCCCGGCAGGCATCTACCAGCACGATTTTCAGGCCGCCGGATGACTCCACAGCTGACAGAACGCCGCTCAGCCGGATCGCTTCGAATTCGACGTCCCGGCTGCTTTTGAGTTCCGCATTGACGGGGATCAGGAAATTTGTGTTTTCAATTTCGATGCCGTGTCCTGCGTAATAAACCAAGACCACATCCGCCTGTTCAGCGGTTGCTGAAAAGTCGCGCAGCGCGAGCCGCATACCGCGGTAATCCAGGTTCTCGAATTCAGAGACGTCAAACCCGATCCGCCGCAGGGCGCTTGCAAGATCCGCGGCATCGCGACCCGGGTTTCGGAGTTTGGGAACTGCTGCGTAGTCGGAATTGCCAATGATCAGTGCCACCCGCTTTTCCGGATTTGCCTTCGCGTTTGCGGTGCCGGCTGCAAGCAGCCACAAAGCTATCAGAACCAGCTGCGTGAAAACACGGAAAACGCGCATATCAGTCCCCCCTGAACCTGCACAATCCAAGGTAGCACATTTCCGAAAAACTTCTAACCCGGCGGCTTAGGCCGGATATCCGGCCTAAAGACTGCCTGTCACCATGTCCCGCACCTTAACCGCGTAGCGGTCGGTCATGCCGGAGACGAAATCCGCCAGCGAATGCATGGCTGTACAGGCATCCTCCACCCCGCGCAGGTCCAGGTCGACGGCGCGGATCAGCTGTGCCCAAGGGGGATGCTCCTTGGCGAAGGCGGACTGGTCCCAGCCGCAAGCGGCCAGATCGGAGTAAAGCCCGCTAAAATGGTCGAGGATGCGGTGCAGCACCTGGCGGCCTGCGACCTCCAGCTCTGTCTTGCGGCGCGCGGCAAAGATGCGTTCCACCGACAGGCGCTGCAATTCGGCAAAGGCGTCCGCCTTGGATGATGCGCCGATCAGGTCACCGTCGAATTCGCCGCTCATGATGGCGTCGTAATTGTCCAGGAAGGCCTGCACAGCGGCGCTGGTGGCGGCACCGATGGAGAGCGCGCGCAGAAGGGCGACACGCTCGCCCAGCGGCATGGCGGCGTCTTCCTCACGGTTGCGCTTGCCGGTGATGTCCTCGAGCACAGCAGCCACATCACCCCGGTCCAGATCGCCCACGGCGCCTGCGTCCTCGATATCCATGATGCGGTAGCAGATGTCGTCCGCGGCCTCGACCAGGAAGGCGAGCGGGTGGCGGCGGAACCAGCCCCCTTCTTCGCGGATCATGCCGGTGGCGGAGCAGATTTCATCGAGCAGCGCGGTGTCAGCGGCAAAGACGCCGAATTTCTTGAGGCCTGCATAAGGCGCCGGGCCATCGCCGCAAACGGCATCGCGCACCTGGCGGGTACAGGGGTATTTCAGGAAGGCGCCCAGCGTTGCGTAGCTGAGCCGCATGCCGCCCTCGCGCCGGGCCATTTCCAGACGCCCGGCGATGCGCAGACCTTGGGCGTTGCCTTCAAAATGCGCGAACTCAGCCTGCTGGGCTGCCGGGACCTCGGCGGCGAGCCCTGCACCTGCCTTGAATTGCGCGGCAAACCAGCCGCCGATGCTGTCCTCGCCGGAGTGGCCAAAGGGCGGGTTGCCGATGTCATGCAGCAGGCAGGCGGATTGCACATGGCCCGCGATGCGCAACACCTGATCCGGGGTGATGCGTCCGTCCTTCAGCAGGGCCTGCCCAACGCCAGCGCCAAGCGAACGGCCGACGCTGCAGGTCTCCATGCTGTGGATCATCCGGTGGTGCACATGGTCGTGGCTGTAGAGCGGGTGCACCTGGGTTTTCTGCGCCAGCCGCCGGAACGGCTCGGAGAACAGGATGCGGTCATAGTCCTGCAGATAGGCCTCGCGCCCCGGGGCTTCGGGGAAGTCCGGCCGGCACAGCCGCCCCGGGTTCAGCAGCCTGTTCCACTCCATCGCCATGTGCCTGCTCCTTTGCCTGTCTGAGGGCGGTTAAACGGGAGGCGGCGGGGAAATGCAAACGCTTCAGTGCGGTTCGATGCCGGCAGGCTCCAGCTTGTGCTCCGGCTCCACGTGAATCACCACCTGCGCCTCCGGCAGGGCATCTTTCAGGGCGATCTCAATCATGTCGCAGATGCCGTGGGACGCCCGCACCGTCATGGCGCCGTCCACCACCATATGAAACTCAATAAACAGCGCACGGCCGGCCCGGCGGGTCTTGAGGCCATGCACCTGCAGTGCGCCTGCTGCCATGCGCTGGATGACCTCTTCGATTTTCCGGCGTTCCTCCGCCGGGGCGGCGGTGTCCATCAGGCCGTTCACGGAGGCTGCGATCACCAGCCAGCCCTCGCGCAGAATGTTGACGCCAACCAGCAGCGCCAGCAGCGGATCGAGCACCGCCCAGCCGGTGACAAGTGCCAGAACCAGCCCAGCCAGCACCCCGGCAGAGGTCCAGACATCGCTCATCAGGTGGCGTCCGCCAGCCGACAGCGCCGGGGACTTCAACCGTGTGCCCGCGCGCAGCAGCACCCGCGCCCAAGCAAGGTTCACCAGCATCGCCAGCGCGTTCACCAACATGCCGGCAGCGCCCCAGGCGGGATCGCCTGCGCGGGTCAGCGCGCTGATGGCTTCGTGCAGGATCACCAGGGCAGCGATCACGATCAGGATGCCCTCGATCACCGCCGAGAAATACTCGGCCTTGTGGTGGCCGTAGGGGTGGCCCGCGTCCGGCGGCCGCTGGGCATAGCGCACCGCGAACCAGGCCATCACCGCGCCGCCGATGTTCACCAGCGATTCCAGCGCATCCGACAGCAGCGCCACGGAACCGGTCATCATCCAGGCAGCAACCTTCAGCGTCATGACCGCCAGCGCGACCAGGATGGAGCCGGTTGCCAGCTGTTCTGCGCTGAGCCGTTGATGCATGACGCCCTGCCTTTCCCCGCTACATCAGCACGCCGCGGCGCAACAGGTTCAGGCCTGCGATCAGCAGCACCACCAGCGTTGCGCGGCGGAACAGCACCTGGTCGATCCGGTCATGCAGCTGCCCGCCGATCCACATGCCCGCCACCGCCGGCACGATCAGCGCCAGCGAGAACGGCGCGGTCTCAGTCCGGATCACACCCGATCCCACATGCGCCACCAGCAGCGCCACCGCACCCAGGCCGTAGATCACCCCCTGCACCCGGATCTGTTCTGTCTTTTCGGTATTCAGGGCCGTCAGATAGGCCACCGTCGGCGGCCCCCAGACGCCGGACACGCCGCCGATCAGACCCGCAATGCCCCCCACCATCGCCTCGCTGCGGCGGGAAGGATTGGCGATGGTGAATGTTTTGCCCATCAGTTGAATGCAGGCAAAGACCGTGACCGGCAGGCCGATAACCAGGAGCAGAGCCTGCTGCGGCAGCAGCCGCACGGACTGGGCGCTGAGCAGCAGGCAGACAAGCCCGATCAGCAGGAACACGCGGAACTTGCGGATCGAGGCCATGGCCGCCGCGGGCCCCTGCCGCAGCGCCTGCATGCCGTTAGTTACCAGCGTAGGCAGAATCAGCCCGGCCAGCGCCAGGTCCGGCGCCAGGAACATGCTGAGGCCGGAAATGAAGATCATTGGCATGGCAAAGCCCACCAGGCCTTTGACCGTGCCCGCCAGCAGCGCGATGCCAAAGGCCGCTGCCAGCTCAGCCGGGGAAAGAAGCGAAAACAATGCGGTCATGCCTCCGCTCTATCACATCCGCAGCGTGCTGCACGGGCAAAATCAACACGCAAGATTTGATCCAAATGACGCACCCGTGAGTATTTTTGTTGCGCTGCACCTGCAAAATGATTTACCACCGGGCGACCGAAGAAGGATCTGATTCATGGCCCACGACGGACAGGACTTGCATATGAAACCGACTCTCATTCCCGACCTGCTGGCGCTGACCGGCGCAGCGCTGGAACCGCTGGACCAGCTGCTTGAGGCCGCACGGGCCTCCGTCAAGGACATGGTGAGCAGCGAGGGCCGTGTCTCCGGCAAGCTGATCGAGGAAAACCAGGTGGCGGCGCATGGTCTGTCCTGGCTTGCCACCTATGTCTACTCGCTGCGGCAGATGCAGAAATGGGCCGAGAAACTGCAGGGTGAAGGCAAGTTCGGCGAGATGGAGCAGCTGCTGCACCAGATCGGCTTTGGCGAATACCTGTGGCAGGTCTACGGCGGCATCCAAATGAACCAGGGCGAGATCATCCGCTTGCAGGATCTGGGCCTGAGCCAGGACGCCCAGCGTGGGCTGATGGTGCCTGCAGTGATGACGCTGCGCGAGCAGGGCAACAGCCAGGCCGCCCGCAGCCGTCTGGTGGAGCTGATGGAGGAACAGGCTGGTTCCACCATGTTCGGCGCCTCCGGCCTGGAGGAAGAGCTGGAAATGATCCGCGACCAGTTCCGCCGCTACGCGGTAGAGAAGGTCGAGCCGAATGCCCATGATTGGCACCTGAAGGATGAGCTGATCCCGATGGAAGTCATCGAGGAGCTGGCCGAAATGGGTGTCTTCGGGCTGACCATTCCGGAGGAATACGGCGGGTTCGGCCTGTCCAAGGCCTCGATGGTTGTGGTGTCCGAGGAACTGTCGCGCGGCTATATCGGTGTTGGTTCGCTGGGCACCCGGTCCGAGATTGCGGCGGAGCTGATCCTGTGCGGAGGCACCGAGGAGCAGAAGGCCAACTGGCTGCCGAAACTGGCCAGCGCCGAGATTCTGCCGACCGCCGTGTTCACCGAGCCGAACACCGGCTCTGACCTCGGGTCCTTGCGCACCCGCGCGGTGAAGGATGAGAACGGCGATTACAAGATCACCGGCAACAAGACCTGGATCACCCACGCTGCCCGCACCCATGTGATGACGCTGCTGGCGCGCACCGATCCGAACACCACCGATCACCGCGGGCTGTCGATGTTCCTGGCGGAGAAGACCCCGGGCACCGACGAGGCGCCCTTCCCCACCCCCGGCATGACCGGCGGCGAGATCGAGGTGCTGGGCTACCGCGGCATGAAGGAATACGAGCTGGGCTTCGACAATTTCCACGTGAAGCAGGAAAACCTGCTGGGCGGCGAGGAAAACAAGGGCTTCAAGCAACTGATGGAGACGTTTGAATCGGCCCGCATCCAGACCGCGGCCCGCGCCATCGGCGTGGCGCAGTCGGCGCTGGATATTGCCATGCAGTACGCGCAGGAGCGCAAGCAGTTCGGCAAGTCGCTGATCAACTTCCCGCGCGTCTCCGGCAAGCTGGCGATGATGGCGGTGGAGATCATGATCGCCCGCCAGCTGACCTATTTCTCAGCCTGGGAAAAGGACCACGGCCACCGCTGCGACCTGGAGGCCGGGATGGCCAAGCTCCTGGGCGCGCGGGTTGCCTGGGCGGCGGCCGACAATGGCCTGCAGATCCACGGCGGCAACGGCTTTGCGATGGAATACAAGATCTCCCGCGTGCTGTGCGACGCCCGTATTCTGAACATTTTCGAAGGCGCCGCAGAGATCCAGGCGCAGGTCATCGCCCGCCGCCTGCTGGGCTGACCGCTGTCAGAGACCACCGCAGGGGAGCAATCCCCTTCTTGCCCGGCGCTCGCGCCGGGCTTTTTTCCGGGTGGCTGAAAACCGCAGCTTATGCGGCCCGCCTGCAACCACGGCGCGGAATAAGTCTGTTTCCAATACAGGTTCTTCGATCCTTAACGATTCATGGTTAACAAGAGTGCATGACACTCTTTCGCTGCCTCCTTCTGCCCGTTCTGTTTTTGATCTCCGCCTGCGGCGGCGCCGTGCCGGAGGGACAATCCCCCCGTATTCTGGCGATGGGCGATTCGCTTCTGGCCTGGCACAGCCTGGCCGGCAAATCCATTTCGGACACAGTGGCCCGCGAATTGCAGGAACCGGTCGTTGACCGTTCCGTTTCCGCCGCGCGGATCATCTATAAGCTGCCCATTTCCGGCGCTGCTGGGATGAACATCCGCAAGCAGTACACGCCCGGCGAATGGGACTGGGTGATCGTCAACGGCGGCGGCAATGACTTGTGGCTTGGCTGCGGCTGCTTTGCCTGCAACCGCAAAATGGACAAGCTCATTGCCTCTGACGGGCGCAAGGGTGCAATCCCCGGGATGCTGGCAGAACTGCGCGCGTCCGGCGCCAAGGTGATCTATGTCGGCTACCTGCGCAGCCCCGGCGTGGGGTCGATGATCGAACATTGCCGGGATGAGGGCAACGAGCTGGAGGCCCGTATTGAGCGGCTGGCGGCGCTGGATGAGGGGATCTTCTTCCTGTCAAACAAGGACTTGGTGCCTTACGGCGACCGGTCCTACCACGCGCTGGACATGATCCACCCGTCAGTCAAGGCGAGCAGCGAGATCGGCCGCAAGGTGGCCGAGATTATCCGCACGAACTGAGAGAACCCCGGCCCGAACGCGCGGTTTTCCCGCCCGAATGCTTGCACTTGCGACCTTGCGCTGACTGCTGCACCCCTTCAGTGTGGCATCAGAAACTGCCGCCGGAGGTCTAGATGCTGCGTGCTGCCCTGATCGCGTCCCTGCTGCTGCCAACCGCCTGCACCGGAGATGAAAGCCTGTCTGCCTATGGCGCCGCGGGCAAAGAGTGGAAGTTGCAGAGCATTGATGGCAGCGCCTTTGCCGCCGCTGCGACCCTCATCTTTCCGGAGCCGGGCAAGATCGCCGGGCGCGGGCCTTGCAACAATTTCCTGGGCAGCCAGACCGCGCCCTATCCCTGGTTTGAAACCGGGCCGCTGGCGGTGACGCGGATGGCCTGCCCCGAACTGGAGGCCGAGGACGCCTTTCTGAAAGCCCTGCAGGAGATGACGCTGGCTGAGGTTTCCGGCGATGTGCTGATCCTCAGCAATGACGCGGGCCGGGAGATGCTGTTCAAAGACGGCGGCTAAGCAAGTCCATGAGCCGATTGCGCGCCTCCGGCGGTGGGTGATTGCCCAGCGACGGGGCCAGATGCGCCTCGAGGAAATGACCTGTGGTGCGCAGGGCCTGGAGGATTTCGGCGTCGTTTGCATCGCCCTGCCCCAGCATCACCGGCGGCAGCGGCAGCAGCCGGTCTGCCCAGTCACCGGCCCCTTCATGTGAAACAGCCCGACCCGTTTTCGGCGACACATAGGCCAGCCCGAACCGGCTGCCGGTCACGGCGCAAACCGTGAGGTCGAGGCCAAATCCCATCTCCTCCAGGAGCGTCAATTCCCAGCGCAGGTAGGCGAGCGGCCAGAGGTCTTCGTTGCCCAGAAGATCCAGCAGCTGTTCACTGCGGGTATAGAGACCGGCGTGCGGTTCGCGCTCTGGCAGACAAAAGGACAGCATCGCCGTCACTGTGTTGAGCCCGGCCAGCGCCAGCCGGCCAGAGAGCGCTGCGGCGGCGCGGCTGCGCAGGGGTTCGGCGTGATAACTGCCCAAATGGTCCTCGAGCCTTGCTCGCCAGGTCACATCCAGCTGTGCACCGGGTTGCAGGATCGGTGCCATCCGGCGGCCGGCCCCGCCGCGCACCACGCCTGCGTGGCGCCCGTGTTCTTCGGTGAAAACGTCGATGATGGCCGAGCTTTCGCCGTGGCGGCGCACCGAAAGCAATATGCCGTGATCACGCCACTCCAAAGCCGGCCCCCCCTGTTCTGCGGTCCGCCCTACCAGAGCGTATTGCCGGACGGGCTGCAAGCGGCGGGGTCATTCCAGGCCGGGTTCGTCCAGCAGGTGGCGGCCCTGGCGGTCCTCGACCTCGATCACCCAGAGGTCAGGGTCAAAGCTCCGCTGCCGGTTTATTGAAGCATCGACGTCCGTCTCCGCCCCCTCGGCCAGCGCATCCCATTTGCGGTCGCCGCTCATCAGGTCATAGGTGCGGTGAAAGGCGCGGGCCTGGCCGTCCAGCGTGTTGAGCTTGACCAGCACTGCGCCCGCAGTGTCGTCGCCATGGGAGGTGATGAAGGCCGGAATATCCTGGAACCGAAGGCGGGCCAGATAGGCGTCGACCCAGAAGCGGGCGGTGAGGCGGGTCATGCCGCCCCCCCGCCTGCGTCAGCGCTCAAGGAGCCTGCGGGAGCCTCCGGCGGGAGTATTTTCACAAAGGTGAAAAGCACGGGGCGCTTCAATTGCCGTCCTTGAAGTCGAGGCCCATTTCGGAATAGCGCTCTGCTTCTTCCAGCCAGTTCGGGCGCACCTTCACCTGCAGAAACAGGTGCACCTTGCGGCCCAGGAATTCCTCCAGCTCGGCGCGGGCGGCCTGGGAGACGGATTTGATGGTCTCGCCGCGCTTGCCCAGCACGATGCCCTTGTGGCCGTCGCGGACCACATAGATCATCTGGTCGACGCGGGCGGAGCCATCCTTGCGCTCTTCCCATTTTTCGGTCTCGACGGTCAACTGATAAGGCAGCTCCTGGTGCAAGCGCAGGGTCAGTTTTTCGCGGGTCATTTCCGCCGCGATCATCCGCATTGGCAGGTCGGCGATCTGATCCTCGGGGTAGAGCCAGGGGCTTTCCGGCAGCTTGCCCGCCAGCCACTGGCGCAGATCGTCGACGCCATGGCCGCGCTCTGCCGAGATCATAAAGGTTTCGGCAAATGTGTAGCGGCTGTTCAGGTCCTGGGTGAGGCCCAGCAGTTTTTCGGCCGGCACCTTGTCGATCTTGTTGATTGCCAGCGCCACGGTGCGGCCCTCGCCGATTTCGGCAAGGCCTTCGAGGATGGTCTCAACCCCTTCGGTGATGCCGCGGTGGGCCTCCACCATCAGCACGACGACATCGGCGTCCGCGGCACCGCCCCAGGCGGCGGCAACCATGGCGCGGTCCAGGCGGCGGCGGGGTTTGAACAGGCCGGGCGTGTCGACAAACACCAGCTGCGCGTCGCCCTCCATCGCCACGCCGCGGATACGGGCGCGGGTGGTCTGTACCTTGTGAGTCACGATTGAGACCTTGGCCCCGACCATGCGGTTCAGAAGGGTGGACTTGCCCGCGTTGGGCTCTCCGATCAGGGCAACGAATCCGGCGCGTGTGGTCATTTCAACTGGTCCTGTTTGCAGATCAGTGCCTCTACAGGAATTTACCCACAGGGGCCAGAGGCGTTTTCATTGGGCTTCGGCCAGCTTGCCCTATGTCAAAGACCTGTGGCAAATCCCGTGAAAGAACCACCGCGCCGAGCCAGTTCCACAAGCCAGGCCTTTATTCGAGTGCACATAAGGGGCCTGCCTGATGAACCGCCGGGATTTTCTGATTAGGACTGCTGCATCTGCCGGGGCGCTTGGCGCAGGCAGCTGGGGTTTGGCGGGTACCGGCGGGGCGCAGCAGTTGACCATTCAGCCTGCCAGCTTTGCCTTCCGTGACACGCCGACCGAAGGGCTGGTGAGCCTGTCGCCGGATGCGCCGCCGCCGGTTCTGTTTGGCACCCAAGGCACCCCCATGCGGCTGCGGGTGGAGAATGGCACCGAAGATTACACCGCGATGCACTGGCACGGGCTGCGGATTGCCAACGCGATGGACGGGGTGCCGTACCTGACCCAGATGCCGATCGCAGGTGGCGAAAGCTTTGACTACACGTTCACGCCGCCGGATGCCGGCACCTACTGGTATCACCCGCATTGCATGACCATGGCGCAGATGGCGCATGGGCTGACCGGAGTGATGGTGATCCGCGAAACGGAGGAGCCCGGGTTCGACGCCGATCAGGTAGTTAACCTGCGGGACTTCCGGCTGGATGATGCGGGCGCGTTCCTGCCCTATTACACTGCACGCGGCGCGGCCCGCGGCGGGACGCACGGCAATGTGCTGACTGCAAACTGGCTGCAGGCGCCGGTTTATGATCACCCTGCGGGCGGGTTGGTTCGGCTGCGGGTGGTGAACACCGACACCACGCGGATCTACAAGCTGCACCTGAGCACCGCTCAGTCGCTGATCATTGCCTGGGACGGGCATCCGGTGGCGGTTGAACTGCCCCTGCCCTCGGCCAAGGAGCCGTTGCTGGTCGGCCCCGGACAACGGGTGGAATTTGCAGTGCGGATGCCAGCAGACGAGGGGCAGTCGGCGGAGCTGCTTGCAGAACTTCCAGGTCAGCCCACCCGCACCATGGCGCGGCTGCGGTCTGTTGGCGCGGACCTGGCACGGGACTTGCGGGAACTGAAACCGCTGCCTGCCAATCCGGTTGCCCGGCCTGATCTGGCAAAGGCGGAGGTGCATGATTTCGTCTTTGGCTGGACGCCGGAGGGCGGGCCGCCGAATGATGGCTACTGCGGCTCCATGGGCTACAGTTTCTGGTCGATCAACCGCACGCCCTGGGCCGGAGATGCGGCCAAGGGTACTGGGCCGCTGGCCGTGCTGGAACGCGGCAAGAGCTATGTTTTGCGGCTGCGGAATGAATCGCCGAACCTGCATCCGATCCATCTGCACGGGCTGGCGTTTGTTCCGATCCGCTCCAACCTGCGGACACTGCCGCCGCTGGTGACCGATACACTGCTGCTGTTGAAGGATGAGGTGGCCGAGATTGCCCTGGTCGCCGACAATCCCGGCGAATGGGCGTTCCATTGCCATGTGATCGAGCATCAGAAAACCGGTCTGGCCGGTTACATCCGGGTGGTCTGACGGATCAGCCGAGTTGTTCCAGCAGCGCCTTGGCGGCGGCCTGTTCGGCCTGCCGCTTGGAGCCTGCGGTGGCCTGCGCCTCGGTGCCGTCTTCAAGACGGGCGGCAATGGTGAAGACCGGTGCGTGGTCGGGGCCGCTGCGGGAGACCTCCACGTAGGTAGGCACCTTCTGTCCGCGGGCCTGCGCCCATTCCTGCAGCGAGGTCTTGGCGTCACGTGCGTCGGTTTCGACCTGGTGGATACGGTTGCCCCACAGGCGCAGGATCACCTCCGCAGCAGCGTCAAAGCCCGCGTCCTTGTAAACCGCGGCAATCACCGCCTCCATCGCGTCGCCCAGCAGCGCCTGCTTGCGGCGCCCGCCGGACATCATCTCGGAGCGGCCCAGTTTCAGCACCGCGCCCAGGTCGATTTCCTTGGCAACATCGGCGCAGGCCTCCTTGCGCACCAGCGCGTTGAAGCGCGGTGCCAGCTGGCCCTCAGTGGCGGTCTTGTCATGCTCCAGAAGTGCGGTAGCCATCACCAGCCCCAGCACCCTGTCGCCCAGAAACTCCAGCCGCTGGTTGTCCTTGCGGGTGGAGGAGGAGACGGAAGCGTGGGTCACGGCACGCTGCAGCAGGTCGGGGCGGGCAAATTTGTGCCCGATCCGCTCCTCGAACGCGCGCAGTTCCTTGGACAGTTTCACTGGATCCCCTTGAAGAAACGGTCGCTGCGCCAGGTCCAGAAGTAGAGCATCGAGCGCCCGGCGGAGGAGAACATGATCCGGTCGGCGCGGCCGATCAGGTTTTCGTACGGCACGAACCCAACCCCGCCCGCGGACTGCGGCAGGCGGCTGTCCGAGGAGTTGTCGCGGTTGTCGCCCATGAAGAAATAATGGCCCTCGGGCACTTGATAGACGCTGGTGTGGTCTACGCCCTGGTTGGTGATGTTGAGCACAGTATGCTCATTGCCGCCGGGCAGGGTCTCGATCTGGCGCGACTTCTTGCAGACAGCGCCCTGACCCACCGGAGCGTTTTCACAGCGCGGCATCGAGCCTTGCGGGCCCTGCCGCTCCATCACTTCCTCGAACTCGCCTGCGTCCTGCAGCTTCACCGCTTCGCCGTTGATGAACAGCACGCCGTTCTTCATCTGAATCTTGTCGCCCGGCAGGCCGACCAGACGCTTGATGAAGTCGTTGCCGTTCACAGGGTGGCGGAACACTGCGACATCGCCGCGCTCTGGTTCGCTGCCAATCAGGCGGGTGTTGTCGCCATCCAGAAACGCACAGATTTTCTTGGCGTCGATGTTCACCCCGACCGCCGGGAAGCGGAGGCTGGGGCAAGAGGCGTAGGAATAGCCATAGGCCATCTTGTTCACGAACAGGAAATCCCCGATCAGCAGGGTTTCCTTCATCGAGCCGGACGGAATCCAGAAGGGCTGGAAGAACAGGGTGCGGAAAACACCGGCAATCAGCAGCGCGTAGACGACGGTCTTGATCGTCTCGATGATCGAACTGCTGGTCTTTGCTTTGGCCGTCATCAGGCTCTCCGGTTTGGTAACAGGGTCCGGGGCTACATGCGGGCCTGAGGGGGGCAAGTCAAGTTCCGGCGGATGATTCCGCCGGGTTCGCCGGGATCGGGCGTGCTTCGATCAGCACAAAGGCCTGCGCCCAGGGGTGATCATCGGTCAATGTCACGTGAATCACCGCCTCATGGCCGGGCGGGGTCATCTGTTGCAGCCTGTCGGCGGCCCAGCCGGTCACATGCATCACCGGCTGGCCGCTCCGCAGGTTGCTGACCGCCATGTCCTTCCAGGCGATCCCCATGCGCAGGCCGGTGCCCAGTGCTTTGGAACAGGCCTCCTTGGCGGCCCAGCGTTTGGCATAGGTGCCGGCCACATCGCGGCGGCGCTCGGCCTTGCGCTGCTCCACCTCGGTGAAAACACGGTTGCGGAAACGGTCGCCGAACCGGTCCAGCGTGCGTTGAACGCGTTCGATATTGGCGAGGTCGGTTCCGATGCCCAGGATCATTCTTCCAGCCGTTTCAGACCCAGTTTGATGCCATGGCCCAGGAACAGCCGGTTGACCATCAGGATGACCGCCAGCAGCAGCAGGAAGATCCCGGCGAGGAAAACAAACGGAATTGTCTGCCGCGCTTCAGTTACCATCGGACTGTTCCAGTAGAGCGGCAGCTGGATAATGGTCAGCAGTGCCACAACCGCGGTCATCGCCGCCGCACAGACCCAGGCATCCCTGCCCGGCAGGGGCGCGCGGGTGGCCTGGGCGATGCGCATGCCCTCCACGACCGACGCCACCATCGGCGGCAGCACCGTTGCCAGCCCAGCTGGCATGCCGATACCGAATTGCGCCAGCAAAAGACCTGCCAGCAGCATCGCAACAGAGGCCCCCATCCACCAAAGACCGTAACGGACTAGATTGACCTGCATATTCACTCCCCCCCGGCATCACAGCCATCCGGCCGCGCCTTTTCCGTCCTGCCCGGCTCATGCTCCTGGCAGATCTGTGTTGTTTCCTCGTCCCGAAGCGGCACATCCAGCAGCGCGCAATGGGCGCCCTGAGCAGACGCCCGGTGATGCCGGCAGCTGCGGCACAGACCGAAACTGCGCCCGCCGCGGGCCGCGATCATGCCCCTGACCAGCTGCTGCAGCGCATCCCGGACTTCTTCCATCTGGCTGGCTGGCAGGTCCACTTGCGGTGCAGCGTCCAGGGCCCCGGCCACGGCTTGGCCTTGCGGCGTGAGATCATAGCGCCGCGAGCGCCGGTCGCTGCCGCCTGGCCCTTCTTGCGCCAAACCCTTGGCAGCCAGCGACTTCAGCGTCTGGGAGACCGTGCCGCGGGTTGCTGACAGGTAGTCGGCCACCGCCGACGGGGTCCGGGAGAACCGGTTGGCCCGCGCCAGATAATCCAGCGCCGACGCCTGCGCCGGGTTGAGCCCGGCAGCCCGGCGCCCGGTGCCATGCAGGCGCGAGAGCCGGTCGAGCAGGCTGGCGATTTCATGTGCCGCAGTCATGCAAGCTTGATAGCGAGTCAAAATTACCATTGCAATACTTTCGACTCGATACTATCAAATGACATCGAGTCGACATCAAGGAGGTTGAAATGAAATTCGCATATTATCTGGCGGCGATTGCCGCTCTGGGTGCGGGGCAAGCGGCACAGGCCGGCGGCAGCCACGCTGCAACCGATGCAGAACCGCTGCTGTCGGACGCCAAGGAGGGGATAGCGCCGGACACTGACATCCGCAGCGTTCATGCCAGCCGCACTGGCGGGCATGTCACGTTCCGGATGGAAACCGGGGGAGAGGCCGGCAGCTCCGTGCCACCTGCCACAGGTTCCTTGAGTGGCGCCGGGGTACAGGCTTATGTCTGGCCGCTGTCGCTGGATCCCTCAGCCGCGGGTTTTGAAGCCGGCAGCGGCACGCTGGCGCTGGTTGCCACCGCGCATCCGGACTTTGACGACACACCGCTGTTCGACGAAAACGGCGATGGCGATCTGGCCAACGATGGTGCCGGCTGGCACAGCCATTGGGTGGTGCTGACCCCCAACGATGGCTGCGGCGAAGGCATGCTGTCGGTCAAGGACATCCCCGAAGGCGCAACGCCTGCGCTGCCGCCAACCTGGCCGGGACTGCCGCTCTACATCGACAGCCCCGGCTATTCTCCGGTCCTGAACGGCAAAGAAGTCAGCCTGGCGGTTCCACTGACAGAAGAGGCGCTGGCATTTGACGGGGTGACGGCCGGGTTGAAGGTCAATGCGAACATCCACGAGCCGCTGTTGTGCGTGACGGATGTGTTCGATATCGCTTCTGGCGACCTGAGCCTGCCCGGCAAGCTGGAATGACCTGATCTGCGGGAGTTAATCTGGCCCGGGGCAGTGGTATGCCTTGCCCCGGCCCCTTTCTGGCTGATCGTTGTCAGCCGCGCGCGGCGTCCATCAGGCGGCGCATTTCCTGCACTGCCGGGGTGAGCCCGCGAAAGATCGCCTCGCCGATCAGGAAGTGGCCGATATTCAGCTCGCGCACTTCCGGGAAGGCCGCAACCGGCTGCACGGTGTCATAGGTCAGCCCGTGACCCGCGTGCACTTCCAATCCCAGCGAATGGGCATAGGCGGACATCTCCCGCAGCGCCTCCAGCTCGCGGTCGCGGTCTTCAAACCGGCCCTCAGCGTGATAATCGCAATAGGCTCCGGTGTGCAGTTCGATTACCTCCGCGCCGATGCGGTGTGCGGCGTCGATCTGTTTCCGGTCAGCGGCGATGAAAATCGACACGCGGCAGCCGGCATCCCGCAACGGAGCGATGAAATGAGCGAGGCGGTTTTCCTCGCGCGCCACTTCCAGCCCGCCTTCGGTGGTACGCTCTTCGCGCTTTTCCGGCACAATGCAGACTGCGTGCGGTTTGTGGCGCAGGGCGATCTTCTGCATTTCCACCGTCGCAGCCATCTCAAAGTTCAGCGGTACGGTCAGCGCCTCCATCAGCGCATCAATATCGCTGTCGGTGATATGGCGGCGGTCTTCACGCAGATGTGCGGTGATGCCGTCAGCGCCGGCATCTTCGGCCAGCTTTGCGGCGCGGACCGGATCCGGATAGGCGCCGCCGCGGGCGTTCCGCACGGTGGCAACATGGTCGATGTTCACGCCCAGGCGCAGCTGATTGTCTGTCATGAGAGCACTCTCATCTGTCTGAAGTCAAAGCCTTGTCTCAAAGACTAGACAGACAAACTGCAAGAGCAAGCCTGCAGGCAATAATGGTACAATCAGGCAGGCGCTTTAAAGCCCGGTGTCGACCTCGGCGCGTTTCTTGATGGCCTCGAACTTGGCCTTGATCTTGGCCCGGCGGCGCTGCTGGTAGACCCGGATCACCGGCAGGCTGAGCACATAGCAGACAGTTGCGCAGATGATGCCCGGAATCACCCCGCCGATCATGTAGGGATAGAACACCTCATTGTAGAACAGGTGCAGCCCTTGCCAGTCGGCAGGGCGGTCCATGAACAGCGCAATCAGGTTGTCCTTCAGATCACCGCCAGCAGCCAGGAACTTGCCCACCAGGGATTTGTCGACTTCCTGGTCAAACTCCGTCCCCAACAGCCAATGCCCGGTCTGCAGCGACGCGACGCCAATCGGCACATAGGTCAGCGGATTGCCAAAGAACGTGGCGCTGAGCGAGGCCAGGATATTGCCGTTCATCATCCGCGCAATGATTGCAGCGACAAAGAAATGCAGGCCGTAGAATGGCGTGAAGGTGGTGAACACCCCCGCCCAGATGCCGCGGGCGATGCGTTCGGGCGAATCGGGCAGGCGCCGGACCCGGTGCTTCACATACAGGAACGCCCGCCCCCAGCCGCCGCGCGGCCAGAGGAAGTCCGCCAGCGCCCGGAGGGGCGGACGTCTGTCCCGGCGCCTGAATACCAAAGTTGTCCGTCCTTCCCAGTTCCCGGCCCAGTTCCCGGCTCAGAGTTTCAGCGGTTTACCCCGGAAAGTGGCGCTCTTCCGGCTTTTCCCGGAACCGCGCCACCGCGGCGACATCGCTTTCTGCTTCGAGCGTCAGCATCAGCGAGTGCAGCTGCTCCACATCCCGCAGCTCCACATTGATCATGAGCCGGTAAAAGTCTGGTTTCCTGTCTACAAATTCCAGGTCCGAGATATTGGCCTTTTTCTCGCCAATCAATGTGCAAATGCGTCCCAGCACGCCAGCGTCATTGCCGATGGTCAATTCCAGCGTGGTGCCATAGGCGGCCGGGTGGGTGCCGCTGTGCCACTGGACGTCCATCCAGCGCTCCGGCTGGTCCTCGAATTCGCCCAGCTTGTCGCAATCAGCGGCGTGCACCACCACCCCGCGGCCGCGGTAGGTGATGCCAATGATGCGCTCGCCCGGCAGCGGCTGGCAGCAGGTTGCGCGCTCAAAGCTCTGGCCTGGCTCAAGGCCGATCACTGCACGGCGCGGAGAGATTTCGTCGCCATCGCCGGTTGTGGTCAGTTCCGGGTAGACCGACTGCACCACATCATGCGCAGTGATTTCCGCGGCACCAAGCCGCGCCAGAAGCTCGTCCACGCCGCTGGCACGCAGGGCGCGGGCGGCGGTTTCCAGGGCCTTGTCGGTGGCCTTCTTGCCGACGTGCTCAAAGGCGGAGCGCGCCAGCTCGTGGCCCAGCTTGACGAACCGCGCCCGGTCCGCCTCGCGCAGGGCGCGGCGGATGGCGGTGCGGGCCTTGCCGGTGGTGGCAATTTCCAGCCAGCTGACCTGCGGGGTCTGCCCCTCAGCGGTGATCACATCGACCGACTGGCCATTGCGCAGCCGGGTCCACAAGGGCACCCGGATACCGTCCACCTTGGCGCCGACGCAGGAGCTGCCGATACGGGTGTGGATGGCATAGGCAAAGTCGATCGGCGTCGCGCCCTTGGGCAGCTTGATCACGTCGCCCTTGGGGGTGAAGCAGAACACCTGGTCCGAATACATCTCAAGCTTCACAGCTTCGAGGAATTCGTCGTGATCGTCCTCAGCGTCGAACTGTTCAGTCAGCGAGGCGATCCATTTTGCCGGGTCGACGGCAAACGGGTTCTCGGTGCGCACGCCGTCCCGGTAGGACCAATGCGCCGCCACGCCTGTTTCCGCCACATCATGCATCTGGCGGGTGCGGATCTGCACCTCCACCCGTTTGCCATCACGGCCCGACACGGTGGTGTGGATCGACCGGTAGCCGTTGGATTTCGGCTGGCTGATGTAGTCCTTGAACCGGCCCGGCACGGCCCGCCAGCGCTGGTGGATGGCGCCCAGCGCGCGGTAGGCATCCTCTTCGGACAGGGTGATCACCCGGAAGCCATATATGTCCGAAAGCCGCGAAAAGCCCTGATCCTTGGCCTGCATCTTGCGCCAGATCGAATAGGGTTTCTTGGCGCGGCCAAAGACCTCTGCCTCTATGCCCGCTTTTTCCAGTTCCAGCCGCATATCACCGGTAATCCGGTGGATCACGTCGCCGGTTTCACGTTGCAGGGTCACAAAGCGGCGGATGATCGACTGGCGGCCTTCCGGGTTCAGCACGCGGAAGGCCAAGTCCTCCAGCTCTTCGCGCATCCACTGCATACCCATGCGGCCTGCCAGCGGCGCATAGATGTCCATCGTCTCGCGCGCCTTCTGGGCCTGTTTCTCCGGGCGCATCGCCTTGATGGTGCGCATGTTGTGCAGGCGGTCGGCGAGCTTGACCAGAATGACCCGCAGGTCCTTGGACATCGCCATGAACAGTTTGCGGAAGTTCTCCGCCTGCTTGGTCTCACGGCTGGAAAGCTGCAGGTTGGTCAGCTTGGTGACACCATCGACCAGCATCGCCACCTCTTCGCCGAAACGGCGGGAGACTTCCTCGTAGTTGGCTTTGGTGTCTTCGATGGTGTCGTGCAACAGCGCGGTGATGATGGTTGCATCATCCAGGCGCTGTTCGGTCAGGATGGCGGCCACCGCCACCGGATGCGTGAAATACGGCTCGCCCGAGTGGCGGAACTGCCCGTCATGCATCTGCTCGCCAAACGCAAAGGCGTCCGCGATCCTGTCCGCGTTTGTTTTGGGATTGTAGTTGCGGACCAGAGCAATCAGGTCGTCAGGGGAAATCATGTCCGGTCCGCAGCCTCAATAGTCCAGACGCGCGCCTCAGCCCTGGCCCTGGGCCTCCATCAGTGCGCGCAGCAGTTTCTCTTCCGACATGTCATCGTCAGCCGGTTTGTCGTTGTCAGCGCCCATCAGCAGAGCCATGGAATCTTCTTCCGGCTCGTCAACTTCGATCTGGGTCTGGTTGCTCTCGATCAGGCGCTCGCGCAGGTCGTCGGCGCTCTGGGTCTCGTCGGCGATTTCACGCAGGGACACAACCGGGTTCTTGTCGTTGTCGCGCTCGACGGTGATCGGGGCACCTGCCGAGATCTCGCGGGCACGATGCGCAGCCAGCATCACCAGCTCAAAGCGGTTGGGCACTTTATCTACGCAATCTTCAACCGTCACGCGGGCCATCAGCGACTCTCCATATCATTCCTGGTCCAGAAGGCAGACATTTACGCCCATATCTTTCTCTTGACAAGGGCGGAAAACAACGCATTGCGCGGCTCAGAGCGGGGTCACTTCGGCCACGTCCTGCGCTGGCAGCTCCGCCAGCATCTCTGTCACGGTTTTCTGCAGCACCGGGTGGCGCCAGCGCGGCGCGATGTCGGCCAGCGGCACCAGCACAAAGGCCCGGTCCTGGATGCGCGGGTGCGGCAGGATCAGCTGCCCCGGTGCTGCCTGCATCTGGTGCTCCAATGGCAACCCCTGCCAGCGGGCATAGGCCGCCGCATCGGGCAGCACGGCGCCGTCATAGTCCATCAGGTCCAGATCCAGCGTCCGCATCCCCCAGCGCTGCTCCCGCACCCGCGCGAACTGCGCCTCGACCTGATGCAGCCGCGCCAGAAGGTCACCCGCGGACAGCGCGGTTTCCAGGGAAACCGCAGCGTTCACATAGTCCGGCCCGGCGCCGGCCGGGAAACAGGGGGTTTGAAAGAACCGCGACACGCAGCGCAGGGAAATCTCCTCCGACTGCAGCGCCCGGATGGCCTTTGACAGGGTGATCTGAGGCGCATCAGCGTCAGCTGGCAGGTTGCCGCCAAGAGCAATCAGCGCCGTTTTGCGGTTTACGGCCATCTTTGACCCTATTCAAACGGACAGTATACTTGCGGCAAATGACAAATAACTTACATTAAGTCTACCCGTTTCGCCGATTTCAAGCATTCACTCACGGAACCCCCGGCCGAGACGGATATACCGGAAGGAAAATTTTGATGTTTTACAAGGACGAACGGCTCGCGCTGTTCATAGACGGGTCAAACCTGTACGCCGCGGCCAAGGCGCTCGGGTTTGATATCGACTATAAGCTTCTGCGGCAGGAATTCATGCGCCGCGGCAAGCTTCTGCGGGCCTTTTATTACACCGCTCTGCTCGAGAACGACGAGTATTCACCGATCCGGCCTCTAGTCGACTGGCTGCATTACAACGGCTTCACCATGGTCACCAAACCGGCCAAGGAATACACCGACAGCATGGGCCGCCGCAAAGTCAAAGGCAACATGGACATCGAATTGACCGTCGATGCCATGGAGCTGGCACCGCGGGTGGACCATATCGTGCTGTTCTCGGGCGATGGGGACTTCCGCCCGCTGATTGCCAGCCTGCAGCGCCAGGGCGTGCGCGTTTCGGTGGTCTCGACCATCCGCAGCCAGCCGCCGATGATCTCTGACGACCTGCGCCGCCAGGCCGACAATTTCATCGAGCTGGAAGAGCTGCGCGACGTGATCGGCCGCCCGCCGCGCGAGCAGAGCGAACCGCGTTCCGCAACAGCCGCCCACGGCTGACCGGAGACGCTGGAAACAAACCGGAACAGGCATCAGATGGGGTGGCGCCTGTTCCGGAAACACTTAGTCGTGCGCGTGACCCTGGCTGTTGATCTGGTTGTGGCGCGCGATGACATCTGCGGGCCAGCGGCTTTTGACATAGGCAAGCACTTGACGCAGTTCCGCGTCGCTCAGCACGCCACCGAAGCCCTCCATGCGGCTTTTGTAGCCACCGCCAGCAATTGCCGCCACGCCTTTCCTGACCACTTCAAGCAACTGCTCATCCGGATGGTGCCACGCATGACCGGTCCCGTCCAAGGGCGGCGCGGGCAGATAGCCCTCGCCGTCCCGCGTCTGCCAGTCAGCCTCCCCCTGCAGGTCGCCCCCATGACAGCTGGCGCAGTTTTCCTCATAAACCGCACTGCCTGCTTCAACCTCAGCCGGATCATCATACGGCAGGATACTTGCAGGCGTGGCACCTGCGGAGGCAATGCCAAAACCCGCTTCGCCCGCTAGAACCAAAACCGCAGCCCGCGTGAATGCCCGTATCATTTCTGCCTCCCGTCCTGGCGTGCCGTAAAACTATCTGCCGCCTTCCGGCGCTGGAAGCTGAAATCACACTCGCGTGAAGCGCCCGCGGCACTGGACCTTGCCGCTCGAAGCGCTTACCTCTGGCGCGCAAGGAGACGCCCATGACCAAGCCAGCCCTGACCCTCTACCTCGCCGCGCCGCGCGGCTTTTGCGCCGGCGTGGACCGCGCGATCAAAATCGTTGAAATGGCGATCGGCAAATGGGGCGCGCCGGTCTTTGTGCGCCATGAAATCGTGCATAACAAATTCGTGGTCGACAGCCTGCGCGAAAAAGGCGCGGTGTTTGTCGAGGAGCTGGATGAATGCCCGGATGACCGCCCGGTGATCTTCTCCGCGCACGGGGTGCCGAAATCTGTGCCCGCCGCGGCCGAAGCACGCGAGATGATTTATGTCGATGCCACCTGCCCGCTGGTCTCCAAGGTGCACATCGAAGCCCAGCGCCACGCCGAGGCCGGGCTGCAAATGATCATGATCGGCCACAAGGGCCACCCGGAAACCATCGGCACCATGGGCCAGCTGCCTGAGGGCGAGGTGTTGCTGGTTGAGACCGCCGCAGACGTGGCGACGGTTGAGGTGCGTGATCCGGACCGGCTGGCTTATGTAACCCAGACCACCCTGTCGGTGGATGACACCAAGGGCATCGTTGCAGCGCTGGAAGAACGGTTTCCCAACATCATCGGCCCGCACAAGGAAGACATCTGCTATGCCACCACCAACCGTCAGGAGGCGGTGAAATCGGTGGCGCCCAAGGCCGACGCCCTCTTGGTAGTCGGCGCGCCGAATTCCTCCAACTCCCGCCGCCTTGTCGAAGTCGGTGCCAAGAACGGCTGCGAGTATGCCCAGCTGGTGCAGCGTGCCGAGAACATCGACTGGCGCGCGCTCGAAGGCATCCGCTCGGTTGCCATCACCGCCGGCGCTTCGGCCCCGGAGCTGCTGGTCAACGAGGTGATCGACGCTTTCCGGGAGCGCTATGAGGTGACCGTGGAAGTCGTGGAGACCGCGGTGGAAACAGTGGAATTCAAGGTGCCCCGCGTGCTGAGGCAGCCTGCGTGAGCGCACAGACCAGAGTGCATACTAAGTGACAGAAATTACACCCGCTTCAGGCGAACCGTGGTACGCCTAAGGTCCCGGGCATTATTTCTGGAGCCGTTTTCATGATCACGCTGCACTTTCTGATTACCGCCTTTGTCGTCGTCCTCGCACCGGGCACGGGTGTCATCTACACGCTGGCGCTTGGTCTCGGCCAGGGCTGGCGCGCTTCCATCTGGGCCGCAATCGGCTGCACCTTCGGTATCCTTCCGCATCTGGCCGCGGCCACGCTGGGGCTGGCGGCGGTGCTGCACAGCTCTGCTCTCTTGTTCCAGATCGTCAAGGCCGCGGGCGTGGCCTATCTCCTGTACCTCGCCCGGCAGGCGCTGCGCAGCGGCGGCGCGCTGGCTGTGTCCTCGAAACGCACCAGCCAGCCCGGTTGGAAAATCGCCTGGCGCGGCGCGCTGATCAACATCCTGAACCCCAAACTGTCGGTGTTCTTCCTGGCCCTGCTGCCACCGTTCCTGAGCGGCAATCCCGCCAGCGCCACGCTGGAAATGTCGGTACTCGGACTGGTGTTCATGGTGATGACCTTTGCCATCTTCGTGCTCTACGGGCTGTTTGCCGCCCAGGCCCGCACTTACCTCTTGAACAGCGAGCGGGTGCTGAAGTGGCTGAACCGCGGCTTTGCGGCCGTCTTTGCAGGCCTTGCCGCCCGGCTGGCCATGGAACGCGCCTGACCCTGCCCAGGAGAGATCCAGATGAGTGATGACAGAACCATCAGCGTCTACGACGACCGCGCGGCGGATTACGCCGAGCTTTTCACCGGCAGAACGGACCCGGGGGAGGAGGCTGATTTTCAGGCCTTCACTGCACGACTGCCCGAAGGCGGCACATTGCTGGACCTTGGCTGCGGCCCCGGCCATTGGGCTGCGCGTTTCCGGGATGCCGGCTTTCGGGTAGCTGCGCTTGATGCCTCGCCGGAAATGGCAGAGGCGGCTCGCGCGGCCTATGGGATTGAGGTCATTACCGCCGGGTTTCACGCGCTGGATGCAGAGGCGGTGTTTGACGGCATCTGGGCCTATTTCAGCCTGCTGCATGTGCCGCGGGAGGAACTTTCCGTTCACCTGACCGCCCTCCGCCGGGCGCTGACCGAAGGCGGCACGCTATGCCTGGCAATGAAACTGGGCGAGAGCGAGGGCCGCGACGAGCTGGGCAGGTTCTATGCGTACTACAGCGAGGACGAGCTGCGCGAAAAACTCGAAACCGCCGGCTTCACCCTGCTCGGCGCCCGCCGCGGCGAGGGCAAAGGACTGGCTGGCACTGCCCAGGAGTTCGTAGTACTGACGGCGCATGCCTGAATTATTTGCTTATACCGACGGCGCCTGCTCTGGAAATCCCGGCCCCGGCGGCTGGGGTGTTCTGCTGCGCGCCATGGACGGTGACAACATCGTCAAAGAAAAAGAACTGAGCGGCGGCGAGGCGGAGACCACCAACAACCGGATGGAACTGCTGGCCGCAATCAACGCGCTGGAAAGCCTGGCGCGGCCGTCCACCATCACCGTGGTCACCGACTCGGCCTATGTGAAGAACGGCGTCACCGGCTGGATCTTCGGCTGGAAAAGGAACGGCTGGAAGACGTCCAGCAAGAAACCCGTGAAGAATGTCGAGCTGTGGCAGCGCCTGGACGAAGCGCAAGCCCGCCACAAGGTGACCTGGGAATGGGTCAAGGGCCACGCAGGCCACCCTGAAAACGAGCGCGCGGATGAGCTGGCGCGCGCAGGCATGGCGCCCTTCAAGAAGAAGAAAAGCGCCTGATGCGCAGGGTTGCCGTATGACCTTTCTGGCGCTGCTGGACTATGCCTCGGTGCTGGTCTTTGCCCTTTCCGGCGCGCTGGTCGCCAGCCGGGCGCAGCTGGATATTGTCGGCTTTGCCTTTGTTGCCTGCCTGACCGCGCTGGGCGGCGGCACGTTGCGCGATCTGCTCTTGGACCGCAACCCGGTGTTCTGGATCGGCAACCCCAACTACATCCTGCTGGCCGCGCTGGCCGCCGTGGCGGTGTTCTTCACTGCGCATCTCTTGGAAAGCCGCCTGCGCTGGGTGGTCTGGCTCGACAGCTTTGCCCTTGCCATTGCTGTACCTGCCGGCACCGGTGCCGCGATCTCGCTGGACAGCCCGCCGGTGATCGTCGTGCTGATGGGTATGGCCACCGGCACCATGGGCGGGCTGATGCGCGACGTGGTCTGCAACGAGGTGCCGCTGGTGCTGAAACAGGGCGAGCTTTACATCACCTGCGCCATGGCAGGCGCCATCACTGCCGTTGCGGCCATCTGGCTGGGGTTTGAGCTGAAGTTCGCGCTGCTGGCCTGCGCCGGGGTCTGCTGGGTGCTGCGGGCAGGTTCCATCCTGTTTGGCTGGCACCTGCCGGTCTACAAAAGCCGCCCGCCGCGCAGCTAGGAAAGGCGTCTAGCGCTGTACGTATTTCTGCCAGAGCCAGATCAGCACCAGGGCGCCCAGCACCGCGCCTATGAAACCGGCCATGAAGCCCATCACCGCCAGCAGCGCGCGCAGCACCAATCCGCCCACCAGCGCCCCGGCCATACCGATGCAGACTGTGGTGATGATATCGGTTTCGAGTTTCATCAGCCTGGTTGCCAGAAAGCCTGCCGCGGCGCCGATGATGATCAGGGCAATGATGGGCATCAGACCCTCCGGTTACAGGCGGCTGCCCTTGGGAACCGGGAAGCCGCGCAGGAATACATCGGGATCCTGCGCGCTTTTGCCCGCCCGTTGCAAGCGCAAGAGCTGCACTGCTCCCTCGCCGCACGCCACGATCAGGCTGTCGTCCAGCACCTCTCCGGGCGCGCCCTGCCCCTCCGCCAGCCGTGAGGCCAGCAGCTTGATCCGCTGGCCTTCGATCTCGCACCAGGCGCCGGGGAAGGGCGACAGGCCGCGGATCTTGCGGTCCACCTCCGCCGCCGGACGCGTCCAGTCGATCTGCGCCTCTGCCTTGTCGATCTTTTCGGCATAAATGACACCATCTTCCGGCTGCACTTCGGGTGTCAGCTCCGGCAGGCGGCTCAAGGCTTCGGTGATCAGCGCTGCACCCATTGCAGACAACCTGTCGTGCAACTGCGCGGTGATTTCTTCCGCACCGATGGCAGTGGCCTCGCGCAACAGCACCGGACCTGTGTCGAGCCCCGCCTCCATCTGCATGATGCAGACGCCGGTTTCGGCGTCGCCCGCCATGATGGCGCGGTGAATCGGCGCCGCACCGCGCCAGCGCGGCAAAAGGCTGGCGTGGATGTTGAGGCAGCCATGCGCGGGCGCGTCCAGCACCGCCTGCGGCAGGATCAAGCCATAGGCCACGACCACCGCCACATCTGCATTCAAAGCGGCAAAGGCCTCTTGCTCCTCCGCGCCTTTCAGCGAGACCGGGTGGCGCACCTCCAGCCCCAAGGCCGCGGCGCGGGCGTGGACAGGGGTTGGACGGTCCTTCTTGCCGCGGCCCGCAGGCCGGGGCGGCTGGCAATAAACGGCGGCAACCTCGTGCCCGGCCTCCACCAGCGCATCCAGCACCGGCACTGAGAAGTCAGGCGTTCCCATGAAGATAATGCGCATCAATGCCTCCGTAGGGTGGGCAATCTGCCCGCAAATCCCTGCCCCGATTGCCCGGCAGCCTGCTGCCAGGGCGCGAACCGGACCGCAGGCGATCCGGGAATTTAGATCAGCCTCAGCCGTTCAGCTTCTTCGCCTTGCGGATCAGCATGTCGCGTTTCACCTTGCTGAGGCGGTCAAAATACATCTTGCCATTCAGGTGGTCGATCTGGTGCTGCACCGAGGTCGCCTCGATACCGACGAAATCCTTGCGGTCCACCGTGCCCTGCTCATTGATGAAGCGGACGGTCACCGCCCGCGGACGTTTGATCTTGGCGGAGACGCCGGGCAGGTTCGGGCTGGCCTCGTCATGCTCGCGCAGCTCGACCGAGGCGTGCAGGATCTCCGGGTTCGCCAGCTTCACCGCGCGGCCGCGCTCGGTGGAGCCGTCCACGACGGCCAGCCGCAGCATCACGCCAATCTGATTGGCGGCCAGACCCACACCCGGCATTGCCTCCATCGTGTCGACCATGTCGTTCCAGATTTCGCGGATCTCGTCGGTGATCTCTGTCACCTCATCAGCCTTGGTGCGCAGGCGCTTGTCGGGCCAGGGCAGGCAGGTGCGGACGGTCATGTCTGGTATTTCCTCAGGCGCGGGCGCGTTCGCGCTTCAGCTTCTGCATCTTGCGGGTGATCATCTGGCGCTTCAGCGGCTTCAGGTAATCGATGAACAGCTTGCCGTTCAGATGGTCGATCTCATGCTGCACGCAGGTCGCCCACAAGCCGTCAAAGGTTTCGCGCTGCGCGTTGCCGTCGCGGTCCATCCATTCGACCTCCACCACCTTGGGGCGGGTGACCTCGGCGTATTGATCCGGGATCGACAGGCAGCCTTCCTCATAGACGTTGGTCTCGTCCGAGGAAGAAATGATCTGAGGGTTGAACATCACCAGAGGGCGCGGGTCGCCATCCTCTTCCTTGACGCAATCCAGCACGATCAGCCGCTGCAGGATGCCGATCTGCGGCGCTGCCAGGCCAATGCCGGGCGCGGCGTACATGGTTTCCAGCATGTCGTCCGCCAGCACGCGCAAGTCATCGCTCAGGTCCGGCACGGGCACGCAAACCTTTTTCAGGCGGGGATCGGGATGGATCAGGATCGGTCGTTTCATGCGCTTCATTTATGCGATTGCAGGCCCCATCGCAACGCCCCCCTTGCGCACGCTGCCGCAGTGGTTAGCTTCGCATCCAACGATACGGGAGTTCACAGATGAATTTTGACAAACCCACAGACCGCCGCGGCACCCACAGCTCAAAATGGGACAAGATGGAGCAGCTGTTCGGCGTGTCCCCTGAGGATGGCCTGGCGATGTGGACGGCGGACTCCGACTATGAAACCGCGCCCTGCGTGATCGAGGCCGTCAAAAAGGCCGCGGAGCATGGCGTGTTCGGCTACTCCTGGCAGCACCCCGAGTATCTGCAGGCGGTGCAATGGTGGATGAAGAACCGCCACAGCTGGGACATTGAGACCGATTGGATCCTGACATCCCAAGGTCTCGGCAACGCCATCGCGCTTTGCCTCGATGTCTGGAGCCAGCCAGGCGACGGCGTGGTGATCTTCTCGCCCGTTTATCACGAGTTTGCCCACAAGGTGAACAAGGCGGGCCGCAAGGTGACCGAATGCCCGCTGGCACGGGACGGCGACACCTACAATCTGGACCTGGACGATGCACAATCGCGCCTGAACGGGACGGAGAAGCTGCTGCTGTGGTGCTCTCCGCAGAACCCCTCGGGCCGGGTCTGGACGCCGGAGGAACTGCGCGCGGTGGCCGAATTCGCCAAGCGCAACGGGCTGATCCTGGTCTCGGATGAAATCCACCACGATCTGGTCTATCCGGGCAGCACCTTTGTGCCGATGGACGTGGCCGCGCCGGACGCTCGGCCCTGGACTGTGACCCTGACCGCGCCCTCCAAAACCTTCAACATCGCAGGCCAGCGCACCGGCAACATGATCATCCCCGATCCGGACCTGCGCGCAGCCATGCGGCACCGCCAGGCCACGCTGGATTATGATCCCAGCGGCCTCGGCGTGGCGATGATCATGGCCGCCTATTCGCCCGAAGGGGCAGAGTGGGTCGATGCACAGATCGCGCATTTGGAAGGCAACCGGAAACTGTTTGACGAAACCGTCAACGCGCTGCCGGGTCTGAAATCGCTGCCTCTGCAGTCCACCTATTTGGCCTGGCTCGACTTCTCCGGCACCGGCATGAACCGCGAGGAATTCATCAAGCGCCTGCGCGAAGACGCCAGAATCGCCACCTCACCCGGTGACGGCTTTGGCACCGGCGGCGAACTCATGGAGCGGTTCAATCTGGCGACCCAGCGGTCGCGGGTGGAGGAAGCCTGCCGCCGGCTGACCGCAGCCTTCTCGGACCTGCAATAAGCATGAAGCGCCTGCTGCGCCTCTTGGCGCTGGTTGCTTTGACCGGCGCCGCCTGGATGGCCTGGCAGGCCTTTGCCCCGCGTCCCGTGCCGCCGCCGCAATCTGCGGCGGTGGACCGGATCGACCGTATCCTGATCGAGAAATCCGCCCGCCGACTGACCGCCAGCCGGGATGGCGAGATGGTCCTGGAGTTCCCTATCGCGCTTGGCTTTGCCCCTGCTGGCGATAAGGAACAGGAAGGCGACGGCAAGACGCCGGAGGGCATCTTTCGGATCGACCGGCGCAATCCTAACAGCGCCTATCACCTGTCGCTGGGAATCAACTATCCGCAGCCCGATGACCGTGCCCGCGCGCAGGCGGCAGGTGTTAGCCCGGGCGGCGATATTTTTATCCACGGGCAGCCCAATGCAGTGGGCAATCTGGTCACCCTACCCGGCGACTGGACCGCCGGATGCATCGCTGTCAGCAATGAACAGATGGAAACGCTCTGGCGCCTGGCAGAGATAGGAATTGAGGTTGAAATCCGCCCCTGAACCGCTTCAAATCTTGCCCTGCGACTGGTCGAAAGGGATAAGCCCCGCAGGCGCATCCGGCGACTTGTAGAAATCCACCGGCGCCTTGTCGGCGGCAGGGGTGGAGCGCTTGAATTCATAACGCATCTCGCCGCCCTCTTCCTCGCCAGCCACGATCAGGCATTGCGACACATGACGGGCGCCGTCGTAGATATCAACCAGCCCGCGCAGCATCGGTGCGGTTTCCGCCTCGACCGAGAAACCGGTCTTCCACAGCCGCAGCACCGGATAGAGCTCATTATCCGCCATCACCCGCAAACGGCTCTTGCGCCGCATCCCCTGCAGGCGGGCGGTGTCCAGCGCTTCCTGCACGGCTTTGGGTACGTAGGTGTTCATGTCAGCGGCCTTCCAAATGCTTCGGTTTACACGGGTCCTTCTTTCAACGGTGCGTCACAAATATATAAAATCAAGTGAACATTTTCGAAAATTTGACGGCCGCGCAATTTTGTTGCTGCTGTGCAGGAGTGCAGAAGGCCTGCGCGCTGGCCTGCATAGGCGCACGCCCCTTGCCCGCATATGTTTGCCCTGCACAGCAGCAGGAGCAGACGCGATGGGCCTTTTGATCGACGGGAAATGGCACGACCAGTGGTATGACACCGGCTCTACCGGTGGCGCCTTCAAGCGCAGCGAATCGCAGTTCCGCAACTGGATCACCGCCGACGGCAGCCCGGGCCCGTCAGGCAAAGGCGGCTTCCCGGCGGAAAGCGGGCGTTACCATCTTTATGTCTCGCTTGCCTGCCCCTGGGCGCACCGCACGCTGATCTTCCGCCAGCTGAAGGGGCTGGCAGAGCATATCTCTGTCTCTGTCGTGCACCCCGACATGCTGGGCGAAGGCTGGACCTTTGAAACCGACGAACATGGCGCCACCGGCGACGGCCTGTTCGGCAATTCGCATATGCATCAGATCTACACCCGCGCCGATGCGGAATACACCGGCCGGGTGACGGTGCCGGTGCTGTGGGACAAGGCGCAGAACACCATCGTCTCCAACGAAAGCGCCGAAATCATCCGCATGTTCAATTCGGCCTTTGACGCGATCACAGGCAACAGTGACGACTATTGGCCGGAAGAGCTGCGCGAGCCGATTGAGGCGGTAAACGCCCGCGTCTACAGCACCATCAACAACGGTGTTTACAAATGCGGGTTTGCCACTTCGCAGCAAGCCTATGACGAGGCCGTCGCGCCGCTGTTCGAAAGCCTGGACTGGCTGGAAGATCTGCTGTCGCAGCACCGCTACCTGCTGGGTGAGCGCATCACCGAGGCTGACTGGCGTCTGTTCACCACCCTGCTGCGCTTCGATCCGGTCTATCACACCCACTTCAAGTGCAATCGCAAACGGCTGATGGATTACCCGAACCTCTGGGCCTACACCCGCGAGCTGTACCAGTGGCCGGGTGTGGCGGAGACGGTCGGAGTGAAGCACATCGTGCGCCACTATTATTACAGCCATGACACCATCAATCCGCATCGGATCATCCCCACCAACCCGGATATCAACTGGCAGGAACCGCACGGGCGCGGCTGACTCACGCGATTGCGTCTGCACCACCGTAAATAGGGAGTTCACGCCCCGCACAGCATAGTTTAATACGCGCAGTGCCTCAGATGGCAGCCGGCCCTGGCCGGTGTGAACTCTCACCGGTGGCGACTGCGATGCATGACCTCTCTCACGACCCCGCAACCCAGCCCCGCGATCACGGCGGCAATCTGAGCGCCGCCATTGCCGAATTCGGCGGCAGCCGCGATGGCTGGATCGACCTCTCCACCGGCATCAACCCGCACCCCTATCCGCTGCCGCAGTTCAGCGCCGGTGACTGGGGCGCGCTGCCGGATGCGGATGCGCTGGCCGGTCTGGAACAGGCCGCCCGCAGCTTCTGGAATATCCCGGAGGAGGCCGCTGTTCTTGCCGCCCCCGGCGCCTCTGCGCTGATTGCCGCCCTGCCTGCGCTGGCCGAGCCGCGCTGGGTGCAGATCACCAAGCCCACCTACAACGAACACGCCGCCGCATTTGAGGCCCGCGGCTGGATTGTCCGGGTGCATGGGCCTGCGGAGGCCAAGGTGGCTGTGCATCCCAACAACCCGGATGGCCGGATGTGGCGCGAGGACGAGCTTACCGCACCGCTGACGATCATCGACGAAAGCTTCTGCGATGTGTGTCCGGGTGAAAGCCTGATCCGCATGGCTGCCCGCCCCGGCGTTGTCGTGCTGAAGAGCTTTGGCAAATTCTGGGGCCTGGCCGGGATGCGGCTGGGCTTTGCCATCGGCGACCCCAAGCTGATTGCGCAGCTGGCCACCTGGCAGGGCCCCTGGGCGGTCTCCGGCCCGGCCCTGCGCACCGGCACATTGGCCTTGCAGGACAATGCCTGGGCCGAAGCCACCCGCACCCGGCTGCATCAGGATGCCGCCCGGCTGGACGAACTTGTGCTCGCCAAGGGTGCCAGCTTGGCCGGCGGCACCGACCTGTTCCGGCTTTACCATGTGGATGATGCCGCTGCCTGGCAGCAAAAGCTGGCCAGCGCCCATATCTGGAGCCGCATTTTCCCCTATTCCAAGACTTTCCTGCGCCTTGGCCTGCCGCCTGCGGACGGCTGGGACCGTCTGGAGGCCGCGCTGTGACCACCGCCGGAATGCTTGCCGTGGCCCTGCTGCTGGACGCCGTCCTGGGCGAGCCGAAATGGCTGTGGTCGCGCCTGACCCACCCTGCGGTGCTGATGGGCAGGCTGGTCGGTTTCCTTGACCGTAAGCTCAACACCGGCCCCAGCCGCCGCCTCAACGGCGTGCTTGCGGCAGCGGCCCTGGTTCTGGCAGGCCTCATCGCGGGCAAGCTGCTGGCCCTGCCCGGTACACTGGTCGAAATTCTGGTGGCGGCCGTCCTGATCGCCCAGCGGTCCCTGACCGAACATGTTGCCGCGGTTGCCAAGGGCCTGCGCAGCAGCCTGGAGGAGGGCCGCCAGACCGTGGCCATGATCGTTAGCCGCGACACTGGTGCCATGACCGCACCGCAGGCCGCGCGCTCCGCCATCGAAAGCGGTGCTGAGAACCTGTCGGATGGCGTCATTGCGCCTGCCTTCTGGTTTCTGATCGCCGGGCTGCCGGGGCTGATCATCTACAAGATGGTCAACACCGCCGACAGCATGATCGGCTACCGCAACGACCGCTACCGGGACTTTGGTTGGGCCGCCGCCCGGCTGGACGACCTGCTGAACCTGATCCCGGCCCGGCTGACCGGGTTGATGATCGCCGCCGCCGGCGGCCAGTTGCGCCACTGGCGTGCCATTGCCGGGGATGCCCGCAAGCACCGCTCTCCCAATGCCGGCTGGCCGGAGGCCGCGATGGCGCGGGCGCTGGATACATCGCTGGCAGGCCCCCGCTCCTATGACGGCGAAATGCGCGATTTCGCCTGGGTGCACGCCAAGGGCACCAAAAGCGCCAGCGCCGAAACCATCACCCGTTCCGTTGCGCTCCTTTGGCAAACCTGGGCGCTTGCGCTGGCCCTGACGGTTGCCATCGCCGCAGTTTTCTAGCACATAAGTTCCTGTGGGAGCGGTAAGACCAAGGAGCGCCAGAACCATGCGCCTATTGCCCTTTGTCCTCGCAGCGGCCCTGCTGCCTGCGGCAGCGGCGGCCCAATGCGGCGGCGGCTTTCAGAATTTCGTGAAACTGATGAAGGACGAGGCGGTTCAGGCCGGGTATGACAACGCCACGGTCAATGCTTTCTTTGCCGGCACCCGTCAGGACCCCCGCGTGCTCAAGGCCGACCGCGGCCAGGGCGTGTTCCAGAAACCCTTCATCGACTTCTCCCGCCGCCTGATCTCGCAAAACCGGCTGAAAACAGGCCGCCAGATGGCGCAGAAACACGACACCACCTTCCAGCGGATCGAAAGCACCTATGGCATCGACCGCGGCGTGCTGCTGGCCTTCTGGGCGTTCGAGACCGACTACGGCGGCTATCAGGGCGATTTCAACACCCGCGACGCGCTGGTCACCCTGGCGCATGACTGCCGCCGCCCGGAACTGTTCCGCCCGCAAGTGTTTGCCGCGCTGGAAATGTTCAAGCAGGGCAACTTCGACCCGAAACGCACCACCGGCGCCTGGGCAGGCGAGATCGGCATGGTGCAGATGCTGCCGGGAGACATCCTGCAGCACGGCGTTGATGCCGATGGCGACGGCAAGGTCAGCCTGAAATCCTCTGCCCCCGATGCGCTGATGTCCGGCGCACGGATGCTGTCGCACTTGGGCTGGCAACCGGGCCAGCCCTGGCTGCAGGAAGTCACCATCCCCGAAGACCTGGACCTGTCTCTCAGCGGCACTGCACGAAAAAAGTCGGTTGCCCAATGGCGCAAGCTGGGTGTCTCCGCCCGCGACGGCAGCCTGCCGGATCCGTCGATGCGCGCCTCGCTGCTGCTGCCGCAGGGCCACAAGGGGCCGGCCTTCCTCGCCTATCCGAATTTCGACGTCTATTTCGAGTGGAACCAGAGCTTCACCTATGTGCTGACCGCCGCCTATTTTGCCAACCGGCTGCAGGGCGCGGATGTCTATGAGGCCGGCAGGCCCGACAATGGGCTGAACGGCGCCCAGATGAAGCAGCTGCAGCAGAAACTGCAGGCCCGCGGCCACAATGTCGGCGACATTGACGGCATCCTTGGCGCCCGCACACGGGTTGCGGTGCAAAAGGAGCAGCAGCGCCTCGGCCTGCCTGCCGACGCCTGGCCCACGCCCGCGCTGCTGAAGAAGCTTTAACGCACCGGGAACCTTTCGCCCTTTTCGGTGATCAGGATGATCCGGCTGCCGTTGCGGACAAACAGGTCGCAGCGCCCGAACCCGTTGGTAAAGTCCACGCAGATGCTGCCATCGCCGGCAATCCGGTAGGTGCCCCAGGCGGTGCCGCCGCCGTTCTCCGAGGAGTAGGTATAGGCATAGGCCCCGCCGCTGCCGTATTGCGACTCGCCCCCGTCAAAAAAGCGGAAGGACTGTCCAGGCAGCGCGTCCAGCTCCGCTTGCGCAAAGGGCGTGTCGCCGGGGCGCAGCTGCCAGGTATCCGCCGCGGCGGTCCCTGCGGGCAGGCAAAGGAAAAGGGGCATGATCCATTTCATGCCCCCACCCTAGCGATTGATCCTGCAATCCGCTGTCACGATCCGGTGACAGGCCGGTTTACCAGTCGATGAATTCTTCAAACTCCTGCAACGCCCGGTTCCATTTTCCGACGGCCAGGGCAAAATCATCCGAAGTCATGCCGTCATTCCCAAGCAGCACATCCATCTCGATCCGGGCAGAGCCTTCCTCGGACACATAGGCACGGGCAAAACGGTTATTGGTGTTCCATTCGTTGATCTTGGACAGGCGCACGCTGCCGTCTGTCTGGTAGCCGGAGAAGAACTGGATCGCATCGCAGTTGGCGTTGTCCTCGCAGCCGTAGTAGTAGACGGAAAAATCGTTGCCGTAATATTCGACTTTCAGGTTCGGATCACCAACGCTGTCGGTGGTCACTTCGACCTTGGCGCCTTCGTCCTTAAAAAAGTTGGCGACGCTGTCGCCTGTCTTGGCCACCACATTGCCAGCCATCGCGGCAGCCGGGGTCATCAGCACCGCAGCAGCGGCAATTGCTTTGAGCATATTCATTTGTCACTCCACAAAACTTTGTCTTTGCAAACAGGCCCCGGCACAGATCCCCGCTGCGCCAGACCTCAGGCCACCATCGCCTCTGCCTTCTTGAGGTCAACCGAAACCAGCTGGCTGACACCCTTTTCCTGCATGGTGACGCCAAAAAGACGATCCATCCGCGCCATCGTCACCGCATGGTGGGTGATGATCAGGAAGCGGGTGTCGGTCTGGCGGCACATCTCGTCCAGCAGATCGCAGAAACGGGTGACGTTGGCGTCATCCAGCGGCGCGTCGACCTCGTCCAGCACACAGATCGGCGCCGGGTTCGACAGGAACACCGCAAAGATCAGTGCCATCGCGGTCAGCGTCTGCTCGCCGCCCGACAGCAGAGACAGTGTCGACAGCTTCTTGCCCGGGGGCTGGCACATGATCTCAAGCCCCGCATCCAACGGGTCGTCGCTTTCGACCATCACCAGATTGGCCTCGCCGCCGCCGAACAGATGGGTGAACAGCATGGCAAAGCTGTTGTTCACCTGCTCAAACGCGGTCAGAAGCCGCTCGCGGCCCTCTCGGTTGAGGCTTGAAATGCCGTCACGCAGGGTCTTCACCGCGCCTTCCAGGTCCAGCTTTTCAGCCACCAGCGTGTCATGCTCGTTCTGCACCCCGCGTGCGTCTTCCTCGGCGCGCAGGTTGACCGCACCCAAGGCGTCGCGCTGACGCTTGTAGCGGTCCACATCGTGCTCCAAATCATCCGAGGCCGGCATCTCATCCGGCGACACGCCCAGCTTCTCCAGCAGTGCCTGCGGGGTGATCTGCTGCGCTTCGATAATCCTGCCCGCCGCTTGCGTGACGGCTTCCTTGGCCGCATCGCTGCGCGCCTCGGACCGTGCCCGCGCTTCGCGTGCTTCCGACGCCAGCCGCTCGCATTCGCGCTCCTTATGGACAGCCTCGCGCAGTTCTGCCTCAGCTGCGATCAGCGCCTCGGTCGCTGCGGACTTGCGCGCTTCAGCCTCAGAGATTGCCTCGTTCAGCTCTTCGCGTTTCTCGGCAATTTCCGCCGGGACCGCATTGGCCTCTTCCAGTTCCTCCTGCGAGGCCTCGCGACGCTCCGCCAGCTCCTCGATCCGCGCCTCGGCGCTTTCCAGGCGGTGGCGCCAGCCGGACAGCTCCTTGGTCACTTCCTGCCCGCGCTTGGTGCGGGCCTCGCCCTCGCGGCGCAGCTCGTCATGGCTGGAACGGTGGGTCAGCATGGTGATCCGCGCCGCCTCAACCGACTGCTTGATATCCTCAACCGCAGTGCGGGCCTGGTCCAGATTCCCCAGCTCTCCCAGTGCCTTCTCAGCCTCTTTCAGCTGCAGGCCGGCGCTCAGCGCGTCTTCCTCGTGGCGCGACACCGCAATGCCCAGGGTTTCCAGCCTGCCTTCTGCCAGGTTGCGATCGGCCTCGGCCCGGCTGAGCGCACGGGCCGCCTCGGCCACCCGCTGATCTGCCACCCGGCGCGCCTGGCGGGCGTTCTGATCGGCCAGCGTCACCTCTTCCAGCTTGCGCAGCAGCATCTCATGCGCGGCGCGGGCACCGTCGGCAGTGGCGCTGACACGCTCCATTTCCTGCTTCAGCGCTTCCAGCTTATTGAGCTGTTCCAGACGCAAGGCAGCGGCACTCGGCGCATCTTCGGCCCAGGCGCGGTAGCCGTCCCAGCGCCACAGATCGCCTTCCAGGGTCACCAGCCGCTGTCCGGGCTGCAACTGCGCCTGAAGGCCCGCTGCTGCATCGCCATCCACCAGTCCGATCTGCGCCACCCGGCGCGACAGGGCATCGGGACCGGAGACAAACAGTGCCAAGGGCTGCACACCCTCCGGCAGTGCCGCGTCGCGGTCATAGCCCGGCAGGGACAGCCAGCCGGTCGGCCCGTCGGCATCCGCCAGCGGCGCGCGCAGATCATCCGCCAGCGCTGCGCCCAAAGCCTTCTCATACCCCGGCGAAACAGTCAGCTCATCCAGAACCTGACCGCCCTCGGCGGTGTCACGCTCCACCAGCTTGGCCAGCGCCGTCACCTCAGCCCGCAGCGCGCCCAGCTCGCCCTCTGCCTCAGAGCGCTGCGAGCGTGCCTCGGCCTCGCGGGCCTGAGTTTCGGTGCGCGCCTCGTCCGCCGCTTCCAGCGCCTCCTCAGCCATCTCAGAGGCTTCACGCGCCTCTTCCTCAGCCGAGACAGCCGCCTCAAACTTCTCCGCCGCCAGCTTCAGCGCCTCCTGCGCCTCGCCTTGGGCAGCGCGGGCCTTCTCTGCCTCGCCCTCGGAACGGCCCAAGGCGCGCTGGCAGTCCTCGACCGCGCGCCGCGCCGACTGGTGGCGGGCCGCCAGACGGGCGACATCCTCTGTCACCTGCGCCAGGTGATCTTCACGCGCCTGCAGGATGGAGCCCGCATCGCGTGCCAGCTCAGCAGCCTCCATCAACTTGCCGTCATGGCCGTCGCCGGCCTTGGACAGCTCGCGCTGTTCCCATTCCAGCCGCTCGATGGTTTCGCCAGCGTCCTTGTTCAGGCCGGTCTCGCGTTCGATATCGTTGCCCAGCTGCACGATCCGGCTGCTGAGCCGTTCGATGGTCTGGCGCGCCTGCGCCTCCTGATCGCCCAGCGAGTCGCGCTGCACCACCAGCCGCTGCAGGATAGCGGCCGCAATAGCCTCTTCCTCGCGCAGGGGGGGCAGTTTTTCCTCAAACGTGCCGCGCTGAGCGGCAGCGGCGCGCACCAGCGCTTCCGCCTTGGCGGCCTGCTCGACGCGCACCCGCAGCTCATCCTCTGAAGACAGCCGCGCCTCATCCGCCTCGCGCCAGCGGCGGTAGAGCAGCATGCCCTCGGCCAGCCGCAGCTTCTCGCCGATCTCGCGATAGCGCTGCGCCTGCCGCGCCTGTTTGGCCAGCTGCGCCAGCTGTGCCGCCAACTGCTCGATCACGTCATCGACGCGCAGCAGGTTGGCCTCGGTGTTCTTCAGCTTCAGCTCCGCCTCGTGGCGGCGCTGATAAAGCCCCGAAATACCAGCCGCCTCTTCCAGAATGCGCCGCCGTGCCTTGGGTTTGGCGTTGATCAGCTCCGCGATCTGCCCCTGCCGCACCAGCGCCGGCGAATGCGCACCGGTGGAGGCATCGGCAAACAGCATCTGCACATCGCGCGCCCGCACGTCCTTGCCGTTGGACTTATAGGCGCTGCCCACATCGCGGGTGATGCGGCGCACGATCTCCAGACCGTCGGCATCATTGAACCCCGACGGCGCCAGCCGCTCGGAGTTGTCGATGTTGAGGCTCACCTCGGCAAAGTTGCGCGCGGGCCGCGACGAGGTGCCGGCAAAGATCACGTCCTCCATGCCGCCGCCGCGCATCGCCTTGGCGCGGGTTTCCCCCATCACCCAGCGCAATGCCTCCAGAAGATTGGATTTGCCGCAACCGTTTGGACCCACAACCCCTGTCAGCCCATCGGCAATGACCAGTTCGGTAGGATCGACAAAGCTTTTGAAGCCGTTCAGCCTGAGCTTGGAAAACCGCAAAGCTGCCCCTTCGTGATTCCGTATCGAGAAAGTTCAGCGGTTCCTACCCGCTGAGTCAACGCTCCGCACCCCCAAATCGGGGCAAAATCTGTTCAAACCACACCATATCTTGTGGATAACCCGCAGGATCCGGCGGTGTTTTGCCAAACAGCAGCCTGTCAGGCCTCAAAGGGACCGCAACAACCGCCCCAGCCGGGCAATGCCTTCCTCGATGGCTGTATGGTTGGAATTGGAGAAACTCAACCGGATCGTGTTCTGGCCGCTGCCATCGGCGAAAAACGCCTGACCGGGGACAAAGGCCACCCGCTCCGTCTCCAGCGAACGCGCCAGCAAGTCTGCCCCGCTCATGCCATCCGGCAGGGTCACCCAGATGAACATCCCACCCTCGGGCCGGGTCCACTCCACGCCCTCCGGCATATGTTCCGCCATGGCCGCCAGCATCACGTCGCGGCGGCGCTGATAAACCGCGCGCAGCTGTTCGACATGTGCGTCGAAACAGGTCTCTGCCACGCCATGCACAGCCATCTGGTTGATCGACGAGGTATGCAGGTCCGCCGCCTGTTTCAGCAGCACCATCTGCGCAATCACCGGCTTGGCCGCCACCGCCCAGCCGATCCGCACGCCCGGCGCCAGCGTCTTGCTGAAGGTGCCGCAGTAAATCGTCCGGCAGTCCTCAATTGAGCCCTTCTGTTCAATCTCCAGCGCCAGCACCGGCGGCACCGGCTCCCCGTCATAGCGCAGCGACTGATAGGCCGCGTCCTCAATGACCGCGCAGTCCAGCGCATCCGCGATGTTCAGCAGCCGCAACCGCCCGGCACGGTCCAGCGTCTCGCCGGTCGGGTTGGCAAAATCCGGCGACAGATAGGCGAATTTCACCGCACTGCCCGCCTCTGATGCACCCTCGGCATAGCTTTCCGCAGTGCGGTTCCCGGTCAGTGACAGCCGGTCATAGCGCGGCTCATAAGCGTTGAAGGCCGCCAGCGCCCCCAGGTAGGTCGGCCAGCCGACCAGAGCAGTGTCACCCGGCGACAGGAACAGCTTGCCCAGGTAATCCAGCGCCTGCTGCGAGCCGGAGGTGATCAGCACGTTCTCAGCCTCGCAGACAATCCCGATCTTCGCCATCTCCGCCACGATCCACTGGCGCAGCGGCAGGTAGCCTTCGCTCACGGAATACTGCAGCGCCTGCACCTGCCGCTCCGGCGTCAGCGCGGTCTTGAAGGCTTCGGCGAACTCATCCGCCGGGAACAACGCCGGATCGGGGATACCGCCGGCAAAGGAGATGATGTCCGGCTGGTCCAGCAGTTTCAGCAATTCACGGATTTCGGACGCCTTCATCCGGCTGTTGCGGGTGGCAAAGATCTGGTCCAGCTGCATGGCTCTCTCCTCGCTGAGCTTCCATGATCACGGTAGGAGGCTCCAAAATAAAGTCAATAATGCTGACCTATTGTTACAGCCTTCGTGATGCGTTGCTCTTGCAGCCACCCGCCCCGCGTGGTCATATAAATTGACCAATCCGCCAGAGCGACCAGATGCCCTTCCAGAAAGTCCAGCCCGAGAAACTCTCCGCCTCCGTCGTCAAGCAGATCGAGCAGCTGATCCTGCGCGGCATCCTGTCGCCCGGTGAACGGCTGCCTGCCGAACGGGAACTGGCCGAACGGCTCGGCGTTTCCCGCCCCTCCTTGCGCGATGCCATCGGTGAGTTGCAAGACCGCGGCCTGCTGGCGTCCAAGGCCGGCTCCGGCGTGTTTGTGGCCGATGTTCTGGGTTCCGCCTTCTCCCCTGCCCTGATCCAGCTTTTCGCCACCCATGATGAGGCGGTGTTCGACTACCTCTCCTTCCGCCGCGACATGGAAGGGCTCGCTGCCGAGCGCGCAGCCCGGTTCGGGTCGGACTACGACCTGCAGGTGATCCAGGCGATCTTCGACAAGATGGAAGCAGCCGGCAATCCCGCCGTGTCCGAGGAAGCGGCCAAGCTCGACGCCCAGTTCCACTCCGCCATCATGGACGCCAGCCACAACGTGATCATGCTGCACATGATGCGCTCAATGTTCGATCTGCTGCGTGAGGGCGTGTTCTACAACCGCCGAATCATGTTCCAGCAGCACACCACCTATGAGGCGCTTCTGGAGCAGCACCGCGCCATCAACGCCGCTTTGCAGGCCCGCGACCCGCAAGCCGCCCGCACCGCGGTCGAGGCGCATCTGGATTATGTCAAACAGGCCCTCACCGACCACCAACGGGCTGAGCGCAACGCCGAGGTGGCAAAGCAGCGGCTGGAGCATGAGACGGGGAAGGGGTAACCGTCAGCGTTGCAGTTGCCGGATAGCATCTTCTATGGACTGAATACGGGCCGCTGAGTTCGGATGCGATGACATCCACTCCGGTGGCTCGGCCATTTCGGACTGCACGGTTTCAAAGAAGGTTATCAGCCCTTCGGGCGCATACCCCGCACGCGCGGCCAGCTGAACGCCGAATTCATCCGCCAAAGCCTCCTGCTCCCGGCCGTACTGCAGCGACAGCAGTACATTGCCTTCAAGCAGAATGTCCTCAAGCAAGGGCCCGGTGTCCCCGGCCACAAATGCTACAACCGCATACAGGCCGAGTGAGCGGTAAACCTGGCGAAGTCCGTGCTGCTCTACCACATGACCGATTTCGTGCCCGAGGACCCCGGCCAGAACGTCCTCGCCAGGAAAACGGTCCATGAACGCGTCGGACACCATAACGGTGCCGCCAGGCAAGGCGACAGCATTGGGTCCCATTCCAGGCATCTCGCGGAACAGCAATTGAAAACTGACACCATTCGGGGTGTCCTGCAGATGTTCCAGAAGCGTCTGGAATACCCTTCTGGCGCGTTCCTTTTCATCTGCACCAAGTTCGGAGGGCTCCATCAGAGCAAAATCCACAGCTTCAATGGTGCCCCGGTCCATCTGCTGCAGCACGACAGGAGGGGTCATCGCCGCAGCTGCCGACGCCAGCACGTCCAGGCCGTATTTCCAGACCAGGAATGCGGACAGGACCGCCAGGGCCGTAAATGCGGCAAGACGCGGCCGGAATTGCTCAAGCGCATGCAACCAATCGCCGCCGGCGCCGCCGCTCAGCGTCAGGACGGCATCGTGGTCATCCGTTTCAAACATCGTGCCATCCGGCAGCGTCAGCCGGCGCGGCTGGCGCCCCAGCGGCGGATCCAGCGAGACGTCCGCCCAGGCGGAACTGCCAAGCGTCTCCCCATCACGGGTGACGATATCCACCTGCCTCACGGCCGTGCCTTGAGGCTCAAGGTGCAACAGCAAGTCTGCCTGCATCAAGCGGGACGAAAGGCGCGCATAGGCGCGCCCTTCGATCTTTACCGGCAAAGGATAGTTTGCTCCCATTTAGACCGGGAGCCCCACGTCAATGCCTTCGAAATCGGTATAGGCATCGCCCACAGCAGAGGTCCGGCGGCCCTGCACGTCAACAAAGCTGTCCAGAGACGATCCCAGCACCACCCCGGTATGGGCGGTCAGATACCGGACCATGCGGACCTGAGCCCACGGCAAAAGCAAACCCAGGCTGCAGACCACGGCAACCATGTTGGTCACAGCGAGCCACATAAGGGTGCCTGCGGAGATATCGGACCTGAACTGATGTCCCCCTTCCAACGCGGTGTTGTTGTACACGGCGTTCCGGGTCATCGCGTGATACAGCAGGACAGCCGGCAGGAACGCGAGGAAAAAGATCCCGTAGAAGCCGGCCATGAAGAGCAGCACCGCGGTTGGGTCCGGATTCGGCGATGCAAAGGAGTCCTGGAAGGAAGTCATTACCGTTGTGCCCAGCGGTGCAAAAACCGCGGCCCCGACGATCACCACCCATGCCAGAGCGGCAAAGAAGGCTTTGTAGAATGGCCCCAAAGGCGCCTCGAAATGAAACGCTGCGGTGCCCAGGCTGTGGTTGTCAATGCTGAAGCGTTTGACTGCCCGGTCCAGCAGCGGGAAGGTCAGATAGGCGGTGAGCGCAGTAAGGATGGGATAGATCAAGTAGACGAGAAAGGCCTTTCCGTACCCCGCCGAGAAACCGAAGCGGACGTTGGAAAAGCTTGTCATCCGCGCATTGAACATCATCGCCCGGATGATCAGCCAGGGAAAGACGAAAACCAATGCCAGCAGCAGAACCGGAGCCAGCATGGGTACCATCGTCAGAATAATGTTGTAGATCACAAAGGCCCCGAAAACGATCAGCCGCCCGACAAGAATCTGGCCTCCGGTTGCGTGATAGTCGAAGTTGCGGCCTTCGACATAAGTGTTGTTGTAGAAATACTTGTGACGGCGGACTTTAGCCCAAGCCGAATAGATGCCCAGCGTCAGGATGCTGAGCAAAAGATTTACAATCCAGATCCCAAACCATTCTTTCGCATTGCCGCGAAACTCAAATCCGCTGATGTTTGCGCTCATTTGCCAATGTCTCCAATAATGCCGCAGGCCGCTTTTCCGTAATCCGGCCATGCCCAAAAAACATGCGGGTTGCCTACCTGCATAGGAAGAACATTTCCAGACTGGACAACTTTAAATGCAGTCCTGTTGCCCAAAGGCGCGCCTCATGCCGGGAAAGGTTGCACTTGCAAGTCAAAACGCCAGCGTTGCCTGCCGCCAGTAAAAAACCCGGCCACTCGGACCGGGTTCTTTTAACTTGTCTGTATCAGCCAGCGCTTAGTGCAGCTTGGCGTCCACATCCGCGATGGCGGCGTCGATCAGCTTGTTGGCCTCGGCGGCGGTCATCTGCTTGGAGATCACCTGGTCCGCAGCGGCAACAGCGATGGAGATCGCCTGGTCGCGCACTTCCTTCACAGCCGAAGCCTCTGCCGAAGCGATCTGCTCCTCGGCAGCCGCCAGACGGCGGGCGATGGAGGTTTGCAGATCGGCCTTGGCCTGCTCGGCTGCGCGGGCAGCTTCGTCACGGGCGGCAGCCACGATCTGATCGGCCTGGGCCTGAACTTCCTGCTGCTTGCGCTCATAAGACGCCAGAACGGTCTGGGCCTCTTCACGCAGGGCGCGGGCTTCGTCCAGTTCCTTCTGGATGCCTTCGGCGCGGTTGTCGAGCTGGCCAGCCAGCAGCGACGGCACCTTGGCAAACAGCAGGATGCCGATGAACAGGATGAACGCCAGCGCAACAACCAGGTTGGTGTTGGACAGGTCCATGCCGCCGCCGGCCGCAAACGCGGGCGAAGCCGCGCCAAGGGTCAGGGCAAGAGCGAGAATATTGCGCATGTCCTTATCCTTTCGTCCGCTCGGCAACTGCCGCGGCAACTGCGTCTTTGTCTGCCGAACCGCCCAGAGCAGAAACCAGCGCTTCTGCAGTATCGGTGGCCACGGCCTTCACGCTTTCCAGCGCGCCGGCCTTGATTTCGGCGATAGCCTTCTCGGATTCGGCAGCCTTGGCAGCGATCTGTTCGTCTGCTTTGGCGATGGCCTCATCCAGCCCGGCCTGAATTTCTGCGCGGGTCTCGGCAGCAATGCGCTGCGCTTCCGCACGGGCATCCGCCAGAGCTTTGTTATATGCGTTTTCGGCCTCGACAGCCTTGGCTTTCAGGTCTTCAGCCGCGGCGAGGTCGTTGGTGATGGTCCCCTGACGCTCGGCCAGCACCGCAGCAATGCGGGGCAGCGCGACGCGCGACAGGATGAGGTAGATCACGACCAGGGCGACCACGAGCCAGAAGATCTGGTTCCCGAAGGTCGAGAAGTCCAGCTGCGGCATTGCGGAACCGCCGCCGTGTGCTGCCTCTTGCGTATTTGATGCCATGTCGTCCTCCCAGGAACTTGCCGTTACACCGGGCAGCGCAGGATCTGCACTGCCCGGCCGTAAGGAAATAGGTTCCTAAGGTCTTAGACGGCGAACATCAGCAGCAGAGCGACCAGGAACGAGAAGATGCCCAGTGCTTCTGCAAACGCGATGCCGATGAACAGGGTTGCGGTCTGGCCGGCAGCTGCCGACGGGTTACGCAGAGCGCCTGCCAGGAAGTTGCCAGCCACGTGGCCCACACCGATTGCGGCTGCGCCGGAACCGATTGCTGCCAGGCCTGCGCCGACGAACTGACCGAGTTGTGCGATATCGCCTTCCATGATTTCTCTCCTTACGATGGAATGTGGTGATTTCTAGTTTGGGCGGGGCCGGTCATGGCACCGCCCGGTAAGCTTTCAGATCCTGGCCTTAGTGGCTCGGGTGCAGTGCATCCTTCAGGTACACGCAGGTCAGGATGGTGAACACGTAGGCCTGAATGAAGGCCACCAGAACTTCGAGTGCATAAACCGCGGTGATGGCAAAGATCGGCAGGAAGCTGAACATGCCCAGTGCTGCGGCGAAGCCTGCGAACACTTTCAGAACCGCGTGGCCGGCCATCACGTTACCGGCAAGACGGATGGAGTGGCTGACGGGGCGCACGAAGTAGGAAATCAGTTCGATGATGGCCAGGATCGGGCGGAGCGCCAGCGGCGCGCTCGACACCCAGAACAGGCCCAGGAAGCCAACACCGTTCTTGACGAAGCCAACAACGGTCACGGTCACGAACACCAGCGCTGCCAGAACCGCGGTCACCGCGATGTGCGAGGTGGTGGTGAAGGAGCCGGGGATCAGACCCAGGAAGTTGGCCATCACGATGAACATGAACAGAGTCATGATGTAGGGGAAGAACTTGACGCCGTCCTTGCCGGCCACGTCCTCAACCATCTTGTAGATGAAGCCATAGGCCAGTTCCGCAACCGACTGGGCGCGGCCCGGCACGATGGCGCGGCGCGAGGAGCCCAGAACCAGCAGCGCGAACACGGCGGCAACAGCCAGCGCCATCCACAGGGTCACGTTGGTCGGGGTGTACCAGGAGATGTGATCGCCGAACAGCGCGCTCACCTGGAACTGATCCATCGGATGGATCGCCAGCTTTGCTTCCGCCGGAGCGAAAATCAGACCCGACACAACTACCAGTGCCAGAGCTGCGAAAAAGAAAATTTTGCCCATCGGTCCGCTTCTCCTGTCGCCGGTCGCCGATCCCGTCGGATCAATCCCGGTCTTGCGCATTTTTGTCGGCCTCTTCGGCCAGTTTCTCTTTCTGGATCTCCTGCGCGGTGCGAAGCATTGTCTTCACCCCAGCCGCCAGGCCCAGCATTATGAACAGCACCATGAAGATGGGCAGGGTTCCAAACAGATGGTCCAGCCCGTATCCGATGCCAAAGCCGATCCCGAGACCGGCCACCAATTCGATCACCATCCGCCAGGCCTGATTGGCCAGGGAATAATGCTCATCCGCGCGCGGCTTGGGCTCCTGGGCCTTACGCGCCGCCGCCAATTTCTCCTCCAGCTGCGCCATGCGCTGCTTTTGGTCGTCATCGGTCACGGGCGCCATCCTCACGCGAATTTCTAGTGAGGGTGCTAAGGCCACGGAGCCGAGGAGTCAATTACAAGGATTGAAGATTCAAAATACCCCCATTCCATTGTTTATGCGCAGTATTTTTCTAACTCCTATGCGCCGCGCCGCTCTGCCGCAGGTGCCGTTAGCGCCAAACTGCACCGGAATCCATATTCAACCAAAAGGTTGATTTTAGCCGGCGGGCGGTTTCGGCAGCCGCCAGCGCACAATCCGCCCGTCAATCAGCAGCAGCCCTGCCAAGATTGCTGCCATGCCCCACAGGTGCTCTGCCAGCAGCGTCTCGCCCAGAATGTAAGTGCCCAGAAACAGCGCCGACACCGGCGCAATCAGCGTCGGCATGGTGATATTGGTCGGCCCCACCTTGGGCAGCACCCAGTAGAACGCGATGAAGGCCGCCGAGGTCAGCACAAAGCCGATCACCAGCAGCGACGCCCAAGTCTCCGCCTTTGTGATCACCGGCATCCCTTCGCTCCACAGCGCCAGCGGCGCAATCGCCGCGGTCGACCCGGTCAGCGCGATCGCCACCAGCACCACCGGCTCCATATCCCGGAAGCTGCGCGCGAAATTGACGGAGAAGGCATAACACAGCGGCGCGCACAGGGTGATCAGCACCGCCCAGGCTTCCGAGGACTGGCCGCCCTCCAGGATCGGCAGCGACAACAGCACTATCCCGAGGAACCCGCAGATCACTCCCAGCGATTTCAGCACCGTCGCCCGCTCGCCGCCGGGCCAGAAATGCGACACCACCACCGCCAGCGCAGGTGTGGTCGCATTGACGATCCCCGCCACGCCGCTGGCGATGTGCTGCTGGCCCAGCGCGTAGAAAGCAAACGGCCCCGCATAACTGAGCACGCCAAAACCGAACAGCGCCAGCCAGCGCCGCGCATTGACCGGCACGGTCTTCCGCGCCGCCAGCACATAGATCCAGCAGCCCAGCGCTCCAAAGCCCACACGGCCCATGGAAACCGACAGCGGCCCCAGCTCGCGCAACAGGATGGCGTTGAACATGAAGGACATGCCCCAGCCGATGCCGAGAATGAAGATCACCGCCCAATAGCGCAACGCCATGCCAACTGCCCTCTCGAAATGCCTTGCACCGATCCATCGCAGTTTTTGCAGGATTGTCGACCCGCTTCTTGCCCTTTAGGAGTATCAGGCATGAGCGACACCCTCGACACCGTCTTTGCAGCCTTGGCCGACCCGACCCGCAGGGCGATCCTGACCATGCTGCTGGAGGACGACATGGCCGTGACCGACGTGGCAGAGCCGTTCGAGATGTCACTGGCGGCCATTTCCAAGCACCTGACCATCCTCACCCGCGCCGGCCTCATCGCGCAGGAAAAGCGCGGCCGGGTCAAATGGTGCAAGCTGCAGCCCGACGCCATGCGCGCCGCCTCTGTCTGGATGCAGGGCTTCGGCCAGTTCGAGCCGGTGAACCTGGATGCCTTCGAGCGCTTCCTGGAGGCAGAGCACCTGTCAGAGGACAGCCAGACCGGCAGTTAGGGCCACTGGCCCCTAGCGGACGACAAACACCGAAATTTCGGAATGCAGCACCAGATGGCTGGCGTGGGACGAGAACACATAGTCCAGGATGCCGGGCATATGTGTTGCGATCACGATCAGGTCCACCTCCAGCTCCTTGGCTGTCCGGGCCAGGATAGAGTCCATCTCCGACCCCACATCCACGGAATGCACTGGCAGCGCCTCAACCCTTGCGCCACTGCTTTCGGCCATCTTGCTGGCCAGTGCAGCCAATTCATCCCCGGACGGCCCCAGGGTGTGTGCGCCTTCAATCTGCTCGCCCGTCACATGGACCAGCGTCACGCGTGAGCCATGATTGGCGGCAAAATCCGCGGCCACGTTCAAGGCCTTCTTGACCGCCGGGGGCATGTGCAGGTCGACGGGCACCATGATATGTCTGAACATCTTTCCCTCCTTCTCCTGACGTGTCCCTCGGGACCAGTATACAGGAAAACAGGGGGCTTGCGTTGACCTGCCGCAAGCGCGCCCAGCAGGAAGTGCTCAGGCGGGCAGCGTTCAGGCGCGCACCGGCTTGGCGTCGCCTTCCAGCAGCATCACCAGTGCGGCCACCGACATCACCACCCCGATCAGCACCATGCCCGGCGGCGCGCCGCGGCCCAGCGCAATCTCCCACAGGATCACCCAGCTGGGGGTCAGATAGGTATAGGCCATGACCTTGGCCGATGGCAGCCGCAGGGTGGCGTATTGCAGCAGCACAAAGGTGGCAGCACTGGCAAAAAACGCCAGATAAAACAGGCCGATCCAGACTATGCCCGGCAGCTGCATCCAATCAGTCGCCAGAATGTCCTGCCAGCCGAACGCCGCCAGCAGCCCGCCGCCCGCCAGCAGCATGCCGAAGGTGAACACCACCGCAGGCTCACCCCGGTTCAGCTTGCGCACCATCGGCGTGTAAATGGCGTGCAGCACGCAGCCCCAGAAATAAATTATCTCGCCCTGGCCGATCTGAAATGCCGCCAGCGCCTGCAGGTCACCGCGCACGATCACCCAGACTGCGCCCGCGGCCCCGATCGACAGCGCCAGCGCCATCCAGCGGGTGGTGACCTGCCGCAACAGCAGCCAGCCGAACCCCGCGCTCATCACCGGCACCAGCGTGAACACCGCCGCCGCGCTGACCGGCGCCGCGGTCTGCAGCCCGTAGAACATCAGCACGAAGTAGCCGCCGAACAGCCCGCCCAGAACCGCAAACCGCCAGGGCGCCTGAAAATGCACCCGCCGCATTCCGGTGGTCGCCATGGCGGCAACGCCAATGACCACTGCAGCAATGCCGAACCGCGCCGCGTTCAGCGCCGCCGGCGCAATCTCATTCGCCACCATCACGCCCAGCGAGAACGACCCCGCCACCAGCGCCGAGAACAGCAGCATCGCCAGATGCCCGCGCAGCGCCTCGCTCACAGCTGCCATTCCTTGGCCTGTTCCTTGAGGAACTTCAAAAACGCCTGCACCTTGGTGGTGCGGTGCAGGTCCACATGGGTCACCAGCCAAAGGGTGCCCTCCCATTCTTCCTGCGGCGCCATCATTTCCACCAGGTTCGGGTTCTGCCGGGCCTCCCAGGCTGCCATGAATCCAATGCCCGCGCCGCTGTGCACCGCGTTCTGCATGGTGAACCCGTTGGAGCAGCGGAACGAGATCGCCTCAGCCGGCGCATGGGTCCGCAGCCAGCGCGAAAACGGCGCGCGGCTGTTTTCATCGTCATTGCCGATGAAGCGGTGATTGGCCATGTCCTCGACACCCTGCAGCACGCCGTATTTTTCGGCATAGGCCTTGGAGGCATAAAGCCCGACCTGCTGCTTGATGAAGGGCTGCACCACATTGTCCGGCTGATCCGGGGCGTTGCCCGCCCGCACCGCCACATGCGCCTCGCCGTATTCCAGCCGGAACAGGCGGTCGCCGGTCAGATAGCGGATGATAAGCCCCGGGTGCATGTCCTGGAATTCCTTCAGCGCCGGCACCAGCATAGGTGCAAAAGACGCCAGCGACGTCACCACCAGCTCACCGGAGACATCATCACCCTGCCCCTTCAGCCGGCCGACCAGCTGGCTGAACTGGTCATCGGTTGCCTGCGCCACTCGCAAAAGGTCCTGCCCAGCCTCCGTCGGCGTGTAACCGCGGGCGTGGCGCTGGAACAGCTTCACCCCCAGCCGTGCCTCGATGGCGTCGATATGGCGGATCACCGTGGCATGGTGCACGCCCAGCACTTCGGCCGCACCGCTGACCGTGCCCATCCGGGCGACCTGATAGGCGGTGCGCACCTCATCCCAATTGTCCATGGCTGCCTCCTTGCCAATCCGCGCGACATGCGCACACGCGCACACTCGATGTTACTTTTGCGGCGTTGCGTTCGCAAATGCAATAACCCAAATCTCTGTCAGCAACAAGCACAGGAACACCAAAATGACCCGCACCGTTCTGCACCTCGACTCCTCCGCCCGCACCGAAGGCTCGGTGACCCGGGACCTCTCCGCACAGATCGTCAGCCGCCTGGACGCGGACACTGTGATCCGCCGCGACCTCGCCGCGCCGCTGCCGCTGCTGGACGGCGCCTGGATCGGCGCCAACTTCACCCCGGCCGACCAGCGCAGCGAGGCAGACAAGCAGCTGCTCGCCCTCTCCGATGCGCTGGTCGCGGAACTGAAACAGGCCGACACCATCGTGATCGGCGCGCCGATCTACAATTTCTCGGTGCCCTCCACGCTCAAGGCCTGGATTGACCTGGTGGCCCGCGTCGGCGTCACCTTCCGCTACGAGGAAACCGGCCCCATCGGCCTGCTGGAAGGCAAACGCGCCATTGTCGCGGTGGCCTCCGGCGGCACCCAGGCCGGATCCGACATCGACTTTGCCACCACCTACCTGCGCCATGTGCTGGGCTTCATCGGCATCACCGAGGTTGAGATCGTGGCCGCCGACGCCATGTCCATCGACGCCGAGGGCGCCCTGGCCAAAGCGAAAAACCAAATCGAAGCGCTGGCGGCCTGATCCCCGCACTGCCCCGCGCTCCTGCCGCCAGCCACCCCCGGCTGGCGGCCTTTTTGCGTTTGGCAGCGCGGCGGGGCCTGTGCCACTCTGCCCGCATCCGCATTTCAAACCACAGGCATTCCCATGAAGAAGATCGGCATTCTCGGCGGCGTCGGCTGGGCCTCCACCCTCGATTACTACCGCGCCATCTGCGAGGGCGCCGGGCGGTTCTTTGCGGACCGCGGCGCGGGCTCGCCGCTACCGGTGCCGCCGATCACCATCGAATCCGTAGTGCAGGCCCAGACCCGCGCCTTGCGCGGCCGCCCGGGGGATGAGGCCAGCTGGGCCGCTTTTGATGCCGTCTTCCGCGAGGCGATGCTGACGCTGGAACGCGCCGGCTGCGACTTCGCCCTCATCGCCTCCAACACCCCGCACGCCCGCCTGCACGCGATCCGCGAGGGCGTGGTGATGCCGATCCTCAGCATCTTCGACGCCACCGCAGAAGCCACCGCCGCAACCGGCGCCAGCCGCGCGCTGGTGCTCGGCACCGCCGTCACCATGCAGGCCCGCAACTATGCCAGCGTGCTCGCCGCACACGGGGTCGGTGCGAACGATACCCTGCCGCAGGACGAGATCGCCGAAATGCAGATGATGATCGACGAAGACTTCTACGGCGGCGCTTCCGCCACCGCACAGGCCCGCCTGCTGCGGTTCTGCAAGAAACACGCGCAGCCCGGCACCGCCATCCTGCTGGCCTGCACCGAACTGCCGCTGGCCTTCCCCGATCATATCGACGACGTCAGCTTCGAGGCAGGCGGCTTCCTGTTCGTGAACCCCTCCGCCGCCCATGTTACCGCCGCGCTGGATCTGGCGCTGGCGGACGAAAGGGCCGGTTAGACCCAGCGCACCTCAACGCCGATGCGCTCAAAGAACGCCATCACATCATCGCGCTTCATCGCCACCGTGCGGTCGTTGACCAGCGGATGCATATAGATCACGTCGGCCTCCTGCGCCTGCGCATCCATATAGAAGGTGACGCCTTTCTCCGCGCCGGTGATCATTGCCAGCGGGCTGACCGCGCCGGGACGGATGCCGAGGTTCTCCAGCAGCCGGTCAGCGGAACCAAAGGACAGGTTTCCGATGCCCAGCTCAGCGCCCAGCGCCTTCAGGTCGATCTCGCGGTCCTGCTGCAGCGTCACCAGATAATTCCGCTTCTTCTTGTCCCGCAGGAACAGGTTCTTCAGCCGCAGCGCGTTTTCACCCGGCACCATGAACTGCTCCTCGACGCCCTTGGCGTCCTCCACCGTGCGCAGCGGCACATGGGTATGCAGCTGATAAGCAATACCCCAGTCGTCCAGCTGCTTCAGCAGCGCATCCGAGGAGATGGGCAGGCTATCCTGATAGGCCGATGACGCATCCATGATCTTACTCCGCAAGCCGTTCCGGTTTGCAGCGCAGATCACAAAAAACGGACACGGGACGCAAGAGGTGTTCCGCCCCCTGCGCCCCGTTTTGCGCCATCTCTGTGAAGGGCGGGCGCGACCGCCCGCCGCCCGGCCAGATCACGCCTCGGCGAAATCCGCCCGCCGCGCCTCCTCGTAGTGGTCGAAGTCGGTGCTGAACCAGCCGGTGCCGCGGGTGGCGCTGGCCAGGGTACTGCACAGATCATCCTGCGCCGACATCGGCAGCAGCGTCTCGAACACGTCCCAGCCCGCGACGCCGTCTTCGGCCTCGAAGCCCAGGATCTGGCCTTTCATGCCGCTCACCACCGGCACCAGCCCGCCGGTGAACACCGACGGCACATGGATATGCACCCGCATGATCGGCTGCAGCAGCACCGCGCCGGCCTCCGCCAGCGCCTCCTTCACCGCGTTCTTGCCCGCGGTGCGGAACGCATAGTCGGAGCTGTCGACCGAATGGTGCTTGCCATCTTTCAGCGTCACGCAGACATCCACCACCGGATGGCCATTGAGGCCCAGCGCCAGCGCCTCGCGCGCGCCCGCCTCGACCGAGGGGATGTAGTTCTTGGGCACCGCGCCGCCCTTCACCGTTTCCTCGAACACAAACCCGCTGCCGCGCGGCAGGGGCTTCACCTCGATCACCACATCGGCGAATTGGCCGGCCCCGCCGGACTGTTTGCGGTGGCGGTGATGCACCTGCACGGGTTTCTTGATGGTTTCACGCAGGGCCGGCGGCACCGCCCCTTCTTCCACCTCGACGCCGAACTCGTCCTTCAGCGCCTGCTTGATCCGGCGCATGTGCAGCGGCCCCTGCAGGTTCAAGAGCACATGGCCGCTGGCCTCGTCCTGGCCCAGCACCAGCGCCGGGTCGATTTCCGCCAGCCGTTCCAGCGCGGTGGACAGGCGCGCATCGTCGCGCTCATTCACCGGGGTGATCACCCGCCGGAAGGTCGAGGGCCGCGGCTGCGCCCACTCCGGCAGCGGCGATGCTCCGTCCGGCCCATAGGCAAAGCCCAGGTTCAGATGGTCAGACTTCACCGCCTGCCCCATGTCGCCCGGCGTCAGGCTGGTATTGGCTGCCGATCCCATGCCGGTCAGCGATCCCAGCGCCGCACCGCCAACCGGCACGCCGTTGCCGACACTGCCGTCCAGCGCCCGCACCATCACCGTCTTGCCCAGATGCTTGACCAGATCCGCCATACAGCCGACCGCCACCACTTTGCCGTCCTGCGACAGCCGCTCCAGCGCCACACCCACATCCGGGGCCTCATGGCGCAGCGACTTCATCAGCCGCATAATCCCGTTCTTATGCTCTGCCGATCCCATCAGCGCCGGGATCAGGTCGTTGTGCTGCAGCACCTTGGTGGCCACCTCATAGGCCTCCTCCGCCATCACCTGCTGATCCTCGATCAGCTCCTCCAGCAGCGTGTCGTCAAAATCCGCCAGCGCCTCCAAAAGCTCAGTGCGCGCCTCCTGCTCACGCGCGTACATCGCCACCGGCAGCTCGATCAGCGCCGAGGGCTTGCCCTCCTGATACTGCCATGCGCGTTCGGAAATCAGATCCACAGCACCCACAACCTGACCATCCTCGCGGATCGGCACCTGCCGCAGGATGATGTTGTGGCTGCAATAGGCCTGAAGCGCGGCAACGATCTCTGCCACCCGGTCCGCTGCCTGGTCCATACGATTGACAAAAATAAAGGCGGGAACTCCCGCCTCCTCCAGCTTGCGCAAGTAAGGCGCGCTGAGGACCGCAGCGCCGGCATCCGCCGGAACGCAGAGGACGGCAGCATCGCTGGCCGCCAAGGCCGGTCCCGCCTGCGCCAGGTTATCGGCGCCGCCCGCAATGTCGATCGCGGCCCAGTCCTCCCCCATAAATGAAAAAGGCTGCAAAGCGGCGACGCCTGCAACCTCCTGCCTCTTGCCCGCGGCACTGTCCAGATTGGCCAGCGCCGTAGCCAGCGTTGATTTGCCAGACTGCGACGGTCCCAGAATAGTGAAAACGCGCATGTTCTCAGATCCTCCCTTAGCTGATGCGAATGCCCGCCTAGGACCGCAGCCGCCAAGGGCGTGCAGCTTGCCTGTGCCAAAGATCTGCCTCGGTGCTCTTCTGAGCGCCCCCTGCCGGTGAGTGGACAGCAAGGGGCCGTTCTCGATGTTGGCCAAGCGTCCGCCCCTGAGTCAAGCGCGCAGAGGGCGTAGCGGCGGCACCCCGCGCACAGTTTTGACGCATCCGCCGCCGATTTCCCCTCTCCCCCGGCCTTCCCTTGGGTAAGCTATCCCCATGAAAATCACCCGCAACACGCCCGAACAGCTGATCCTGTCCGATACACCCTGGCTGATCGGCATCATGCTTGTCTTTTTCATCCTGGTCTTTGCCGGCGCCGGCCTCGGCATGCTCAGCCAGGGCGGCGACCTGATCCTGCCAGGCCTCGTCTTTGCCCTGGTTGGCGGCGGCATGGGCGCGCTGGCCTTCTGCCTGTTCGTGCGCCGGGTGCAGGTGATCCTCGACCGCCCCGGCGGCAGCGTGGTGATCCGGCGCCAGTCGGTGTTCGGCTACAGCAAGGTGGAGCACCATCTCGCCGACCTCTCCCACGCCGAGGTGGAAAGCACCACCAGCCGCCGCGAGGGCCGCACCCGCACGCTCCACCGCCCGGTTCTGGTGCTCGACGGCGGCATGAGCGCCGGCCGCCACCCGGTGGTCGAGGCCTACACCAGCGGCCGCGGCGCCCAGCACCTGGCGGAGGCGATCAATGCCTGGCTGCCGGCCAGCGAACAAATGCAGGAACACTCTCAGTAACTGACAAGCATCTTCGCCATCCCGTTCCAGGCACGTTTTTTAGTTGAAACCGTCGCTATTGTCAGAGCTACTAACTCCTGCTCGCACAATTTCAGAATTCTCCTGAGCCATTTCCCCTCTGCCAAGCAAGGCATAACTACAGATGCAGATCACCCGTGAAACGCCGGATCAATTGATATTAGAGTATCAAGACTGGCTGGCGCCGGTTGCGCTGAGCATCATCGCACTGGTCCCGGCCTTTTATTCTCTTAGGTGGACTTGGCACGGAGACATCTCAATTGCTGCGGTTCTGGCAGCTATAGCAGTTGTTTTGCTCGGACTGGCCGCATTGAGCCTGGATCGAAGCCAACTGATTTTCGACCGGCAAAGTGATCAAATGACCCATCGCAGAAAGACAGCCCTCCAATTCGATGAACTGAAGGTCCCACTAGCTGCGGTAGAAACCTACACGCTCGACATTGCGGCATCAGAAACGGGCAAGCCGGAATACCAGCCCTCACTGCTGATCAAATCGGATGAAGGCTACTTCTTCCGCCCGCTGATCTCGCGCCCTGGCACTTCCTCTGCACATATTGAAACAGCAAACCGCGTCAACGACTGGCTGGAAGCCGCAAAGGTTGACTCCGGCCCCTAATCCGCGTATCGCCTGCCCAAACATCCGGGAGATCTGAGTCTTCCGGTCCCTGCCCGTGCCAGGGATCGCCCCCCACCAGCGTGTTACGCCCGTGGGGGCAAACTCGTTTGGTTTGCCCCCACGACTGACACCAGGACCGGCGGGCATTTGCGCATGGTTCGCTTGTCCCCTACATACGGGGGCGCCACACGTTGAAACCGGCATTAGGAGGCCGCAGGCATGTTTGAAAATCTATCCGAACGCCTTTCCGGCGTCTTTGACCGGCTGACCAAACAGGGCGCCCTGAACGAGGAAGACGTCAAATCCGCCCTGCGCGAAGTCCGCGTGGCCCTGCTGGAAGCCGACGTCTCGCTGCCGGTTGCCCGCGATTTCGTCAAGAAGGTTCAGGAACAGGCCACCGGCCAGGCCGTCACCAAATCGGTGACCCCGGGCCAGCAGGTCGTGAAGATCGTCCACGACGCGCTGGTCGACGTGCTGCGCGGCGAGGAAGACCCCGGCAAGCTCAAGGTCGACAACCCGCCCGCCCCCGTTCTGATGGTCGGCCTGCAGGGCTCCGGTAAGACCACCACCACCGGCAAGCTGGCGAAACGGCTGAAGGAGAAAGAGGGCAAGAAGGTCCTGATGGCCTCGCTCGACGTCTACCGCCCGGCGGCGATGGACCAGTTGGCTGTCCTCGGCACCCAGATCGGCGTCGACACCCTGCCCATCGTGCCCGGCCAGAAACCCGTCGACATCGCCAAACGCGCCAAGCAGCAGGCGACGCTCGGCGGCTATGACGTCTACATGCTGGACACCGCCGGCCGCCTGCACATCGACGAGACCCTGATGCAGGAGGTCGAAGACGTCCGCAACGTGGTCTCCCCGCGCGAGACCCTGCTGGTGGTCGACGGCCTGACCGGCCAGGTCGCCGTTGAGGTGGCCGAGGAATTCGACGCCAAGATCGGCATCTCCGGCGTGGTCCTCACCCGGATGGACGGCGACGGCCGCGGCGGTGCGGCGCTGTCGATGCGCGCTGTCACCGGCAAACCGATCCGCTTTGTCGGCCTGGGCGAGAAGATGGACGCGCTGGAGACTTTCGAGGCAGACCGGATCGCCGGCCGCATCCTGGGCATGGGCGACATCGTGGCGCTGGTCGAAAAGGCCCAGGAAACCATCGAGGCCGAACAGGCCGAGAAGATGATGAAGCGCATGATGAAGGGTCAGTTCAACATGAACGACCTGAAGATGCAGCTTGAACAGATGCTCCAGATGGGCGGCATGGAGGGCATGATGCAGATGATGCCTGGCATGGGCAAAATGGCCAAGCAGGTGCAGGACGCCGGCATGGACGACAAGGTGCTGAAGCGCCAGATCGCCATGATCCAGTCGATGACCAAGAAGGAACGCGCCAACCCCGCCCTGCTGCAGGCCTCCCGCAAGAAGCGCATCGCGGCCGGTTCTGGCATGGAAGTCTCCGACCTCAACAAGCTTCTGAAGATGCACCGGCAGATGGCCGATGTGATGAAGAAGATGGGCAAGATGGGCAAAGGCAAGATGCTGAAACAGGCCATGAAGGGCATGTTCGGCAAAGGCGGCATGCCGGATATGGGCGGCATGGATCCCAGCCAGATGGACCCCAAGGCGCTGGAAGCGGCAGCCAAGGCCATGGGCGGCAAAGGCGGCCTGCCCGGCGGCCTCCCCGGTCTCGGCGGCGGCATGGGCCTGCCCGCGGGCCTCAGCGGATTTGGCAAGAAGAAGTAATCATGCAGCTCCCCGCCATCCCTCAGCTTGAAACCGAACGCCTGGTCCTGCGCGGACCGGAGGCGGCGGATTTCGGGCCGGTGGCAGCGTTCTTCGCGGATGAAGCACGCTCCTGGGGATTTGGCGGGCCGCTGGACCGCAACGAGGCCTGGCGCTGGTTCACCATGTCGGTGGGCCACTGGGCGATGCGCGGCTTCGGCTTCTGGACCATCACCTGCAAGCAGACCGGCGAGCCGCTTGGCATCACCGGCATCTGGCAGCCCGAGGGCTGGCCGGAACCTGAATTAGGCTGGGTTGCCTTCCCGGCGGGCGAAGGCCGCGGCATCATGGCAGAGGCCGCACTGGCCGCCCGCACCCACGCCTATGAGGTGATGGGCCTGCCCGCACTGTGCTCCAACATCTTCCCGGGCAACACCCGCTCGGTGGCGCTTGCCGAACGGCTGGGCGCGGTGTTCGAAGCTGAATTCGACAACCCCAAGCACGGGCGCGAACTGGTCTACCGCCACCCTGCCCCAGAGGCGCCTTGCGACGGCGGGATGGAGGCCTACGCATGATCTCCCATCTGTCCCGCACTGCGCAGCCCGGCGCGTCCCGCAGCCGTTTAACGGAAAATTACGCAGTCTCCACGATACTCCTTCACCGGATGGGTGAAAAAGACGCCGGGCGGCCTGCCGCCCGGGCAATGGGGTACGATATGAAAGACGCGCAACGGCGGTATCCACGGCTGGTTTCCAAGCGGCTGATGCTGATTTCTCCGGCGGATCCGGATTTTGACGCCCAGGCTGCCTTCCTGGCGCCGGACGCGCCGCGGTTTATCAATGTTGCGGATGACGCCGATTCTCTGTGGTGGTCGATCGCCACCATCATCGGCCATTGGCACCTGCACGGCTACGGCCTGTTTGCCGTGGTGGAGCGCAGCACCGGCGACACCGTGGGCCTGGTCGGCCCCTGGTTCCCCAAGGGCTGGCCGGAACCGGAACTGTCCTGGCACCTGATGGAGACCGGCGAGGGCAAGGGCTATGCCAGCGAAGCCGTGCAATGCGTGCTGGACTGGCTGTTCAACGCGGCCGGCTGGGACACCATCGTCTCCTACGTGCCGGAAGAAAACACCGCCTCCATCGCCCTGGCCCGCCGCGCCGGCGCCCAGCCGGAACGGCTGGTCTCCTTCCCGCTGCAGCCGGCGCCCGGCCTGCGCTGCTGGCGCCACTCGCCCGCCGCCCGCCGCTCCGGCCCTGAAGCCGCCCGGGGGCTTTTGCACTGATGCGCCTGCGCGGGATCATATCCTGGCGCCGCCGCGCCCTTCCGCTGGAAGGAGCGCGCTGATGCCGTTTGACATCCCGGTGATCGAAACCCGCCGCCTGGTGCTGCGCGGCCCCGAAGCGCAGGATTACCCTGACTTCAAGGCCACCTTCAGCTCTTACCGCTCGCGCTTCATGGGCGGGCCGCTGAACACTTACGAGGCCTGGATGCTCTATGCCGCCGAGATCGGCCACTGGCAGGTGCGCGGCTTCGGCATGTGGATGATCCACGACAAGGCCAGCGGCGAAACCTATGGCATGGCCGGCGGCTGGCAGCCCGCAGGCTGGCCGGAGCGCGAGATCGCCTGGATCATCTGGCCCGGTGCCGCTGGCAAGGGCTATGCGCTGGAGGCAGCCCATGCCGCCCGCCAGCATTTCTATTCAAATCTGGGCTGGGAGACTGCGGTCAGCTATATCGACCCCAAGAATCTCGACTCGATCCGGCTCGCGGAACGGCTCGGCGCTGCCAAGGACCACGGCGCCGCCACCATCGACGGCAACGACGCCGTCTACCGCCACCCCGCGCCGGACGCCCTGAAGGACAGCCAGATTGCGCATGGGATCGACATGGAAATCAGCCATTACGCCGACCCGCTCTTCAAACCGGAGGGCTGGGCCATTGACTAATGTGCGCGCGATTTCCCGGATGCTGCGCTGCGGCGGTGCACAGGTGGTGCACAGCCGGCGCACGCCTGGCACCCCCTCGACGGCACCCCGCCCTGCTGTATTGCGGAGACCCCGATGACAACAGATATCCAAGATCCCGTTGCCCGCGCAGCCGCGCTGCTGAAGGGCCACCGCGAAAGCATCGACCGTCTGGATGCAATCCTCGTCTATACTCTGGGCGAGCGGTTCAAGCACACCCAGGCGGTGGGCCGGCTCAAGGCCGAACACGACCTTCCCCCGTCCGATCCCACCCGCGAAGCGGCCCAGATCGCACGGCTCGAAGACCTGGCGGATCAGGCCGATCTGGACCCTGAATTCGCCAAGGCATTCCTGAACTTCATCATTGATGAAGTCATCCGCCACCACAAGAAACACCAAGAATAACAACCAACAACAGGACAACCGGGGCATACCCCGGACAACGCCATCAAAGGAGATGTACCCATGGCAATGAAAATCCGTTTGGCCCGCGGCGGCTCCAAAAAACGCCCCTTCTACCGCATCGTGGCTGCTGACAGCCGCATGCCGCGCGACGGCCGCTTCATCGAGAAGCTGGGCACCTACAACCCGCTGCTGCCGAAAGATTCGGAAGACCGCGTGAAAATGGACCTGGAGCGCGTGCAGCACTGGCTGGACCAGGGCGCGCAGCCGACCGACCGTATCGCCCGCATGCTGGAAGCCGCAGGCGTCCGCGCCAAGGCCGAGCGCAGCAACCCGAAAAAAGGCACCCCGGGCAAGAAAGCCCAGGAGCGCGCAGAAGAGAAAGCTGCAAAGGCTGCTGAAGCCGCCGAAGCAGCTGCAGACGCGGAATAATTCCGTGGAGCTGCGGGGCGCTTTTCCCGAAGAGTTCCGCAGCCAGCTTGATCTGCTGATGCGGCTCCGGCGCGACGTGCGCCGGTTCCGCAGCGATCCGGTGGAGGAGGCAGTGCTGATGCGCTGCCTCTCTGCCATTCAGCTCGCCCCGTCCGTGGGCTTGAGCGAACCCTGGCGCATCCTGCGGGTGGAAAGCGAAACCGCCCGCGCCTCTGCGCTGAAGAATTTCGAAGCCGCCAATGCCCAGGCGCTGACCGGGTATTCCGGCGAAAAGGCTGAGCGTTATGCGGAACTGAAACTGTCCGGCATGCGCGATGCTCCGGTGCAGCTGGCCGTCTACTGCGACGATGAGACCACCCAGGGCCACGGCCTGGGCGCCGCCACCATGCCGGAGATGCGCCGCTATTCGGTGGTCACCGCCATCACCCTGTTCTGGCTGGTGCTGCGCGCCGAAGGGCTGGGGCTGGGCTGGGTTTCGGTGCTGGAGCCCCAGCAGCTGAACCGCGACCTGAACGCGCCCAAGGGCTGGCAGCTGATCGGCTATTTCTGCATCGGCTACCCGGAGCGGCTGTCGGACACGCCGGAACTGGAAGAAACCGGCTGGGAAAGCCGGATGGCGGACCTGCCGCTTGAAACCCGCTGAGGCCTGTCATGGGACGGTTGATAAGGCTTGTGTTTTTTGTTGCAGTGGCCTTTACCGCGGGCATCTTCTTTGAACGCAACCATCAAAGTGAACTCTGCGAACAATCCGGCGGCCAATGGCTGCGCGCGGGGTTCTGTGCAAAGGACTGACAGCATGAGCGATCTGATCTGCGTAGGCGCCATTTCCGGGTCCTTCGGGGTGCGCGGCGAGGTGCGGCTCAAGAGCTTCTGTGCCATCCCGGAAGAGATCGAGGACTACTCGCCGCTCAGCAATGAGGACGGGAGCAAGACCTACTCCCTGACCATCACCCGCCCGATCAAGAACGGCTTTGCCGCGTTGCTGGAAGGTGTTGAAACCAAGGAAGAGGCCGACGCCATCAAGGGATTGCGGCTGTTTGCCCGCCGCGATCAGCTGCCGCAGCTGCCGGATGACGAGTTCTACCATACCGACCTGATCGGGCTGGAAGTCTATGACACCGGCGGCACGCTGCTGGGCACGGTGAAATCGGTGCAGAACCACGGCGCCTCCGACCTGCTGGAGATCCACGGCCCCGGCCTCAAGGCAACCGTGCTGCTGCCCTTCACCCTGGAAGCGGTGCCAACCGTGGATCTGACCCAGCGCCGCATTGTCGCCGACCCGCCCGAAGGGCTGTTCTGAAAGGTGCATTAGGGGCTTTGCTCCCTCGCGCTACTGGCGCTCAGCCCCAGGATACTACCTGCCAGAAGAAGACTGGATCTCTTGTACATCTGGCCGAAAATATCCCGGAGCGCGAGGCAGAGCCTCGCATAACTCCGCTTTCTTCGCAGCGCGCCATCGCCTATGAGGACGCCATGACAGACACGCCCTCCCGCTCCCATGGCCGCAAGGCCATCCGCCCCACGCTGAAACCGCGCGAGCTGATGACGCCGACGCCGGACCTGGCTGGCGTGTGGAAGGCCAAGATCATCACCCTGTTTCCCGCGGCCTTTCCCGGTGTGCTGGGCGAAAGCCTGACCGGCAAGGCGCTGCAGGAGGGCCTTTGGCAGCTGGAGACCACCGATCTGCGCGAATTCGGCGTTGGCAAGCACCGCAATGTCGATGACACGCCCGCAGGCGGCGGCGCCGGCATGGTGCTGCGCGCCGATGTGCTGGGCGAAGCGATCGAACACACGATGGCGGATACCCGCGGCAACTGGCCCCTGGTCTACCTGACCCCGCGCGGGCGGCCGATGAACCAGCAGATGATGCATAATTTTGCCCAATGCGACGGCATCACCCTGCTTTGCGGGCGGTTCGAGGGTGTCGATGAACGGGTGCTGGAGCATTACGGCATTCAGGAGGTCTCATTGGGGGACTTCGTGATGACTGGCGGCGAACTGGCGGCACAGGCGCTCATTGACGCCACCGTGCGGCTGATTCCGGGGGTTCTGGGCAACCACGCCTCGACCGAGGAGGAGAGCTTTTCCTCGGGCCTTTTGGAACACCCGCAATACACCCGCCCTGCCGAATGGAAGGGCCGGGAAATCCCCGATGTGCTGATGTCCGGCCATCACGGCAAGATCGCAGACTGGCGCCACGGGATGAGCGAAGAGATCACCAAGGCCCGCCGCCCGGACCTGTGGGAGGCCTACATCCGCTCCAAGGACAGCGGCAAGCCATAGCGCAAGTGACGCACCAGCCTGGCTTTTCCCCAATGCAAGCCGTTGCCGCATTGGCGAACCCGTGTTTTACTCCTCCTGCATAAGTTAAATGACAGGAGACAGCAGGGTGGCTGGGAAATTTGAACTCTACACCGACAACGCAGGCGAATTCCGCTTCCGCCTGAAGGCAGGCAATGGCGAAAACATTCTGGCCAGCGAAGGCTACAAGCAGAAGGCCAGCGCCGAGAACGGTATTGAATCGGTCCGCAAGAATGCCGGCGACGACGCGCGCTATGAGCGCAAGGAAACTGCCGCGGGCAAACACATGTTCAACCTCAAGGCCACCAACGGCCAGGTGATCGGCACCTCGCAAAGCTACGCCAGTGCCTCTGGCCGCGATAACGGCATCGAGTCGGTCAAGAAGAACGCGCCAGACGCGGCGCTGGACGACCAGACCGCCTGAAACAGCACCGGGCCCTGTCCGGGCCCGGCCGCAGCCGGCTAGTTCGGCATCTTGTTGTTTTTCCAGACCGTCAGCGTTGTTCCCTGCTTGAAGGTGACATCGCCCTTGGACTGGTTCCGCTCCGTTTCCCAGCCAATATCACTGCTGCCCAGCCGGTCATCCGGGAAGTGGGTCTTGAACTTCCAGTCGCCAGCCGTGGACGAGCGGGTCAGCACAACCAGGCAGTGGGGCACCATCTTCACACCGCCGCCACCGGATTTTTCAACCAGTTTCACGTTCAGGGCCTTGAACATGTCATCCAGGCTGGATTTGCCCTGTTCAAAGTCGGAAACCGCGGATTTGATATCGTTGAGCGAAACGGCAGCCCCGTCACGCTTGAGCGCATAGCCCCAGCCCGGCGCCGAGGCCGGCGGCCCCATCTTCAAGGTCAGCGAGGTCAGTTCGTCCGTCACCTGATTGGCCTGGGTCTTTTTGCCGGTGGCATAATGCGTGAACCCCTTGAACTTTGCGGCAATGGACGTTGCCCGGTCGAAGGCTTCCTTTTCAAGAACCGGGGTTGCCCACATTGAGGCATTGCCGCCGCTGTACTGCTTGCGGTCAAAGCTGGCTGCGATCTGCTTTTCGACTTCCGAACGGTTGGCAATCACCCGTTTCCCGTCCTCCTCGGTATAGGTGATTTTCACCTTATTCCACTTCTCGGTCACCTGCGCGGTGCCGGCGGAATTGCCGCTCTGATCCGGGGTCACCCCGTCCTGCGAAGAGGCCCGCATCGCCTGCCGTTCCATGCCGGTCTGCGCACCGTGGCGGCCGGTGCCGTGGCCTTCGCCGCCGTCCTCTGCCTTGATGCGCTCTTCCTGCCATTGCTGTGCCTCGGCCTGCTTCTTGATCAGCGCCTCGATCTGGCTGCGGGCCTGATCCACCGGCACGCTGTCCAGCATTTCATCCAATGCCGTGATGCGGGACTTGATATTGCCCAAGGCTGTGACAAAGGCTTTTTCTTTTTCCAGCTTCTCGGCCTTCATCTCCTCGACATTTTTCAGCAGCTGGCCGCGGGACTGCTCCAGCACCTGTTTGGCCTTCTCAAGCCGCTCGGCGCTGGCATCGACCTGCTGTTGCTTCTTGCTGATATCCTTGGCTTTGGTCAGCCCTGACAGGGTTTCCTGCAAGTCCTTCAGCACCCCGGCTTCGCGGGTCACGGCCGTTTCCAGCTTGCCCAGCTTCGCGATTTCCTCCTTGATCCGGCTGGCCAGCATCTTGGCTGCTTTGCCGCTATCCGACTGCGCGAACTCCTCGCTGCGCTTTTCCGCGTCTTGCTCATCCGATGCCAGCGCCGCCTTCACATATCCGACCATTTCCTTGTCGAGCACCTCCAGCCGGGCATAGGCCTGCTTCCATTCGCCCTTCTCGAAATGTTCGGCCACAGCCCCGAAATGCTGGCGCAGTGCCTTGCGCTCATCATCCATGATCTTGCCCTTGACCTTGTCGAACCGGGCGGTTGTGGCCTTGAGCCGGGTCTTGGCGTTGGTTTCTTCCTTGGAGGCCTCCTTGCCGCCGCCGATCAGCTTGATCAGCTCCTCCATCCGGGTGTTGAGAGCGATCAGGGTCTTGGCCGCTTGTGCCTGGTCCGTGTCCTTCTGCTCCTCGATCTGCCCGAACAGGATGCGCAGCTCCTTGCGCTCGTCATCCGTGATCCTGCCCTTGATTTTGTCAAAGCGGCTTTCCACCGCCTGCAGCCGTTTCAGGAAACGCTTGTCCGGATCAACTTCGCCGCCCGCATCCAGGTCCACGGCCACAAGCTCGTAGCCGAACTGGGTGCCCTTCATCAGCGGCTTCAGTTTCTTTTCAGGCATCCTGCCCTTCACCAGGCTGAGCCGCAGCGTGCCGTCCTTGACAGAACACTGCCCCACCGCCCGCTGTTTGGCTTTGGACTTCAGCTCCTTCAGCAGGGGCGGTGCCGCCTCGCCGACAATCAGGATGGACTGGGCTGCACCGTTCAGCGTGACCTCATCATAGAAGTAGAAATCGCCCGGTGTGGTATCCAGCTTCTTGAGCTCTTTCTTCAATTCCGCCTTGTAGGATTGTTCGCTGTTGAAAATATCCATCTTTTTGAATGGCATGCTGTCTCCCCTCCCTGGTGAGGCGCGCCCGGCCGGCTGCATATGCTGACGCTGCGTAAATAAATGTATTTGAACGGTAACCGCAGATCCGCAGCCGATCAAAAGGAAATCAATGCCTGCGATCCGGGCGCCGCCGCAGAATTCCCTTGAAACATTGGCGCAGCAGGCCTAAAAGCCGCTCGTCTGGTGCCGGGAATCGGCCCCGGGCCGTTGGCTGTTGGATCAGCCCCGGAAATCTTCTTCGGTTTCCTTCAGGATCCAACCCGCCAGCAGCAAGGAACAGACGGCGTGATCTCTGGCGGGCTGCCTTTGGCGGGACCCGGTGAAGACCAGGAGCTCTCATGACGGCACAAACCTCTGCGGAATGAACCGCAGGCAATTTAGGAGAGTTGCGATGGACCTGATCGCACAGCTGGAGGCGGAACAGATCGCCGCCCTGGGGAAAGAGATCCCCGACTTCAAAGCCGGTGACACCATCCGTGTCGGCTACAAGGTGACCGAAGGCTCGCGTTCGCGCGTGCAGATGTACGAAGGCGTTTGCATCAGCCGCAAAAACGGCTCGGGCATTGCCGGTTCGTTCACCGTCCGCAAGATTTCGTTCGGCGAAGGCGTGGAGCGTGTGTTCCCGCTGTTCTCGACCAACATCGACTCGATCGAAGTGGTGCGCCGCGGCCGCGTCCGCCGCGCCAAGCTGTACTACCTGCGCGCCCGCCGCGGTAAGTCGGCCCGTATCGCAGAAGATGCGAACTACAAGCCCAAGAAAGCCTGAGGAGCGGTATCATGAAAAAAGACACCCATCCCGATTACCACTTCATCGACGTCAAAATGACCGACGGCACCGTCCTCAAGATGCGCTCCACCTGGGGTGCTGAGGGTGATCAGCTGGCCCTGGACATCGACCCGACCGTGCACCCGGCCTGGACCGGCGGCACCTCGCGCCTGCTGGACGCCGGCGGCCGCGTGTCCAAGTTCAAGAAGAAATACGAAGGCCTGGGCTTCTAAGCCGCCTGCCGTATTTTGCAGAACTCCCGAAGGCTGCCCCGGACGGGCAGCCTTCTTTCTTTTTCTCCTGACGCTGGGGCCGGACGTGCGCCCCGCGGGAAAGACAGCCCCCTCGTGAAACAAGCCCTGGCCAACGCACTGCAAGAGCGCGGATATGAAACCCTGACCCAAGTGCAGGAGGCTGTGACCCAGCCTGACGTGGAAGGGCGCGACCTGCTGGTGTCTGCACAGACCGGATCGGGCAAAACTGTCGGCTTCGGCCTGGCGCTGGCCCAGGATCTGCTGGGCGAAGAGGACGCGTTCGGCGAGGCCGCGGCACCGCTGGCGCTGGTGATCGCCCCGACCCGCGAACTGGCGCTGCAGGTGAAACACGAACTTGGCTGGCTCTACCGCGAGGCAGGCGCACGGATTGCGTCCTGCGTCGGCGGCATGGACATGCGCGATGAGCGCCGGGCGCTGGAACGCGGTGCCCATATCGTGGCGGCCACTCCGGGCCGTTTGCGCGACCATATCGCGCGCGGCTCCATCGACCTCAGCCAGGTACGCGGCGTGGTGCTGGACGAGGCCGACGAGATGCTGGACCTCGGCTTCCGCGAGGATCTGGAGTTCATCCTGGGCGAAGCGCCCGAAGACCGCCGCACCCTGCTGTTCTCCGCCACCGTGCCGCCGGCAATCGCCAGCCTGGCCGAGACCTTCCAGCGCGACGCGATGCGGATCAAGACCGCAGGCGAGACCAAGCAGCACGCGGATATCGAATACCGTCTGATGAGCGTCGCGCAAGCGGACGCGGAAAACGCCATCATCAACGTGCTGCGCTACTATGAGGCGCCCAGCTCCATCGTCTTTGCCAACACCCGCGCAGCGGTGAACCGTCTGGCCGCGCGCCTGACCAACCGCGGCCTGCCGGTGGTGACCTTGTCGGGCGAGCTGTCCCAGACCGAACGCAGCCATGCGCTGCAGGCAATGCGCGACGGGCGTGCCCGGGTTTGCGTGGCCACCGATGTGGCGGCCCGCGGCATTGACCTGCCGGGGCTGGAACTGGTGGTCCATGCGGAGCTGCCCTCGAACCACGAAACCCTGCTGCACCGCTCCGGCCGCACCGGCCGCGCGGGCCGCAAGGGCGTCAGCGCCCTGATCGCTCCGCCCAAAGCGCGCTCCAAGGCCCTGCGCCTGCTGAAATGGGCCAAGCTGACCGCTGAGCATTGCGAAGCGCCGTCTGCCGACGACGTGCTGGCCCGCGACGAAGAGCGGATGCTGGCCGATCCGGTCTGGCAGGAGCCGGTAGCCGAAAACGAACAGGCAGGCGTGCAGACCCTGCTGGACACATTCACACCCGAACAGATCGCCGCAACCTATCTGCGCCTGTTCCGCAGCCGCCACTCGGCGCCTGAGGACCTGCGCCCGGCAGACACGCCGGAGCCGCGCAAGGAGCGTAAGGAACGCAAAGCCTTCGGCCCCTCTGTCTGGTTCTCCCTGTCGGGCGGCCGCGAGGCCGGCGCCGACCCGCGCAAGGTGCTGCCGATGCTGTGCAAGGCCGGTAATATCGACCGCGACGCCATCGGCGCAATCCGGGTGCAGGATAACGAAACCTTTGCCGAAATCAGCAAAGACGCGGTTGAGGGCTTCCTCAAGGCGCTGGACGGCAAGACAGAGCTGGAGCCGGGCGCTGTGCTGACGCAGCTGGCAGAGGCACCCGAACTGGCCCCTGCCCCGCGCCGCGGCCCCGGCGGGCCGAAGGGCGGCTTCAAAGGCGACCGGAAACCGCATCGCGGCAAGGACGATGGCGCCAAGCCCTACCGTGCCAAATCCGATCACCGCGAAGACAGCCGCCCGCCCCGCAAGGAATGGAGCGACAAGCCGGAGCGCAAGGAACGGAGCGACAAGACTGCAGGCAAGGACTGGGGCGGCAAGCCCGCGCGCAAAGACTGGGACAGCAAACCGGCCCGCAAGGAGGACCGCCCCAGCAAGCCCAAGCCGGCTGTGACCGCCAAGCCCAAAGGCGCATCGGATCCCTCCAAGCGGATGACCCGGCCCGGCGCACCCGCGGCCAAGCCGTTCAAGGCCAAAGGCCCCAAGCCGCCGGTCGGCAAGCCCAACAGCAAGAAGAACAAGGCGCGCGCCGCTGCAGCCGTGTCCGCAAAGGGCGGCAAGGGCGGCGACGCCCGCCCCAAGCGCAAGCCTGCGGGTCCTGCAAAACACAGGTGATACACTAAGTTTACCAGACTGCCCGCACCGCTTTTCTTGGCGGAATCCAGAGCCTATACAGGGGCCCAAAGCGAAAGACGTGCACAAAAGCACGAGCGAAGGGACCTGTACATGGCGCATATCATTGTCGTCGGCAACGAGAAGGGCGGCGCGGGCAAATCGACCGTTTCCATGCATGTCGCAACCACCCTGGCCCGTCTGGGCCACAAGGTCGCGGCGCTGGATCTGGATCTGCGGCAGCGCTCGATGGGGCGCTACCTGGAGAACCGCAAGGATTTCTGCGTCAAATCCGGCCTGGACCTGCCAATGGTGGAAATCCATGAGCTGCCGGAGATCGACCCGGCCAGCCTGCAGCCGGGCGAAAACATCTATGACCACCGGCTGTCAGCGGCAGTCTCGGCGCTGGAGCCGGGCCATGACTTCATCCTGATCGACTGCCCCGGCTCGCACACCCGCCTCAGCCAGGTGGCGCATTCACTGGCCGACACGCTGATCACGCCGCTGAATGACAGCTTTGTCGACTTCGACCTGCTGGCGCATGTGGACCAGAAGGGCGAGACCATCACCGGGCCGTCCGTTTATTCCGAAATGGTCTGGAACGCCCGCCAGCTGCGCGCGCAGGCCGGGCTGAAGCCGATCGACTGGATCGTGATCCGCAACCGCGTCGGCACCCAGCGCATGGTCAACAAGGAAAAGATGGAACGCGCCATCAAGATGCTGTCCAAACGGATCGGCTTCCGCATCGCGCCGGGTTTTTCAGAGCGGGTGATTTTCCGCGAGCTGTTCCCGCGCGGTCTGACGCTGCTGGACCTCAAGGACATCGGCGTCAAGCAGCTGAACATCTCCAATATCGCCGCCCGGCAGGAGCTGCGCGACATGATGAAGGAAGTGAACCTGCCCGGGGTCGAGATCAGCATCTGACCCCGGCTGTGCAGCCGCCTAGCTGTCGCAGCCGCAATTGCCGCGGTAGATCGTGTACAACTCCATCGGCTCTGCCACGCCGCGCAGCATGTAGCGGCCCAGGGACACCAGGTCATGATTGGTGCCACGGGCCGCGGTTTTCACATCCTCGGACATGATGATGTTCTGGCCGACAGAACGGTGCATCCCGGCAATCCTGGCGGTCTGGTTCACCGCCTGGCCGATCACGGTGAAATCCAGCCGGTTCTCCGCCCCGATGTTACCATAGAGAATATCGCCGGCGTGCAGCGCCAGGGTGAAGCCGGCAGTCGGCAATTCCAGCTCCTCACGCTCAGTGTTATAGGCGCGCACCTTGCCGCACAGCTCATTGGCCGCGGCCAGCGCTGCGTGGGCGTCTTCTTCGATGCTGCCAAGATTGAACATCGTCAGCATGCCGTCGCCCATGAATTTGAGGATATTGCCGCCATGCGCCTGGATGGTTTCGACCGCCAGGCCGAAGTACCCGTTCAGCATCTCGATCAGCTCAGTCCCCGGCAGCCGTTCGGCCAGCTGGGTGAACCCTTTGAGGTCGAACAGGCAGATCACCGCGTCGATCTGCTGCGAGGAGCCGCGCTGGATTTCCCCGGACAGCACCCGGCGCCCGGCATCCCGGCCCAGATAGACCTGCAGCAAGTCGCTGGCCATCTGCCGGTTGGAGGAGGATTTCAGCGCTAGCCCCAGATGCGGCAGGGTGGTGCGGATCAGGTCCAGCTCGCGGCCGGAAAAGCCGCCGGGCCGGTCAGAGGCCCAGGAGACCAGCATCCCTTCGCGCGGGTGGCGCGGATCATTGGGTTCGTCATCGGGCGGCGAGAAGCGAACGCCCTTGGCAAAGTAATCCGTTGCGCCGCGCTCCCGCAGTTCGGGCAGCAGGGGGAACTGTTCCGGCGCATTATCTTCCAGCCGCTCGCGAAACTCTTCCAGATTGTGCTCCAGGATGTGGAAGAACGGACTGCGCAGCCATTCTTCGCGCGGGGATTCGCGGTATTCGTAGTGTTCGTGGCTGATGCCGTCAGCGCGGGTCCAGTTGAAGCCGATGCCGCCGAACTTTGGGTGAAACGCCCGCTGCGCCAGATGGAACCGCCACAAGGGCACCCCCGCATCAACCAGACGCTGGCAGTACCCCTGCAAAAGATCCTGCTGCGGCGCCCCATGCAGGCCCTGCTCCATCAGCCAGGCAATCAGCGGCCCTGAATTGACATCAATCTGTATCATCGCTTCACCTTCAATCCCGCTGCTTTATCTGGGGGCTGGGCCTTGCAATGTCTATGGTTCAATCCCTGCTAAATTGCGCAGCATATACCGCAAAATTGCAACCTCGCCGGTTGTGAAGCGGGCGCAGATCCGTGTGTCGAACTCCAGCGCGTGCTCGCGCAGATCCTTATACGCCGCCTCACCGGCCGGGGTCAGCGCCAGATGTTCGGCCCGCCGGTCGTTTTCATCGCGGGTCCGGGTCACGAACCGCTTCTCCGACAGCTTGGCCACCGCGCGGCTGATCTTGGTCTTGTGGATCTTGGCGCGGCTGCCGATCTCCTTGGCGGTCATCTGGCCGTAGTTGCCCAGATGAAACAGCACCCGCCACTCGGTGCGCAGCATTCCGTAGCGGTTCTTGTAGTGCTTCTGGAACCCCAGCGAGCTTTCCTCGGCAGCGCGGTTCAGCAGGTAGGGCAGGAAATCCTGCAAAGCGAAATCATCTTTTTCGTTCATTTTCGTCCCCTCTCCCTTGTTAGTTACAAAAACAACTAATATCCCGCAAGCAGCAAGAGGAGAAACGCGCGATGAATCGGCCAGCCGATCCCCATGAAATGATCCAGGCCCCCTCTCTTCAGGGGCCGCACGAGGGCTATATGCCCGGCTTTGCAAACGACTTTGAAACCGAGGCGCTGCCCGGTGCGCTGCCGCAGGGCATGAACAGCCCGCAAAAGTGCAACTATGGCCTTTACGGCGAACAGCTGAGCGGCACCGCCTTTACCGCCGATGTGCCGGAGCGGACCTGGTGCTACCGCATCCGCCCGTCGGTCAAGCATTCGCACCGCTATGAGAAAACCGACCTGCCGCATTGGAAGTCTGCACCTTGCGTTGATCCGGACGTGATCTCGCTGGGCCAGTACCGCTGGGACCCGGTGCCGCATTCGGATGAAGGCCTCACCTGGCTCACCGGCATGCGCACCATGACCACCGCGGGCGATGTGAACACCCAGGTCGGCATGGCGAGCCATATCTATCTGGTCACCGAGTCGATGGTGGACAGCTACTTCTTCTCCGCTGATTCCGAGCTGCTGGTAGTGCCGCAGGAAGGCCGGCTGCGCTTTGCAACAGAGCTGGGCATCATCGACCTGGCACCGCAGGAAATCGCCATCATCCCGCGCGGGCTGGTCTACCGGGTCGAGGTTTTGGAAGGCCCCTGCCGCGGTTTTGTCTGCGAGAACTACGGCCAGAAATTCGAACTGCCGGGCCGCGGCCCGATCGGCGCCAACTGCATGGCCAACCCGCGCGACTTCAAGGCGCCGGTGGCGGCGTTCGAGGACCGCGATGCGCCCTCCACCGTGACCATCAAATGGTGCGGCCAGTTCCATGAGACCAAGATCGGCCACTCGCCGCTGGATGTTGTCGCCTGGCACGGCAACTATGCGCCTTATAAGTACGACCTGACCACCTATTGCCCGGTCGGGGCGATCCTGTTCGATCACCCGGACCCGTCGATCTTTACCGTGCTGACTGCACCGTCCGGCGTGCCGGGCACTGCCAACATCGACTTTGTGCTGTTCCGCGAACGCTGGATGGTGGCCGAAAACACCTTCCGCCCGCCGTGGTACCACAAGAACATCATGTCGGAGCTGATGGGCAATATCTACGGCCAGTATGACGCCAAGCCGCAGGGCTTTGTGCCGGGCGGGATGTCCTTGCACAACATGATGCTGCCGCACGGGCCGGACAAGAACGCCTTTGAGGGCGCCTCGAACTCCAACCTCGGCCCGGAAAAGCTGGACAACACCATGTCCTTCATGTTCGAGACCCGCTTCCCGCAGCATCTGACCGCCTTTGCAGCCAAGGACGCGCCGCTGCAGGATGACTATATCGACTGCTGGAGCGACATCGAGAAGAAGTTCGACGGCACGCCCGGCCTGAAATGAAACGGTGAGGGGGCGCTGCCCCCTCTGGGCCGGTCCGGCCCATTCACCCCCGGAGTACTTCCGGAAAGATGAAAAGGATCTTCGGATCCGGAAACTGGAGACACTATGCCTCTGCTGAAATCCTGGGTGGCCTCGGCCAATGATGCGAACCACCCGTTCCCGCTGAACAACCTGCCTTATGGTGTATTTTCCGTTGAGGGCGATGACCCGCGCTGCGGTGTTGCCATCGGCGACATGATCCTGGACATGCAGGCCGCCGAGGAAGCCGGTCTGGTCCAGCTGGCCGATGCGCCGCTGTTCGACGTGCCCTATTGGAACGACCTGATGGAGGAAGGCCCCGCCGTCTGGGCCGCGCTGCGCAACCGTTTGACCGCGCTGCTGTCCGAAGGTGCTGCCGAGCAAGAGAAAGTGGAACCCCTGCTGGTTGCCACCGCCGATGCCGAGCTGCACATGCCCTTTGCGGTCAGCGAATACACAGACTTCTACGCAGGCAAAAACCACGCCTTCAACGTCGGCACCATGTTCCGCGGCCCGGAAAACGCGCTGCCGCCGAACTGGCTGCATATCCCGATCGGCTATAACGGGCGTGCGTCCTCGGTCGTGATTTCCGGCACTGATGTGCGCCGCCCCTGGGGCCAGCTGAAAGGCCCGAACGACGACACGCCGCGGTGGGCACCCTGCGCACGGTTTGATATCGAGCTGGAGATGGGCGCCATCGTCGGCACGCCGTCCGACGGACCGATCACCGTGCAGGAAGCGGATGACAACATCTTTGGCTATGTGCTGCTGAACGACTGGTCGGCGCGTGACATCCAGGCCTGGGAATACCAGCCGCTGGGACCGTTCCAGGCCAAGGCCACGGCCAACACGATCTCTCCCTGGATCGTGACCAAGCCGGCGCTGGAACCGTTCCGCTGCGACACGCCGGAACGCGAAGTGGAGCTGCTGGACCACCTGAAGGACTGCGGCCCGATGCTCTATGACATCGACCTCGAAGTGACCCTGGCGCCGGAAGGCAAGGCGGCGACCACAATCGCGCGGACCAACTACAAGGAGATGTACTACTCCGCCGCGCAGCAGCTTGCGCATCACACCACCTCGGGCTGCCCGATGAACGCAGGCGACCTCTTGGGCTCCGGCACCATTTCCGGTCCGGTGAAGGAAAGCCGCGGCTCGCTGCTGGAACTCAGCTGGGGCGGCAAGGAGCCGCTGACGCTGGACACCGGCGAGGAGCGCTCCTTCATCGCTGATGGCGACACGCTGACCCTGAAAGGCGCGGCCAAGGGCGATGGCTACACCATCGGCTTCGGCGACTGCACCGGCACTGTGCTGCCTGCGCTTGAAGACCCCTACGCAAGATAAGGAAGACCACCATGGCAAAAGCTTTTGCATCCCAAGGGGACCTGACCGAAAAGAAGATCACCTTCGATGAGATCGGCGAAGGGCTCTATGCCTTCACCGCCGAGGGCGACCCGAACTCCGGCGTGATCATCGGCGATGACAGCGTCATGATCGTCGAGGCGCAGGCCACCCCGCGGCTGGCAAACAAGGTGATCGAATGCGTGCGTTCGGTCACCGACAAGCCGATCACCCACGTGGTGCTGACCCACTATCACGCGGTGCGGGTGCTGGGCGCCAGCGCGTTCGGCGCACAGCAAGTGATCATGTCAAATGCCGCATACAACATGGTGCTGGAGCGCGGGCAGGAAGATTGGGACAGCGAATTCCAACGCTTCCCGCGCCTGTTTGAAGGCCATGAAAGCATCCCGGGGCTGACCTACCCCACCACAACCTTCACCGATCAGATGACTGTCTTCCTCGGCAACCGCCGGGTCGACATCAAACAGATCGGCCGCGCCCACACTGCTGGCGATGCAGTGATCCACGTACCGGATCAGAACGTGATGTTCACCGGCGATATCGTCGAATACCACTCGGCCTGCTACTGCGGCGACGGGCATTTCGCCGATTGGGGCCAGACGCTCGACAACATCAAAGCCTATGACGTGGACGCGATTGCCCCGGGCCGCGGCGATGCACTGGTCGGCAAAGAGATGGTCAATGCCGCCATCGAGAACACCCGCGACTTCGTCGAGAGCACCTACCGCCCGGTTCAGCGCATCGCTGCACGCGGCGGTTCGCTGAAAGAAGCCTGGGATGCTGTGCGCGCGGAATGCGACCCGAAGTTCGCGGATTACGCGATCTACGAGCATTGCCTGCCCTTCAACGTCGCCCGCGCCTATGACGAGGCCCGCGGCATTGCGCATCCGCGCATCTGGACCGCCCAGCGCGATCTGGAAATGTGGGAGGCCCTGCAGGGCTGATTTTGCAACCGGGGCGCTTTGATCCAGATCGTATCGCCCCGGAAGAACCTGTGAGACGCTAAACCATCCTCCCGGCACCCCATGCCGGGAAACGGTGAAGCTGTGCCTGACGGCACCCGGAAATTGGGAGGAGACCTGATGAACAAGATCTTTGAAGTCCCGTTGTACCCCTACGCGCGCCATGCGGATCAGGATGCTCCTGCGCCCGTGCGCCGCAAGGTAGTGGTGATCGGGGCAGGCCCCATCGGCCTGGCTGCCGCCATCGACCTGGCGCAGCAGGGCACCGAAGTGGTGGTGCTGGATGACAACGACAAGGTGAGCTTCGGCTCCCGCGCCATCTGCTTTGCCAAACGGCCCCTGGAAATCCTCGACCGGCTCGGCTGCGGCCAGCCCATGGTGGACAAGGGCGTGCAGTGGAACGTCGGCAAGGTGTTCTTTGACGACCGTCAGGTCTATGACTTCAACCTGCTGCCGGAGGAAGGCCACAAGCGCCCTGCCTTCATCAATCTGCAGCAGTATTATTTCGAAGAATATCTGGTGAACCGGGTCAGCGAACTGCAAGAGCAGGGCGCGCCGATTGAGATCCGCGGCCGCAACAAAGTCTCGGCCATCGGCACCCATCCCAGCCATGTGACGCTGGAAGTCGACACACCCGAAGGCCCCTACAACCTGGAAGCCGACTGGCTGATCGCCTGCGACGGCGCCGGCTCCCCCACCCGGCAGATGCTGGGGTTGGATTTCGTCGGCCGGGTGTTTGAGGACAACTTCCTGATCGCCGATGTGATCATGGAGGCGGACTTCCCGACCGAGCGCTGGTTCTGGTTTGACCCGCCCTTCAACAAGGGCCAGTCGGCCCTGCTGCACAAGCAGCCCGATGGCGTCTGGCGCATCGACCTGCAGCTGGGCTGGGACATCGACAAGGAGCGCGAGAAGCGCCCCGAGAACGTGATCCCGCGTCTGCAGGCCATGCTGGGCGAAGATGTGAAGTTCGAGCTGGAATGGGTCTCGATCTACACCTTCCAGTGCCGCCGGATGGAGCAGTTCCGCCATGGCCGGGTGCTGTTTGCCGGCGACGCCGCGCACCAGGTCTCCCCGTTCGGCGCCCGCGGTGCCAACTCCGGCCTGCAGGACACCGACAACCTGTGCTGGAAGCTGCAGCTGGTGATGGACGGCACCGCACCGGAAAGCCTGCTCGACAGCTATGACATCGAACGCATCCATGGCGCGGATGAGAACATCCTGAACTCCTCGCGCTCCACCGATTTCATCACCCCCAAGTCGGAGATGAGCCGGGTGCTGCGCGACGCAGTTCTGGATCTGTCCGAACAGTATGAATTCGCGCGTCCCTTGGTGAACTCCGGCCGCCTGTCGGTGCCCTGCACCTATGACGGCTCGCCGCTGAACTCAGCCGATGCGCTGAACGGCCCGGAGCGCACCCGCCCCGGCTCCCCCTGCCCCGACGTGCCGCTGGCCGACGGGTTCCTGCTGGACAAGCTGGGAGACAGGTTCACCCTGCTGACCATCGACGCCGACGCCCCAGATGAAATTGAGGAATCCGGCATCAAGGTCACCCGGCTGGCGCTTTCTATCAAGGATGACAAGACGCTGGCGCTGAAGGACCGTTACCTCGGCAGCGCCGAAAGCGGCGTCTACCTGATCCGCCCGGACCAGCATGTGGCCGCCCGCCGCCCCGGCTTCGACGAAAACCAGTTCCGGCACGCGATCCGCCGGGCCATCGGCAAGGAGTGATCAAGATGACCGAAGACCAACTGATCCTGACCGCCAACCTCGAGCGCGCCGACGACTTCTATGCCGACCTGCTGGCCGCGCATGAGGATCTAAGCAAAGACGAGAGCGATGCGCTGAACGCGCGTTTGGTGCTGGTGCTGGCAAATCACATCGGGAAACGCGCGATCCTGAAACAGGCGCTGGCCGCTGCCGCGCTGAAAACCGGGGAGGACTCCGCTTGAAAATCGAACAGATCCACCACGTCGCCTACCGCTGCAAGGACGCCAAGCAGACGGTGGAGTGGTACAACAAGATGCTGAACATGGACTTTGTCCTGGCCATTGCCGAGGACCATGTTCCTTCCACCCACGAACCCGATCCCTACATGCATATCTTCATGGATGCAGGCAACGGCAACGTCCTGGCCTTCTTCGAACTGCCGACCAAGCCGGAGATGGACCGCGACCGCAACACACCGGTCTGGGTGCAGCACATCGCCTTCAAGGTGAAGGACCGCGAAACCCTGATCCAGTTCAAAGAGCATCTGGAGGCCAACGGCGTCGAAGTGCTGGGTGTTACCGACCACTCGATCTTCCACTCGATCTACTTCTTCGATCCGAACGGCCACCGGGTGGAGCTGGCCTGCCCCGACCCGGAGGAAGAGGCGCTGCTGCAAAAGCTCGACTCGGTGAAATGGGACATGCTGGAAGAATGGTCCAAGACCAAGAAGGCGCCCAAACATGCGGAATGGCTGCACGCCAAGGAATTGAACAAGGCCTGATAGACTCAAGCAGCCAAGGCAGCCCGGCGGGCTGCCTTCTCAGCACGGGAGACCGCCGATGGGCAGCACGATCCTTTATGACTACTGGCGCTCATCAGCCAGCTACCGGCTGCGCATCGCGCTGAACCTGGCCGGGATCAGCTACACTTCGGTCCCGGTTGATCTGGTTAAGGGCGAACACAAGCGCCCGGAACACCTGGCCCGCAATCCGCAAGGGTTCGTGCCGGTGCTGGAGATCGACGGGCTGCGCCTGACCCAGTCGCTGGCGATCCTCGATTATCTGGATGAAACCCGGAACCTCGGCCTGCTGCCCGCAGACCCCGGCCAGCGTGCCAGGGCACGGGCACTGGCGCATTCCGTCGCGGTGGATGTGCATCCGGTCTGCAACCTGCAGGTTGCGAAACACGCCACAGCCCTCAGCAGCGGCGCGGACGACATGCCAAAGGCCTGGATGCAGCACTTCATCCGCCCCGGTCTGCAGGCGTTTGAAACCCTGCTGGAGGGTTTCAGCCAGGCGCCTTACTGCACCGGCGACACCCCGGGGCTGGCCGACATCTGCCTGATGCCGCAGCTTTACAACGCCCGCCGCTGGGAAGCTGATTTCTCGGACCTGCCGCGGATCTGCGCAGTGGAGGCGGCCTGCGCCGCCCACCCTGCCTTTGCTGCAGCCAGCCCGGCCCCGCCAAACTGACCGGTCCGGGCGTCCCGCTGCGTCACAAGGAACGCAGCAGCACCTTGCTGGAATTCAGCGCCTGGGCGATCCGCTGGTAATGCAGCGCCACGTCGTTGTTGCCCTCCGCCGAGCGCAGCAGAACCGTTGTGGTGTCTTCCAGAATTGCCAGCGCCTTGGCGTTGGTTTCAGCCACAGTTTCCTGCTTCACCGCCGCAACCGGGCGGCGCTTGGTCTCGCTGTCTGATGGCACAGTGATCTGCAGCCGGGGCTGGCTGTAGTCACGGTTCTGCCGGGACAGTTTTGCCAGCTCGTCAGAGGCCGTGGCGAGGGCCTCACGTGCGGCCGCGTACTCACCCTGAGCAGGCAGGTTTTTGACCAGCGCCTTCAGTTCCTTGGCCAAACAGTCCGTCCGGTAGGTGGTGCCAACAGCCTCGCAGGCTGCCGACGCGGTGCTGATCTGGGCAACAACAGCAGTGGTGACAGAGTTGGTTACCGACGCCGGGCCAACCGGGGCCGCGGTGCTGGTACTGGTGCTTGAGCTTCTGACGCCATCCGCTTCCGCTGCATCGCCGCCTGATTCCGCATCGCCGCCAAACTGGGAAGGCGACGGGGAGCCGCGCACCTGTGCCTTGTGCACGTACACCGCAGCCTTTTCCTGCAATGCTGTCCGGCCAGTCACTGCGGCGGCTTCCGCCAATGCCGGCATAAGCAATAGTGCGGCCGCCAGTGGCAATGTACAAACCGCCTTGTTTTTACTGCTGTTCATTGAACCCTCTTAACTTTGCCCTGCAGATGCAGGGTTTCTTGCCGGTGTGCGCCCTCTGACAGAGAACCCAGCCCGAACCTTTTCGCACTACATCCCCAAGGGACCGCCGGTAATTCCGATAATGTGATCCGAGGTCAGCCCTGTAGCGTCGAGCAGAAGGATCTCGAAATCCAGCTCTGTTTCACTGCTGTCAATTGCGCCGATGTAAAGGCCGTCCGGGTGCTCATCAATGAACAGAGTGATGTCAAAGAACATGGCGCCATTGGCTGGTGTCAGTTCAAAATCGCCATCGTCGAGGGATATGCCGATATAGGCATCCCCTGAGGTGAGAGAGCTGAAGTCGATCTGATCCTGCGTATCGTCGAAGTCTGTGATCACGTCCAGGAAGTCGTCCCCGGCACTGGCGTCATCGAAACTGCTGAAGACAAACACATCCGCATCCGCACCGCCGCTGAGGATATCGGTTCCCACTCCGCCGGTCAGTGTATCGGCGCCGTCTCCCCCAGCCAGCACGTCATCGCCCGCGCCGCCATCAAGCTGATCCGCCCCGTCGCCGCCATCCAGCAGATCGCTGTCATCGCCGCCCTCCAGCGTGTCCTGGCCGGACTCGCCGGTCAGGATGTCCTGGCCTCCGCCGCCGCTCAGGCTGTCTGCTCCGGTTCCGCCGAACAGATCATCGTCCCCGTCATCCCCGAACAGCTGGTCATCGTCGCCGCTGCCATACAGGGTATCGTTTCCAGCCTTGCCGTACAGCATGTCATCGCCGTCGTCGCCGCGCAGCACGTCATTGCCGAAACCGCCCCGCAGCACGTCCTCGCCAAACCCGCCTTTCAGCGTGTCATCCCCCAAGTTGCCCCGCAGCGTGTCATCACCCTCGCCGCCTCTCAGCAGGTCGTTCCCGCCGCCACCGGCCAGTTCGTCGGCTTCTGCGTCGCCATCCAAGATGTCACTGCCGTCACCGCCTTCCAGCGTGTCCGCCCCGTCACCGCCCCCCAGCACATCGGCATCCTCACCGCCGTCAAGCGCGTCGTTACCCGCGCCGCCGCTCAGCGTGTCTGCGCCTTCGCCGCCTTCCAGCGTGTCAGCACCGTCATTGCCCTCCAGCACGTCGGCATCGTCACCGCCATCAAGCGCGTCGTTTCCTGCGCCACCGCTCAGAGTGTCTTCATCTTCTCCGCCCACCAGCGTGTCAGCACCGTCGCCGCCCTCCAGCACGTCGTCGTCATCACCGCCATCAAGCGCGTCGTTGCCCGTACCGCCGCTCAGCGTGTCCTCACCTTCGCCGCCTCTAAGCACATCATTCCCGCCGCCGCCGCTGAGGCTGTCGTCGCCGTCGTCACCGCTGAGCGTATCGGCGCTGCCGCCGCCAAACAGATCATCGCTGTCCCGCCCCCCGAAGAGGGTGTCGCTGCCGCTGCCGCCAGCCAGGGTGTCGGTGCCAAACCCTCCGTACAGGAGGTCCGCCCCGGATTCGCCAAAGACCGCATCAGCACCGTCGTTGCCGGAAAGAGTGTCATCCGACAGGCCGCCCTTCAGGGTGTCATCGCCAGTGCCGCCGCCAGCCACATCGGCGTCCTCACCGCCCCACAAGGCATCCGCACCGTCACCGCCTGCCAGCGTGTCGGACGCGTCACCGCCAAACAGCTGATCGCTGCCGGTTCCCCCGGTCAGGGAGTCAGCGCCGGTTCCGCCTGCCAGAGTGTCCGCACCTGAACCGCCGTTCAGCGTGTCTGCACCGCTGCCGCCGTACAGCTCATCACTGCCCGCTCCGCCATGCAATGTGTCCGCACCGCTATTGCCATTCAGCAGGTCATGGCCGCTGTTTCCCCAAAGCAGATCCGCACCGGTCAGACCGTTGAGAGTATCGTTCCCGTCGGATCCGTTGAATGTGTCGTTCCCGCCGTAAAACAGCGCAAGGAACTCGTCCGTGGTAATGTCAGGGTCTGAAACAACGCTGCTGGCTTCCAGCTCCAGACCTGTCACCTCATACGCCAGCTCCGTGGTGCTGCCGGTCTGGTACTGGTGGTAGGATTCGATTGTGCCGGTAACCGTGAAACTGTTGTCCGAGCCAACAATCATCTGGAATTCTGCACCCTGCGCCGACCTGTACTCTGCACGAAAGCCGTCCTCCCCGGTAAACAGGATGGTCTCGCCCGTGACAAAAAACTCGGCTTCAATTTCAGTGCCGATAGCAAAGGGTTCGTAAAATGTAATCGTCGCCATCGCGGCCTCATCAAGAAAATGCAGATGTTTCGCTTGTGCCCGGGTCAAATTCCCGGCTCACCGGGGCTTTGCCTTTAAAAGGAATCTGACGGCAGGTCTCCAACCGCTCCGGGAAAATTTATCTCAGTTCTCCAGCGCTCTCCAGACCGCCTCGCCAGCTGAAGCCTTCCTGCAAGCATTAGATACAAAAATGGCACGCGGGGCCAGAGGCCCCGCCGTCGGTTCTGTTTCCCGCGCCGCCTGCCGCAAACACCGGATGCGCTGCAAAAGGCAGCCTGGTGGCACGTCCAGGGATCAGCAAGACCGGCAGAACGCTCCGCGCCCGAAGCCCAATGAACGGCACGGCTCCCGGCAGATACGGCGGCTCGCAACTTTGCAGCAGCAGCGTCCTGCGCATTCCGGATACTGCAGGCCGCCAGTTCAATGGCTCTGTATTCAATAAAAACGGCGGGCGCCCGGAGAGAGCGCCCGCCGCAGTATTCGGGAGATCAGCTCACAGCAGCCAGGTTTTCACCAGCGCGCCATCGTACATCATGCCGCCGCCCGGATCGTTCTCCCAGCCGCCGACCTGTTCGCTGACGCCATCGATGAAGTCGTTGAACATCGGGATGATGGCGCCGCCCTCGTCGCGCACCATAAGGCCCATCTCGCGGTAGAGCGCGGTGCGCTTGGCGGTGTCGAGCTCTCCCTTGGCCTGCAGCAGCAGCGCGTCGAAATCTTCCCTTTTGAACCGGGTGTCGTTCCAGTCGGCATCGGATTTGTAGGCGGTGGAGAACATCTGGTCCTGCACCGGGCGCCCGCCCCAGTAGGAGGCGCAGAAGGGTTCCTTGTTCCAGACCTCGGACCAGTAGCCGTCGCTGGGCACGCGCTCGATCTGCAGCGGGATGCCGGCCTTGGCCGCGCTTTGCTGAAACAGCGCCGCGGCATCCACCGCGCCAGGGAAGGCGTTGTCGGACACTTTCAGGACAACCGGGCCGTCATGGCCGGACTTCTGATAGTAGTGGCGGGCCTGATCCGGGTCATAGCTGCGCTGTTCGATATCGCCGGAGAACAGCGGATAGGCGGCGTTGATCGGCATGTCGTTGCCCACGCTGCCATAGCCGCGCAGCACCTTGTCGACCATCTCCTGCCGGTCCACCGCAAGTTTCAGCGCCATCCGCAGGTCGTTGGAGGCAAAGGGCGCGGTGTCGCAATGCATGAGAAAGCAGTAGTGGCCGCGGCCCGAAATGCTCTCGATCCGCAGGCCGGGTGCGCGGCCCAGAAGATTGGCGATTTTTGGCGACACCCGGTTGATGAAATGCACCTGACCGCTTTGCAGTGCGGCGGTGCGGGCGGTGTCGTCGTTCAGCACCAGAATCTCGATCTCATCGGCGTGGCCGCGGTCCGCGTCCCAGTAGTTCGCGAATTTCTTGAAGGCATGGCGGGCGCCAGGCTCGTTGACCTCAACCGTGTAGGGGCCTGTGCCAATGCCCGCAGCGGGCGCATCCATACCGCCACCCGGCTGCACCACCAGGTGATAATCCGCCATCAGATAGGGCAGGTCCGCATTCGGCGTTTCCAGGGTGACGCTGAAGTAATCGCCATCCGCCTTCATCGACTCGATGCCGCGCATGATGCCCAGGGCGCCGGACTGGCTGTCCTCGTTGGAGTGGCGCTGCATGGTCTTCAGCACGTCCTCCGGTGTCAGTGTCTTGCCGTTGTGGAACTCCATCCCTTGGCGGATCTTGAAGGTCCAGGTCTTGGCGTCGGCGCTGGCCTCAACCGTTTCCGCCAGGCGCGGCACGATTTCGCCCTGCGGGCTGACTTCGACCAAAAGATCGCCATAGGCGGTCAGCACGTTGTTGGCGACCGAACTGGCTGCCAGGGCCGGATCCAGGCTGTCGGTGCTGGCGCCGCCCTGCAGGCCGGACCGGATCAGCCCGCCTTTCTTCGGGCCTTCGGCCCGAGCGGCAGAGGCCAGCAGGCTGTTGGCGCTGGCGGCGGCAACCCCCAGCGCGCCGAGGCGGCCGATGAATTCGCGGCGGGTCATGAAGCCTTTGACCGCCCGTTCCACGTAGTGGCTGATGATGTCGGACATATTGTTTCCCTGCTGGCTGCACCACGCCCTGGACAGGGCAATACAGCCTGTTGCTGTTCAAACGCCCCGTCTGGGGCAGGCCAGGATGTGGTGGCAGAAAATGGTTTTGCCCGCTACGTCCATTTTGGTTAAATGATGCAAACCAATTTAGGAGGCCGCCGGTGCCGGAGCAGACCAAGCATTTTGCCCCGCTGCCGTTTTTGCAGCTGGACCGCACATCGGCCACGCCGCTTTATCTGCAACTGGTCCAGCAGTTGCGGCGGATGATCCGGGACGGCGGCATCAAACCCGGACAGAAACTGCCGTCGACCCGCTGGCTGAAGGAGCATCACGGCATTGCCCGCAGCACCCTGGTTGCTGCTTTCGAACAACTGGCCAGTGAAGGCTACCTGCAAAGCTGCACCGGCTCCGGCACCTTCGTGAACCCGGAATTTCCCGGCCTGCATCCCGGCAGCGGTATTGCTGCGGAAGCGCCGCAACCGCCGCGGCTGTCGCAGCGCGGCAGGGCGGCTGCGGAGGGGCTGGATCCCTCCTATTTCGATCCGGTCCGGGTGCGCCCGTTCCTCGCTAATATTCCGGCCATCGACCTGTTTCCGCACAAGGTCTGGGGCCGCATCGAAAACCGCATCCGCAACCGGCTGGACAGCAGCATGATGGCCTATGGCCAGCCAGGCGGCTATGGGCCGCTGCGCGAGGCGATCTGCGACCATGTGCTGAACCGGCGCGGCCTGAAATGCAGCCCCGCTCAGGTGATTGTCACCAACGGCTCGCAGCAGTCGCTGAACCTGATTGCCGCGCTGCTGCTCGACCCCGGCGGCAGGGTGCTGATGGAGGATCCCTCCAGCCCGGTGGTGCGGCTGAGCTTTCAGGCCCAAGGCGGAACCGTCGTGCCGGTCCGGGTAACGGAAACCGGCGCCGCAGTTCCGCAGGACGGCCCGCAGACCGATGGCGCGCGGCTGGCCTATCTGACCCCCTCCTGCCAGTACCCGCTGGGTGCGGTGATGCCGATTGCGCAGCGGCTGGAGTGGATGGACTGGGCCCGCCGCAAGGAGGCCTGGCTGATCGAGGACGATCTGGACAATGAGTTCATGTTCGGCGGCCGGCCCGATCCGGCGATCTATTGCGACGACCATCAGGGCCGCACGATCTATGTCTCCAGCTTCAACAACGCGCTGTTCCCGTCGCTGCGGCTGGGATTCATCATCGCGCCCCCGGCGCTGGCCCGGCCGCTGATGGCGCTGAGCGCGATCACCGACCGCGGCCCCAATACCTGGCTGCAGGCGGTGCTGGCAGAGTTCATCAGCCAGGGCCACCTGAGCACCCACATGCGCCGCATGCACAGCGCCTATGTCCGCCGCCGCAGGGCGATGATCAGCAGTTTTGACCGCATCGCCAGCCCGCATGTGTCGCTGCGCCAGAACACCAGCGGCCTGCGGGTGATTGCCGATCTGCCGCCGGGCACCCGGGACATGGATGTTCTGGACAGGCTGGACGCAGCCGGGCTGTCTGCCTATGCGCTGTCCTATTACTGCATGCAGCGGCAGGACTTGAACGGGCTGCTGCTTGGGTTCGGCTGCACCCACGAAGATGGCATTCCTGCAGCCGTTGAGAAACTTTGCTCCCTGTTTGATCCGGGGGATTGATGACGCGATCCTTCCGCATGAATGGAAGGCGGCGCTATCCTGATCCTCACGGAAAGCAGATCACCCGTCGAGGCCAGGCATGCCCCAGGTCTCTGCCATACTGCGCCAGTCCAGATACAGCAAAGGCGCCCGCTGGGCGCCTTTCATGCAGTTCCTGGCGGGAACGGGTGAATGATTTACAGCCTCAGTGGGTCCAGGGGCTGCGGCGGTTGGTGGCGAAATTGTCGCCGTAGCCGCCCGGGCGGATATTGGCCTTGCGCTCCTTCGGCTCGACAACAACCGCGTCGATGCCATGATCCTCGGCGTATTCCACCGCGGCTTCCTTGCTGTCGAACCGCAGTTTCACCTGCGCCTGGGTATCAGCGGAGGACGTCCAGCCCATCAGCGGGTCCACTTCACGGGCCGAGGCAGGCGCAAACTCCAGCACCCATTTCCGCGTCTTGGCCATGCCGGATGTCATGGCGTTGCGTGCCGGCCGGTAAATCCGCGCTTGCATGGGCTGTCTCCCGCTTGAGTCTCAAATCCAGCGCTTTTATGCGCCGGATGCGGCTCTGCGGCAAGGTGGCATTTTGAACAGGGTTATCCGGGCTTTGCAGCGCTGCCACAGGCCTACCGCGCAAGCATCCCCAGATACGATTGCCGCGCGGCCAGAAACGCCATCAGCCGCGCCGGGTAGCCCTCCGGCGGCGCCTCGCTCACCGACGGCCGGGCCGCAATCGCCGCGCGCCAGTCCGCCATCCGGCCCTGTGCCGGCATCAGCCCAAAGTCCCCAATCACATCGAAGGTATCAAAGTAACGGAAAATGGTGCCCCAGACCCCATCCACCATGTGAAAGTTCTCTCCGGCAAAGAACTCCCCCGCCACCTCCGGCGCGATCCGCTCCAGCCGTTCGCGCAAGGTGTCCGCAGCCGCTGCAAACGCCGCCTCATCCGGTGCATTATAGAGCTTCCCGATGGCCGCCAGCGTGTCCGAGCCGTATTCAATCCAAGCCCGGTGCCGCGCCCGCTCCAGTGCGTCGGCAGGATGCAAGGAGCCGGGTGTCGTCTCATCCAGGTATTCCGCAATCACCTGGCTTTCGAACAGCACCCTCCCACCGGTCTCCAGCAGCGGCACCCGGCCGGTCGGCGACAGCGCCCGGAACCAGTCCGGTTTGCCTGCCAGGTCGATATAGGTGCGCCGGTGCGGAATGGATTTCTCGCTCAGCACAATCACCGCCCGCTGCACATAAGGGCACAGATGGTGGCTGATCAGATGCAGGTCGCTCATGGGCTTCTCCAGTTAGATGCACTTGCATGTATACCAGATGGGCAGGTACCCTTGAATGTCAATGCACTTGCATCTAAATTCCCGCCATGACCGCATCTGCCCCCGATCCCTTTGCCGTCTGGCTGCCGCTGGCGCGCGCGCACAAGACCATCCTCACCGCGGTGGAGGCCGCGCTGAAACAGGCGGGCCTGCCCGGCCTCGACTGGTACGATCTGCTGTGGGAGCTGGAATGCGCAGGCGATGCGGGCCTGCGCCCCTATGAGCTGCAGGAAAAGCTGCTGCTGCCGCAATACGGCGTCTCACGGCTGGCGGAGCGGCTGGCCAAGGCTGGATATCTCACCCGGCAGGACTGCAGCGGCGATGGCCGCGGCCAGGTGCTGCTGCTCACCGCCGAAGGCGCCGAAACCCGCGCGCAGATGTGGGCGGTTTACTCGGACACCATGCAGCAGGCCGTTACCCCGCATTTCAGCCCGGGCGAGGCGCGGCGGCTGTCAGAGCTGCTCGGAAAGCTGCTGCGCCCCGCGTCTGCTGACAAAATCTGACACCATATCCCGGATTGCGGCCCCCGCCCCCTTGCACAGGAACAAAAACAGACCAAAATCGGCGCCGTTCTAAGGAGTCGCCTGATGCCCTACGCCCATTCCGACAAAACCATGCCGATGATGACTCAGCGCGCGCCGCAGCAGCGGCCCAAGCTGGAGGGCGGCAAGCGGTTTGTCATGAACACCACTTTCGCCCCCGCAGGCGACCAGCCCACCGCGATCAAGGAACTGTCCGAGGGCGTGCTGGACGGCGAGCGCAACCAGGTGCTGTTGGGCGCCACCGGCACCGGCAAGACCTTCACCATGGCCAAGGTGATCGAGGAAACCCAGCGCCCGGCCATCATCCTTGCCCCCAACAAGACGCTGGCGGCGCAATTGTACGGCGAATTCAAGGGCTTCTTCCCGGACAACTCGGTCGAATACTTCGTCTCCTTCTACGACTACTACCAGCCGGAGGCCTATGTGCCGCGCTCCGACACCTATATCGAGAAGGAAAGCCAGATCAACGAGCAGATCGACCGGATGCGCCACTCGGCCACCCGCGCCCTGCTCGAACGCGACGACGTGATCATCATCGCGTCTGTCAGCTGCATCTACGGCATCGGCTCGGTCGAAACCTACTCCGCCATGACCCAGGACCTGAAAGCAGGCGAGATGTACGACCAGCGCCAGATCATGGCCGATCTGGTCGCCCAGCAGTACAAGCGCAACGACCAGGCCTTCCAGCGCGGCTCATTTCGGGTGCGCGGCGACACTCTGGAAATCTTCCCCGCCCACCTGGAGGACCGCGCCTGGAAGCTCTCCTTCTTCGGCGAGGAGCTGGAGCAGATCACTGAGTTTGACCCGCTCACCGGCGAAAAGACCGGCACCTTCGACCAGATCCGCGTCTATGCGAACTCCCACTATGTGACGCCCAAGCCGACCCTCAACCAGGCCATCATCTCCATCAAGCAGGAGCTGAAGATGCGGCTGGCCCAGCTGGAGGGCGACGGCAAACTCTTGGAAGCGCAGCGGCTGGAACAGCGCTGCAACTTCGACCTGGAGATGCTGGAGGCGACCGGCCATTGCAACGGCATCGAAAACTACTCCCGCTACCTCACGGGCCGCGCCCCGGGCGAGCCGCCCCCGACCCTGTTCGAATTCATCCCCGACAACGCCATCGTCTTTGCCGATGAATCCCACGTCTCCGTCCCGCAGATCGGCGGCATGTACAAAGGCGACCACCGGCGCAAGTTCACCCTTGCGGAACACGGCTTCCGCCTGCCGTCGTGCATGGACAACCGCCCGCTGAAGTTCGAGGAATGGGACGCCATGCGCCCGCAGTCGGTGTTTGTCTCCGCCACCCCGGCGGCCTGGGAGATTGAGCAATCCGGCGGCGTCTTTGCCGAACAGGTGATCCGTCCCACCGGCCTCCTGGACCCGGAGGTCGAAATCCGCCCCGTGGACATGCAGGTCGACGATCTGCTGGACGAGGTGCGCAAAGTCACCGCAAACGGCTTCCGCACCCTGGTCACCACGCTGACCAAACGCATGGCCGAGGACCTGACCGAATACCTGCACGAACAGGGCATCAAGGTCCGCTACATGCACTCCGACATCGACACGCTGGAGCGGATCGAAATCCTGCGCGACCTGCGCCTCGGCGCCTTCGACGTGCTGATTGGCATCAACCTGTTGCGTGAGGGCCTGGATATTCCCGAATGCGGCCTCGTCGCCATTCTGGACGCTGACAAGGAAGGCTTCCTGCGCTCCGAGACCTCGCTGATCCAGACCATCGGCCGCGCCGCGCGGAACGCCGACGGCCGCGTCATCATGTATGCCGACAAGATCACCGGCTCGATGGAGCGCGCCCTGGGCGAGACCAACCGCCGCCGCGAAAAGCAGATCGCCTACAACCTCGAGCACGGCATCACGCCGGAGACGGTCAAGAAAAACGTCGAGGATGTTCTGGCCGGCCTTTACGAGGGCGACGTCGACATGAACCGCGTCACCGCCCAGATTGATAAACCGATGCACGGCGCCAACCTGGAGGCGCATCTGAACGGCCTGCGCGACCAGATGCGCAAGGCCGCCGAGAACCTGGAGTTCGAAGAAGCCGCCCGCCTGCGCGACGAGGTCAAACGGCTGGAGGCGGTCGACCTCGCCATCTCCGACGACCCGCTGGCCCGGCAATCGGCGGTGGAGGCGGCGTCGGAAGCAGCCGTCAAATCGCGGGGGCGGTCAACGGCCGGCAAGGCCGGGACGCGGGCATACCGGGGCAAGTCACAGAAGAAATTTTCGTAGAAATTCGAACCGTCATTTCAGGTGTAAGTTTACAACTCAAATCAACCAATAGTAGGTTTTCGCCAGTTAGCATGGAGACCTTATGATTCGAGTTAGCTTTACAAAATTCTTGGATTTCGTAGCGCAAACGGGCGAGCCGAAAGCCACAACCGCAGTGCAGGCGTGGCGCCAAAGCAATACCCCCTACGATCCAACCCGCGACTACTATAGAAGAGTTCGAACAGAACTCATCAACTATGAAAAAACTGGTGAAGAGCGGGATTGGGAAGAATTTGTCGCCTCTCAAAACCCAAAGAAACAAAAGAACTTCGAAAGGATCATCAGCTCTTACATGAACTGGCGTGACAAACACTCAGACATTGATTGGTTTGTTCCGCCGCGCGGCGAATGGGCGTCAGCAGAGTTTCAACTTACGATCAACCCTGAAATGGGCCTAACACTGGACGGCCAAAGGCATGCCATCAAGTTGTTCTTTAACAAGAACAAGCTTTCGAAGCTAAAAGCCCAGATGGCAGGGTTGATAATGGACAAAGCGCTATCAGACATCGCTCCGAACACTAAGTTTGCGATTTTCGATATCAACGAGAAGAAATTGCACACTTATGAAGGATCAAGTGACAAACTAAAGTATCTCCTAGTCGGCGAAACAGCTCACTTGTCCGCAATGTTAAATGCGATCAGAGATACCGGCTAAAAACCACTCAACATTTGTTCACCCAGCGCTCGATCCCGAGGGTGGGCGTTCGCGCCCGCCCTGGGGGGCGGGTCGGGCGCGATGCACGGCTTTGCCGTGCAAGGTCTCCGAAAATCCACCGCACACCCATTAACCATTTATAAATAAACAAGGTTTCGCAGCGAAACCTCCTTTCATTTACACCCGCACCCAGCCACGGTTCCCCCGCCCCGGCACACAAAAAACCCCTCCGGAAATTCCGGAGGGGGACCACTCTTCACCACACATTCCAAATCAGTTGTCGGCGGCGGTCTCGGTGCCGGCGTCTTCCGGCGGAGTCACTTCGATGCCGGGCACGGTGATCTCGGCGTCCTTCATCTCCACGTCGACATCCGGCACCTTCACGGTGGCGGTTTCCCCGGTCAGCTCGACCGATCCGACCTCGGCATCGAATTCCGGCAGGTTGCCGCCCTCGACGCTCACATCCACATCCGGCAGGCGGGCCTCTTCGGTCTGGTCGACGTCGATCATGTAGAACGCGGCGGCAATGGCGATAACGGCGGCCACTCCGATGGCAACGGCAGATCCGGTCTTCATGGGTTTTCCCTCTCGATTACCTGGCACCACAACGGTGCGTCGCAGGGATAACGGCCCGGGGGCGCAAAGGGTTCCCAAGAGATTTCCGCCGGTTCCGCCCCAGCCATGCCGCCCCCCTTGCCCGACTCACCCCTTCGGGCGCAGACTGTCAGGCACCTTAAACCTGCGCGCGCCCCGGATTGCCGCTTGCTGCGCCTAGGGCTGATGCCGCCGCCAGATCAGTGAGCCGGAACGCTCCCGCGGCGGCCAGGACCTGCGCCACGCGCCGCCGGGGTCCCGCCCCAGACAGGAGGACCCTTCGATGATTGCCTCACGCCTGAAACATCATCTGGAGGCACAGGGCTTGCCCTTTGCCACCGTCCGCCACCCCTATACCGCCACCGCGTCCGAATGCGCCGAAGCCGCCCATGTGCCGGGCGGCCATCTGGCCAAATCGGTGCTCATTCACATGGAGGAAGGCCCCTTCCTGGCGGTGATCCCCTCTGACCAGAAGGTCGATCTGCACAAGCTGCAGTCGATGGTCGACCGCCGCCTAGGCCTGGCGCCGGAAATTGAACTGGATCAGGTCTTTGACGATTGCGACCCGGGCGCGGCGCCTTGCGTCGGTGCCGCTTATATGGTGCCCACGGTGATCGACGACAGCCTCACCGGGCTGGACAAGGTCTGGTTCGAGGCCGGAGATCACAAGACGCTGGTGGAGATGAAGGGCGCCGATTTCGACACCCTGATGAAGGACGCCAAACACGGCTCCTTCTGCACAGTGCACTGATTGGGCACGAACCGGGCACTGACACCCCGGCCCGCCGCCCCAAGCAACGGGGCGGCCCGGCTGGCGGCGGTCAGAAGTCGAACAGATCTTCCAGGAAGTTCTTCGATTTCTTCTTGAAGGACTTCTTTTCGTACTTCTTGTCATACTTCCGGCCATCTTCCCGGCCGTACTCCCGGCTGCGGTCGTCATAGCGCTGCGGCACTGGCTGCACGGGCTGGGCAGAGCGTTCGATGATCTTGTCCAATTCGCCCCGGTCCAGCCACACCCCGCGGCAGCGCGGGCAATAGTCGATCTCGACCCCGGCGCGGTCGGACATGACAAGTTCGGTTCCGTCAATCGGGCACTGCATTCGCGTCTCCTTGCACAACTCCAGCCTTTCACGTGGGAACCGCTCAGCCGCGGCGCAAGACAACAGGGGCGTAAAAACCCGCAATTTGCGGCTTTCCGCCCGTTTCCAGACAGCTGACGCATGGTAAGCTGCCCCAAACCACGGAGGCTTACATGAGCAGCAAAACCATCCTCGCCGGGCTTCTGGCCCTGATCCTCTCCTGCGTGCCGGCCTTGGCGGACGGCGGCGGCGGCGGCGGCAGCCGGGACGGGATGGACAGCGGCGGCGGCCAGCGCAGCGGCCTCAGCTCCAAGGCCACCCAGGCAGTTGTAAAAACCCTGACCAGCGGCTTTGAGCGCTGCGGCACCCTGCCCCAGGTCTACAAATTCGATTGCTACCGCCACACCTACAAGCTGGCAGCCCAGAAGCTGAACGGCAACCAGGCCTATGCCGAGGCCTACAAGGCGCTGGTGCTGGTCGAGGAAACCCTGACCACAGCCGTCAAGCAGAACCTGGATCCGGCCCAGAAGCCCAAACGCAAGGGTCTGAACCTTTACCGCGCGGTCAAACCGGCGGCAGTGCCGCAGATCAAACGCCAGACCGAGCGGGCGATGAAACAGGCCGAAACCATCCTGCTGCGTTCACCCGCCAGCAAGAAAGAGCATTATACCCGCATTGCCCAGGCAGTGAACTCGAACAAGGTTCTTTTGCGCTCTGCCCTGCTGCCCGGCGGCATGATCCGGCTGGCCTGGAACCTGCTGAAAGTGGCGGTTCCGGCTTAAGGCAAGCGCGCTTCAGCGCACCACATGCACGGCACAGGCCGCGTGGCGCACCACGTGGCCTGAGGTCGATCCCCAGATCAGGTCCTGCATCGCCGGACGGTGCGAGGCGAGGATGATCAGGTCAGGCTGGTTCTGCTCTGCATAGTCCAGGATGGTGCGGCCGGAGTGGCCCTCCACCAGCACGCCTTCGGCATCGGGCAGGGTCTTGGCCAGCCCGTCCAGTTCCGCCTGCAGCGCGGTGCGGGTGTCCTCCATGAAATCCGCCGGGATGTAGGAAATCGCATAGGCCGGCACCTGTTCGATCACGTGCAGCAGCGTCACCTTGGCCCCCGGCGCCGACAGCAGCCGCGCCACCTTGAGCGGCCCGGTCACGTCGCGCTCCGGGTCAAATGAGATCGGCACCAGAATATTGTGATACATGTCTGTTCTCCCTTCTTTGCCAGTCTACACCCTTTTCCCGCCCGGCGCGTTGACCATGATCATCCGCGGCGTGCAGAGCGCAGGCTTGTCCGCAACGCCCCAGACCGCATAAGGTTCCAGTCATGGGCCCGCCCGGCGGTGCGCTGAGATAGTCTTTGAAAGGGACCCGGATGATTTTGAAATCCCTCTCCGCCGGTTGTCTGGCCGTGGCCCTGGCCCTGCCCGCAGGCGCCAGCCCGTCAGTACCGCAGGGCAGCTACACCATCGCGATGTCGGACAACGTCACCGCCAAGGCGGTGAAAGTGCTGACCAGCGGCAACGGCACCTGCCGCCAGCTGCCCTCCGCCTATCAGATCGACTGCTACCGGCAGTTCTACCGCCGCGCCGCAGCGGAGCTGAGCCGCTACCCGGACTACAAGGACGGCCGCAAGGCGCTGAAGATGGTGGAGAGCACTCTGAATGCGGCGCTGAAGCAGTACCGGGACAGATCGGCGGCGCCGCTGCGCAGCGGCGGCCAGACGTTCAAGGCGATCAAGCCGGAGGGTTTGAGCCCGGCGGCCGAAGCCTTCCGGCGCGCCCGGGCTGATGCGGTGACCATCCTGCTGCGTTCCCAGGGGCCGATCAAGGTGCACTACGAGCGCATCGCCGCGGTGGTGGATTCGGCCAAGGTCATCATCCGCTCCGGGCTGATGACCCTGCGCCGGTTTATCTAGGGTCAGGCAGCCCGCCGCCTGACCCGGGCCGGGGCCTCAGGCCCCGAACACTTCGGCGACGTCATACATCACCGGCTCGAAGCTGCGGCACAGCTCGTTGATCTTACGGTTGCGCTCGCGCATCTCCGGGCTGCGCAGCATCGCCATGAAATCCTCGCGGCGGCGCCATTGCGAGTAGTTGGCGATCCGGGTCTGCGCATCGTTCACATGCAGGCCGGCCGCAATGAAGCCCGGCTGCTTGGAAATGAAGTCGGCATAGGCGTCCTCAAGCGCCTCCAGCAGGTCCTGGCATGTCCCCGGCGTCATCTCGAATGTGGTGATAACGGTCTGGATGTCCGCGGTTTTTGCTATTTTCGGCATTGGCTCCTCCGTTGACTTGGGTCCAGCCTACGCCCGATCACGCGGAAAGCGCACGACATTTTTTACGGAACACCCCAGGGCAGCGACCATTGTGGTTAATACAACCTTAACCATAACGCCAAACCCTTGAGGAACTCGTGATGAGGCCCAGGGATGAGAACTGCCTATGCCGCCTGTCTTGCCGTGCTGCTGGCCCCGCCGGCGGCTGGCGGCGCTTGGCTGGAGGTGCCGGGCAAGGGCTTTGCCGCGGCCAGCGCCACCTACCGGCAGACCGACAGCGGTGCACTGCATGAGCTGGGTTATTACGGCACTTACGGGATTTCGCAGAAACTGACCCTGGGGGTAGACCTGAACCAGAATGCGGATATCTCCGGGCACGCGATGATCTTCGCACGGCTGCCGCTGCACGCGGGGGAAAGGTACAGGCTTGCGGTTGAGGCCGGCTTCGGCGGCAATCATTACCGCGGCCAATGGGCCTTGATGCAGAGAACGACCCTGTCCTACGGGCGTGGCTTCGGCTCCGCCACAGCAAGCGGCTGGCTGGCCGTTGATGCCGCCTATGAATTGCGCAACAGCGGTCTGGCGGCGGCCTGGAAATTTGATGCCACCCTGGGCCTGAACCGCCCCGGCAAACCTGCACCGATGCTGCAGATTGAGACCTACAAGCCGGAAGGCGGCCAGTTTTCCTATACGCTGACGCCGTCGCTGCGCTATCCGCTGCCTGCCGGGCGCGAGCTGATCCTGGGGTTGGAGCACCGCAACGCGGGCGGCGGCAGTCTTGGCCTGAAGCTGGGGCTGTGGCAGAAATTCTGAACCCTTTCCCAGGACAGAAAGCGCGATATGGCCGATGTGATCCGCCCCACCGATGATGAAGCCCGCGCACTGGCGCGCGGCCTGATGGAAACCGCCCGCTTTGCTGCGCTTGGCGTGCTGCTGGAGGGTGGCCAGCCGCTGGTGACGCGGGTGGCCTTCGGGCTGGACCCGGACGGATGCCCGGTCAGCCTGGTCTCGGACCTGGCGCAGCACACAGGGGCGCTGCGGCAGCACCCGGCCTGTTCGCTGCTGGTGGGGGAGCCGGGCAGCAAGGGTGATGCGCTGACCTACCCGCGCCTCAGCCTGCTGGCAGAGGCGGCGTTTGTGCCGCGCAGCGATCCGGCGCATGAGGCGCTGGCGGCGGCCTATCTGCGCCATCAGCCCAAGGCCAAGCTTTACCTGCAGTTTGCCGATTTCAGCTTTGTCCGCTTTCGTGTCACGGCGGCGCATCTGAACGGCGGCTTCGGCAAGGCCTTCCGCCTTGCCGCTGCTGATCTGCTGCCCGGCAGCTGACATCAGCTGTCCATCCGCATCAGCACCTGCACCTCGCCCTTGACCGCCTCCTGCCAGCGCAGGCGGATTTCGTCGTTGTTCGATCCCTGCAGCACGTCGGCATAGGGCGCGAGGTAACGGATGCTGTTGCCGCTGGTGCGCAGCGCCCCCTGCGCCACCACGCTGTCGACAAAGCGCGCATAGCCCCGGAACGGCAGCTCCCCGTCTGAATCCACGGTCCAGGACGACGACGCCGAGGACTGGTCATGCAGCACCCGCAGCGGATTGGCGGAATGAGCGGTGACATTGTGGTACATGTTGCCGGTGACCACCACGTTCTTGGACCGGCTGAAGTCGAGATCGGCAAAGCTGGTGTCGACCCGTTCCGCCCGGTCGATGCTGCCATTGGTGGAACGGAACTTGTTGCCGGTGATCGAGACGCCGTTGAGGAAGTTGCCGCTGCCGTAAGGTTTCACCACGATGTAGCTGAACCAGGGCGCGACATCGCCGGACAGGAACACATTGGCGTTGATCGACAGCGCGCTGAAGGAGAAGCCGCCGGTGTAGTCCGGGGTGGAGTCGCGTTCGTTGGTCCATTCGATGAAGCAATTGTCGACATAGTTGTCGGACACGGTGGAGGTGCAGTTGTTGGAGGTCAGCACCAGCCCCGCGGTGCGCACCCCGTTCGGCACGCTGTCGCCCTGAAAGAAATGGTTGCCGGTCACTGTGTTGTTGCTGCCGCCCAGGATCGCGAAGTGGCGGAAGCGGGTGGCACGGTTGCTGCGCAGCTTGGCGTCGTTGTTGTTGACGTTGAGCCCGATGCTGACCCGCTGCGACACATCCAACGGGTCCTCGTCCGACAGGAACTGGCAGTTGTCGACCAGTATGCCCTGGCAGCCAGTGCCGATGGAGGTGATGCCGCGGTCCTTGGGGCGGGAGATGAAGCAGCTGTCGATCGAGGTGACGGATCCCGCGGGCGACAGCCGCAGGGCGCTGCAGCGGCCGTTGCACTGGAACTCGATATCCTGCAGCCCGAACTTGCTGAGCGAGCTGAAACCGCTGAAATCCACCAGGTACTTGAAATCTCGGAAGGTGAAATTCTGGGTCCCCTCAGCATCATAAAGCGCCCCGCTGAGGGTCAGCTCGCCGGCCCCGGTGTTCTTGGATTTCACATAGATCTCGCGGCCCACGCCCGCGCCCTCAACCAGCGATCCGACGGCGATGTTGGCGATATTGGACACATTGGTCAGCTTCTTGGAGTCCGACGCGCTGTAGGTCGCCTGCGAGGTCACAACATCCGTGTCCCAGGCGGAACTGCTGGCGGCCTCCAGCTGGCCGTTGCGGATGACGCGGCGGGTTGCATAGGAGGATTTGTTCGGCACCGCTGCGGCCATGTCGATGGGGCCGGTGACGGTGATCTTGCGGCCCATCAGGTCGAGCGATTCATGGTCAGAGTTGTTGATCAGAGCCTGAAATGCTTTCTTGAAGCCCAGCTCCTCATCCCCGAAGGCGGCGGCATAGGCGGGGAAGTTGTAGTTCTTTGTCAGCAGCAGCATGGCGCTGTCCGGCATCTCAACCGTTCCTTCGAACACCGCTTGGTGGTTCAGCGACACCGTGCTGCCAAGGTAGTATTCGCCCGCAGGCACCAGGATGCGGCGGCCGTCTGCGGCGGCATCTGCGGCCTCGAACGCAGCCGCGCAGTCAAAGCTGCCGTTGCCGATGGCGCCGTAATCGGTCACGTCCACCACGTTCAGCATATCGCGCAGGAAGGCGCTGGTGATGTCGGTGATCTCGATATCATCAATCCGCACCACGCCGCCGTTGGCGCCGGTGAGGTCGAGGCCGAAGTGGCCGTACGCCGCATTGCGGCCCCAGGGCATGTCGACCCCGCCGCGGCTGCCGCTGCCGACGATGCCGGTCACCTCCACCACCTCGCCATAAGTGCTGAGCGCGACCTGCGGAGCGGTTTCTGAAACGCCGCTGATGTGGCTGCCATTGCTTTGCGCCGCCCAGCCGGCCACGCGGACCGAGGGCAGCGCGCCGCTGACGGCCTTGATTCGCACCTTGATCTGCAAATAGCAGCCCGGCGTGAGCGGTGTCTGGCCCATGAAGCGGAGTTTCTGGGTGTTTTCGGTCTTCTGCATCTCCAGGCAGCCGCCGAAATCCGCGTCCGCCGCCACAAAGACCGCATTGGCGGCGCCGTCATAGGTGTCAGAGCCGGGGGTGCCGTCGCCGCTGGACCAGACATTCAGACCTTCCGCAAAGGCGGGGGGCATCAGCTGCAGACCTTCGGTGATTGCCTTGTTCATGGAAGCTTCCTTTCCTGCTGCGCATGTCGCGTTCGGGGAAAAGGAAGTACAGAAAGGGCGTTAAATTCCGCCAAGCGGTGCGTACGCTGCCCTGGGTTCAGACGCTGTCAGCCTGCCCTTGCAGCAGGTGCACCGCGTTGATTTTCCAGCCGCTTTCCAGATTAACCATTTGGTAATCCAATAGGTGCACGGCGCCGCTTTGATCGGTGATCATCACCCGCTGCCACAAGCTGCCGGCCACCTCGCGCAGATCCAGATAGCGCACCTCAGCCGGGCGCCAGACCATCGGATAGCCCTGCTGCACCATCTCGCCAAACCGCTCTGGCGTGCCGAAAATCCGCCGGATATTCGGGGAGGCGTAGGTGAACGCCGTCTCAGCATCATTGTTCAGGAAGGCCTCAAACTGAGAGCCGATCACATCTGTGACCGGCTCTTTCTGAGCTATTGCCGGAAAGGACAGAAGAAAAACACTTACCCCCGCAAACAGAACACTGCGCATCTGTCCCTCCCGGTCCGTTCCCTTAAGTTAGACCAGAGTGACGCAGCGTCAAAACATTTTTTGCGATTTGGTAATTTTCTTGCGCAGGGGAAGGCCGCAGGCGCGCTGTGCGCCGCATCGCTGAAACGAAAAGGGCGCGGAATACCGCGCCCTGTCTCATTGTCGTTGAATGCAGGCTCAGGCCAGTTCGCCTGCCAGCGCCTTTTCGATCAGCGCGATGGTGTCCTCGACGCCGTAAAGCGCGATGAAACCGCCGAAACGCGGGCCTTGGGAGGCGCCCAGCAGCACCTCGTAGATCGCCGAGAACCAGGCGCGCAGCGGCTCAAACCCGTGGATCTTGCCGATGGCAAAGACCACCGACTGCAGGAATTCCTCATCCGCGAAGTTGGCCTCGGGCAGCGGGTCGTCGTTGCCTGCGATCTCGTTCTTCTTGGCAATCGCAGCCAGTGCGGCCTCCGGTGATTTCAGCGCGTCTGCCAGATCGCTGAGTGCTGCGCGCTCCTGATCGGTGGGCAGGCGGAATTCCTTGGCCGGCTTCACGAAGTCGTTGAAATAGGCGACCGCAAAGCCCGCTGCCTGATCCATGCCCGGGTGGGTGTCCGGGGTGGCGTTGGGGGCGTATTTGTTGATGAAGCCCCACATGGTTGCCTTGTCCTCGGCGCTGGAGGCAGAGGCCAGGTTCAGCAGCATCGAGAACGGCACCACCATGTCGGACTGCGGAACGTCGCCGCCGTGGATGTGCCACACCGGGTTGTTCAGCTGCGCCTTCAGGTCCTGTGTGTGGTAGGCGCGCAGCTGCTGATGGTATTCGTCCACCGCCTTGGGGATCACGTCGAAATGCATCCGCTTGGCGGTCTTGGGCTTCTGGTACATGAAATACGCCAGGCTCTCGGTCGAGGCGTAGGTCAGCCATTCGTCGATCGAGATGCCGTTGCCGGAGGATTTGGAGATCTTCTGGCCGTTGGCATCCAGGAACAGCTCATAGGTGAAATGCTCCGGCGCGCGCTGGCCCAGCACCCGGCAGATGCCGTCGTAGATCGGCGTGTTGGTGGAATGGTCCTTGCCGTACATCTCGAAATCGACTTCCAGCGCGGCCCAGCGGGCGCCGAAGTCCGGCTTCCACTGCAGTTTCACGTTGCCGCCAGTCACCGGCAGGGTCCATTCCTTGCCGTCCTCGTCGTCGAAAGTGATGGTGTAGGTCTCGGCGCAGACCTTCTTCATCGGCACGTAAAGAACGCGGCCGGTGTCCGGGTGGATCGGCAGGAAGATCGAATAGGTCTGGCGGCGCTCCTCACGCAGGGACTTCAGCATGATCGCCATGATGTCGTCGTACTTCTCGACGGCGCGCTTCAGGATCTCGTCGAACTGGCCGGAGCCATAGAATTCGGTGGCCGAATAGAACTCATACTCGAACCCGAAGGTGTCGAGGAACCGGCGCAGCATGGCGTTGTTGTGGTGGCCAAAGCTCTCATGCGTGCCGAACGGGTCCGGCACCGAGGTGAGCGGCTTTTGCAGGTGCTCTGCCAGCGCCTCCTGGTTGGGGACGTTGCCCGGCACCTTGCGCATGCCATCGAGGTCATCGGAGAAGCAGATCAGCTTGGCGGGGATGTCCGAGATGGTCTCAAACGCCTTCTTGATCATGGTGGTGCGGGCGACCTCGCCGAAGGTGCCGATATGCGGCAGGCCCGACGGGCCATAGCCGGTTTCGAACAGCACATAGCCCTTTTCCGGCGCGCCCTTGGCATAACGTTTGAGAACCCGGCGGGCTTCTTCAAACGGCCAGGCTTTGCTCTTCAGAGCTTCTTCGCGCACATCAGACATTTGTGTTCTCCATCGGCGGCAGTTCTGTCAGCTATCGGGGTGCCGCGTGATCATCCCGGATGCCCCATGCATCCGGCCCTTCCCTCTATTGTGCCTGTGCAGCATGAGTCAATAATGGCAGCCCTGCCGGCACGGGGATTTGCGGGCCGCAGCCGCGCAAAAATTGCCGCAGCGCGCGGTCTGCCGTTGAACCCGGCTGCAGGCATACCTATCCTGATTGCATCGCAATATTTCCAGACAAGGAATTCGTCCATGACAGAGCAAACCCCGCACCCGATGTCCCCGCAGGACTGCCTGGTGGCGCTGATGGTGGCGGTGTCTGCCTCGGACGAGAACATCCGCACCGCCGAGCTGGTCAAGATCCAGTCGGCAGTGAACATGCTGCCGGTGTTTGCCGACTATGATATCGACCGGGTGAGCCGCATTTCCCGCACCGTGTTCGACCTGTTTGAGCAGGAGGACGGGCTGGAGGCGCTGTTCGGCCTCATTCGCGGCGATCTGCCGGAGCGGCTGTTTGAAACGGCTTACGCGCTGTCCTGCGATGTGGCGGCGGCCGACGGGGTGCTGGGCGAGACCGAATTGGAGTTCCTGGCAGAGGTCCGGTACGAGCTGAACATCGACCGGCTGCACGCCGCCGCAATCGAGCGCGGCGCACGGGCGCGGCACATGGTCTAACGCCAGAAGTTGACGCAGCTTCCCTTGCTGCCCGCGCATGGCGGGGTTGCACAACGCAGGCTTGCAGAAAATTTGACCCACTCCCATTTCGCGCTAGTTCGACGCGTGTTGGGAATCGGTTCATGGTCAGGTGGCAAAGAGATATTGGTGAAATCCGCAGGCTTCTGCTTGAGATTGAGGGCGGCAGAGAGGCGTTCTGCGCCCTGCCGCGCTCTTCTGCCGAAGCAATGATGCTGCCCGCGGAGGAGTGCCTGCCCGACGCCGAGGCCCGCAAGCTGTCCTATCACCTGAGCCTCTTGGAAAGCGCCGGGCTGGCGCAGTTCAGCCGGCTGTCGAACGGCAACTGGCATGTGCGCGGCCTGACCTGGAGCGGCCATGAACTGCTGGACAATATCCGCCGCGAGGACATTTGGACCGCGGTCCAGGCGCTCCACCGGCAGATGGGTGGCTTCAGCATGGAGATCCTCAGCGATCTGGCCAGGGACTTGATGCGCCGTGAGGCCGGCGTGCTGGAAACTTCCGGCACCTGAGCAGTGCTTCCGGGGACCCGGCCGGCGCTCACCCCGCGCCGGCCGTACTTTTTTTCACCGGTACAGAGCAGAGTTCAGGTAGCGCAGGCCGGTGTCGATCACCACGGTGACCACCCGCTTGCCTGGCCCCAGTTCGCGCGCCCGCTGCAGCGCCGCCCAGATATTGGCGCCGGAGGTGATACCGCCCAGCAAGCCTTCCTGCTGCGCCAGCATGCGAGCCGCGGCAAAGGCGTCCTCGTCCCGGACCGGCACCACGTCGTCGATCAGGTCGCGGCGCAGGATCTTGGGCTGGAAGGACAGCCCGATCCCCTCCAGCTGATGGGTGCCGCTGGTGTCGCCGCCCGACAGGTTGCGCACGTGGTAGGGCTCGATGGCGATGATGCGGGTTTCGGGGTTCACCTCCTTCAGCACCTCGGCATTGCCGGAGATGCAGCCGCCGCCGCCGGTGGCCGTGACAAACTCATCCACCGCCCCGTCCAGCTGCGACAGGATCTCCCGCGCCATACCGTGATAGCCGCGCTTGTTGTCCATGTTGTTGACCTGATCGGTCCAGAACACGCCGGGTTCCGCCGCCAGTTCCCTAGCGCGGGCAATGGTGCGGTCGATCACGCTGGCGGTCAGGATGCCACCCTCGGCGTGGATGATCTCCACCTCGGCGCCATAGGCGCGCATGGTCTGCAGCTTTTCCTCCGAGAACGCATTGGAAGAGACGAAATGCGCCTGGTAGCCGCGGGTGGCGCAGACCATCGCCAGCGAGCTGCCGGTGCTGCCGCCGGTGTATTCCACCACCCTGCCGCCGGGTTCCAGATCGCCGCGCCGCTCCGCCCCTTCGATCATCGACAGCGCCATCCGGTCCTTCATGCTGCCGGTTGGGTTGGCGCCCTCCCATTTCACCCAGACCTCGGCCATTTCCGGGGTGGTCAGATGCTTCAATTGAACAAGCGGCGTGTTTCCAATGGCGTTCATGCGGCGGGTCTCCCTTGCTGCGCGACTCACTTTCAAAATTAAAGTGACTATGCGCCAGTGGCTTTCATTTTAAAAGTCTCTTAGTGTTAGAGGGCTAATACCCTTAGGAGACGCGCCGTGACCCAGCCGCAGACAAAGTACCGCTCGCGCTGTTCGATTGCCCGCACGCTGGATGTGCTGGGGGACAAGTGGACGCTGCTGGTGGTGCGCGACCTGATGTGGCACGGCAAGCATACGTTTCAGGAGCTGCAGGCGAGCGAGGAGCATATCGCCGCCAACCTGCTGTCAGAGCGGCTGAAGCGGCTGATGGCGCTGGGGCTGGTGGCGCGGGAGGCGTATCAGGACCGGCCGGTGCGCTACCGCTATGCGCTGACGGAGGAGGGCCGCAGCCTGGAGGCGCTGCTGCTGCAGATCATGGGCTGGGGCCACGCGCATCTGGGCGGCGGATTGTATGACCCGCAAACCGGGCGGACAGTGGCGGAAGCGGATTAACCCCTGTGGGCCTCAATCAGCCTTTTTAGGCTCTGTTTTTGCTGCCCGTCAGCGTCGAAATTGCCAGGGTCGAGCCATTCAGCATAGGCCGCCTCCAGCCGCGACCATTCGCTGTCCAGCACCGCATACCAGGCGGTGTCGCGGTTGCGGCCCTTGTAGACGACGGCCTGGCGGAACAGCCCTTCATAAGTGAAACCCAGCCGTTCCGCTGCCCGGCAGGAGGCAGCGTTCAGGGCGTCGCATTTCCATTCATAGCGGCGGTAGCCCAGGTCATTGAACACCCGCGCCATCATCAGGAACATCGCCTCCGTCGCGGCGGGAGTGCGCTGCAAGGCGGGCGCATAGGTGATGCCGCCAACCTCAATCACGCCGTGCTCCGGCTTGATCCGCATGTAGCTGGCCACACCTTCGGCCCGGCCGCTGGCGGTGTTGACGATGGCGAAATAGGGCTGCGCGTCGACGCCGCTGGCACCCTGGATCCAGGCGCGCAGTTCGGTTTCGGTGCCAAACGGCCCCCAGGGGATATAGGTCCAGATTGCGCCGCTGGGGTCCTGGCTGAAGGCGGCAAACAGATCTGCAGTGTGGCGCGCGGCGTCCAGCGGCTCCACCCGGCAATAGCGGCCTGCCAGGCCGTCGTGGCCGGGCAGGCGCGCGCCCTGCCAGTCCGGCAGCGCAGCACCGATGGGCTGTCCGTGGTCATTGATACGCTCGGTCATGGTCTGGTCCTTTGCACTCCGGGCAGGCAGATGCCGCCCGCCGGTCTGCCCGCAAACTGGCCCAGCGCAAACGTCCAGAAAGTGAAAACTTTCCCAGACCAGTCAGGCCCTAACTGCCGTAAACCGCACCCCAGCGTTCAATCAGCTGCTGCTGCAGCTGCTTGGCGCGGCGGTTCCAGCTGCGCCCGCCCTGGGGGCGTTCGCGCTGCGCCCGCGTCAGGCGGTTGCGGGTGTTCTGATCCGCGGTAAAGATGGCAAAGGCCAGCACGGTGCCGTCCGCCGCAGTCATGAAGCCGCCAAGACCGGAGACAAAGTTCAGGGTGCCGGTCTTGGCGGCAACCTTGATCGGGTGGCCCTTGATGGTGCGGCCCTTGGCGTCGCGCATCTGGAACGGTTTCAAAAGCGGCTTCAGCTGGCCCGCCTTGTAGGCGGCCACCAGCGCGCCGGTCAGATCCGCCGGTGTCATCCGCGAGTCCCCGCCCAGGCCGGAGTGATCCACCAGCCGGCTGCCGGACATGCCGTATTTGCCCGCCGCCCAGCGGCTCATCTCTGCCGCCGACGCCTTGAGCGAGGCCGGGCGGCCCGCGCGGGCGGCGGTGGCGGACATGCCGATCATCTCAGCCATCAGGTTGTTGGAGTATTTCAGCATTGCCTTCAGCAGCACATCCAGCGGCGGGCTGTGGTGCTGGGCCAGCAGGGTGGCTGAGGGCAGCGCGCGGGTCTCCTTGGGCTTGGAGAGTTTTATGCCGTTGGCGCGTGCCAGGGTGCGGAACACGTCCCCCGCATAAGCCGCCGGGTTGCGCACCGGCAGCCAGCGCGCGCCGCCCTTGCCCAGCGCCTTGGAGGCGACGGTCCAGTGATCCACCCCGCCCTTCTCCGCGTAGGTATAGACCGGCACCGCGCGGGACTGGATCGCCATCCGGGCGGTAGCGACTTCGGGGCGGTATTTCTCAGTACGGGCGTCCATGGTGATCGCCCAGCTGCCGCCCGCCGCGCGCTTCCATTCGAAGTGCACCCGGTTGAAGTTGAGCGAGATGCCGCTGACTGCAGGGGAATAGCCGACATGGTCGGGCTGGTCGGGGTCGATGGTTTTGACCGACGGCAGCGCGCCGTCCCAGACCAGGAACTTGCCGCGCACCTCGCGCACGCCGGCGGTCTTCAGCGATTTTGCCAGCAGCGCCAGATGGTCGGTGTTCAAGAGCGGGTCGCCGCCGCCGGCCAGGATCAGGTCGCCCTTGACCACGCCACCGGACACGCCGCCGGTGGCGAGGATGCGGGTCTCAAACCGGTGGTCCGCGCCCAGCACATCCAGCGCATAAAGCGCGGTCAGCGCCTTGGCGACGCTGGCGGGCGGCAGGGCCTGAGAGCCGCCGGAGGATTCCAGCAGCTTGCCGGTCTTCACATCCGCCACTGCACAGACCGCCTCGCCGCGCAGCCCCGCGCGTTCGATCAGCGCCTTGAGGCCATCGGCACCCGCGGCCAGAGAGCTCACCTTGCGGGCAACAGGCCGCAAGGAAACCGCCGGCGCATTGGCCAGCGCAGAGGAGCCCGCCAATGCGGCAAGCCCGGAAAGGAGGAATGTCCGGCGTGAAGTCATCTTGTTCATTTTTAGGGTCAGGAGCGGCTCTACTTCAATCCCCGATCCGCAGCTTTGCGCCGCAAGGTCCGGGCTTTTTCACACGGGCAAGTCCTGCTACCGCTGGCAGCCATGTTTCAGGCAGTACTCCTCATGTTCGCGGCCATGTCAATGATCCCCGCAGGCGACCTGTGCGGGAAACTGCTGACCGGCGCCGGGCTGGCGACGCCCGCCTTTGTCGCCTGGTCCCGCTTTGCCATCGGCACCGCGCTGATCCTGCCCTTTGTGCCGCGCCGGGCGTTCTCCCTGCTGGGCGACTGGCGGCTGTGGCTGCGGGCCGGGCTGCTGACCGGCGGCATCTTCTCCATCCAGCTGGCGCTGCAGACGGAACCGCTGGCCAATGTCTTTGCCGCCTTCTTCATCGGGCCGGTGGTCAGCTATGTGCTGTCGGTGCTGCTGTTGCGCGAGCAGGCAACCGGCCTGCGCAGCCTGCTGATGGCGCTGGGGTTCCTGGGCGTGCTGATGGTGGTGCGGCCGGGGTTCGGCGGCTCCGCCAACTTGCTCTGGGCGGTGCTGGCGGGCTGTTTCTACGGCGGCTTCCTGACCAGCTCGCGCTGGCTGGCGCATGTCGGCACACCGCTGGAGCTGAGCCTGACGCAGCTGTTGCTGTCGGCCCTGCTGATGCTGCCGCTGGGCCTCGCCAGCCTGCCGGAGTTCACCCCGTCCACCGCCGCGCTGACGGTGGGGAGTGCGGCGTTCTCGATGCTGGGCAACCTCCTGCTGCTGTTTGCCTATGGCCGGGTGCAGGCGGTAAAACTGGCGCCGATGGTCTATTTCCAGCTGGCCGCCGCGGTCGGCCTTGGCTGGGCGGTGTTCAGCCAGCTGCCGGACGCCTGGACCTGGGCAGGGCTGACGGTGGTGCTGTCGGCCGGGCTGGCCTCAGCCGCCCTCCGTCGCTGACCAGCCGCCGCGGGCGCGGATTTCGGTCGAGCTGGCCTCCACCATCGGCAGGTTCACGAAACACCAGGCCGGGCTGTCGGCCTGCGCCAGCAGGCGGCTTTCGCTGCCTTTCAGCAGCGCGTGGCGGTAGATCCGCGCGGCGGGTGAAAACCGGGCTGAGATCCGGTCGCCGGGCCGCGCCAGCACCCCCACCGGCACCGTGTCGAGGATCTGCTGCCAGTCTTTCCAGCGGTGGAAATGGGTCAGGTTGTCGGCCCCCATCAGCCAGACAAAGCGCACGCCGGGATGGCGGCGGCGCAGGTGGCGCAGGGTTTGGGCGGTGTAGCGGGTGCCAAGGTCCGCCTCGATGCCGCTGATATGGATGCGGGGATGCTGCACCAGCACCTCTGCCGCTGCGATCCGCCGCTGCAGGGGCGCAGGCTGGCGGGTCTTCAGCGGGTTGCCGGGCGACACCAGCCAGAACAGGTGGTCGAGCCCGAAGCGTTTCAGTGCCGCATGGGAAATCGCCGCATGGCCGCGGTGCGGCGGATCAAAGGACCCTCCGAGCAGCCCGACGCTCTGGCCCGGGCGGATATGCGGCAGCTTGCAAACCATGAAGGCCTTGATGCGCATAGTTTTTGGGAGAGATCAATTGCCGCCTGCGGGCGGCAGTGCAGAACAGCGGAAGTACGGCAGCACCTGTCCGCCCTGCAGATGGTGCAGCCGCCATGAGACGGGGCAGCTGCACCGCGAAACGCCAAGGGGCCAGAGCCGCCAGCCCCTGCCGGTGTTCCGCAAACCGGTGTTCCGGCGGGGCCGCGTCAGTGGGTATGCGCGGCGGGCGCGGTCAGATGCAGACCCGGTGCCGGATGCGCCAGGTCATGCGGGTCCTGGCCTGCCGCCGGGATTTCGCTCCAGCTGTTTTCGCCGCTGGCGCATTCCTGCACAGTGGGGAAGAACAGCATCTTCTCCGGCTCCAGCGACCCGTCCAGCTTGGCGCGGAAGGTGAACTCGTCATAGAAGTCATCCTGCAGCTCGCCGGTCCAGATGATCTCCTTCACGCCGGAGGTGAGCGTTTTGCCGTAGTAGTCATAGCTGTTTGCATAATCGCCAGAGACCGTTTCCAGCGTCCAGCCCGCCTTGGGCATCGGCTTCACCGAAATCACACCCTCTGGGATGGTTATCCGCAACTTCAGGGTGGCCTCGCCGCTGCAGCCGTGGCCAATCCGCATCACGCCCTTGTAAAAGCTGCCGGTTGCGGCCTCCTGCTGTTCCAGGGTGGCATGGGCCTGAGCCGCGGTTCCAAAGGCAGCCGCCAGCAGCGCCGCCGAAGCGATTTTCATGAGTGTCATCAGTCTTGTCCGTTTGTTCACATGTCAGATGTGCCGGGGGTCCCGGCGGTGGCTGTCATGTGAAGGCTGGCGGCGCCCGGGCCTGGTAGATGGACACAACGCCCAGTGCCGCGATCCAGCCGCCGCGCGCGGCAGTTGCCGTGCGGCGGTATAGGCAGGAATGCACAGGTGCCTTGGCCTGGGGCAGCACCGCCCCCGCCGCCAGGGTGCAATTCGGGCAGCCTTGGCGGTCTTCGCCGCCGCCAAAGCTGCAGATATCCGAGGCGGCAAAACCAAAGGCCGCAAACCCCGGATCCGCCGCAACCGGCCGCGCCGCATGGATCCCCGCCAGCAGCGCAAAACAGAGCGCCGCCGCCAGCGCCAGCCCCGTCCTGTATCTGTGCCACTGCGTCATGGGGACCTGCCCTTCGGGTGCCTTGTTCCTGGCCCCTGTCTAGAGCACGGACGCGGGGCATTTGTTGCGCTTGATCAATGTGCTGGAGAGATATTCAGCACCACCAGCCCGCAACAAACGATGGCATCTCACCCCATCAAAAAAGTGCCTGCTCGCTTGTTGACCTCGCCTTCAGGTGTTGCTGTAACACGGAATATACCGCCTCGCTTTTTTATTGGAGACCTCCATTGCTCAAACTTCGAAACATTGCCGCGTCCATTGTTTTCAGCACCCTCTTTACCGGTTCCGCCATGGCAGGTGTGAACGAAGATCTGGAGTTTATTGTCACTGAAACGGTGACGGCTGAACTGTTCGAAGCTGCCTTGCAATCCCAAAGGCAACTCATTCTGAGTGCCATGAACAACGACCTTCAAGAAAAAGGAATCCGGGTCAGCGATCTGGATTCCTTCATGGACATTATCATGGAAGAGTTTGTTGCGAGCTTCACAGAAGAAATGCAGAAGCGCACCAAGGATATCTATCTGGACCTTTTCACTAAGAGCGAAATTCAAGGCATCGCAGCCTTTTACCAAACAGCGCCAGGACAGGCTCTCATCCAAAAAACGCCCGCGCTGATGACCCGCGGAGCCGACATGGGCCGGGAGGTCGGCAGATCCTCTGTCTCCAAGCTGATGCCGCGTGTTACGCGCCGGATGGAAGAAGAAGGCATCATCATCGACAGCCCCTCCGTCACCGACAAGCTTCTGAACGCTTTTAACTAGAAGACCTGACGCTGGGCAGCTTTGCGTAGCCAGCGAGCCATTGCCGGCCCGCGCCACCAGCCCGGCGCGGGCCCAAACGGCACGCCCCGGTGCACAGGGGGTGCACAGGGGGTGCACGCTTGGCACCCCCTCGCGCAGGCCTGCTTCCCGCATTGCCCCGCCGCCGCCCATCCGCTATCACTCCCGCCAGCGAATTTCCCCCTTAACGGAGCGAGCACATGGCCTCCTACCAGTACGTCTACCACATGCAGGGTGTCTCCAAGACCTACCCGGGTGGCAAGAAATGCTTTGAAAACATCCACCTCTCCTTTCTGCCCGGCGTGAAGATCGGTGTGGTCGGCGTCAACGGCGCCGGTAAGTCCACGCTGATGAAGATCATGGCCGGCCTCGACAAGGATTTCACCGGCGAGGCCTGGGCCGCGGAAGGCGCCAAGGTCGGCTACCTGCCGCAGGAGCCGCAGCTGGATGAGAGCCTGAGCGTGCGTGAAAACGTGATGCTGGGCGTGCAGGCCAAGAAGGACATCCTGGACCGCTACAACGAGCTGGCGATGAACTACTCGGACGAGACCGCCGAGGAGATGGCCAAGCTGCAGGATGAGATCGACGCTCAGAACCTGTGGGACCTGGACAGCCAGGTCGACGTATCCATGGAGGCGCTCCGCTGCCCGCCGGATGACGCCAAGATCGCTGACCTGTCGGGCGGTGAGCGCCGCCGCGTCGCGCTGTGCAAGCTGCTCTTGGAAGCGCCCGACATGCTGCTCCTCGACGAACCGACCAACCACCTGGACGCCGAGACCATCGCCTGGCTGCAGCAGCACCTGATCGACTACAAGGGCACCATCCTGTGTGTGACCCACGACCGTTACTTCCTGGATGACATCACCGGCTGGATCCTGGAACTCGACCGCGGCCGCGGCATTCCCTACGAGGGCAACTATTCCGCCTGGCTGGAGCAGAAGGCCAAGCGCCTGGAGCAGGAAGCCCGCGAGGACAAGGCCAAGCAGAAGACGCTGGAGCGCGAACTGGAATGGATGCGCCAGGGCCAGAAAGCCCGCCAGGCGAAATCCAAGGCCCGTATTGCTGCCTATAACGAGATGGCGTCGCAGTCCGAGCGCGAGAAGGTCGGCCGTGCCCAGATCGTCATTCCGAACGGCCCGCGCCTCGGCTCCAAGGTGATCGAGGTCAATGGTCTCGCCAAGCACTATGGCGACAAGCAGCTGATCGAAGGCCTCGACTTCTCGCTGCCGCCGGGCGGCATCGTCGGCGTGATCGGCCCCAACGGCGCCGGTAAATCGACCCTGTTCAAGATGCTGACCGGCCAGGAGCAGCCCGATGTGGGCAGCGTGGAATACGGCGACACCGTGAAACTCAGCTATGTCGACCAGTCGCGCGATGATCTGAACGACAACGACACCGTGTGGGAGGCGATCTCCGGCGGTGCCGAGATCATCGAACTGGGTGACGCGCAGGTCAATTCCCGCGCCTATTGCTCCTCGTTCAACTTCAAGGGCGGCGACCAGCAGAAAAAACTGTCGCTGCTGTCCGGCGGTGAGCGCAACCGCGTGCACATGGCGCGGCTTCTGAAAGAGGGCGGCAACGTGCTGCTCTTGGACGAACCAACCAACGACCTGGACGTGGAAACCCTGCGGGCGCTGGAAGACGCGCTGGTCGATTTCGCCGGCTGCGCCGTGGTGATCTCGCACGACCGTTTCTTCCTCGACCGGATCTGCACCCACATCCTGGCCTTTGAGGGCGACGCCCATGTGGAGTGGTTCGAGGGCAACTTCGAGGACTACGAGGAAGACAAGAAGCGCCGCCTGGGTCCCGACGCGCTGGAGCCCAAGCGGTTGAAGCACAAGAAATTTGTGCGGTGAACTGGCTGAAGCGGCTTATGGCAGGAAGTCAATTGATCCTGCCAAAGCCAACAATCCGGGAGACAGATTTTCTGTCTCCCGAAACCGATCCCGACCTGAAGATCGAAGATTACTACATCCGACTGCTCGGTGAGTTTGCCTCAGAAGAGATCTGGGCTGCGCTGGAAGCGCTCAAAGTGGATACGCTGAGGCAACTGGTTTCTGAGGGTCTGTTGACCGAAGGTCAGATGACTTTCTTCTGCTTGGAGTACTTCCGCGCCCAAATCCTTAACGGAGGTTTCCTGCAATTCATGGGAAATGCGGGCTTCATGTCAGCTGACGTTGCATCTTGCCTAAGAAAGCTCAGCCAAACAAAACTAGCCGACGATGTGGAACGCGTCGCTAATGATTTGACCCCTATTCTAAGGCACTTGGATGAGGTTCCAGGTGACGCTCGGAATAGCGCTTTCCGTTCAGCCTTGAGACGCGCCAACGCCCAAATGAAAGAAGCAATGGAGCGTTCCCCAGCAGGGCAACGTCTGGAGGCAGAAGCCGTTGTGCCAAGTCTTGTACTCGAAATGGTGGAGTACATTGAAAGCCACCCAGAAGAATTCTGCAAAGCCGTTTGAAAAGCTGCTGCTCGAACTCTTCACCAAACCTTTTAACAAGCGCCCAGCCTGGTTACGAGCAGAATTGGGCAACACAAGGCCCGCGTCTGACCTTGGGAGGGCGCGGATGCGCCTTCCCGGGGGGAAGGTCAGGCGCGGGCCGTGCCGCTGTGCGACACGCCCCAAGAAAGCAATACATCCGCCGGCCCACCGTTTCGCCTTTCCCCCGCTCTGCGCTACCCTCACCTCAGGCGCCCGGCGCGCCCTGTATTGGTTGAAGCGTTGAAAAGGATCTGCCATGCCCCTGAAACCGGAAGACGTGAAGGCACAGGTCGAGGCGCTGGGTGGCAAGAAGGCCAAGCGCAAAAAGCTGAAGACGGAGCCGGAAGGCACCAAGGGCAAGAAGCTGCCCGGCGATGTGCGCAAAGCTCTGGAGGCGCATTTCTCCAAGGCGAAGCTTGCCAAGGTGCAGGTGCACGTGGGCGGCAACGCCAAGGATGTCTGCAAGGAGCTGAAGGCCAAGGCCTTCACCTATGGCAACGACATTTACTTCATGAAGCCGGGCGACGCCAAGAACCCGCAACTGCTGGTGCATGAGCTGGCGCATGTGCTGGAGCAGGGCAAGGGCCGGATGCCCAAGGCCAAGGACGGGGTGGCGCTGACCTCGAAATGACGCGCGGGCCGGTTATTTGCGCAGGAATGCTGCTGCCGCCGCAATCTTAACCTTTTTACAACACAGTTGGCCGGATGATAGGGAGAGAAGCAGCGGGGCGCTCGGGTCCGCGCTGCGCGGTTTTGTTGGAGACGTCATGGCCTGGGCAGGTGTCATTCTGGGTATGGTTGCGGGCCTGTGCGCCGCGGTTGCGGGCTACGCCGCTGCCGGGCTGCCGCTGTGGGTCTGCATTGTGATCTATCCGGCAGCGGGCTCTGCAACTGCGCTGCTGGCAACCGCCCTGATGTACTGGCGCAGTCAAGCGGGCGGGCCTGGCGGCAGGCTGCCCCCACCCGGCCATCTGGCCGCCGCCTGAGGCAGGCGGCAGGGCGCCGGACTGAGGTTCGGATAACACCACCTTTGACATAGCCGGTTCCGCAGGAATCGCGTGCAAGTGTCATGTGCGCAGTTGCCTGATGGCAGGCTGCGCCCTAGTTTGCTGTTGGATGGGGATTATTGGGGGAAGGGCTGCATGGCCTGGATCAGCGCGTTATTCGGCGCAGTGGGCGGCTTGGTGCTGGCCGTTGCTGCCAGCATGATCGGCGGCTGGCCGGTTTGGCTGGTGCTGCTTCTGTATCCCGTTGCGGCTGTGGTGCTGATGCTGGGAATGCTTGCGTTCCAGCTGTGGCGCAGCGGCAGCGGGGAGCACAGCGCCGGCGCCAGGAGGGGCAGCGGCCCCAAGGCTGGCTGCAGCCCGGGGCTGGACCCGTTCTGAACCTGATCTGTCCGCTGCAGCAAACCTGCCGCCGCAAGGCCAGCGGGGTCAACCGCGCAGCCAGCTGATGATCTGGCCTGACCGCAGCGCGCCGGCCTGGCGTTTCTTTTCCTTGCCGCGCTCAAAGGCAATCAGCGCCGGAATGCCGCGGATGCGGTAGCGGGCGCCGGTGGACTGGTGGTCCTGGGTGTTGAGCTTGACCAGCCGGGCGCGGCCAGCCAGGGCCTTGGCGGCCTTGGCATATTCCGGCGCCATCATCCGGCAGGGGCCGCACCAGGGCGCCCAGAAATCCGCCACCAGCAGCACGTCGTCGTTCTGCACCGCCTTTTGCAGCGTGGCCGGATCCACGTCCAAGGGCTTGGACGGCATCAGCGCCGCGCCGCAGCTGCCGCATTTCGGGCCGCTGCCGAGTTTCTCTTCCGGCACCCGGTTCAACTGGGTGCAGGTCAGGCAAGTGAGGGTCTTGGCGCCCATAACGGCTCCTTTGGCTGTTTGCCCCGGTATAGCCGCGGCACCCGCGCGTGCAACAGCCTGCATCCTGTGCAACAGTTTGCATAACATCCGCCAAAACCCGTTGACCGCCTGCCGCCGCCGCCGGAAGATGAAGGGAGATACAGTTGACGTTCGGAGGTTTGGCCATGTTTTCACGCCGGAAAATTCTGACCACGGGCACCGCAGCCGCAACGGCGGCACTGCTGCCGCTGCCCGCGCTGGCCCGCAAGAAGGAGCCCGCGCCCTTTGACCCCACACCGCAGGAGGTGCGCATCCGCAAGGATTTTGCCCCCGGCCAGATCCTGGTGCTGCCGCGCTCCTACTACCTCTATTTCGTGACCGACAAGCGCAAGGCGATGCGGTATGGCGTCGGCGTTGGCAAGGCGGGGCTGGAGTTCACCGGCAAGGCGGTGATCGAACGCAAGAAGGAATGGCCGACCTGGCGCCCCACCGACGAGATGATCGAGCGCGACCCGCGGGCTTATGCCAAGTTCATCGACAACGAGTACATCCAGCCGGGCGGGCCGGACAATCCGCTGGGGGCGCGGGCGCTGTATCTGTTCCAGAACGGCATCGACACCTATTTCCGCATTCATGGCACCAACCAGCCGCAGACCATTGGCCATTCGGTGTCAAACGGCTGCATCCGGATGATGAACGAGCATGTCATGGACCTGTACGAGCGGGTGCCGCTGGGCACGGTGGTGACTGTGCTATAGGCGCACAACTGACGGTTCATTAGGCGCTCTGCCGCCGGAATCGGCCCCGGAACCCCGCGTCACCGCGCATTTTTCTTGCGCTGAGGGGGATTCGTACCCAATTCTGTCACGGCAATGTTACGCGAATGCCATCACTGTTCCTTACCCGGCACGGTCATGATCATCTGCAAACCTTGCCGGACTGCCGCATAAGCGGGCAGAGAACTGAGACGACTTAGGAGAAGACGACGATGGCCACTGGCACCGTCAAATGGTTCAACACCACCAAAGGCTACGGCTTTATTGCACCCGAAGATGGCGGCAAGGACATTTTTGTCCATATTTCCGCAGTTGAGCGTTCCGGCCTGACCGGGCTCGCAGACAATCAGAAAGTGACCTATGAGCTGCGCGCAGGCCGCGACGGCCGCGAATCCGCAGTGGATATCGCGCTGGTCTCCTGATCCTCTGATCTGCACCGAGAGTTTCAAACAGCCCTGATGGCCGGGGCTGTTTTCAATGGCCTATGGCAGCTACCAGCTGCAGGGCAGCCGGGCCGATAGCGGCCGCATTCAACGCAACGCCGCGGGCGTTGGGGTGTATGCCGTCGTCCTGCATGAAGCCTTGTGCAGCGGCGGGATCATTGCCCGCTTCAGCGGCGATGCCGGCAAAGGCATCCGGGTGCAGTACCGCGCCGTACTCTGCCGCGAGCTCCGGATAGATCGCGTCAAAGGCCTGTTTATACTCCGGGCCGTAATTGCGCGGGGCCTTCATGCCGATCAGCAGGACCTTTATGCCCTTACTCTGAGCTGATTGCAGGATCTGTTCGAGATTGCCGCGCGCTTCCTGCGGATCCAGCCCGCGCAGCATGTCGTTGCCGCCCAGCAGCACGATCAAACCGTCGGGGTTGTCCGACAGGGTCCATTCGGCGCGCTCTGCCCCGCCGGCGGTGGTATCACCGGAAACGCCAGCATTCTGCAGCGAAACCTCTGCGCCGTTTTCGTTCAGCCAGCGCTCCAGCTGCGGCACCAGCCCCTGGCCCTGCGGCAGTCCGTATCCCTGCACAAGGCTGTCACCCAGCGCAGTGATCCGCAGCGGCTCCGCCCAGGCGGGGGCAGTGAAAAGCAGCAAACTCAGCAGTGCCAATGTCTTGCGCATGGCGGCAAACACTCCATATCGGTTAGGTGCATCCAACAGGCAGGCCCGATGACCGATCAAAACAGCCCCGTTCTGCATCTTTTAGATGCGAGTTTGACCCTGAATAGCAATACCGGCCCGGTAGAGATTTTGCACGGCATCTCGCTGGACGTGCGGCAGGGGGAGACGCTGGGGCTGGTGGGGCCGTCGGGTTCGGGCAAGTCATCGCTGCTGATGCTGATGGGCGGGTTGGAGCAGGCGACCGGCGGAACTGTAAATGCCCTGGGCCAGGACCTGACCGGGATGGACGAGGACGCGCTGGCCCGGTTCCGGCGCAACAACATGGGCGTTGTGTTCCAGAGCTTTCACCTGATCCCGACCATGACGGCGCTGGAAAACGTGGCGACGCCTTTGGAGCTGGCAGGCGTCAAGGATGCCTTCCCCCGCGCGCAGGCCGAATTGGAAGCCGTGGGCCTTGGCCATCGGGCAGGCCATTTCCCGGCGCAGATGTCGGGCGGCGAGCAGCAGCGGGTGGCGCTGGCGCGCGCCTTGGCACCGCGGCCTGCGATCCTGCTGGCGGATGAACCGACCGGAAATCTGGATGAGGCCAATGGCGCCGCGGTGATGGACCTCTTGTTCGGTTTGCGCGACCGCTATGGCGCGACACTGGTGATGGTCACCCACGCGCCGGAGCTGGCATCACGTTGCGACCGGGTGGTGCGGCTGCGCGACGGACGGGTGGATGACGCCGCGGCGCGCGAGGCTGCAGAATGAATGCTGCGGCGTTCCGCCTTGCCTGGCGTTTTGCCCTGCGGGAGCTGCGCGGCGGCCTGAAGGGATTCCGCATCTTCCTCGCCTGCTTGGCGTTGGGGGTTGGGGTGATTGCCGCCATCGGCTCCATCCGCGCGTCGATCGAAACCGGACTGGAACGCGAGGGCGCAACCATCCTGGGCGGCGATGCCGAACTGAATTTCACCTACCGGTTTGCCACTGAAGAAGAGCGCGCCTGGCTGGACCGGACCGCGCGGCGCCATTCCGAGATTGCCGAGTTCCGTTCCATGGCGACAGTGGGAGAGGAGCGCGGGCTGACCCAGGTGAAGGCGGTGGATGGGTTGTATCCCCTGAAAGGCGAGATGCAGCTGGCGCCTGAGATGCCGCTGGAAGAGGCGCTGGCGGGCGCGGACGGGTTGCCCGGCGGGGTAATGGACCGGGTGCTGGCCGACCGTTTGGGGCTGCAGCCGGGGGATACTTTCCGGCTTGGAACACAGGATTTCCGGCTGATGGCGATGATCGCGCTGGAGCCGGATGCCGCGGCCTCAGGCTTTGAACTTGGGCCGCGCACGATGGTGCGGACAGCAGACCTGGGTGACTCCGGCCTGCTGGAACCCGGCACCATTTTTGACACCAAGTACCGGATGGAGCTGCCCGCGGGCAGCAACCTGAACGCCCTGCAGGCCGAAGCCGAGGGACTGTTTGAAAGCACCGGCATGCGCTGGCGCGATGCACGGAACGGCGCGCCGGGGATCACTTCCTTTGTCGAGCGGCTGGGCGGGTTCCTGGTTCTGGTCGGCCTGTCCGGTCTGGCAGTGGGCGGGGTTGGCGTGTCCGCTGCCGTGCGCGCCTACCTGGCGACCAAAACCGCAACCATCGCCACCCTGCGCACGCTGGGGGCGGAGCGGCAGACGATTTTCCTCACCTACTTCCTGCAGATCGGCGCGCTGACATTGGTGGGCGTGGGCATCGGCCTGGTGCTGGGCGGGCTTGGTCCGGTGCTGCTGGGGCCGCTGATCGCGGCGCAGCTGCCGTTCCCGGCGGTGTTTTCGCTCTATCCCTCGGCGCTGGCGGAGGCTGCGATTTACGGCGTGCTGACCGCCTTTATCTTTGCCCTATGGCCACTGGCGCGGGCGGAACGCATCCGCGCGGCCTCGCTGTTCCGGGATGCCTTTGCCAGCCGCACAAGGCTGCCCGCGCCGCGCTATCTGCTGGCAACCGGGGTGGCGCTGGCGGCGCTGGTGGGGCTGGCGGCGTGGTTCAGCGGCTCGGCGCAGCTGACGCTGTGGACCGCAGGCGGGCTGATGGGGGCGCTGATGGTGCTGCTGGTTGCAGCGCTAGGGATCGGGTTTATGGCCCGCCGCGGCACCGGGGCGTCGCGCGGGCGCCCTGCCCTGCGGTGGGCGCTCTCGTCCATTGGCAGCGCGCGAGATGGTGCCGTGCCTGCGGTTCTGGCGCTGGGTCTGGGCCTGACGGTGCTGGCTGCCATCGGCCAGATCGACGGCAACATGCGCCGCGCCATTGCGGGCAACCTGCCGGACGTGGCGCCGAGCTATTTCTTTGTCGATATCCAGCGCAGCCAGATGCCCGCGTTCCTGGAGCGGGTGGAGAACGATCCCTCCGTCACCCGGGTGGAAAACGCGCCGATGCTGCGCGGGGTGCTGACCCGGATCAACGGGCAGCCCGCGACGGAGGTTGCGGGCGATCACTGGGTGGTGCGCGGCGACCGCGGCATCACCTATGCCGCCGCCCAGCCGGAGGCGACGGAGGTCACGGCGGGCAGGTGGTGGCCGGAGGATTATTCAGGTGATCCACAGATCAGCTTTGCCGCTGAGGAGGCTGAAGAACTTGGGCTCAAGCTGGGCGACACGCTGACGCTGAACATCCTGGGCCGCGACATCACCGGCACAATCACCAGTTTCCGCAACGTGGATTTCTCTACCGCGGGGATGGGGTTTGTGATGGTCCTGAACGAGGCTGCTCTGGCCGGTGCGCCGCACAGTTTCATCGCCACCGTCTATGCAGAGGAGCAGGCCGAGGCTGCGATCCTGCGCGATCTGGCGCGGGAGATGCCGAATATCACCGCCATCCGGATGCGCGATGCCATCGACCGGGTGTCTGACATCCTGCGCCAGCTGGCGGCGGCCACCGCCTATGGCGCGGCGGCGACGCTGCTGACCGGGTTCCTCGTATTGCTGGGCACCGCGGCGGCGGGGGAGCCTGCGCGGCGCTATGAGGCAGCGCTTCTGAAAACACTGGGCGCGCCGCGCAAGCAGATCCTGGCAAGCTTTGCGCTGCGCTCTGCCCTGCTGGGCGCGGCGGCGGGCATGGTTGCCTTGGCCGCGGGCATTGCCGGGGCCTGGGCGATCAACGCCTATGTGTTCGAGACCAGCTATGCGGTGATCTGGCCCAATGCGCTGATGGTGATTTCCGGCGGGGTTCTGACAACGCTGCTGGCCGGGCTTGCCTTTGCGCTGCGGCCGCTTGCGGCCAAGCCGGCCCGCATCCTGCGCGCCCGCGAGTAAGAAGCAGAACTGCGGCGGCCTGCCTTAGCGGGCGCCGCAGGACACCGGCTGCAGGATCCGCATCAGGTCGTGGTTGTCGCAAACCAGAGATTCCAGCGAGATATCGTCCAGCGAGGTGTAGAAAGCCTGGGCTGCATCCGCCAGCGCCACCTTGAGGCGGCAGGCCGAGGCCAGCGGGCAGGTGTTGTCCGCGTCAGCAAAGCACTCCACCATCGGCAGGTTGCCTTCCACATCGCGGAACACATCGCCGATTCGGATCTCTGCGGCGTTCTTGCCCAGGTTCATACCGCCGTTGCGGCCGCGCTGGGTGGCAAGATAGCCCAGCTGGCTCAGCTGGTTGATCACCTGCGCCAGGTGGTTTTCCGAGATATTACAGCACTCTGCAATCTCGGCCTTGGTCACCAGGCGGTCTTCATGCGCGGCGCAGTACATCAGCAGCCGCACGGCAATGTTGGTCCTTTTGGTAATGCGCATGGGGTGCTCCCGAAGCTAGATTGCATAGCTTATTGCACAAGCCGCCAAAAAGCGGTTTGACATACATCAATAAGCGGAAATGCGGCGGAAGGGTGCGCAGATGACGGCTCCTTACTTCTTTGGCTACGGCAGCCTGGTGAATACGGCGACACACAGCTACGGCGGTGCCCAGCCTGCCCGCCTGAAGGGCTGGCGGCGGGCCTGGGTTCACACCTCCCTGCGCGAGGTGGCATTTCTGTCGGCGGTGCCCTGCGAGAACAGTGAAATCGACGGGTTGATTGCCGAGGTGCCGGGTGCCGACTGGGCGGCGCTGGACGAACGGGAGTTTGCCTATGAGCGGCTGCCGGCCTCGGACCGCGTGCAGCACGGGCTGGCGGGCGCGCCGGAAATCTCTGTCTATGCGGTCGCTGCCGACAAGCAGAACGGCGTCAGCGAGCAGCACCCGATCCTGCTGAGCTATCTGGATGTGGTGCTGCAGGGCTACCTGCGGGTATTTGGTGATGACGGCCTGAAGGGCTTCGTGGACACCACCGACGGCTGGGATGCGCCAATTCTGGATGACCGTGCAGCACCGCGGTATCCGCGCCATCAGAGCATCGCCGCAGCAGAGCGCAAAATCTTTGACGATCTGATCGACAGCACCGGCGCCCGACGCATAGTCTGGAAGGCATGATCGAAAAGCTATTATTGCACCTGGGCCGGATTGCGCGGCAGCTCTGGTTCAGGGTTGTTCTGATTTCCATAATCTCCGTGCTGGCGCTGCTGCTGGCGCCGTTGGCGAAACCCTGGCTGCCAGACAACCTGAGCGAAGATTTCGGGCGCGAGGCAGTGCTGCCGGTGCTGACGATCCTGGCGTCTGGCATGCTGGCGGTCACCACGTTCTCGCTGAACGTCATGGTCAGCGCCTACCGCACGGCCGCGTCAATGGCGACGCCGCGGGTCTACCGGCTGCTGCTGGAGGACACTGTCACCCACCGGGTGCTGGCGACCTTTGTCAGCGGCTTCATCTATTCGCTGAGCGCGGTGATCCTGTTCCGGGCCGGCTATTTCACCCCGGAAGGCGCGCTGGTGGTGTTTGGCCTGACCGTCATCGTGGTGGTGCTGATCGTCGGCGCCATCCTGCGCTGGATCGACCATTTGTCGAGCCTGGGCAGCATGGACCACACTCTGCGGCTGATCGAGAGCCGCGCCCGCGCCAGCCTGCGGGCGCGGATGAAAAAGCCCTGTCTCGGCGGCCTGTGCGCGCGGGAAGAGGCCAAGCCCGAGGACGCCGTTGATATCCCCGCTGCTAAAAGCGGCTTTGTCCGATATGCGGGACTGTCGCGGCTGAATGAGCTGGCAGAGGAGGCCGGCACCCAAATCACCCTGGCGCGGGCACCTGGGGAATACATCCTGCGCGGCCAGCCGGTGGCCTGGGCCACGGCGGGGGACAATGATTTCTGCAAGGCGGCCTCTGCGGCGATCGACATCGGCGATGTGCGCAGTTTCGACCAGGACCCGTCCTTTGGCCTCACGCTGCTGGCGGAGACCGCGCAGCGGGCGCTGTCGCCCGGTGTCAACGACCCCGGCACCGCGGTGGAGGTGATGGGGCGGCTGGAGCGGCTGCTGTGGGAGAATATGCTGGCGGATGAGACCAGCGGGACACGCGAAGCGACCTATCCGAATGTGAGCATCCCGCCGGTCACAGCCAAGCATCTGCTGCACTGCGCCTTTCCGCCGATTGCCCGCTGCGGCAGCGACTCGCCTTCGGTGATGCGCTGGATGGAGAAGTCGCTGGATGCGCTAGGCGGCCACCCGAACCCGGACATGGCAGAGGCGGCCAAGGAGATGTGCCGGGAGGTAAAGGACGGCCGCTGGGGCTGAACCGCCCGCACCCAGCCCTTCTGGACAGAAAAAGGCGGCGCGATCAGGCACCGCCCTTTTTACACCAGTATGTCTCAGGTGTCAGCCGCGGGCGCGCACGGTTTCCATCAGCGCCAGCAGGGCGGACATGTCGGGACCGCGCTCCATGCCGGTGACGGCTTTGCGCAGCGGCATGAACAGGCCCTTGCCCTTGCGGCCAGTCGCCTCTTTCACCGCGGCGGTCCACTTGCCCCAGCTTTCGCTATCGTAGGGGCCTTCGGGCAGCAGGGCCATCGCTTCGGTCATGAAATCCTTGTCTTCATCCGCAACCAGCGGCTCGGCACCGTCGCGGCACAGCTCCCACCAGCCCGCGAGATCCTGGAGCGTGGTGATGTTTTCCTTGGCCATGTCCCAGAAGGCGGCCTGTTTCTCCGCCGGAACGCCCAGCGCGTCCACATGGGTTTGCACGGTCTCCAGCGGCAGCGACTGCAGGTGGCGGGCGGTCAGCGGATAGAGATCCTCGACATCGAACTTGGTCGGCGCGGCACCAAAGCGGTTGATGTCGAAGCCCTCGATCAGCTCTGCCAGTTCCGAGCGCAGTTCAACCGGGTCGGAGGAACCCAGGCGCGCCATCAGGCTGAGGAGCGCCATCGGCTGCACGCCGGCCTCGCGCAGGTCGCGCAGCGCCAGGGTGCCCAGACGCTTGGACAGCGCCTCGCCCTGCGGGCCGGTCAGCAGCGAGTGGTGGGCGAAGGAGGGGACAGAACCGCCCAGCGCCTCGATGATCTGGATCTGGGTGGCGGTGTTGGTGACGTGGTCGGAGCCGCGCACCACATGGGTCACGCCCATCTCGGTGTCGTCGACCACCGAGGCAAGCGTGTAAAGGAACTGGCCGTCGCCGCGGATCAGCACCGGGTCGGAGACCGAGGCCGCGTCGATGGAGATATCGCCGAGTATGCCGTCGGTCCACTCAATGCGCTGATGGTCCAGCTTGAAGCGCCAGACGCCGTCGCCGCGCTCAGCCCGCAGGGCAGCTTTCTCGTCGTCGGACAGGTTCAGCGCGGCGCGGTCATAGACCGGCGGCTTGCCCATGTTCAGCTGCTTCTTGCGTTTCAGGTCCAGCTCGGTCGGGGTCTCGAAAGCCTCGTAGAAACGGCCGATCTCGCGCAGTTTGTCTGCCGCAGCGACGTAGCGGTCGAGGCGCTCGGACTGGCGTTCGACCTTGTCCCAGGTCAGGCCCAGCCACTCCAGGTCCTGCTTGATTGCATCGACATATTCTTCCTTGGACCGCTCCGGGTCGGTGTCGTCGATGCGCAGAATGAAAGTGCCGCCGGCCTTGCGGGCGATCAGATAGTTCATCAGCGCGGTGCGCAGGTTGCCGACATGGATAAAGCCGGTCGGCGACGGGGCAAAACGGGTGGTGGTCATCACGAGTCTCCTGTTGCCCTGCCCCTTGTCACATGGGCCGCGGTTTGTCCAGTTTCGCGAGGGTTAACGCGCCTTTGGCGCGGGCCTGCGGTGCGAGTATTTTTGGAAAGATGAAGCGAGGTTATTCAGGCTGCACAGGCCAGATTGCATTGAGGTCTTTGATGCCCGCGCGGATCAGCTCGCCCAGCACGTTCAGATCAATGTCGGCGAGCTTGTTCACATAGAGGCAGCTTTTGCCGAGGCGGTGCTTGCCCAATCGGGCAAGGATGGAACTGTAGTCCTGGTAGCCCGGCATGATGTAGATCGAATGGCGCGCCCGGCGCGGGGCAAATCCGGTGGCCAGGAACTCGCCTTCGCGGCCCGTTGCGTAGCGGTAGTGGTATCTGCCGTAACCGACGATAGACGGTCCCCACATCTGCGGCTGATAGCCCGTCGCCTTGCGGAACAGACGGTCCAGTTCCTGCGCCTCGACCGATTTTCGCTCCGGCTCCACCGCTTGCAGAAACTCTATGACGCTTGCGCCCGTCAGGGCTGTCTTGTTCCGGCTCATCCGCCAGCCCTCCTGCTGAGATGATAGCACAACGGGAGCAGTCTGGAAGTGCCGGGCGTTTGGCTGGCGGAGGGATCAGTAGCCAGTTTGAGGGCCGTAGCCGCCGCCGTCGGTGAAGCGCGACAGGCGGAAGGCGTGCGGGTCCACCACCGGGATGCTGCCGGTCACCAGATCAGCGGCCAGCCGTCCGGCAGCGGGGCCGATACCAAAACCGTGGCCGGAAAAGCCGGTGGCAATGAACAGCCCCGGCAAGCTGTCGACCTGCGAGAGGACCGGGATTGCATCCGGTGTCACATCCATCAGCCCGGCCCAGCTTTGCACCACATCGGCGCCCTGCAGCACCGGGAATGCCCTTTGCGCTGCGGCCCAGCCGCTGCGGAGTGCTTTCTGAGAGGGTGCCGGATCTAGAACGCGGCACTGTTCAAAAGGGCTAATGTCCTGCGGATCCCATCGGTGCGCCTGGGCAGCTTCCTCGGCCCAGCGGCCGGAGACACGGAATTGCAGGGCCCGCCATTCCTGGCGCAGGCTGGGCAGGTATTTCCAGCCAAGGCGGAAACTGTCAGGAACGATGTCCACCACATTTTCCATCGCATCAGAGACCGTGTAGCCACCGTCTGCCCGCTTGCGCAGGCCGAGATTGCCGCTGCGCACCGCTGTTTCCGGACCTCCCGGCACCGGCGAGGTGCGCAGAACCGAGTTCAGCACCTTGAGCTGCGGCAGGTCCACGCCCGCATTGCCCAGGAACAGCCGCGACCAAGCGCCGCCTGCGGTGACAACGGCGGAACAGGCCACCCGGCCGCGTTCGGTCATCACCCCGCTGATGCGGCCCGCAGAAGTTTCAACACTGCGCACGGCGCAATCGGTCATTACTTTCGCCCCGGCAGCACGGGCGGCGGAGGCGATTGCGTGGGTTGCCAGCTGCGGTTCGGCGCGGCCGTCCATGGGCGTGTGCAGCGCTGCCTGCGCCTTGGTCTGGTGTCCTGGCATCAGCTGGGCCAGCTGTTGGCCGCGGACCATGCGCGCGCCCTGGTCCCAGCTGTCGAGGTTGCGCAGCCAGCGCTCCAGCTGCGCCTCGCGCTTGGCGGTCTCAGCCGTGTAGAGGATACCGGATCGGGTGAAGCCGGTCTCATGCCCGGTGCGTTCTGCCAATCCGTCCCACAGGCGCAAAGCCTCTGCCATCAGAGGGATTTCCCGCGGGTCGCGGCAAGCGATGCGCACCCACCCCCAGTTGCGCGAGCTTTGCTCCCCTGCGATCTGGCCCTTTTCGCAGAGCAGCACCGAGTGGCCGCGTTCGGCCAGCTCCAGCGCGGTGCTGGCACCAATGATGCCGCCGCCGATCACCACGGCGTCAACGGCCTTGGGCAAGGCCAGATCGGATTGGAAATGGGGCAGCTTCGGTCCGGGCATGCGGGCATCTATGCCCGGTGAAAAACCGCCGGTCCAGCGTGCATGCGACACAGGTTGCGCCGCATTCGGCCATTGTGATTTTTCCGCCGCATATCAGAACGTTACCGGCAACGAAAAACCCTAAACCGCGACTAAAGAGACGTGGATTAACCTGCGGAGTCAACGGGTTAGCGCGGCCTTCAAGAGGGGTCGCGCCAGCGGTTCACAATCGGATAGCGGCGGTCCAGCCAGAACGCGCGCCGGGTCAGGCGGGCACCGGGAGCCGATTGGAAGCGCTTGTATTCGCTGATATAAATCAGATGCTCCACCCGCTTGGCTGTATCCCGGTCATAGCCCGCCGCAACACAATCTGCAATTGAGCCATCCTGATCCACCAGAATATCAAGGATTGCATCCAGCACCGGGTAGTCCGGCAGGCTGTCGCTGTCCTTCTGGTCTTCGCGCAGCTCGGCACTGGGCGGCTTGTCGATCACATTGGGGCGGATCACCTCGCCAGCCGGGCCCCTCATCCAAGGACGGTGGTTGGCGTTGCGCCAGCGGCAGGTTTCGAACACGCGGGTCTTGTACAAATCCTTGATCGGGTTGTAGCCGCCGTTCATGTCGCCGTAGATGGTGGCATAGCCGACTGCGACCTCCGACTTGTTGCCGGTGGTCAGCAGCATTTCTCCGAACTTGTTGGACATTGCCATCAGCAGGAGGCCGCGCAGCCGGGACTGGATGTTTTCCTCCGTAAGGCCGGGCTCCATGCCCTCGAACAGCGGCGCCAGCGTATTGGTGATCGCGGCCCGGCCTTCGGAGATCGGCACGTAGTCGTAGCGGACGCCCAGTGCCTTGGCGACGGCCTCTGCATCGTCGAGGGAGTCCCGGCTGGTGTATTCCGACGGCAGCATCACGCAGCGGACATTTTCGGCGCCAAGCGCGTCCACCGCGATGGCCGCAACGATTGCGGAGTCGACGCCGCCGGACAGGCCCAGCAGAGCCTTATTAAAGCCGGTTTTGCCCATGTAGTCGCGCAAGGACTCCACCATCACCCGGTAGTCCTGCTCCCATGCGTCGGGCAGATGCGCCTTTTCGCCCTCGACCGCGCGCCAGCCGTCCTCGGTGCGCTCCAGGTCGAGATGGGCATAGGCCTCATCAAACACCGGCATCTGCAGCGCCAGCGCACCGCCCGGGTTCAGCACGAAAGAGCCGCCGTCAAAGACCTGATCGTCCTGGCCGCCAACCATGTTGAGGTAGATCACCGGCAGATGGGTTTCGACGGAGCGCGCCACCATGTGGTTGAAGCGCACCTCCATCTTGTCGCGGAAATAGGGCGAGCCGTTGGGGATCAGCAGGAACTCTGCGCCGGTCTCAGCCAGGGTTTCCGCGACATCCTCGTGCCAGCCGTCCTCGCAAATGGGGGAGCCGATGCGGGTATTGCCAACGGCATAGGGACCGCCCAGCGGGCCGGCATCAAAAATCCGCACCTCGTCAAACACGGTTTCATTGGGCAGGTGGTGCTTGAGGCTGCGCGAGGCGATCTTGCCGTCTTTCAGGACAAGGTAGGCATTATAGAGTTTAGCGCCCTCGACCCAGGGGCTGCCGATAGCAAGCGCGGGGCCGTCTGCGCAATCCGCGGCCAGTTTCTCTACCTCGGCGATGGCGGCGGTGTGGAAGGCCGGCTTCATCACCAGGTCCTGGGTGTTATAGCCGGTGATGAACATTTCCGGCAGCGCCACCAGATCGGCGCCAGCCTTGCGGCCCTCCTCCCAGGCAGTGCGGGCCTTGGCAGCGTTGCCTGCCAGGTCGCCAACGGTGGGGTTCAGCTGCGCCAGTGTCACGCGGAAACGGTCTGCCATGCTGCTTGGGCCCTTTGTGAAATACCTCTCCCAGCCATTTATCAGATTGACGGCCAAGGAAAAGGGCAAGGGGGGCAGGCCAGGGAAAAGACATTGCGGCCCGTGTTGCGGTAGCTTAGTTTCCGGGCGAGCAACCCAATATGGCAGCAGCACCGTAATCCCTGGGCAGGCAGAGGTTTTCAATGACCCGTTTCGGCACCGCATTCGCGCTTTCCACCATCCTGGCACTGGCCGCCCCCGCGCTGGCGCAGGAAGGCGAGGTCATCACCACCCAGGACGAGATCGGCGGCGTCTATGAAGGCACATTCAAAGGCGGGCTGCAGCATGGCACCGGCACCTACAAGCTGCCCAATGGCTATGAGTACACCGGCGAATGGGTCGACGGCGAAGTGCGCGGCCAGGGCATGGCGCGTTTCCCGGACGGTTCGGTCTATGAAGGCGAATTCGCGCAAGGCAAGCCGCACGGGCTGGGCAAGCTGACCCGCGCCGACGGCAGCACCTATGAAGGTGGCTGGCAGGACGGGCAGATCCATGGTGACGGCACCTCTGTCTATGCCAGCGGCGTGCGCTATCAGGGCAGCTTTGCCGATGGCAAGCGGCACGGCAAGGGCGTGATGACGTCGCCTGACGGCTATACCTATGACGGTGACTGGGTGGAGGGCCGCCAGCAGGGCCTGGCGAAGATCACCTATGCTGAAGGCACCGTTTACGAGGGGTCGGTGACCGACGGACAGTTGCAGGGCCAGGGCAAGCTGGAGACCTCCGACGGGCTGATTTATGAGGGCGAGTGGCAGGCCAGCCAGATGCATGGCACCGGCAAGCTGGTGCAGGCCAATGGCGATATCTACGAGGGCGAACTGCAGAAGGGCCGCCGCCATGGCACTGGCAAGCAGACCTATGCCAATGGTGACGTCTATGCTGGCGATTTCCACGATGACCTGCGTCATGGCACCGGCACCTTCACCGAAAAGGACGGCTACACCTATGAAGGCGCATGGGTGAAAGGCCAGATCGAGGGCAAGGGCAAAGCGGTCTACCCAGACGGCTCGGTCTACGAAGGCGATTTCCGCGATGATCTGGCAGAGGGCAAGGGCAAGATTTCCTATCCTGACGGCTCCACCTACGAGGGCGACTGGGTGGCCGGGGTGATTGAGGGCGAAGGCACCGCCACCTACCCCAGCGGCATCACTTATACCGGCGGCTTCAAGAACGCCAAGAACCACGGACAGGGAGTGATGACCTATGCCGACGGCTACCGCTACGAAGGCGGCTGGCAAAACGGGCAGCGCCATGGCGAGGCAACGGTGACCTATGCGGACGGCTCGGTCTATACCGGCGCATTTGCCAGCAGCCAGCGCCACGGGCAGGGCAAGATCGTGATGCCCGACGGCTTTACCTATGAAGGCGAATGGCAGGAAGGCAAGATCTACGGCCAGGGCGTGGCGACCTATGCCAATGGCGATGTGTACGAAGGCAGTTTCGTCAATGGCAAGCGGCAGGGGCCGGGCACGATGAAATACGCCAGCGGCCAGCAGGCGGACGGCACCTGGGAAAACGGTGCACTGGTCAGCCAGGGGTCCGGGGACACGGGCCAGACCGAAGCAGGGCAGACCGAGTAAGCCGAAAGGGACTTCAGACTGTAAAATGGCGCGCTGGGATGGCGCGCCTTTTTGTTTTAGCCGATGCGGATGCGGCTCAGGTGGTCGGGCATTGCGACGCCCTCCAGGTTGGCCGGGTCCGGCAGCGGCGGCTTCAGTTCCATCGCCATCGGCACCACGCCGGCCCAGATTGGCAGTGCGTAATCCTCTTCATCGTCCTTGGGCGGGCCGGAGCGGATCTTGGCCGCGCCTTCCTCGATCGGCATCCGCAGCAGCGCTGTTGCCTTCAGTTCCTGCGTGGTCATCGGGCGCAGGGTCTCCCAGCGGCCGGGGAAGATGTGATCCACCATCGTCTTGAGGCTGGCGGCCTTGGCGTCCTCGTCCGTGACTTGCTCTGCCACCCCGAACAGCATCGCAGAGCGGAAGTTGACAGAGTGGTGAAAGGCGGAACGCGCCAGCACGTAGCCGTCCATGCAGGTGACGGTCAGGCAGACCTCCGAACCCGCCATTGCCCGGATCGCCCGGCTGGCGGCGGAGCCGTGCCAGTAGACGTGATCGCCCTCACGCCATTGCAGGGTCGGCAGCACCGAAGTTGAGCCGCCGATCTGATATCCTATGTGGGCCAGCGGCATGGCGTCGAGCACCTGATACAGGCTGTCGCGGTCATAGAGCCCGCGTTCATGGGCGCGGCGCAGGCGGCTGCGGTCTGTTTTCAGGGCGGCTTCTTGTTCGGGCTGGCGCATCGGCTGACCTCATATTTCTTGTTGTGTCCCGTGACAGCTACGCGCAAACTGGATTGAACTTAACCTCCACTTTCTGACAAAAAGAACAGTCCAGCATGATTGACCTCTCCGGCATGATTTCTGACAGCAAAGCCGGACCGCTGTACCAGCAGATTGTCGCCGCGCTGCGCCGCCGGATCAGCGAGGGCAGCCTGGGTCTTGGCACCCGGCTGCCGTCCTCACGGGCACTGGCGCAGGATCTGGGGGTGGCGCGCTCCACAGTGGTGACGGCCTATGACCAGCTAGTGGCCGAGGGCTTTGCCGAAACACGCCAGGGTTCCGGGATATTTGTCTGCGACGTGGCGCCGATCCGGCCGCCTGAGGCTGCGGCGCAGCCGGCCGCAGCAGTTCCGCCGCCTGTACCCGGCCTGCTTCTGCCCGGTGCGCCAGATCCTGACGTGTTTCCTGCCCGCCCCTGGGCGCGCTGTGTTTCACGTGTGGCAAGGATGGCCCCGATGAGCCTGAGCCACCAGGAGGATGCCTTTGGCGACCCGGAGCTGCGCCGGGAAATCGCCGCCTATGCGGCGCGCTGGCGGGGCATCGAATGCAGCGCGGAACAGGTGCTGGTCACCAGCGGTGCGCGCGAGGCGCTGGAACTGACAATGGAGTTTCTGGTGGAGGGCGAGGACATCGCGCTGGAGGCTCCTGGCTTCACACCGACCCAGCGGTTTGCGCAGGCCCGCGGCTGGCGGGTGCACTGGCTGCGCACAGGTGCGCGCGGGGCCGAGGTGCCGCAGCAGATGGCCAAGGTCACGCTGCTGACCCCCTCGCATCAGTTCCCGCTGGGCGGCACCCTGCCGGTGCCGCAGCGGCAGGCCTTCCTGCAGGCGGCCAAGGCGCGCGATGGCTGGATCATCGAGGATGATTTTGACAGCGAATTCCGCTATGGCGGCCAGCCGGTGCCTGCGATGGCCGCGCTCGATGGGGAGGGGCGCTGCATTTATGTGGGCACCTTCTCCAAGACATTTTCCCATGCGCTGCGGCTGGGCTATGCGATCCTGCCGTCGGCGCTGGTGCCGCAGTTCAGGGCGCAGTTCATCCACCCGAGCGCAGGCGCTGCCATCACCGCACAGCGGCCGCTGGCGGAGTTCATGGCGTCAGGCCAGTACGACCGCCACATTCGCCGCGCCCGCAGGCTTTATGCAGAGCGCTATGCAGCGGCGGCGGAGGCGCTGGCAGAATGGCCGGAGTCACTGGGATACTTTCACCGCCACAATGCCGGGATGCAGATCGCTTTTCATCTGAAGGAGTCGCAAAACGACACGGAGATTTGCCGCCGCACGGCTGAGGCAGGATATGGCGTCCGGCCGCTGTCGCCGCATGATCCGGAATGCGCAGCTCAGGGTTTGCTGATCGGGTTCTGCCAGTCGCCAGCTGATGACCTGCCCGGCCAGATCGCCGGCTTGCGCCGGATCGTGGAAGGCAGGCGCTAACATCGAGTATAAAAAAGCCTCCCCGGATGGCCGGGGAGGCTTGCCTCATTCAGCGTTGATCAGGCCGGAGCCGATCAGCTGTACTTCTTGATCTCACCCGACTTCAGGCGCGCCATGTAGCTGTTCAGCTCTTTCTTGACGATCGGCATCAGGAAGTAGAGCGCGATGATGTTGACAACCGCCATGGCAAAGATTGCCGCGTCGGAGAAGTCGATCACCGGGCCGAGGTTTGCGGCTGCGCCGATCACCACGAAGATGCAGAAGATCACCTTGAACACCAGTTCGGTGGTCTGGCCTTCGCCGAACAGGAAGGTCCAGGCCTTGAGGCCATAGTAGGACCAGCTGATCATGGTGGAGAAGGCGAACAGGATAACCGCCAGCGCCAGCACGTACTGGAACCAGCCGAAGGCCGACGAGAAGGCTGCCGAAGTCAGTGCCACGCCCTTGTTGCCGTCCACGGTCTGGATGGTGCTTGCGCCCTCATCCAGCAGGTAGAGGCCGGTGTTCGGATCCTGGATCAGCTGACCGGTGATGATGATCACCAGCGCGGTCATGGTGCAGATCACCACGGTGTCGATGAAGGGTTCCAGAAGCGACACGAAGCCTTCGGTGATCGGCTCCTTGGTTTTCACCGCGGAGTGGGCGATCGCTGCAGAGCCAACGCCTGCCTCGTTCGAGAAGGCCGCGCGCTTGAAGCCCTGGATCAGCGCGCCAACCATACCGCCGGCAACACCCGCACCGGTGAAGGCGCCTTCGAAGATCTGGCCGAATGCCCAGCCGATCTTGTCCGCGTTCATCGCCAGAATGACCAGCGCGGCTGCAACATACATTACACCCATGAACGGCACGACCTTTTCGGTGACGCGGGCAATGGATTTCAGGCCGCCAACGATCACGGCAAACACCACAGCAGCGAACACGACGCCGGTGATCCAGCCCGGGTAGTCGCCCACGACGCCGGAGATTTGCGCGTGCGCCTGGTTGGCCTGGAACATGTTGCCGCCACCAAAGGCGCCGAGGATGCAGAACACCGAGAACAGCACTGCCAGGAACTTGCCCATCGGCAGGCCGCGTTCGGCAAAGCCCTTGGTCATGTAGTACATCGGGCCGCCGGAGACGTGGCCGTCTTCGAACTCATTGCGGTATTTCACGCCCAGGGTGCATTCGGTGAACTTCGACGCCATGCCCATCAGGCCGGCCAGGATCATCCAGAAGGTTGCACCGGGGCCGCCGATGCCGACTGCCACCGCAACGCCGGCGATATTGCCGAGGCCGACGGTACCCGACAGCGCGGTTGCCAGCGCCTGGAAGTGGCTGACCTCACCCGCGTCGTTGGGGTCGGAGTAGTCGCCTTTGACCAGCGAAATCGAGTGCGGGAAGGCACGGAACTGGATCAGGCCGAAGTACAGTGTGAACACGGTGGCCGCGACCACCAGCCAGGCCACGATCCAGGGGAAGCTGGTGCCGGGGAACGGGCTGAAGATCAGGTTGACGAACCAGCCGGTGGAGCTGGCAAACAGCTCATTGACGCGCTCATCGACGGATTGTGCCATCGCCGGGGCGGTTGCCGCCAGCAGCAGCGGCGCAGACAGGGCTGCCGCCTTGATTGATTTCCTCATGACTGTCCTCTGAGTTTATCTTTAGGGAACGATGGTGACCGGAACCGGAGCCGCCTGGGCAAGGCTGCCCGCGACAGAGCCGAACAGCCGCGACGACAGTGCCGAATGGCCGGTGCGGCCGATGATCAGGTGGTTGGCGCCACTCTTATTGATCACGTCGATCAGGGTTTCCGCGATATGGCCGTATTTCAGCTCAGTCGAGACGGTGACACCGTCGTCTTCAAGGCTCTTGCGCACCGGTGCCAGCAGGGCGTCTTCTGCGCGCTTCAGTTCTTCCTCGCGGCGCTTGTGGCGCTGCTCGATCTCCTCCGGGGTGAGGAAAGAATAGGGCGACCATTCCAGCACATGCGCGATCACCAGCTCTGCCCCTTGCGCTTTGGCAAGGCTGACGGCAAAAGCAAGCGCCGATTTGGCGGCCTCGCTGTCGTCATATCCAAGGACAATTTTATTCGACACTTTTTCCTCCTATCGATGGCGCATTCCTCTACGGGAGCGCCGGATCCGGGGTGTCAACGCCGGAAAACCTGCCGACGCAAGACCCATTGCCGTTCCCGCCTCAAAAAAAGGCGCAGTGCGGACAAACTGCCGCATTGAAACTGCGGCAGGTCCTTACTTATATTATATCCCTTTTTCAATATTGTCTTGCACTTACCGCATACAGCGGCATACGGCGGTGTCAAAACGGTGCCGTGCCGCAACGGCAACTCAGGCAATCACGGCGGACAGAATCCCCCTTTCCATTCGCCGCCGCCTCTGTATAAATCCCTGCCATGACCATTTGCGCAGATATCACTATTGCAGCCACCGCCGCCCGCGGTGCCGCTCTGCGCGCCCTACTGATCCTAGCCCGCCTCTGAGCGTGCCCTTCCGGCGCGCCCGCTCAGAGGATTGCCGCACGCGCGCCATAGAAGGCTTATGATGCCCCTAAGGGCTTAGGACAGAGACAAGAGATACCATCATGACAAACGCATCCCCGATTTCCGGTGACAAATCCCGTGTATTGATTTTCGATACCACCCTGCGCGACGGCGAGCAGAGCCCCGGCGCCACCATGACCCATGACGAGAAGCTGGAGATTGCCGAGCTTCTGGACGAAATGGGCGTGGACATCATCGAGGCAGGTTTCCCGATTGCCTCCGAAGGCGACTTTGCCGCTGTGTCCGAGATCGCCGAGCGTTCGAAGAACGCGATGATCTGCGGGTTGGCGCGCGCCAATTTCAAGGATATCGACCGCTGCGCCGAAGCGGTGCGCAAGGCCGCGCAGCCGCGCATCCACACCTTCATCGGCACCTCGCCGCTGCACCGCGCCATCCCGAACCTGACGATGGATGAGATGGCGGACAAGATCCACGAGACCGTGACGCACGCCCGCAATCTGGTCGACAACGTGCAGTGGTCGCCGATGGATGCGACCCGGACCGAGTGGGACTACCTGTGCCGGGTGATCGAGATCGCCATCAAGGCGGGTGCGACCACCATCAACATCCCCGACACCGTCGGCTATACCGCACCTGCAGAAAGCGCCGACCTGATCAAGCGCCTGATTGAAACCGTGCCGGGCGCGGATGAGGTGGTCTTTGCAACCCATTGCCACAACGACCTCGGGATGGCGACCGCCAACGCGCTGGCAGCGGTGGCGGGCGGTGCGCGCCAGATCGAATGCACCATCAACGGCCTGGGCGAGCGCGCAGGCAACACCGCGCTGGAAGAAGTGGTGATGGCGCTGAAGACGCGCAACGACATCATGCCCTGGTCGACCGGCATCGACACAACCAAGATCATGCATGTCTCGCGCCGGGTCTCGACCGTGTCCGGCTTTGTGGTGCAGCCGAACAAGGCCATTGTCGGCAAGAACGCCTTTGCCCACGAAAGCGGTATCCACCAGGACGGCATGCTGAAGAACCGCGAGAACTTCGAGATCATGCGGCCCGAGGACATCGGCCTTTCAGGCACCTCGCTTCCCTTGGGCAAGCATTCCGGCCGCGCCGCACTGCGCGACAAGCTGGAGCATCTTGGCTATGACGTGGGCGACAACCAGTTGAAGGACGTCTTCGTCCGCTTCAAGGAGCTGGCAGACCGCAAGAAAGAAGTGTTCGACGACGACCTTATCGCACTGATGCGCATCGGCGCCGACGCGGAAAACGACCACCTCAAGATCGTTTCAATGAAAGTGGTTTGCGGCACCGGTGGCCCGGCGGAATCCACCGTCGAGATGGAAATTGACGGCAAGGACGTTACCGAGACCGCCGAGGGTGACGGGCCAGTGGATGCGACCTTCAAGGCGATCCGGATGATCTATCCGAACACAGCGCGGCTGCAGCTTTATCAGGTGCATGCGGTGACCGAGGGCACCGACGCGCAGGCGACGGTTTCGGTACGGCTGGAAGAGGACGGCAACATCGCCACCGGCGAAAGCGCCAACACCGATACGGTTGTGGCGTCGGCAAAGGCCTATGTGAATGCACTGAACCGCCTGATCGTGCGCCGCGGCCGGGTCGGCGAAGGTGCCGACACCAAGGAGATTTCCTACAAGGATCTCGCCTGAGCCAGGCTCAATTGAAAGAGAAAGGGCGCCCGTTGCGGCGCCCTTTTTCGTTACAACTTACTCCAGCCCGGCCTTGCGCAGCCCTTCAGTGAAATGTTCTTTGTCTTCGCTGCGGCCGTAGTGCAGCCCGGCCAGCAAAGCCTCTGCCGTGGCGTCCGGCTGCATCACCCGGATTTGCGCCACGCAGTCCTGCGCCTGTGCCTCGTCGCCCAGCCAGCTGTGGCATGCCGCCACCAGCGCGGTCTGCACCGCATCCATTGATGGCAGGCGTTTGAAATCCGTCAAAGCCTGCTCATACAGGCGGGCGGTGAAATGCGCCTTGCCCAGATGGCTCCAGAAGCGGACCGGGAAATGCGGATTGAGGCGCATCGCCTTCTCGATCCATTCCGCGCCCTCTTCCGGCCGTCCCTGCCAGGTCAAGAGCTCGCCCATCTGCACCACAACCAGATCATAATTAGGGTTCAGGGACAAAGCGCGTTCCTGATGGTACTGCGCCTGATCGAGGTTCTCTTGCAGGATGGACACCGCCGCCATCAGCCGGTGCACATCCGCATCATTGTCATCCATCGAGGCGGCTTTCTGGATCGACTCCAGCGCCAGTTGCAGCATCCCCTCAACATCATCGCACCAGCCATACCCCCAGGCCTGGCCGCGGATGCAACCGCGCCAGGCGTGGGCATGGGCAAACTCCGGGTCCAGCTCCACCGCGCGGTCGATCAGCTTCATCGCCTCTGCATTGTCTTCAGCCGTGCTGCGGTGATGCAGCACCTTGGCCGCCAGCACGCATTCATAAGCCGCCAGGCTGGCGGGTTTCTTGCGCGAGACCTCATCCTGCTGCGCCGCTTCGATCCGGCCCGGCAGGGTGGCGACAATCGCCGATGTCACCTCGTCCTGAATCTCAAAGATATCATCCAGGGTCCGGTCGTATTTCTCTGCCCAGATGTGGGAATCATTGCAGCTGTCGATCAGCTGTACCGTGATCCGGACACGGTTGCCGCCTTTACGCACGCTGCCTTCGACGATGTAGCGGGCGCCAAGCTTCTCTGCCACTTCGCGGATGTTCACTGCCTGCCCCTTGTAGACAAATGTCGAGTTGCGGGAGATCACGAACAGCTCGTGGCGGCGGCTGAGCTCGGTCAGGATGTCCTCCGTCAGGCCGTCGGCAAAGAACTCCTGCTCCGGATCGCCGCTCATATTGGCAAAGGGCAGCACCGCGATGGAGGGTTTGACCACGGCAACCGGTTCAGCCGCGCTGCTGTCCTGTTCCGGCGCGTCGGCGGCGTCTCCTTCCAAGAGCAGCCTGTAGACCTGCACCGGCTCTGCGATATTCTTGAGCTGTTGCGGCCCCAGGTCCTCAAACTGCAAGTCATCCATGCGACGGACCTGATCGAAAACCGCGGCCGAGATGCAGACGTCGCCGGTGCCGGCAAATTGCTCCAGCCGGGCCGCCACGTTGACGCCGCCGCCGTAGATATCGCCCTCGTCAAAGATGATATCGCCAAGGTTCACACCAATCCGGAACTGGATACGTTTGTCGGGCGCCACATCGGCGTTGCGGCGGCGCATCCTGTCCTGCACCTCAGCGGCGCAGGCAACTGCGTCGCAGACGCTGGGAAACTCGACCAGCATCCCGTCGCCGGTGGTCTTGATAATGGAGCCGCGGTTTTTGGAGATCGCAGGGTCAATGAGTTCGATCCGGTGGGTGCGAAGGCGGGCCAGCGTGCCCTGTTCGTCCACGTCCATCAGACGGCTGTAGCCAACCATATCCGCCGCCAGCACGGCGGCCAGCCTGCGTTCCATGTAGCGCCCTCCCTGCCGGAAAGCGTAGCGGGAAAGCGCTGGATTTCAAAGCTGTTTGCAAACCCTCAGCCGCGCAGGATGCGGGCTGCCAGCGCCGGTGAGAGGCGGTGGATCAGCCGCAACAGCTTCATTTGACCCACCCAGATTTCGATTTTGCCCGCCGCGGCCCCGTCCAGCAAAGCGGCGGCGGCGGTGTTGGGGCTGATCTTGCCCCGGCCGCGCCCGGTGGTCATCTGCGTCGCCGCCAGCGCCATCACGCAGTCGGTGATTTGGACCCGCAGGCCGGCATCCTCAGCCTGATAGCGCAGGGCGCGGGTGAAGCTGCGCAAGCCGGCCTTGGAGGCGCAGTAGACCGGCGCCTGCGGTTTCGGGGCCAAGGCAAGGCCGGAGGTCACATTGATCAGAAAGCTGCCTGGCGTGCGCGCCAGAACCGGAAGCAGCCCGGCGGCAAGATGCATGGGCGCTGTCAGGTTCACCGCCAGCTCCTGCTCGATGTCCTGCGTGTCCGCAGAGCCTTTGGCAAAATCAGCGGCGATCTGAATACCCGCGTTGTTGATCACCCCGTCCAGACGCTGCCGCTGCAGCCCGGCAATCAGCGCAGTGCGCGCGCTGCCGTCCGTCAGGTCGCAGGCCAGCCGCTCAATACCCTCTGGCAGATCATCCAGCGCTTCGCTGCTTCGTGCCAGGGCCAGAACCTCTGCCCCCTCTGCAGCCAGCTGCAATGCCAGCGCCCGCCCGATCCCGCGGGAGGCACCGGTGACCAGGATGCGCTTGCCATCAAACCGCATGGGTGGCCTCAAAGCTGCGGAAGCCATTTTCATAGGCTGGAATGATCCCGGTTACCGTGAAGTAGCCCTCGGCGATCAGGGCGGTGTCCCGCAGTTGCTCGATGGCAAAATAGTAGGCCTCGGGCGTTTCCGCCTCGATCATCGCAACATCGCTGCAGTCCGCATGAAACGCCTCGGCATCAAAATGGCGCAGCGACAGCCCGTTTCGGGTGAAGGGCTCCAGCCCGGTTGCCGCCAGGCGCCCCCGCTCCTGCCGATCCAGGCGCAGCCAACTGGGGGAAGCGTGCAGCAGCAGGAAAATGGTCATTTTCATCGGGGAACCTCCGGGATGTTGCCTTTGCCGCCAAGAATGTGAAGAATTGCTCACATTCTCAACTCGCATTCCCGGCAGGAAGTCACCCGCAATGCACAGCCCAAGAAAACAAGCCCGCCAGGCCCGTTCCCGTGCCACGCAGGAGGCAATTGTGGAGGCAGCGGCTCGCATTCTGGAAACCGCTGGACGGGAGGGTTTGACCACCAATGCGATTGCCGAGCGGGCCGGCGTCAGCATCGGGTCGCTGTATCAGTATTTTCCCAACAAGGAGGCGGTGCTGGCCGCGGTGCTGCGCAGCAAGCGGGCAGAGCTGCTGGGCTGGATGCAGGACGCCGCAGCGCGTTGCCGGGAGGCGCCGCCAGAGGCAGCATTGCAGGAATTGCTGACCGCCGGGATGCGGCATCAGTTCGAGCGGCCGCGACTGGCGATGGAGGCGGAATATGCTGAACAGCACTTGCAGCTGGCACCGGAAACCGCAGCATTGGCGCAGGAGATGGCTCAGATCGTACTGGACACCATCCGCCGGTTTTCCCCCGCCGCCGGACCGCAGGAGGCACGCGACGTGGTCGCCATTGCCAAGGGCATGATCAACTCTGCCGCTTTTGCCGGTGAGGCTGGCGGTGCTGCGCTGGTCCAGCGGGTGGAATGCGCGATCCGGGGTTACTTGCGCGAAACCGCGTCAAACAGCGCCGAAATCCGCGCGGCTTCCTCTGCTGCACCATAAGGCGCGTTGACCACGAACATGCCGCTGCCGACCATCCGGTGTCCTTCGCGCACCGGCGGAAAGGACACCTCGTGGCGCAGCGCATCTGGCAGCCTTTGGCTTTCCAGCGCCTTCAGCATCTGCTTGTGGCTGCCGTCCTTCAGGATCGGATACCACAGGGCGATGACGCCGACGTTCCACTTCTTGTGCAGCTGGCCGATGATGCCGGGGATGCGGGCATAGTCGGATTTGATCTCGTAACTCGGGTCGATCAGCAAGAGGCCGCGGCGCGGTGTTGGCGGCGCCAGGGACATGGCGAGTTCAAACCCATCCTGCTGATGCACCTTGGCCTTCCAGGGTCTCAGTGCCGCGCGCAGGGCGGCGTTTTCCTGCGGGTGCAGCTCCGCAAAATGCAGCGAGTCGCCCGGGCGCAGCAGCGAGGCCGCAATCAGCGGCGATCCGGGATAGGCGGCCGCGCCATGCGCCTTGCGGGTCTCCGACAGCGCGCGGTGCAGTGGATGATCCGCCGCCAGCCCCTGCTCTGCCAGCACCTTGGTGATGCCCTGCTCCGCTTCGCCTGTCTTCACGGCCTCGGGCGCGTCCAGCTGATAGAGCCCCCGGCCCGCGTGAGTCTCGATATAGCTGACCGGTTTGTCCTTGCGGGTGAGATAGGCCAGCATCCAGGCAAGCAGCGCGTGCTTCTGAACGTCGGCCAGGTTTCCGGCGTGATAGATGTGCTGATATGAGAGCATGCGCCCCCTCTAGCCGCTATTTCCAAAGGGCGGAAGAGGCGGCGTACGCCCGGTAAACGGAATCTCAACCCCGCTGGGGCAGACTGCATCCCGACGAGATACCGCAGAATGCAGGTTCCCATGCCCCTCAGAATGAGCGCCCTTGCCCTGATCGTGACATTTCTGGCCCTGCTGCTGTGCAGCGCGGCCGCCGTCAGCGCGCAAGGCTATTCGCTGGTTGGCAATAATTTCTTCCTGCAAAAGGCCTCTGCCCCGATGCCCGGACCGGCCCCTTCCGCAGCTCCGGCCCCGCAGGCCATTGCAAGCCTGCTGCCCGACACCCTGCCGGGCGCCGATCAGGGCCGCGGGGCGGTATCGCTCAACCCCGGTGCGGCCAGCCTGTTCCGCGGCCGCAGCGGCGGCGGGCTGTTCGCCCCCATCCTCAAAGCGCCACCCAGCGTCAAGCGGCTGCTGGACCTGATTGCCAGCGCCGAAGCCGGCAAGGCGCAGTACGATGCAGTGCAATACGGGGCCACCCGCAAGCCGCCGGAAAAACCGACAAGCATGACAATTGCCGAGATCAACGCCTGGATCGATGCCACCCCGGGACAGCCCCATGCCATCGGGCGCTATCAGTTCATCCCCGCAACGCTGCGGCGGCTGGTCAAACATCAGGGGGTGAAACCGCAGGCCCGCTTCACACCTGAGCTTCAGGACCAGCTGGCACATCAGCTGATCGAGGAAGCTGGCTATAGCGCTTTCCTGGCCGCGGAAATGCCGCGCAAGACCTTCATGCTGAACCTGGCCAAGATCTGGGCCGGGCTGCCGGTCTCCAGCGGGAAATCCTATTACGAGGGTTATGCCGGCAACAGCGCCAGCCTGACCTGGGCGCATTTCAAGGCGGAGATGCAGCGGATTTTCCCGGCCTGAGCGTTGAAACTCAGGTCACTGAGGCTGCCCCTCCGGGCGCGTCTCCCCGGCCCTGCCGGAACAGCGCGTGAACGCGGCAGGCTGACGCCGCTGGATACTGGGCGGAAAGGCGCTGTTTCACCATAATACGCCCTTTCGCGGCCCTGCCGTGCCGCTTATAAGGTTTGGGAAGGCGGCTCCTGCGGGGAGTCGCCCAAGGAATATTGGCAGCACTCACAGGATCCCTTCTATATGGCGCTTTTCGGAAACTTGGGCGGTCTGTTCTCCTCGGACATGGCCATCGACCTCGGCACAGCCAACACTCTGGTCTATGTCAAGGGCCGCGGGGTGATCCTGTCCGAGCCTTCCGTGGTTGCCTACCACGTCAAGGACGGCGTCAAGAAGGTGCTGGCCGTGGGCGAAGACGCCAAGCTGATGCTGGGCCGCACCCCCGGCTCGATTGAGGCGATCCGGCCAATGCGCGAAGGCGTGATTGCCGACTTCGACACCGCCGAGGAGATGATCAAGCACTTCATCCGCAAGGTGCATAAGCGCTCGACCTTCTCCAAGCCCAAGATCATCGTTTGCGTGCCGCATGGCGCCACCCCGGTTGAAAAACGCGCGATCCGCCAGTCGGTTCTGTCCGCTGGCGCCCGCCGGGCCGGCCTGATTGCCGAGCCGATTGCCGCTGCCATCGGGGCCGGCATGCCGATCACCGACCCGACCGGCAACATGGTTGTCGACATCGGCGGCGGCACCACCGAGGTGGCGGTTCTGTCGCTGGGTGACATCGTTTACGCCCGCTCTGTCCGCGTCGGCGGCGACCGCATGGATGAGGCGATCATCAGTTACCTGCGCCGTCAGCAGAACCTTCTGGTAGGCGAATCCACCGCCGAGCGCATCAAGACCTCCATCGGCACCGCCCGGATGCCCGACGACGGCCGCGGCCAGTCGATGCAGATCCGCGGCCGCGACCTGCTGAACGGGGTCCCGAAGGAGATCGAGATTTCCCAGGCCCAGGTGGCCGAAGCGCTGGCTGAGCCGGTGCAGCAGATTTGCGAGGCGGTGATGACCGCGTTGGAAACCACCCCCCCGGACCTTGCCGCCGACATCGTTGACCGCGGCGTTATGCTGACCGGCGGCGGTGCTCTGCTGGGCGATCTGGATCTTGCCTTGCGCGAGCAGACCGGCCTGGCCGTCTCCATCGCGGACGAGAGCCTGAACTGTGTGGCGCTCGGCACCGGCAAGGCGCTGGAATTCGAAAAGCAGCTGGCGCACGCCATCGACTACGACAGCTAACGCCGCAGCCTGCCGGAATGGCACCAGCTGACAGGCCGGTTTCCGGGTAGCTGGAAGGAGAGACGTGGCCAAGGACAAGTCACAGCGCGACGATTACGCAACCCCGCTGCGGCGTCTGCTGACAGCGGTACTGTGCTTGTGCCTGGCAGTCATCTTCATCGTCTGGCGGATTGACAGCCCGCGGGTGGAACGCTTCCGCGCGCAGGTGGTCGACACCGTCGTGCCCAGCATGGACTGGGCGATGGTGCCGGTCACCGCAACCATCAATCTGATCCGCGATTTCCAAAGCTACCAGCGGCTGGCCGAACAGAACCGCGAGCTGCGCAGCGAGCTGCGGCAGATGCGGGCCTGGAAAGAGGCGGCATTGCAGCTGGAACAGGAAAACGCGCGGCTTCTGGACCTCAACAACGTGCGGCTCGATCCGCAGCTGACCTACATCACCGGAGTGGTGATGGCCGACAGCGGCTCCCCGTTCCGGCAGTCGGTGCTGCTGAATGTGGGCAGCCGCGACGGGGTGCATGACGGCTGGGCCGCGATGGACGGGATCGGGCTGGTGGGCCGGATCTCCGGCACCGGGCGTAACACCGCGCGGGTGATCCTGCTGACCGATGCCGCCAGCGCCGTGCCGGCCACAATCCAGCCCTCTGGCCAGACCGCGCTGGTCAGCGGCGACAACAGCGCCGCGCCGGTGCTGAGCTTTTTGGAAAACGCCGACCAAGTGCGTCCCGGCGACCGGGTGATTTCCTCCGGCGACGGCTCTGTCTTTCCGGCGGGCCTGCTGATCGGCCAGGTCGCCAAGGACCGCTCCGGCCGGATGCGCGTGCGCCTGTCCGCTGACTATGGCCGGCTGGAGTTCCTGCGTGTGCTGCGCCACCACGGGACGCAAGTGATCCAGGACCCCGGCGGGCTGGTTGGCGCCGCCCCCGGCGACCCGCAGCCGCAGCCGCGGCCGGAAACCCTGGGGGAGGACAGCGCCGAAAGCACGGCTGAGGCGGGCAATGGCTAATACCTCGCCCGCCCGGATCTGGACCATGCGCGCGGCATTTCCGGCGCTGGCGCTCTTGATCATGTTTTTCCACCTGCTGCCGCTGGAAACCGAACCGCGGTTCTGGTCACCCCCGGATCTGCTGCTGGCACTGGCCATGGCCTGGAGCCTGCGCCGTCCGGATTATGTGCCCGCCTTGTCGATCGGCCTGGTGATGCTGCTGGCGGATCTGCTGTTCCACCGCCCGCCCGGGCTGCTGGCACTGCTGACGGTGCTGGGCTGCGGCTTCCTCAAAGGCCGCGCGGCACCGCACCGCGAGAGCACTTTTGCCAGCGAGTGGCTGGCCGTTGCCTTGGTGCTGACCGGGATTGCCACGCTGAACCGGCTGATCCTGACCCTGTTCGGAGTGGAACAAGCGCAGCTGAGCCTGACGGTTATACAGGTTGTGATGACCATCGCCGCCTATCCGCTGGCGGTTTGGGCCAGCCAGTCTATTCTGGGGGTGCGCAAACTGTCCCCATCTGAAGCCGAAACCCTGGTGAACCGCTGATGAAACGCAATCCCAAGGATCTGGATGCCGCACACGGCAAGATGACCCGGCGGGCGCTGTTCCTAGGCGGGCTGCAGCTGGCCTTTGCCGGCGGGCTGGCGGCGCGGATGCGCTATCTGCAGGTGGATCAGGCCGATGAGTTCCGCCTGCTAGCCGAGGAAAATCGGATCAACATCCGTCTGCTGCCGCCGGCCCGCGGCCAGATCTTTGACCGCAACGGTCTGATCATCGCGCAGAACTCGCCCTCCTACAGGATCACCGTGGTGCCAGAGGATGCCGGCGACGTGGAGGCGGTGATTGCCAAGCTCTCCAGCCTGGTGCCGCTGGACCCGGAAGACCTGGAGCGTGCCCGCACCGAAATGCGCCGCTCGCCGCCGTTCTTGCCAATCACCCTGGCGGACCAGATCGGCTGGGAAGATATTTCCAAAGTTGCAGTGAACGCCCCTGCCCTGCCTGGTGTCACGCCGGAGGTGGGCCTGACCCGGGTCTACCCGCAGCTTGGCGACTTCGCTCATGTCATCGGTTACGTCGGGCCGGTCTCCGATTATGACCTGAGCAAAATGGAAGACCCGGAGCCGGTCCTGATGATCCCGCGCTTCCAGATCGGCAAGGTCGGCTTCGAGGCCAAGCGCGAGGATGTGCTGCGCGGCAAGGCCGGTGCCAAGCGGGTGGAGGTCAATGCCACCGGCCGGGTGATGCGCGAGCTGGACCGGCGCGAGGGGATTTCCGGCGCCGACATGCAGCTGACCATCGACGCGGAGCTGCAGAATTACGTACAGGCGCGTCTGGGCCGGGAAAGCGCAGCTGCGGTGGTGATCGACTGCGAAGATGGCGATATCCGCGCAATCTGCTCCTCGCCCAGTTTCGACCCCAACCTGTTCGTGCGCGGCATCTCGGTCGCCGATTACCGGATGCTGACCGAGGACAACTACCGCCCCCTGTCCAACAAGACGGTGCAAGGCACCTACCCGCCCGGCTCCACCTTCAAGATGATCACGGCGCTTGCGGCGTTGGAAAACGGCGTGGTCGGGCCGGAGGAAACCGTCTGGTGCCCCGGCCACCTGAAAGTTGCCGGCCGCCGCTTCCACTGCTGGAAACGGGCCGGCCACGGGCATGTGGACCTGAATACCTCGCTGAAGCGGTCCTGCGATGTCTATTACTACGACGTGGCGATTAAAACCGGCATCGACAAGATTTCCGAAATGGCCAATCTGTTCGGCCTGGGTATCAAGCACGATCTGCCGATGTCGGCGGTCGCCCAAGGCATCACACCGACCAAGGAGTGGAAATCCAGCTCCTACGGCAAGGACTGGCTGATCGGGGATACGGCAAACGCTTCGATCGGGCAGGGCTACATGCTGGCCTCGCCCCTGCAACTGGCTGTCATGTCCGCGCGGATTGCCACCGGCCGCAGCGTAACGCCGCGGCTGCTGAAGTCTCTGGACGGTGTAGAGCAGCCCAGCGGCGCGGGCGAGCCGCTGCCGGTCAGCGAAAACAGCCTGCGTATGGTGCGCCGCGGCATGTATTCGGTCAGCAACGACCGCCGCGGCACCGCCTACCGCTCGCGCATTGCCCCCAAGGAGATGGAGATGGCCGGCAAGACCGGCACCAGCCAAGTCCGCAACATCACCGCCGCCGAACGTGCCGCCGGTGTGATCCGCAATGAGGACCTGCCGTGGGAACGGCGTGACCACGCGCTGTTTGTCTGCTTTGCACCTTATGACAAGCCGAAATATGCGGTTGCCGTGGTTGTCGAGCATGGCGGCGGCGGCTCCAAGGCGGCGGCACCGGTGGCGCGCGACGTGATGCTACAGGCGCTTTACAACGGCACGCCGCCGCTGGAGGCCTACCCCAAAGCCGACCGAAGCCGCATCAAGGCGCAGCAGGAACGGCTGGAACGCGAACGCGTCAAGCGCCCGCTGGGCAGCAGGAGCAGCCGGGCATGAGCTATCTTGAATATCACGCCAAATCGACCCCCACCGGCCTGCGCAAGGTTTTGCATTTGAACTGGGGGCTGACGCTGCTCCTGATCACCGTGTCCAGCGTCGGCTTCCTGATGCTCTATTCGGTGGCAGGCGGATCGTTCAGCCCGTGGGTGGAACCGCAGGTCAAGCGCTTTGCCCTTGGCCTTGGCGTGATGTTTGTGGTGGCGATGATCCCGATCTGGTTCTGGCGCAATATCTCAGTGTTGGCCTACCTGGGGTCGTTGGCCTTGCTGGTTGCGGTGGAGCTGTTCGGCACCGTCGGAATGGGCGCGCAGCGCTGGATCGACATCGGCTTCATGCGGCTTCAGCCATCGGAGGTGACCAAGATCGCCCTGGTGATGCTGCTGGCCGCCTATTACGACTGGCTGCCTGCCGAGAAGACTTCGCGCCCCTTGTGGGTGCTTCTGCCGGTGATACTGATCCTGGTGCCGACGGCACTGGTTCTGAAGCAGCCGGACCTTGGCACCTCGATCCTGCTGATGGCCGCGGGCGGCGGCGTGATGTTCCTGGCGGGCGTGCATTGGGCCTATTTCGTGGCGGTGATTGCGGCTGGCGTGGGGCTGGTCAGCGCGGTTTTCCAAAGCCGCGGCACTGAGTGGCAGCTGCTGAAGGACTACCAGTTCCGCCGCATCGACACCTTCCTCGATCCCTCGCAGGACCCCTTGGGCGCGGGTTATCACATCACCCAGTCCAAGATTGCACTGGGGTCCGGGGGCTGGTCCGGGCGTGGCTTCATGCAAGGCACCCAATCGCGGCTGAACTTCCTGCCGGAAAAGCACACCGACTTCATCTTCACCACCCTGGCGGAGGAATTCGGCTTCATCGGCGGCGTAACCCTTCTGTCCATTTACATGCTGATCATCGTGTTCTGCATCGCCTCCGCCATCGCCGCCAAGGACCGGTTCTCTTCGCTGGTGATCATGGGAATCGCCATCACCTTCTTCCTGTTCTTTGCGGTGAACATGTCGATGGTGATGGGGCTGGCGCCGGTGGTCGGGGTGCCGCTGCCGATGGTCTCTTACGGCGGCTCGGCGATGCTGGTTCTGCTGGGTGCTTTCGGCATCGTGCAAAGCGCCCATATCCACCGCCCGCGCCAGGCCTCACGTTAGATATTCAGGGAGTTTCCATGACCGCCAATGTCCTGTTTGCAGGCCGCCCCGACGCCTGGCCCGCCTATGAGCCGCTTTTGAAGGCAGAGCTTGCCCGGCTTGGCGTGGATGCCGATCTGCGCAATGAATTTGCGCCAGAGGAGGTGGATTACATTGTCTACGCCCCCAGCGGGCCGGTCAGCGATTTCACCCCCTTCACCCGCCTGAAAGCGGTGCTGAGCCTGTGGGCAGGTGTCGAGAAAATTGTGCCTGTTGTGCCCGCCGAACTGCCGCTCACCCGGATGGTGGACAGCGGGCTGGAGCAGGGCATGACCGAATGGGTTGTTGGCCACACCCTGCGCTACCACCTGGGCATGGACGCGCATATCCTTGGTCAGAACGGGCACTGGGAGCCCAAGGCCCCGCCGCTGGCGAAGGACCGCAGCGTGACTGTGCTGGGCCTAGGTGCGCTGGGAACTGCCTCGGCCAAAGCCTTGGCCGCACTCGGGTTTCAGGTTTCCGGCTGGAGCCGGAGCCAAAAGGACATCGCGGGCATCACCTGCCACTCCGGCGCAGAGGGGCTGAAGGCGGCACTGGCGCAGGCGGAAATTGTCATTCTGTTGCTGCCGGACACACCCGCCACAGAGAATACCCTGAACGCCGAAACTCTGGCGCTGCTGCCCAAGGGGGCCAGGATCATCAACCCGGGCCGCGGGCCGCTGATTGATGACGATGCACTGCTGGCGGCACTGGACAGCGGCCAGGTCGGCCATGCCACGCTGGACGTTTTCCGCGTCGAGCCGCTGCCGCCGGAACACCCCTATTGGGCGCATCTCAATGTGACGGTGACCCCGCATATCGCCTCGGAAACCCGCGAAAGCACCGCGGCGGAGGTGATCGCCGAAAACATCCGCCGCGCCGAGGCGGGGGAACCGCTGCTGCATCTGGTCGACCGCAGCCTCGGCTACTGAACGCAAAAGAGCGGGCCAGCACCCGCTCTTTCATCCTTCCTGAAATACTCCCGCCGGAAGCAGCGCCCTTCAGGGCGCGTCGCTTACTCTGCGGCCAGACCGCGGCCTTTCAGCAGCGCCTCGACGCCCGGCAGCCGCCCGCGGAACGCGGTGTATAGCTCAGCCGGATCAACAGACCCGCCGGTGGAAAGGATATGCGCCTCCAGCGCCTTGGCACGTTCTGCATCAAAGGCCCCGCCTGCCTCCTCAAAAGCGGCAAAGGCGTCGGCGTCCATCACTTCCGACCACATATAGCTGTAGTAGCCCGAGGAATAGCCGTCGCCGGAAAACACATGGGCAAAATGCGGCGTAGCGTGGCGCATGATGATCGCCCGCGGCATGCCGATTTCCTCCAGCACCTCGGCCTGCTTGACCATCGGGTCGGAGGGTGCCGCCCCGTCGTGGAAGGCAAGGTCGACCAGCGCGGAGGCGACGTACTCTACCGTCTGAAAGCCCATGTCGAAATTGGCCGCCCCCAGCACTTTCTCCAGCATCTGCTGCGGCATCGGTTCGCCGGTTTCCGCGTGGGTGGCAAACTCCTGCAGCACCTCCGGCACTTCCAGCCAGTGTTCAAAAAGCTGGCTGGGCAGTTCGACAAAGTCACGTGCCACCGAAGTCCCGGAGATGCTCTCGTAAGTCACATTAGACAGCATCTGGTGCAGCGCGTGGCCGAACTCATGGAACAGGGTGCGGGCGTCGTCCCAGGACAAGAGTGCCGGGTCGCCCTTGGCGAAATTGCAAACGTTGATCACCACAGGTGCCTGAACATCAGGGAACTTGGCCTGCTGGCGCATGGCGGAGCACCAGGCTCCCGAGCGTTTGGAACCGCGCGCGAAATAGTCGCCGATGAACACCGCCACATGGCTCCCGTTCCGGGTCACCTCCCAGGCGCGGCAATCCGGATGGTAAAGCGGCACATCCAGCGGCGCGAACTTCAGTCCGAACAGTCTATTGGCGCAGGCAAAAGACGCCTCGATCAGCCGGTCCAGCTGCAGGTAAGGCTTCAGCGCAGCCTCATCCAGGTCATGCTCGGCCTTGCGGCGTTTCTCCGCGTAGTAGCGCCAATCCCATGGTTCCAGATCGCCGTTGACACCGTCCGCCTGCATCATTTCAGTCAGTATCTGCGCGTCCTGATCGGCCCGCGACTTGGCCGCCTCCCAGACCTCCATCAGCAGCCCGCGCACTGCTTCCGGCGTCTTGGCCATTTCTGTTTCCAGCTTATAGGCTGCGAAGTTTTCGTAACCCAGCAGCTGCGCACGTTCTTCCCGCAGCTGCAGGATTTCCGCTGCGATGGCGCGGTTGTCGGTCTCGCCGCCATTGGCGCCGCGGGCGGCCCAGGCGTTGAAGGCTTTTTCGCGCAAGTCGCGGCGCGGCGAAAATTGCAGGAACGGTGTGATCAGCGAACGGGACAAGGTGACGACCGGGCCTTGCTTGCCCTTTTCCTCGCCAGCCGCACGGGCCGCCTTGACCACGAAATCCGGCAAGCCTTCCAAATCCTCTTCGGACAGTTCCATGAACCACTCGCGCTCATCCGCCAGCAGGTTCTGGGTGAACTGAGTGCCCAGGGTGGCCAGCCGCCCCTTGATCTCCTGCATCCGCGTATCGGCGTCACCTTCCAGCGCCGCGCCGCCGCGGACAAAGCCGCGATGGGTCAGCATCAGAACCCGCTGCTGTTCATCGGTCAGGTCCAGCTGCTCGCGCTGGTCCCACACTGCCTTAATGCGCGCATAAAGCGCCTTGTTGGCGGTGATGGCCGAGAAATGCGCGGCAAGTTTCGGAGAGAACGCCCGCTGCAGTTCTTCCCGCTTGGGGTTGCTGTCGGCGCCGGCCACGGTGAAGAACACGCCCAGCACCTGCTCCAGCTCGCGGCAGGGTGTCTCCAGCGCCTCGATCACATTGGCAAAGCCGGGCGGCTCGGAATTGCTTGCGATGGCGTCGATCTGTGCCTTATGCGCCGCTAGCGCCTGTTCCAGCGCAGGGGCGAAATCATCATCGGAAATGCTTTTGAACGGGGCGATTTCAAACGGCGTGTCCCAGCGGGACAGAAGCGGATTGGACATATGAAAGGTCTCCTTTGCAGGTGACGCTATCGGCAAAGACAGGAGGCTGCAATTGGCCTTTCCCGGCGCAGGTCCGCTGTCTCAGCCGCCTACGCCCTCGCCCTCCGTCAGTTCTGCTGGAATGATGCGGATGGGCACATCCGCCACATTGGCTGCCCGCGCGATGCGCCACTCAAAGCGTCCCATTTTGCCATCGGTGTCGATCAGCACCACCACCGGCTCCTTGCCGGTAATCTCTGCCGCAAACAGCGCCTGCTGGATACTGTCGAGACTGCTGCGTTTATCCAGCCCGAACTCGATGACGCGGTTCTCGTTCTCGCAATCGGTGCGGATCGAGGCGCCGCCGCCGGGATAAGTGAAATCATGCACCCGTTCCGGCTGGCCGCCGAACAGGGCACCGCAAAGGAGCGCGATGTAGTAGGCTTCGTTCACTGGCGGCGTTCAGCTTTCCGCTTTGCCGCTGCAGGCCGGGCAGCCCGCCCGCCGGGACAGGCGGATCTTGCGGGTTTCGCCATACAGCCCGTCATAGATCAGCATCTCGCCGCGCAGCACCGCCCCGGCGCCGGTGATCTGCTTGACCGCCTCCACCGCCATCATCGATCCGACCACGCCGGGCAGCGGACCGATCACCCCGGCCTCGGAGCAGCTGGGCGCAAGACCGGCTGCGGGGGCCTCAGGAAAGATGCACTGGTAACACGGGCCGTCTTCGGCCGGGTGAAACACACTCAGCTGGCCCTCCCACTGCGAAAGCGCGCCGGAGATCAGCGGCTTGCCCAGCGCCACCGCGGTGCGGTTGGCCAGATAGCGGGTTTCGAAATTGTCAGTGCCGTCGAGGATCAGATCATATTCGGCAAATAGCTCTGCTGCGACCTCCTCTGTCAGACGGCGGTTGTACGGGCGCACCTCCACGTAGGGGTTCTGCGCCTGCATCGCGGCCTGGGCCGAGAACACCTTGGGTTTGCCGATATCTGCGTCCTGGTGGATCACCTGGCGCTGCAGGTTGGCGTTGTCGACCACGTCGTCGTCAATCACCCCGATTGTGCCCACGCCGGCCGCGGCCAGGTATTGCAGCGCAGGCGCGCCAAGCCCGCCGGCACCGATCACCAGCACCTTGGCCTTCTTCAGCTTCTTCTGCCCCGGCCCGCCCAGTTCCCGCAGAACGATGTGGCGGGCATATCGGTCAAGCTCGCTTTCGGTGAAGGTGCTGGCGGGCTGGTTCATCTTTGCTTCCTGAGGCTGGGCGCGGTTTTTCAAGGCCGCCACGATACGCGCATAGAACCCCGCCACAAGGGCAAAGCCGCCGAGCAACAGCCAGGATGCCGCAGAGCCGCCAGTGCCCTCACGCAGCGGGTGCCCGTCCGGCAAGGTCAGCTGCACTGCCAGCACGGCGGTGAACAGCACCGCCAGCAGCGTGATACGCAGATTGCGCGGCAGGCCAAGGAAGCGGCCGCCCCACCAGATCAGCACAGCAAGAATGAGAATGCGCAGCATCAGCCGCGCCCGGTGGAGCCGAAGCCGCCGTCGCCCCGCTCAGTTCCTGTAAGCGCGTCCGCAACCTCGAACCGCGCTTGCAGAACCGGCGCCACCACCATCTGCGCAATACGTTCGCCGTGGTGAACCTCAAAGGGCTTCTGACCGGCATTCATCAGGATCACCCCCAAGGGCCCGCGGTAATCGCTGTCGATGGTGCCGGGCGTATTGGGCAGGGTGATGCCATGCTTCAGCGCCAGCCCGGAGCGGGGACGGACCTGCACCTCATAGCCTGCCGGGATCTCGATCCGCAGGCCGGTCGGCACCAGCGCCCGCTCGCCCGGCTGCAGCACCAGACAGCCGCGGTCCGGCAGGTTGGCGCGCACGTCGGCACCGGCAGCACCGGCAGTTTCATACGACGGCAGCGGCACATCCCGGTCTGCCCCCTCATCGTGGATCACACGGATAGTCACCATCACAGCGCCCCTGCTTCATCTTTCCAAAAATACTCAAAATCACCCGGCCAGCGCCGCCGCTATCCGTTCTGCCAGCTTGCGGGCCACTTCATCCTTGCCCATGCGCGGCCATTCTTCAGCCCCGTCATCTGAAATCAGGATCACCGCGTTTTCACTGCCGCCCATGATGCCGGTTGCGGGGGAGACGTCATTGGCCACGATCCAGTCGCAGCCCTTGCGCTTGCGTTTGGCGGTTGCGTTCTCGATAACGTCGTTGGTTTCCGCCGCAAAGCCGACCACCAGCCCGGGGCGGCCTTGCTTCATCTGCGAGACGGTTTTTAGAATGTCGGGGTTTTCAGCGAACTCCAGCACCGGCAAACCATCCTTGGATTTCTTCAGCTTCCGGTCAGAGGCGCTGGCCACCCGCCAGTCCGCCACCGCGGCGGCAAAGACACCAGCGTCGGCGGGCAGTGCCTGCTGCACGGCGGCTTCCATCTCACGGGCGCTTTCCACCGGCACCACTTGCACGCCCTCAGGCGGGCGCACCTCTGCGGGGCCCGTGACAAACACGACCTCCGCCCCCAAGTCGCGCAGAGCACGGGCCACCGCTGCCCCCTGCGCCCCGGAGGAGCGGTTGGCGATATAGCGCACCGGGTCGATCGGCTCATGCGTCGGTCCGGAGGTCACCAGGATGCGCTTCCCCTTCAGCGGTCCATCCGCAAGCTTGGCGGCAATAGCGGCCAGGATTTCCTCCGGCTCCGCCATTCGGCCGGGGCCGAATTCACCGCAGGCCATACTGCCCTCGTTGGGGCCAACAAAGGACACGCCATCCTCTTTCAGGGTTTCAAGGTTGCGCTGCGTGGCCGGATGCTCCCACATGCGGACGTTCATCGCAGGCGCCAGCAGCACCGGCGTGTCGGTCGCCAGAAGCAGAGTCGAGGCAAGGTCATTGGCAAAACCTTGCGCCATCTTCGCCATCAGATCGGCGGTGGCCGGCGCCACAACCAGCAAATCGGCGCTGCGCGACAGTTGGATATGGCCCATCTCAGCTTCTGCCGTCAGGTCGAACAGCTCCTGATGCACCGCAGTCCCGGCCAAGGCCGAAACCGAAAGCGGCGTCACGAACTCCGCGCCCGCCTTGGTCAGCACCGGCGTCACCCGGGCGCCATGATCCTGCAGGCGCCGGATCAGCTCCAGCGACTTATAGGCCGCAATGCCGCCGCCGATGATCAATAGAATATGTTTGCCAGCCAGCATTTGCGCATCCTCGCCCGGTTTCCCGCGACCTTACTGCGGCGCGGCAAAAGTGTGAAGCTGTCAGCCGTCCTCGCGGAACGCAAGGCAGGGATCGGGGCGTTCGACCGCAGGGGCATCCAGTATCACGTCAAATTGCCCGCCGATTTGCCCGTCCTCAGACTGGCCCAGGCTGCGGATAACGGCCTCCGGGCGGGCCTTTGCCAGATAGACCGCCAGCCCCCTGTCCATGCGGGCATGGCCGTTGCCGGTGATGACAGCAACCGGGCCTCCAGTCTCTGCCAGAGCCTTGTCTGCAGCCGCCGCAAGCGCAGCATCGCGCAAGCGCTGGAAGCCCACCAGCACCGGCAGCATTTCTTCTGGCATGGCGTTGCAGTGATTGATCTGCTGATCCGTCTCCCGCGCTGCCTGTTCCGCTTCCGGCAGCGGCTGGTCCAATCCGAAACGCGCGGAAGCGTCAGCACCGAAATAGTCCGCTATCCCGTCACTCATGATTGCAGGGGCGTTTTCCCTCGGCACCAATGCGCCATACTGGCGTGCACCCTTGGCTGCCGCAAAGACCGGGGCATACAGGCCGAACTCCGGCCAGCCACTTGCCGCCCAGTTCAGCGCTTTGGCCGTTTGCTCTGCATCACCGAGACCTCCGGTTTCCAGCCTTTCAGCCTGTTCCGCGGTGATCATCTCCCAGACCACGGCCTTAGGCTCCAGAACAGCCAGCAGCTCCGCCTGCCGCTGGTGGTGCACAGGATTGTCGTGCACCTCGCCCAGGATCGCAACATCCGCTCCCCTTAGCACTTCAACTGCGCCGGCAAGCTCTTCTGCGCGGGCACCCATCACGCCAAGCGCCGCCAGAACGGCGGCGCTTGCAATCATTTTCAGGCCAGTTAAGCGCTTTCTCATGAAAGCAGTTTGTGCACCTCGCGCGATTGGCCTTCAAGGCATTTGCGCATTTTCTGGAACGCGCCGGCCTCCAGCTGGCGCACCCGCTCCTTGGACAGGCCAAGCTCTGTGCCCAGGCTTTCCAGCGTGCGGGGCTGCTCGCGCAGCTTACGCTCTGTGATGATGAACCGCTCACGCTCATTCAGTGCCTGCAGCGCAGAGACCAGCCATTTGCGCAGCTGACGGCGGTCATGCCGCTCCTGCACCAGTTCCTCGGCCTGCGAGGTTTCATCCTCCAGCGCATCAATCCATTCGCGCCCCTCATCCTCCGCCGACTGGATCGCGTTGAGCGAGAAGTCGGCGCCGGACAGGCGGCCTTCCATCATCTCGACATCGCGCAGCGGCACCCCGATTTCTGTTGCGATTTTCTGGTGCAGCTGATGCCGGTCCAGCCGCACGCCCGACACACGTGCCTCGCGTTCGAACTGCGCCTGCACCCGGCGCATGTTGAAGAACAGCGATTTCTGCGACGAGGTGGAGCCGGTGCGCACCATCGACCAGTTGCGCATCACATAATCCTGGATCGACGCCTTGATCCACCAGACCGCATAGGTCGAGAACCGCACCCCGCGGTCCGGGTCGAACTTGTCCGCTGCTTTCATCAGACCCAGGCCTGCTTCCTGGATCAGGTCGTTCATCGGCGCCCCGTACCGCTTGAACTTGGCCGCCATGGAAATTGCCAGGCGCATGTAGGCGTTGATAAGCCGGTGCAGCGATTGCACGTCGCGGTCATCCCGCCAGGCATATGCCAGGCGCCGCTCGGTCTCTGCATCCAGCAGTTCCGCCTTCATTGCCTGTCTCGGCAATGGGTTTTCAAGTGTTTGATCAAGTGCCATTGTGATTTCCCCCCGGAAACTAATTAACAAACTGCCGCCTGGGGGCGTGCATGGAACAATCGGGGGCCCGGTTTTAGGCCGGCAGCAACAGCGCACTGGATGCGACTCTCGGCTCATCCAAAGGCCAAAACGGAAAAGTTAAATTGTATTTTGGCCCCTGCGCAGACTTTCCCGGCCTAAATAAGTGGAACCCCGGGACGCTGCGGTCTCTTGTCTTCACCGGGCCCTGCAGTTACCCACAGGAACGGCTTCGGACTCATAGGTTAGCAAAAAATGCCGCTAAATGTAACTTTTATTCTGGGGGGCGCTGCCTCAGGCAAATCGGCATTTGCCGAACAGCTATGCGCAAACACCGGAAAAGACAAAGTTTACTGGGCAACTGCACAAATTTTTGACACCGAAATGCGCGAAAAAGTGTCCCGGCACCTCGAACAAAGAGGTTCTAGCTGGGCGACTGTCGAGGAACCGGAAACAGCCGCGAAGGTCCTGGATCCCCTCAACAGCCGCCAGGTTTGCCTGATGGATTGCGCGACCATGTGGCTGACAAACCATTTGCTGGCAGAGCATGACCTGAACGCGGCAACCGACGAATTGCTGGCCGCCATCAGCCGCTGCCAGGCCGATCTGGTAATTGTCTCCAATGAAACCGGCCTGGGCATTGTGCCGGAAAACAAGCTGGCGCGCCGCTTCCGCGAAGCCCAGGGAAGGCTCAATATTGCTCTGGCGGCACGGGCGGATACCGTTGTTCAGGTCACGGCCGGGCTGCCCCTGGTGCTGAAAGGGGCGCTGTGATCACCCGCCTGTTTCTGGTGCGGCATGGTCCGACTCACGCGAAGTGCATGGTCGGCTGGTCCGACCTGCCCGCCGACTTGTCCGATTCGGCAGCGCTGAAGCGCCTGTCAGCGTATCTGCCTGCGGATGCCCTGGTGGTGTCCTCCGATCTTTCCCGAGCGGTTGAGACAGCCTCCGCCATCCAGGGCAGCCGGGAACGCCTGCCCCACGCCGAGGCCCTGCGCGAAATCCATTTCGGCGCCTGGGAACTGCGCACCTGGGCCGAAGTGGACGCCGAAGACCCTGAGCGCATCCGCGCCTATTGGGAAACCCCGGGCGACGTCACCCCGCCCGGCGGTGAAAGCTGGTACCAGGTCTGCAACCGGGTGAACGCGGCGATTGACGCACTGATCGGCGCCCACAGGGGCCGCGACCTGATCGTGGTCGGCCATTTCGGCCAGATCCTGACCCAAATCCAGCGGGCGGAAATGCTGACGGCGGAGGAGGCCTTTGCCCACCGGATCGACAACCTGTCGGTCAGCGAAGTCTCCCTCGGGCCGGATGGCTGGAAGGCCGGAAGTATCAATCACCTGCCGTGACGGGCACCATCACAAACATTCCATTTTGAAATGTGCGGGCCCGCGCTAGCCTCCTGCCATGGCTTATGAAATCTATATTGGCGACCGCATGTATTCCAGCTGGTCATTGCGCGGCTGGCTCATGCTCGAGAAATTCTCCCTGCTCCATACAGTGCATATGGTGGGGCTTTATTCCGGAACCATGGCGCAGGAAATGGCGCATCTGGCACCGGCGCGGCTGGTGCCCGCGCTGCACACGCCGGAGGGCATGGTGGTTGGCGAAAGCCTGGCCATTGCCGAAACCCTGGCCGAACGCCACCCGGACGCCGGGCTGTGGCCGTCCGATCCTGCACAGCGGGCCACAGCGCGCTGGCTGGCAGCGGAAATGGTTGGCGGCTTCTCGTCCTTGCGCGGCGAATGCCCGATGCAGCTGGCCCATATCTATGAAGGCTTCGAGGTGTCGCGCAGCGTAAAAGCCGACCTGGACCGGATCGAGGCGCTGTTTGCCCATGCCCGCAAGGTTTCCGGCCACAGCAGCGGTTATCTGTTCGGGGAATATTCTCTGGCAGATGTTTTCTACACCCCGGTTGCGGCCCGGATCGTGGGATATGGCCTGCCGGTTTCCGCGGAAACCCGCGCCTATTGCAAACTGCTGCTGTCGGACCCGGCAGTCCTGCGCTGGCAGGAACAGGCGCATGAGGTCAGCTATGACCCGGAACCCTATGCGATGGACCTGCCAAAGCGGCCCTGGTCGCTGGACTGAGCCCGCGGCCTGCGCGAATTCTTCGTGAATTCGCGGCTGCCCGGCGAACACGTTAACCAATCGGAAACCACGATTGCCAAGCATCTCTCCCTGACCTTTCAGGAGGCGGGGAGAGATGACAGCACGGTCCTACACGGTGGCTTTTCAGGGCGTCGAGGCCCGCCAGGTCGAGGTGCAATGCGCCGTCGCCCCCGGATTGCCTGCTTTCTCGGTAGTTGGCCTGCCGGACAAGGCGGTCCAGGAAGCGCGCGAACGGGTGAGGGCAGCCTTTGCGGCGATGTCCATCGCCCTGCCCTCGCGCCGGATCACCATAAACCTGTCACCCGCGGATCTGCCCAAAGAAGGCAGCCATTTCGACCTGCCGATTGCACTCGCCTTGCTGGCCGCCATCGGCATCGTTCCGGCGGAAAAGGCTGAGGAAACCATTGCCCTTGGCGAGCTGTCTCTGGACGGCCAGTTGATGCCCGTGGTTGGCGCCCTGCCCGCAGCTGTGACCGCGGCAGAGGAAGGCCGGATGCTGCTCTGCCCGAAACATTCCGGGCCGGAAGCCGCCTGGGTCGATGCCGCGCAGGTGATCGGGGCCGCCACGCTGACAGAGGTGGTACAGCACTTCACCGGCCAGCGGCGCATCGAGCCTGCCGTGCCGGGCGAGGCCGTCCTCGGGCTGGGCGGCAAGGACCTGCGTGATGTGAAAGGCCAGGAGACCGCCAAACGCGCGCTGGAAATCGCCGCCGCCGGGCGCCATCACACTCTGATGGTCGGCCCGCCAGGATCGGGTAAGTCGATGCTGGCGGCACGGCTGCCCTCGATCCTGCCGCCGCTGTCCCCAGCCGAGGCGCTGGAAACCTCGATGATCCACTCCCTATGCGGGCTGATCGACGAGGGCGGCATCAGCCGCGCCCGCCCTTTCCGCGAACCGCACCACACCGCCTCCATGGCCGCAATCGCCGGCGGCGGGCGGCGGGCGCAACCGGGCGAGATCAGCCTGGCCCACAACGGCGTGCTGTTCCTGGACGAGCTGCCGGAGTTCGGCCGCCCGGTGCTGGAAACCCTGCGCCAGCCGCTGGAAACCGGCGAAGTGATGGTGGCGCGCGCCAATGCCCATGTGAAATACCCCAGCCGCTTCATGCTGGTGGCCGCCGCCAACCCCTGCAAATGCGGCTATCTGGCCGATGCCAACCGCGCCTGCTCCCAAGCCCCCATTTGCGGGGCGAACTACCTGGGCCGGATTTCAGGGCCGCTGCTGGACCGTTTCGACCTGCATCTGGACGTGCCGCCGGTGGATGTGGCCGACCTGGAGCTGCCGCCCAGCGCCGAAGGTTCTGCCGAGGTTGCGCAGCGCGTGGCAATTGCGCGGGAAGCGCAGACCGCCCGGTTTCAGGACCACCCCGGCCTGCGCCAGAACGCCGACGCCGAGGGCGCGGTGCTGGAAGAAATTGCCGCCCCTGACGCCGAAAGCCGCGATCTGCTGGTCCGGGCAGCCGAACGTTTCGGCCTCAGTGCGCGCGGCTACCACAGGGTGCTGCGGGTCGCGCGTACGATTGCGGATCTGGCCTGCGAAGAAGCGGTGCAGCGCCCTCATTTTGCTGAGGCGCTGAGCTTCCGGCTGCCGGGATGACCCGGAGCCGGAGCAGACGTCAGACCTTCGCTTCGATCGCCCGCCAGACCTTCTCAGCGATATTCACGCCGTCGAACCGCTCCAGCTCCTGAATCCCGGTGGGTGAGGTCACGTTGATCTCGGTCAGGTAGTCGCCAATAACGTCAATACCGACAAAAATCTGGCCCTTTTCGCGCAGCAGCGGGCCGATGGCGGCGCAGATCTCAAGGTCTCGCTCGCTCAGGCCGATCTTCTCAGGCCGGCCGCCCACATGCATGTTCGACCGGGTCTCTCCCGCTGCCGGCACCCGATTGATGGCCCCCACCGGCTCGCCATCAACCAGGATCACCCGCTTGTCGCCATTGCTGACATCCGGCAGGAATTTCTGCACGATCAGAGGCTCGCGGCTGAAGCCGGTGAACAGCTCATGCAGGGAGGTGAGGTTGCGGTCGTTTGCATCCAGCCGGAACACACCCGCGCCGCCGTTGCCATAGAGCGGCTTCAGGATCACATCGCCATGCTTTTCCTTGAACGCCTTGATGGTCTGCAGGTCGCGGGCGATGGTTGTGGGCGGAGTCAGCTCCGGGAAGTTCAGCACCAGCAGCTTTTCCGGATAGTTGCGCACCCAGAACGGATCGTTCACCACCAGCGCTTTGCCTTTCAGCATGTCCAGCAGGTGGGTCGAGGTGATGTAGTGCATGTCAAACGGCGGGTCCTGGCGCAGCCAGACCACGTCGAATTCCGCTAAATCAACTTCGCGTTCGGGCCCCAGAACCGCCGGGGCGCCCTCCACCCGCTGCACGGTCATGTCGTGGCCGCGGGCGGTGATGCGGCCTTCCTGGTAGGCCAGCTGGTCGGGGCCGTAATAAAACAGCTCATGGCCGCGCGCCTGCGCTTCCTCGGCCAGGCGGAAGCTGCTGTCGGCGTTGATGTTCACGCCCATGACCGGGTCCATCTGGAAGGCGATTTTCATGGCAGTATCCCTCGTAAGCTGCCCGAATACATGGCCCACAGAACGCCAGGGTTCAATGGGGCAGCTGCGGATCAGTCAAAGCCGATGGCGTTTTCGATAATCTCCACCGCGCCCGTGCCATCCACCAGCGCCGCGTCGAACCGGACCGGCGTCAGCTGGCCTAGCGGTTCGTTTTCCAGATACTGTCCGGCACTGGCATAGATGCGTTCCGCCTGCCGCGGTGTGATCCGCAGCGCCGCGCCGGCGCAGGTTGCGCTGTGTTTCACCTCGACAAACACCAGCCCGTCCGGACCGCGCAGGATCAGGTCAATCTCGCCTCCAGCCCCGCGCCAGCGGCGCTCGGCCACGGAGTAGCCGCGGTTTTCATAGTGGCGCGCGACGATCTCCTCCGCCGCTTCACCGGCCAGATGCGCGCGGGCGCCGCGGTGCTGGCGGGCACGGCTCACGGCTCAGCTGTCCTTCGCCATCTTCAACGCCATCTGGTAAACCTTTCGCCGGGGCAGCCCGTGCATCTCGGCGACGATTCCTGCGGCATCCTTGACCGAATTGCCCTGCAATGCGGCCTGCAGGTCGCTTTCAAGGTCGCCCTCGCTGACCTCAACCTCCTGCGCGCGGTCAACCAGCAGCACGATTTCGCCCTTGACCGGCGTCTCCTCCAGCCCGGCAGCCAATTCCGTCAGCGGTGCACGTCGCACCTCCTCAAATTTCTTGGTCAGCTCGCGGCACAACGCGGCAGGTCGGTCGCCCAGCACCGCCGCCATATCGGCAACCGAAGCCGCCACCCGTTTCGGGGATTCATAGAAAATCAGCGTGCCGGGGATTTCCCGCAACTCCTCCAGCCGCTTGCGCCGGGCGCCGGAGGCATTGGGCAGGAAGCCTGCAAAGAAAAACGCATCCGTCGGCAGCCCTGCCAGCGTCAGCGCCGTTGCTGCCGCCGAGGCGCCGGGGGCGCAGGTGACCGTATGGCCTGCCTCCGCCGCCGCGCGGCTGAGGTCAAACCCGGGATCGGCAATCAGCGGCATCCCGGCCTCGGACGCATAGGCGACCGATTTCCCCTCGCCAATCGCCTCCAGCAATTTTGCCCGCGCACCGGTGCCGCTGTGGTCATGGTAAGCAATGATCCGCCGCCCGCCCAAAGGCACCCCGTGAATCTCCATCAGCTTGCGCAGCGAGCGTGTATCCTCAGCCGCGAGCACATCGGCCGAGGCCAGCACATCCAGCGCCCGCAGGGTAATGTCGCGGGCGGTGCCAATCGGCGTGGCAACAAAGTAAAGCCCGGGGGACAATATGACATTCTGGTGATTCAACGCTGGACCCGCCTTTTTGGTCGTTTATGATCCGCCCTTAAACCCACGCGGCGCATTGCGCCGGGAGAACGGAGTTTCAAGTCCATTATGTTTGCTGTTTTCAAACGCGCCCGCAAGGCGGCTCTGACTGCCGCCGCCGCCCTTTCCGCCATTGCCCTTTCCGCCTGTGACCCGATTGCCGTCGGCACCGGCCCGACCATCAACACCTCTAAACCCGTTCCGGTGGCGCTGCTGGTGCCGCGCGGTTCTGCCCAGCAAGGCGACAGCGTGCTGGCAAAAAGCCTGGAAAACGCCGCCCGCATGGCGATTGCGGACCTGGATGGGGTGCAAATTGACCTGCGGGTTTATGATACCGCGGGCAGCCCCGAGGTGGCCTCCGGCGCGGCGCAGCAGGCGCTGAAGGACGGGGCCCGCGTGATCCTTGGACCGGTATATGCCGAAGCCGCCAATGCCGCAGGCATTGCAGCCCGCCAGCGTGGCGTGAACGTGCTCGCCTTCTCCAACAACACGGCAATTGCAGGCGGCAACGTCTTCATCCTGGGGCCGACCTTTGACAACACGGCCCAGCGGCTGACCAGCTTCGCCGCCCGCAACGGCAAGCGCAACATTCTGGTCGTTGGCGGCAATGATGCCGCAGGCACCGCCGGGCGCAGCGCGATCCAGCGCGCCGCAGGCAACAGCGGCGTGAACATCGCCGGCAGCGTCGGCTATGAGCTGTCGCAGCAGGGAGTGATCAATGCCATTCCCACTATCCGGTCCCAATCGGCCGGCGCAGATGCCGTCTTCCTGACCTCCACCACCGCAGGCGCGCTGCCGCTGCTGGCGCAATTGCTGCCTGAGGCCGGGGTTGACCCGGCAGAAAAACAGTACATCGGTCTGACCCGCTGGGATATTCCGCCGCAAACCCTGGCCCTGCCCGGTGTTCAGGGCGGCTGGTTCGCGCTGCCGGACCAGGGAAAGGTTCAGCAGTTCAGCGCCCGCTACCAGGCCACTTACGGCGCCTCGCCGCATTCGATCGGCAGCCTGGCCTATGACGGCATCGCCGCCATCGGCGCCCTGGTTGCGGCCGGCAAATCCGACGCGCTGACCGCGGGTGCCCTGACCCAGGGCGCGGGCTTCCAGGGCGCGGGCGGCATTTTCCGGCTGCGGCCCGACGGCACCAACGAACGCGGGCTGGCAGTGGCCACCATTCAGGAACAGAAGGTCGTGATCATTGACCCAGCCCCAAGCAGCTTCGCAGGCGCAGGCTTCTAAAGCCCCCGCCGCTCAGTCGCAGCCCGCGGGCACAGGCCTGCCGGAACCGCTGGGTCCGCTGATCTGCGGACCCGCGGACATCTTTGATGCCATCGGCATCCGGGCGCAGATCAAGGCGCTGGCAGAGGACACTGCACCCGCGGCCCTGCGCGGGGAAACAGTGAAAATCCTGAAGGCCGCAAACAAGGCTGGCCGCGCGGTCATTGCCGAAGCCTTCGCGGACAAACCCTTTGCCGCGCGCGAACTCACCCGTTCCTACACTTTCCTGACCGACGGGCTGGTGACCACAGCGCTCTATGTGGCCAGCGAGCTGCTGCATCCGCTGGCGACCCCGACCCGGGGCGAACGGATCGCCGTGATGGCGGTTGGCGGCTACGGCCGGGGGGAAATGGCGCCGGCCTCTGATGTCGATCTTCTGTTTCTAACTCCCTACAAGATCACCGCCTGGGCGGAGAGCGTGATTGAATCCATGCTCTACATCCTGTGGGATCTGCGGCTCAAAGTTGGCCACGCCAGCCGCACCATCAAGGACTGTATCCGCCTGGGCGGCGAGGATTACACCATTCGCACTGCGATGCTGGAACACCGGTTTCTGGCCGGCCATGCGCCGCTGGCTAAAGAGCTGGACAAGCGCCTGAAAAAGGAGCTGTTCTCCCAGGATGCACCGGAGTTTGTCGAGGCCAAGCTGGCCGAACGCGACGCCCGCCATCTGAAGCAGGGCCAGCGCTACATGGTTGAGCCCAACGTGAAAGAGGGCAAGGGCGGCCTGCGCGACCTGCAGTCGCTGTTCTGGATTGCCAAATACCTCTACCAGGTTAAGGATGCCGAAGATCTAGTGCCGCTGGGCCTGTTCCGCCCGGAGGAGATGGAATTGTTCGCCAAGGCGGCAACCTTCCTGTGGGCGGTGCGGTCACACCTGCATCTGGCAACGGGGCGCGCCACCGAACAGCTGACCTTTGACCTGCAGGTCGAGGTGGCCAGCCGCATGGGTTACGAGGACAAGGCGGGCCGCCGCGGCGTCGAAGTTTTCATGCAAGAGTATTTCCGCCACGCCACCCGCGTCGGCGACCTGACCCGCATCTTCCTGACCAAGCTGGAGGCCAGCCAGCAAAAGAACGCACCGCTCCTGGAGCGGATTTTCCGCCGCCGCCCGCGTATCAAGCCCGGCTACAAGGTGGTGAACAACCGGCTGGACGTGATCGACCCCAAGGCCTTCCTCGAAGACCGGCTCAACCTCTTGCGGCTGTTCGAGGAAGCCCTGCGCACCGGCATGCTGATCCACCCGGACGCGATGCGGCTGGTGACCGCCAACCTGCACCTGATCGACGACGGCATGCGCAACGACAAGGAAGCGCGGAAGCTCTTCCTGGACCTGCTGCTGAAACACGGCAATTCCGAACGCGCGCTCAGGCGGATGAACGAACTGGGGGTGCTGTCAGCATTCCTGCCGGAATTCGAACCCATCGTGGCGATGATGCAATTCAACATGTATCACTCCTACACGGTGGATGAGCACACCATTCAGGTGATCGCCAACTTTGCCGCCATTGAACGCGGCGAATTGGAAGACGAGCTGCCGCTGTCGTCGGAAATCCTGCGCAAGGGTCTCAACCGCAAGGTGCTGATGGTGGCGATGCTGCTGCACGACATCGGCAAGGGGCGTGAGCAGGACCATTCGATCCTGGGCGCGCAGATCGCCCGCAAGGTCGCACCGCGGCTAGGATTGAAGCCTTCGGAATGCGAAACCGTGGAATGGCTGGTGCGCTATCACCTCCTGATGTCCGACATGGCGCAGAAGCGCGACATCGCCGACCCGCGCACGGTGCGCGATTTCGCCAAGGCAGTGCAGACAGTGAAACGGCTCGACCTGCTGCTGTTGCTGACCGTCTGCGATATCCGCGGCGTCGGTCCGGACACCTGGAACAACTGGAAGGCGGCGCTGCTGCGCGCGCTCTACGGCCAGACCCGCGCGGCGCTGGAGGGCGGCATGGAGGCCCTGAACCGCGAACACCGCGGCGTCTCCGCCAAGAAGGCCTTGCGTGAGGCGCTCCCGGACTGGTCCAAGGCCGATCTCAAGACCGAAACCGCCCGCCACTACCCGCCCTACTGGCACGGGCTTCATGTGACCGCCCATGTGGATTTTGCCGAGATGCTGCGCGATTACACCGCCAAGGGCGACCCGGGCGAGGTGATGATCCGGCTCTACCCGGATGAGGATCGCGACGCCACCCGCGCCTGTTTCGTGATGGAGGACCACCCTGGCATCTTCGCCCGCATCGCCGGCGCCCTGGCGCTGGTCGGGGCCAATGTGGTTGATGCGCGCTCCTACACCACCAAGGACGGCTATGTGACCGATGCCTTTTGGATTCAGGACAGCGAAGGCCACCCCTTCGATCCGATCCGCCTGCACCGGCTCAAGCAGATGATCGAAAAGACCCTGAAGGGCGAGGTGATCACCCGCGATGCCCTGAAATCCCGCGACAAGATCAAGAAGCGCGAACGCGCCTTCAAGGTGCCGACCCATATCACTTTCGATAACGAAGGCTCGGAAATCTACACCATCATCGAGGTCGATACCCGTGACCGGCCCGGCCTGCTCTATGACCTCGCCCGCACCCTGGCCTCCGCCAATGTCTATATTGCCAATGCGGTGATTGCGACCTATGGCGAGCAGGTGGTGGATGCCTTCTATGTCAAGGACATGTTCGGCTTGAAATACTACGCGGACTCCAAGCAGCGGACGCTGGAAAAGAAACTGCGCGCGGCGATTGCCGAGGGTGCAAAACGGGCGGATACATGAAACCGATCAAATTGCTGTCGGGCTTCCTGACCGTTGGGTTCTGGACGCTGGCAAGCCGTGTGCTGGGCTTTGCCCGCGAAATCCTGATTGCCGCCTTCATCGGTCCGGGGCCGGTGCTGGACGCCTTCATCGTCGCCTTCCGCCTGCCCAACCTGTTCCGCCGCTTCTTCGCCGAGGGTGCTTTCAACGCAGCCTTTGTGCCGGCATTTTCGAAACGCTACGAGGCGGATGAGAACGCAACCGCCTTTGCCCAGCAAGCCTTCAACCTCCTGGCGGCAGCGGTGCTGGCACTGGTCGGCCTTGGCATGGTGTTCATGCCGGGACTGGTCTGGCTGACGGCAGGCGGCTTCGTGGGCGATGCACGGTTCGATATGGCCGTGGGATACGGCTACATCGTCTTTCCCTACATCCTGTTTATGTCTTTGGCGGCACTGTTTTCTGGCGTGCTGAACGCCACCGGACGGTTTGCGGCCGCCGCCGCTGCGCCGGTGCTGCTCAATATCTTTGCCTGCTCTGCGATGGCAGCCGGGGCGGTCCTGGGCGGCGATGTGATTGTCTGGCTGGTCTGGACAATCCCGGTTGCCGGCGTGGCCCAGCTGGCACTCGTCTGGGCCGCGGCTGAAAAGGCCGGCATCCCTCTGCGCCCCGGCCTGCCGCGCTGGAATGCTGATATGCGTGCCCTGGTGCGTGTGGCGGTTCCGGCCGCGCTGGCCATGGGAGTCACTCAGATCAACCTGGTTGTCGGGCAGTATGTGGCCTCGGACATTGAAAAGGCCGCCAGCTGGCTGTTCATTGCCGACCGCCTGTATCAGCTGCCGTTGGGGGTCGTGGGCATCGCCGTCGGCATCGTTCTGCTGCCAGCCCTGTCCCGCCGCCTGCGCGCCGGTGACAGCGCCGGGTCCCAGGACGCCCTGTCCCGCGCCGGAGAGTTTTCACTGTTGCTGGCAGTTCCTTCGGCTGTTGCCTTCATGACCGTGCCAGTTCCGCTGGTCTCCGTTCTGTATGAGCGGGGTGCGACCGGCCCCGAAGACGTCGCGGCGATTGCCGTGGCCGTCGCCATCTATGGCGCTGGCCTGCCGGCCTTCATGCTGCAAAAAGTGCTGCAGCCGCTCTATTTCGCACGCGAGGACACCAGAACCCCGTTCCGCTACGCGCTGGTGGCGATGGCCGTGAACGCCGCTCTGGCCTTTGGCCTGAAACCGGTGCTGGGCTGGATCGCGCCTGCCATTGCCGCCTCTGCCGCCGGCTGGGTGATGGTGGCATTGCTGGCGCTCGGCGCCCGCGGCATGGGAGACGAAGCCCGTTTCGACGCCCGCTTCCGCCACCGCGCCTGGCGTATTCTTGCGGCCTCGGCAGCGATGGGCGCGGTGCTCTATGCCGTGGCCGCCTCCGCCGGCTGGCTGTTCACGCTGGACTACTGGCGCTACCTGTCGCTGCTGGGCCTGGTTGTCCTGGGCGGCGCGGTCTACTTCGCCACGGGTCAGGCCATCGGCGCCTTCCGCCTGTCGGAGTTCCGCAGCGCCCTCAGCCGCCGCAAACAGGCATGAGCCGCCTCTCCTGCGCCGCCGGCACCGTGCTGTTCCGCCCCGGGCAGGACTGCCCCGGCTTTGTCCGGCTCACCGCCGGCCGCATTAAGGTCACCCTGACCGCCGCCAACGGCCGCGAAGTCGTGCTGTACCGCGTCAGCCCGGGCGACGTCTGCCTGCAGACCTTTGCCTGCCTCACCGACGGCCGCAGCTACGCCGCCGAAGGCGTGGCAGAGACCGCGCTGGAGGGCGAGATCCTCCCGCATGCGGCCTTTCGCCAGGCGATGTCAGAGGACGGGGCGTTCCGCAGCGAGGTGCTGACAGCCGTTGCCCGCCGCTTTGCCGATTACGAGCAACTGGTCGAGGACGTCGCGCTCACCGGATTTGACGCACGGCTTGCACGCGCGCTGCTGCGTCTGGCGCAGACCGGCGACGATATCCGCATTACCCATGACGCGCTGGCGGCCGAAACCGCCTCCGGCCGTGCCTTCGTCACCCGCCGGCTGCGCGAGTTTGCCCGCCTCGGCCTGGTGGAAACACAGCGTGGCCACCTGCGGATCCTGGACCGCACCGGGCTGGAGCGGGTGGCTCAGGATGAAACTTGAGCTTTGGTGACACTGTCACCGTCAGCCAGTGCCGCCGCGGTCTAAAATAGGCTCAGAATTTCCAACCTGAGTTCGAAAGGACCACGCAATGCCCCGTAACGAAGGCACCCTCGACCGCGCCCTGCGCATCATTCTCGGCCTGATCCTGCTGTCGCTGGTGTTCATCGGCCCGCAAACCCCGTGGGGCCTTATTGGCCTGGTGCCGCTGGCGACCGGCCTCATGGGTTACTGCCCGCTCTACCAGATCCTTGGCCTCAGCACCTGTCCTTTGAAGAAACAGGGCTGACCTTCCCGGCAAACCCCGGATCAGGTGCGGCTTGTCCGCCGCGCGTCAGCGCGGCCCGGCCCAAGGGCTGGCGATGCCCCGGCAGGGGCGTCACCAGCGGGCGGGAGCAACCCGGCTTCAATCGTGGCGGATGCGGTTCCTGATCCGCGCCCAGCCGCCCGGCGCCAGGAAAAACGACAGGCCAAAGCCGGTGGCAAAACCTGTCAGATCCGCCACCCAGTCCTTCTGGCCGCCAAACAGCAGACCGAACAGCAGCTGCGCCCCCATCAGAAAGGCAATCAGCGTGAACGCCCGGCTCTGCTGCGCCCCAATCAAGGCCAGCGAGCGCCACAGCAGGAACGTGAACGCCCCGATCAGCCCGTAAACCGCGGGAAACCCGCCCACCAGCGGCGCAGGTGAGCTGACCAGAAGCGCATAGCCGAGCGCGCCGCCGGCGCCGGACAGCAGGAAGATGATGACCATCGCCAGGTCACCCATCACTTCGCCCACCATCTTGCCCATCGCCAGCACAAAGACGCAGACGAACAGCGCGTGGGTAAAGGCGCCGTGGACGAAGATATAGGACAGGAACCGCATCAGATGCTCCGGCACCCAACGCCCGCTTTCTTGCATCCACCAAAAAATATCGCCGGAAAACGCATAGGATTGAATCGCCTCCAGCCGCCAGCCGATTGCCTCAGGCCCGCCCAGGATGCCGCGCGCGCCTAGCGAGAACACCGCCTCGATGCCGATGATGATCAGCACCAGCGCCACCACGGCAGCGGGCAGCGGGTTGACGGGGGCGTTATGGGGCTCACTGCTCATTCTGGCTCCTTGCCGCACGGAATTCCCCGCGCCTGTTGACCTATCCTGGCCCCATGGGTAAGCGACGATGGTGCATAATTCCAGACGGGAGTTTCCGCGATGAGCGAAACCAGCTTCACCCCGCGCGTGTTTTCGGGGATCCAGCCTTCGGGCAACCTGCACTTGGGGAATTACCTCGGTGCATTGAAGCGCTTCGTCGACTGGCAGGCCAAGGACGTTGAGACCATCTACTGCATGGTTGACCTGCATGCGATCACCGTCTGGCAGGACCCCGCGGACCTCAAGAAATCCACCCGCGAGCTCTGCGCAGGCTTCATCGCCGCCGGCATCGACCCCGAAGATTCTATCCTGATCAACCAGTCCCAGGTGCCCGAGCACGCGCAGCTGGCCTGGGTGTTCAACTGCGTCGCCCGCATGGGCTGGATGCAACGGATGACCCAGTGGAAAGACAAGGCGGGCAAGAACCAGCAGAACGCCTCGCTGGGCCTGTTTGCCTACCCGGCCCTGATGGCCGCCGACATCCTGGTCTATCACGCCACCCATGTGCCGGTCGGCGAGGACCAGAAGCAGCACCTGGAGCTGACCCGCGACATCGCGATCAAGTTCAACCACGACTACGGTGTCAACTTCTTCCCGGAAACCGAGCCGGTGATCGAAGGCGCAGCCACCCGGGTGATGTCCCTGCGCGACGGCTCCAAGAAAATGTCGAAGTCCGATCCTTCGGACGCCAGCCGCATCAACCTGACCGATGACGCCGACGCCATCGCCAAGAAGATCCGCAAGGCCAAGACCGACCCCGAGGCGCTGCCCTCCGAAGTGAAGGGCCTGGAGGAGCGCCCGGAAGCGCGCAACCTCGTGAACATCTACGCCGCCCTGAACGAGCAGACCGTCGAACAGGTGCTGGCTGATGTGGGCGGCCGCCAATTCTCGGAATTCAAACCGATGCTGGCGGATCTTGCGGTTTCCAAGCTGGCGCCGATCTCCACCGAGATGGCGCGGCTGATGCAGCAGCAGGACGAGATCGACAAGATCCTGGCCCGCGGCGCCGAACGCGCCCGCGCGATCACCGCACCGATCCTGCGCCAGACTTATGACATCATCGGCATGGTGCCTCCGCCGGCGATCTAACGCCCACCACGGCATCCGCCAGCGGAAAACAGCCTGATCCAAGCCGCCCCAGCCCGGGGCGGCTTTTCTTTTTGCCCCGCGATGCGCAACTAACCCGGTGTTTATCCGTTATCCTTGTGCGGCCATGTGCCGGAACAAGAAAGGAACCGTAATGAAACCGGGAATTTTCAAATCATCCACGGCGCTGGCAGTGATGATCTCGCTGGCGGCCCCGCTGCCCGCCCTGTCGCAGAACCAGGGCGGCAAGCAGATTGACCTCCGCCAGATGTCCGCTGCAGAAATCGGCGATCTGGTGGACCGCTGCCGCAAGCGGGCCGAGCGGCGGCAGAAGAAGCTGGAAGCCGGTGAAGAAATCGAACAAAAGAACGGCAAGGTCGCAAGTTTCTGTCAGGCCTATGGCGAAGGCGCATTTGACCCCGCCCTGCCCGCAGACCTCCAATCCGCCAGTGTTCTGGCAGGCATCGGTGCTGCGGAGACAGAGGTCACAGCGACGGCGGAACAGGGAGCCGGGGCGCAGGCAGAAGCTGTAGCGGAAGCCCAGAGCGAAACCGGCAGCGAAGATCAGCCCCAGGCTGAAGCTGCAGCGGAAACCGCCGGGCAGCAGGACGCGCAGGAACAGCCAGCAGAGGCTGAAGCGCAAGTAGAGGCCGAAGCTCAGGCTGAAGCCGAAGCGCAGGCACTGGCAGAGGCTTTGGCACAAGAAGAAGCTGAAGCGCAGGCTGCAGCTGAGCAACAAGCGCAAGCCGAGGCCGAAGCTCAAGCTGCAGCAGAAGCACAAGCCGCGGCTGAAGCTCAGGCGGAAGCAGCTGCGCAGGCTGCGGCAGAAGACCAGGCGGCCGCTGCAGAACAAGCTGCAACAGAACAGGCTCAAGCAGAAGCGGCGGCACAGGCCGCAGCTGAGGAACAAGCCCAAGCAGAGGCTCAGGCTGAAGCCGAAGCACAGGCAGAGGCAGAGGTTCAAACTGCCCCCCAGGCTGATAGCAGCGGCGAGGCATCCGCAGGCGCCAGCGCCGAGGAAATCGCTGCGGACCTTGCCCAGTCACAAGGCGAAACGACTGAAGAAACTGACAATCCTGAACTGGTTGAACAGGACAGTCAGACCCAGGCTGATGCCCTGGCCGAGGAAACCAGCGAACCTGCTGCCGCCGCCGCGGCAGCCGCAGACGGCGCTGCTGCCGAAGGTGAGGCAGAAGTGACCGAAGAAGTGGTCACCGAAGAGACCGCGCGCAGCTCTGACGAGGAATTCGAAACCGGCGTCAATGAAAACGCCCAGGCGGAAGCCCAAGCACCTGCCCCGCAGACCAATGCCGCCACTGAGGAGGACAGCGGCCTGTCGACCCGCGAGCGCAACGCCCTGCTTGGCCTAGGCGCGCTGGCGATCGGCACCTTGCTCAACAACGGCGGCAAGGTCGTGTCCAACTCCGGCGACCGCGCCATCGTCGAACAGGACGGCCAGTACCGCGTCCTGAAAGACGATGACGCGCTGCTGCGCCAGCCGGGCTCCAACGTGACCACCTACCGCTTCCAGGACGGCTCCACCCGCACCGTGGTGGTGCGCGAGAACGGGGTTGAAGTGGAAACCATCCGCTCCGCCGAAGGCCGGGTGCTGCGCCGCACCAAACTGCTGCCGGACGGGCGCAGCGTGGTGCTGTTCGACGACACCCAAAAGGCCGAGCGCGTGGTGGTCAACGAGCTGCCGCAGGTGCAGGACAACCGCCGCGCCTTCTCCAGCACCGGCGCGGTATCGGCAGAGGACCTGGCCGCGGCGCTGGCCGCACAGGAAGCCAAGACGGTGGACCGCCGCTTCTCGCTGGCGCAGATCCGCAACATCGACGCGGTGCGCCGCCTGACGCCGGTGATCAACGTGGATTCGGTCAACTTCGACACCGGCTCCTCGGTGATCCGCCCGCAAGAGGCTGAAGAACTGGCAACGTTGGGCAACGCTCTGCGCGAGCTGATCGACCGCAACCCGGGCGAGGTGTTCCTGATCGAGGGCCATACCGACGCCGTGGGCGCCGCGACCTATAACCTGGCCCTGTCGGACCGGCGCGCCGAAACCGTGGCGCTGGCGCTGACGGAGTATTTCGGCGTGGCACCGGAAAACATGGTGGTGCAGGGCTACGGCGAGAGCGACCTGGCGGTCAGCACCCTGGCAGCCGAACGCGCCAACCGCCGCGTCGCGGTGCGCCGCATCACCCAGCTGCTGGGCAACCCGGGCTGACAGGCCTGAAACCAGCCATATCTGAAAAGAAACAACACCCGGCGGGCACGAACTGCCGGGTGTTTCACTGTTACTCTGCCGGTGTCTTCTTCCGCGACAGCAGCCCGTATTTCAGCGCAAACCCCTTCCAGCTGAACCGGCGCCTGCCGCTGGCCTCCTTCGGCTTCCCTGCCGTACGGTCGAACTCATACATATCGATGGCCCGCTCGGCGCAGCCACAGGCCTCGCCCAGTCCAACCTTCTTGAAATAGAAATTCTCGAAGTTCTCAGGTTTCTGCATGGCACCCTCCGGTATCCGGACAGGCTAGCGCAGAAACAACCAAACACCAAACCGCGCCGCTGTCAGAGCCCCTTGACCCCGCTCAGCGTCAGGTCTGCGACCAGCCCCGCATAATCCTCGCGCGCCTTTGATCCGGCGCCGGAATTCCACATGTAATACCAGTTCAGCATGCCAAAGACGGACATCGTGGCGCCGCGCAGCTTGGCCGCGTCACCGTTGAAAATCTCCGGTGCCACATCCTTTAGCGCATCGCTCATGAACTGAACCATCTCGCGCTGGTAGCCGCGCAGATGCTTCTGCTGCACCTCCGGCAGCGCCCCCATCGCGCCCAGCTGCACCTGATGCTCATGGTCGGCGCCCTGATAGGCCAGCATGATTTCCGACACGATGCGGCGCAGCCGGTCCTCGGCACCAAGCCCCGCCAGATCCACCCCGCAGACCCGGTCGCGCAGCTCGCAAAGGTAGGTATCAAGGAGGCCGTAGAGCACGGCATCCTTGCTGTCGTAATAGTGGTAGATGTTCGCCTTGGAGATCCCGCACTCGCGCGCCAGCTGGGTCATTGAGGCCCGGTCGTAGCCGGACTCGGCAAACACCTTGGCTGCCGACTTCAGGATCTGCGCGCGTTTCTCATCGTGGTCTTTTGCGATCGTACGGGCCAAGGCTCACTCTCCCGGGTCAGGTCTTGCTGCGGTTGTCGACGACGCGCTTGGCCTTGCCCTGGCTGCGCTCGACGGACCCTGGGTCGCCTACAATGATCTCGGTTGAAACGCCAACCATATCCTTGATCCGCTTGGTCAGCATCCGCGCCGCTGCGGTTTTGCTCAACTCGTCAGTGGCATCCGGATTGGCCTCCACAAACACCCGCATCGCGTCCATGCGGCCGGATTTGTACAGCTCGATCTGATAGTAAGGCGCGAGGCCCCCGGTCGCCAGCAGCTGCTCCTCCACCTGGCTGGGGAAGACGTTGACACCGCGCAGGATGATCATGTCGTCGCTGCGGCCGGTGATCTTCTCCATCCGCCGCATCGAGCGCGCGGTGCCCGGCAGCAGCCGGGTCAGATCGCGGGTGCGGTAGCGGACCATCGGCAGGCCTTCCTTGGTCAGCGTGGTGAACACCAGCTCGCCCAGCTCCCCGTCCGGCAGCACTTCGCCGGTCTGCGGGTCGATGATCTCCGGCAGGAAGTGGTCCTCCCAGATCACCGGGCCGTCCTTGGTCTCAACGCATTCGTTGGCGACACCCGGCCCCATAATCTCGGACAGGCCATAAATATCGACCGCATGCATATCAAAGGCGTCTTCAACTTCCTTGCGCATTGCGTCAGTCCAGGGTTCAGCCCCGAAAACGCCAACCTTCAGCGAGCACTCGCGCGGGTCCATGCCGACCTTGTGGTACTGCTCCAGGATGTTGAGCATGTAGGAGGGCGTCACCATGATACCGTCGGGTTTGAAGTCGGTGATCAGGCCAACCTGCTTCTCGGTCTGACCGCCCGACATCGGAACGACAGTCGCCCCCAGCCGTTCGATCCCGTAGTGCGCGCCGAGGCCGCCGGTGAACAGACCATAGCCATAGGCGTTATGCACCATGTCGCCCTTGCGCAGGCCAGATGCCCGCAGGGACCGCGCCACCAGATCCGCCCAGTTCGAAATATCATTGGCAGTGTAACCCACCACCGTCGGCTTGCCGGTGGTGCCGGAGGACGCGTGCAGACGGATGATTTCACTGCGCGGCACCGCAAACAGCCCAAAGGGGTAATTGTCCCGCAAGTCGTTCTTGTAGGTGAAGGGGAACTTGGCCAGGTCCTTCAGTTCCTGCAGGTCGTCCGGATGCACACCTGCCTCGTCGAACCGCTGCTTGTACATCGGCACGTTGTCATAGGCGTGGCGCAGCGACCACTTCAGCCGCTCCAGCTGCAAGCTGCGGATTTCGTCGATCGAGGCAATCTCGATTGGGTCCAATTCACCCTTCTTGGGGCTCAGGTCTTCCATGGCGTCCTCCACACCTTATTCTTCAAACAACTGGCCTTTGACCGCCCGGGAGAAGCCCCGGAACTCGGCAATCTGCTGGCCGTCCTGGTTGGTCACTGTCACGTCGTAAATACCGCTGCGCCCGGTCAGGGAAATCTCGCGGGCCGTGGCAATCAGCTTGTCGCCCAGCCGTCCCGGCGCGGTGAAGCTGATCACGTTGTGCTGCGCCACGGTGGCCTGATTGCGGCTGTTGCAGGCAAAGGCAAAGGCGCTGTCGGCCAGCATGAAGGTCACACCGCCATGGCAGATGCCATGCCCGTTGCAATGGTGCTGGGCGATGGTTAGCTCCAGCGTGGCCTCACCCTCGTCCACATGGGTGATCTCCATACCCGCCCATTTGGACGCGTGGTCGTCCGCCCACATAGCGGCGGCGGATTTCTGGGCGCGTTCTTTCGGGGTCATGGTCACTTGCCCTTGAACGCGGGGGCGCGCTTTTCCAGAAAGCTGGCCACGCCCTCGGCGTAGTCCGCGCTTTCGCCGCAGGTCTTCATCGCGTCCGCCTCGATCTCCAGCTGGTCGGACAGCGTGTTGACCGCCGCGGCTTGGATGCACTGTTTGGTCAGCCCCAGACCCAGCGTCGGGCCGTTGGCGAATCTCTCAGCCATCGCACGCGCCTCTGCCATCAGTTCGTCATCCGGCAGCGCCTTCCAGATCAGGCCCCAGTCCTCGGCCTTCTTCGCAGGCAGCGGCTCTGCGGTCAGCGCCAGCCCCTTGGCGCGGGCCTCGCCCAGAAGCCGCGGCAGATGCCAGCTGCCGCCGGTGTCCGGGATCAGGCCAACCTTGGAAAACGACTGGATGAACTTGGCGCTTTCCGACGCCAGCACCATGTCGCAGGCCAGCGCCAGATTGGCACCCGCCCCTGCGGCCACACCGTTCACCGCGCAGATCACCGGGAAGTTCAATTCGCGGATCAGCCGCACCAGCGGCGCGTAGAATTTGCGCACCGTCTGGCTCAGGTCCGGCGGCCCGTCCATCTTGCGCGGGTCGCGGTCGCCCAGATCCTGGCCGGCGCAAAAGCCGCGCCCGGCGCCGGTCAGCAGCACCGCGCGGGCGCCGCCGTCGCGGGCGGCCTCCAGCGCGCCGCGCAAGGCGTTGTGCATCTCCTCGTTGAAACTGTTCAGCCGGTCCGGGCGGTTCAGGGTGATCTCCACCCAGGTGCCGTGGTCCTCAACCAGAATCGTATCGCTCATCGCTCCCTCACCCTGTCAGCGGTGCATTTGACAAACTTCTTGCATAAACCGACCGGACGGTCAATATATCTCAGCATCGGATTCCAGCCAGCCGGCCCCGCGCCGGCCTGATGAAAAGGACAGCATCATGAGCCTTCTTGAGATTTCCAGCTTTGCAGCGGGTCAATGGGTCGCACCGGGCGCAGGCGCCCGCAACATAGCCAGCGCCATCACCGGCGAGGTGATTGCGTCAGCGGGCAATGACGCGCTCGACGTGCAAGGAATGCTCGACTACGCCCGCGCGGTGGGCGGTGCCAACCTGCGCAAGCTGACCTTCCACGACCGCGCCCGGATGCTGAAGGCGCTGGCAGGCCACCTGAACCAGCACAAGCAGGCGCTTTATGATCTGTCGTTCAACACCGGCGCCACCCAGTCCGACCACATGATCGACATCGACGGCGGCATCGGCACCATGTTTGTCTTTGCCTCCAAGGGCCGCCGCGAAATGCCGGATGCCCATGTCTACCTTGACGGCGATGTGGAACAGCTCTCCCGCAACGGCACCTTCCTGGGCCAGCACATCTGCACCCCACTTCGCGGCGTTGCGGTGCACATCAACGCCTTCAACTTCCCGGTCTGGGGCATGCTGGAAAAACTCGCCCCCACCCTGTTGGCAGGCGTACCGGCCATCGTGAAACCGGCCACCAACAGCTGCTATGTGACCGAACTGGCAGTGAAACTGATGCTCGACAGCGGCATCCTGCCCGAGGGCGCGCTGCAGCTGGTCTCCGGCGGCCTCGGCGACATGCTGGATCATCTGACCATGCAGGACGTGGTCAGCTTCACCGGCTCCGCCAGCACCGCGCTGAAACTGCGCGCGAACCCGGTGATCCTGGAAAACTCGGTCCGTTTCGTCGCCGAACAGGACAGCCTCAACGCGTCTATCCTCGGCCCCGAAGCGCAGCCCGGCACGCCGGAGTTTGACCTCTTCGTCAAGGAAGTCAGCCGCGAGATGACCACCAAGGCGGGCCAGAAATGCACCGCCATCCGCCGCATCATCGCACCGCAGGCACAGGTGGACGCAGTGATCGAGGCACTCTCTACCCGCCTGGCGAAAACCCAGATCGGCGACCCGCGCCTGGAAACCACCCGCATGGGCGCGCTGGTCTCGGGCAGCCAGAAACGCGACGTGCTGGAAAAGGCCGCGATCATCGGCCAGGAAGCAGAACGCGTCTTTGGCGACCCGGACAGCTTCACCGTCGACGGCGCCGACGCCGACAAAGGCGCCTTTGTGCCGCCGATGCTGTTCCACTGCGCCGATCCGGACAACGCACAGCGCGTGCACGATACCGAGGCCTTCGGTCCCGTCTCCACCATCATGGGCTACCGCGACCTGGGCCACGCCATTGATCTGGCCAACCGCGGCCAGGGCTCGCTGGTGGCCTCTGTCATCACCCACGATCCGGCTGTTGCCCGCGAGGTCGCCATTGGCGCCGGCGCCTATCACGGCCGCCTCTACTTCAACAACCGCGACTCGATGAAGGAATCGACCGGCCACGGCTCCCCCCTGCCCCACATGGTGCATGGCGGCCCGGGCCGCGCCGGCGGCGGCGAGGAGATGGGCGGCGTGCGCGGCGTCAAACACTACATGCAGCGCACCGCCATCCAGGGCTCGCCCGACATCCTGTCCGCGATTGGCGAGAAATGGGTCCCCGGCGGCACCGAGATCGAAGGCCCCGCGCATCCCTTCACCCGCAAGTTCGGCGAGCTGTCCATCGGCGAGACCCTGCACACCGCCCCGCGCACCGTCACGCTGGAGGATATCGAGACCTTCGCCCATTTCACCGGCGACACCTTCTATGCCCACATGGACGACGCAGCCGCCAAACGAAACCCGTTCTTCCCGGGCCGTGTCGCCCATGGCTACCTGCTCCTATCCTTTGCCGCGGGCATGTTCGTGCAGCCGGACGAGGGCCCGGTTCTGGCCAACACCGGCCTCGACAACCTGCGCTTCATGAAACCGATTTCAGCAGGCGAAAGCATCAAGGTCCGCCTCACGGTCAAGAAGAAGACCCCCCGCAACGAGGAATACGGCGAGGTGCGCTGGCACGTCACCCTCACCAACCAGGACGGCGAGATCGCGGCAGAGTATGAACTGCTGACCATGAACGCCTTCTGAGCTTGTGCAAAAGTGGTAGGCAGCGGTAACGCTGCCGCACGCCCGGACTGGTCTAACCAGTCCGGGCGAACTATGTTTATCCCCATGAACGAACAGCATAACCCCTGGTTTGACGCCACCGTCCAGCAGCTGAACGACCCGCAGAACCAGCGGGTCTGGTCGGTCATCGTGTCGCTGTTCGGCGATCTGGCCCAGGACAAGGGCGCCCAGATCAGCGGCGGTGCGCTCACCCGCATCATCACCCCGATGGGGATCAAGCCCGAGGCGATCCGGGTAGCCTTGCACCGGCTGCGCAAGGACGGCTGGATCGAAAGCGAGCGCGCAGGCCGCGCCTCGGTGCATTACCTGACGGAATACGGCCGCAACCAATCCGCAGCCGTCACCCCGCGGATCTATGAACGCGACGCCGCAGCCCCGGGTGAATGGCACCTGCTGATCGCCGAGGACGGTGCCGGTCAGGCCACCTTGGATGAGGTGCTGCTGCTGCCCAGCTATGTGGCGGTGAACCGCACAACCGCCCTGGGCCGCGGCCCGATGCCGCGAAGCCTGGATGACCTGCTTGCAGCCGGCGTCAGCTCCATCGCGGTGCCGGACTGGCTCAAGACACGCCTGTTTCCGGATCACCTGTGCGATGCCTGCGCAGCCCTGCAGCAGGACCTGCAAAAAATCTCTTCGCCGCCCACGGGCCTGACACCTGCGCAGACCGGCACCCTGAGAACTCTGATTGTGCACCGCTGGCGCCGCGTGGTGCTGCGCCACCCGGACCTGCCGCCGGGCTTCCACCCTGCGGACTGGACCGGTGAATCCTGCCGCGGACTGGTGTTTTCCCTGCTGGACCAGCTGCCGCGGCCGGATCTGACGGCCCTCGACGGCCTGTCCGAATAACCAAGCCGCCACTGACCCGCCCGCGCCGCGGCAGCGTCAGTGACCGGCCGCAACTAGGCCAACAGACCTGTAAGCAATTGAATTTTCTATGCCAATTCCAGAAGCCGGAAAAATCTCGGAAGAATCCGGGATTCTTCCGCTTTTCTGCTTGACCCGGCTGGCGGCATTCCGTAAATCGCCTCCACACAGAGCGGCGGAGTAGCTCAGTTGGTTAGAGCAGCGGAATCATAATCCGCGTGTCGGGGGTTCAAGTCCCTCCTCCGCTACCACCCTTCCCCATATATTCGGATCAGCTGGAAACATCGGCACCCAAGCGGCCTTTGATTTCAACCTGCTTGCAACCGGCCCCGAAAACCCCGTTCGTGAATGCGGTCCAGTCCAGGCGATTACCGGATCACGGCGCAGAGCGTCTTCCACGGCGCCGGGCTGCCGCTGTTTCGCCGTTTGGCTTGCACTCCGAAATTCAACCCGTCCCGGGTGCACTCAAGGATTCCCAGTCCAGGCCAAACTTGTGCAGGTATTTCCGCAGCCGGTCGGCGTCATTCTGGGTCTTTCGCTTGCGCCGCGACGCTGAAAAAAGGGTGCGCCCAGCCGCGCTCAGGCTTGTCGATGCCCGGCAAACACGCACAACTTTGGCCAGTTGAACCATGTCGAACGGATCAATGTCCGCTGCAGCTGCGCCCAAAACCTGCTCCACCAGCCGCACATCGGTATCGGAACTGGAAGCCTGCCAGTCCGTTTGCAGCCTGAGCATTTCGCCCTCGACCATCGCGCGGGTGATCCTGCCGCGGGGCGCCAGGGTGCACAGGCGCCGGACCGACCCGCTGAAATCGCGGAAATTTGCCGGCCAAAGCGTCGCCGGATCCTGGGCGAAGCGAAGGAATTTTTCCCGTGCATCCGCGTTGAAGCCGACCTGCGTGCCCAGTGCCCGTTCTGACCGCACAAGTTCAAAAGCCAGATTGGCCTCGATGTCCTCCCGGCGCGCGCGCAGCGGCGGCAGGCTGAAGCGCCACATGCTCAGCCGCGCCAGCAGATCAGACCGGAACTTCCCGGCGGCAGAAAGGCTGCGCAGGTCACGGCTGGCACCAGCGATCACCTGAAAGCGGCTTGAGACCTCGTGGTCTGACCCCAGCGGGTAATAGCGCCCGGTTTCCAGGGCATGCAGCAGGATGGCCTGCATGCTGAGGTTCAATTCATCCACCTCATCCAGAAACAGCATCCCGCCATCCGCCTCGCGCAGCAGCCCGCTGCGCTCAGACCCGGCCTGGCCCAGGTAGCTGCGGCGCTGGCCAAACAGCGTTGCAACCGCGTCAGGTCCGTTCAGGGTCGCGCAATTGACATGCACCAGCCGTCCTTTCACCCGGCGGCGGTCCAGCTTCAGGTTATAGATGCGCTCTGCCAGTTCGCTCTTGCCGGTGCCGGTTTCACCCAGCAGCAGAATCGGCTCATCGGAACTGCCCGCCACCAGTTCAACCTGGTCAATCAGGGCGTTATAGGCCGGGTTCCGGGTCTCGATCCCGCCCTTCAGCTGATCGCTGTATTCCCGTGACAGCTGGTCGAACCGCTGCTGCAGGGCGTTGTAGCGGCTGAGATCCAGATCGATGATGTCGAACTTTGCCGCGGTGTCCTCCGGACCTGGCGGGCCGGTCTGAACAAGCCTTGCCGGCACATGGCGGCTTTCCGTCAGCAGGAACCAGCAGATCTGCGCCACATGGGTGCCGGTGGTCAGATGCACATGATATTTTTCGCGGTCCTCGTCAAACCCGTATCCCCGGGCGAAATCAAACAGCTTGCCGTAGACCTCCTGAAAATCCCAGGGGTCGTTCAGGTTCAGCTCCTGCAGCAGCACCTCCGTGCCCGGCGACGCGTCCTCGACCTCGCGCTTCACCTGATGGGCAAGGCGGTTGAACTTGATGTCAAACAGCAGTTCCAGCCGGTCCACGCGGAAGCTGCCGTGTTCAACCAGGCTCAGCGTCGGGCGCCAGCGCCGTTTCTTGCCCATGTCGAGCTGCGTTCCAAGAAAGCCGATGACGACATTCCGCATTCACTTATCCATTCAGATAAATCCTTATATCTACAGATAGTATGACCGGAGACTTATTTCCGCAACAATCCAATTATCCATTCATTATCAGCACACTACGTGGATTTCCCAATTTTCTCGATCGCCACCTCCACGCATGGCAAAACAATTCCACAAACAGAGAAGGACGAGGAAAATGGCAAACAAATCCGTGTTTGCATCGCTGAGGGGCCGGCTGCAGCCGAAAGTGGACGCTAAAAACGCCGCAGGCGCACCGGCCTACGCCCACACTGACGAACAGGCGCTGGCGCAGGCGGCCATGACCGGCACCTTCGGCGGCCTGTTCTACCAGGACGCCCAGGCGGAGCTGGAGTTTGCCCTCGCCGCGGCTGAGGCCGTCCCGGCAGAGTTCCTGGCCCGGACCGCTGTCTATGCCCGCACCCAAGGGCACATGAAGGACATGCCGGCGGTGCTGCTGGCCGTACTGGCGCGCCGCAACCCGGTGCTGTTCCGCGCGGTTTTCGGCCGGGTGGTGGACAACGGCAAGATGCTGTGCAGCTTCGTGCAGGTGGTCCGCTCCGGCCAGACGGGGCGCAAGTCGCTGGGCTCCGCGCCCAAGGCGATGGTGCAGGACTGGCTGAACACAGCGTCCGAGCGGGCGCTGCTGCAGGCCAATATCGGCAACAACCCGTCGCTGGCGGATGTGATCCGGATGGTGCACCCGAAACCGGCAACCCCGGAGCGGGAGGCGCTGTTCGCCTGGATCGTCGGGCGGCCGTGCAATGCGGCACGGCTGCCGCAGGTGGTGCAGGACTGGATGGTGTTCAAGGAAACCGGCCAGGGGCCGGTGCCGGATGTGCCGTTCCAGATGCTGACCCAGCTGCCGCTGACACCGCAGCACTGGGCGCAGATCGCCCGCCAGGGCTCGTGGCAGATGGTGCGGCAGAACCTCAACACCTTCCACCGCCGCGGTGTGTTCGAGGTGCGCAAGAACGCGGACCGCGTTGCGGCCCTGCTGCGCGCACCCAAGGCAATCGCCAGGGCACGGGTGCTCCCGTACCAGCTGATGGCGGCGGCGCAGAACGTTGTGCCGGATATGCCGCCTCAGATCGTGGATGCGCTGCATGACGCGATGGAGATTGCGGTCTCCAATGTGCCCCAGGTGGCGGGCCAGGTTGTGGTGTGCCCGGATGTGTCCGGCTCGATGACCTGGCCGGTAACGGGCCACCGCCCGGGGGCGGCTTCGGTGGTGCGTCACGTGGACGTGGCCGCCCTGGTTGCCGCGGCCTTTGCCCGGGTGAACCGCGGCTGCCAGGTGCTGCCGTTCGATCTGGAAGTGCGCGATGTGCGGCTTCAGGCGCGCGATACGGTGCTGACCAATGCCGAGCGGCTCGCCGCACTGGCAGGCGGCGGGACCAACTGTTCGGCGCCGCTGAAATGGCTGAACAGCCGCGGCCGGGCGCCGGATCTGGTGGTCTTTGTCTCCGACAACCAGTCGTGGGCAGATGCCCGCGGCGGACGTCAGGGCACAGCGATGATGCAGGAATGGGAGCTGATCAAGCTTCGCAATCCCAAGGCCAAACTGGCCTGCATCGACATCGCGCCCTACGGCACCACCCAGGCGCAGACGCGCAGGGATGTGCTGAACATCGGCGGCTTCTCGGATGCGGTGTTCGGCCAGATTGCCGACTTCGCCGCAGGCCGGACCGGCCCGGACCATTGGGTTGGCGAGATCGCAAAGATCGCATTGTAACAAACCGGTCAGGTGGACCGCCTGCCTGACCGGGCCTGAAATTGGAATGAAAGGATACCCCTGGCGAATGCCGGCGGAACTACAGAGCTGATAACTCCCTTGTCGCGGGTTCGAATCCCGCCGCGCCAGCCAATCAAGTGATGGCGCGTAGCTCAGTCTGGTAGAGCAGGAATGTTTCGCCCCGGCCGTGCTTTGCACGCAAACACGGCCACCTTGTCGCCAGGGACCAAATAAAATGCAGGAGGAATGCCTGTGGGACTACATCTGGTGCTGCCTGTTCGATTCAGGCTCGCCCTTCGGGGTTAGAATGTCCCGCACCCCTTTGTCCTCCTGACCCGAATTGAAAGGAAAGCCCCGGCGAATGCCGAAGGAACTACAAGGCACTTCACCTCCGGAACGGCCGAGCGGGTTCAACTCCCCTCCTTGCCGGCGCCCAGACGGAAAACGCATCTGCCCATTCAGATGCGGGGCGGGCCTCCGGGTTGTTTCTTCCCCCTTGTCGCCGGGGCCATTGTCAGAGTGAGATAACGGTATGACCAATGACGCGACCTACGACCCCGTTACCGGGGCGCATCTGAAGGACTGGGGCCACCGCCCCGGCAAACAGTTCCCGGCCCTGCTGGAGAAGGCCAACGCACTGCGGGCCGAAGGCTTTGGCCTGGTCCGCATCCGCCAGGAACTGGAAGGCGAGATCCCGCCGCAGCCGGCCACCCTGAGCCTGCGCGCCCGTGGCGAGGTGCCGTTTGAGGAAAACATCACCGCTGCGCACCCGGACGAGGAAACCAACGTGGCCCAGGTCCGCGCCACCATGACAGAGCTGATGCGCACCCCGACGATCGACGCCGGTGCCATCATGCCGGACGCCTGCCCGGCCGGCCCGGTGGGGACAATCCCGGTCGGCGGCATTGCCGCTGCGCGGAACGCCATCCATCCTGGGATGCATTCGGCGGACATCTGCTGTTCCGTTATGATCACCGATCTGGGCAACGCAGACCCCAAGGCGGTGCTGGACGCCGCCCAGTCGGTTACCCATTTCGGACCCGGCGGGCGGCCGCAGGGCAAGCGGTTCACCACCTCGCTCAAGCTGCTGGACGCGTTCCGCGAAAACCCTTTTCTGGACAACCCCAAGTCGCTGCGCATGGCGCAGGAGCACATGGGAACCCAGGGCGACGGCAACCACTTCCTGTTTGTGGGCCGCTCGCGCAAGACCGGCCGCACCGCGATTGTGACCCATCACGGCTCGCGCGGGCCGGGGGCCGTGCTCTACAAGAACGGCATGGCGGTGGCGGAGCGCTTCCGCAAAGAGCTGTCGCCGGAAACCGCCAAGCAGAACGCCTGGATCCCTGCGGACACGCAGGAGGGCCGCGACTACTGGGAAGCGCTGCAGCTGATCCGCAAATGGACCAAGGCCAACCATAACGCCATTCATCAGGCGACGGTGGAGGCCGCCCGGACAGGCGACGTCGGCGACCGCTACTGGAACGAACATAACTTCGTTTTCAAACGCGGTGATCTCTACTACCACGGCAAGGGTGCGACCCCCGCCTGGGGGGATTACGCCGCTGATGCCACCGGCCTCACGCTGATTCCGCTGAACATGTCGGAACCGGTGCTGGTGGCCCGCGGCAAGGATGCGGCCCGCGGCCTGGGCTTCAGCCCGCATGGCGCGGGGCGGAATTTTTCCCGCTCCGAGCACAAGCGCCGGATGGGGTCCGTGACGCCGGAACAGATGCTGCAGGCCGAGACCGAAGGCCTGGACATCCGCTTTCATGCCGGCGGGGTTGACGCCTCGGAGCTGCCGTCGAGCTACAAGAAGGCGCAGAGCGTTGTCGATCAGATCAAATCCTACGATCTGGCCGAAATTGAGGACTACATCGACCCTTACGGCTGCATCATGGCCGGCGATGTGCCGCCGTTCTGGAAGAACCGGAAGAAAGGCCGGCGATAGGCCCTAATCCCGACAGGCACCGCCCTGGCCGCTGGCCTAGGGCGGACGCCTCAGAACGGCCGCTCCTGATGCGGTGATTTACCAAAGTAACGGCGGTAGACCTTGGCGAAATGGGTCTGGCTGTTAAAGCCCGCCGCCAGCGCCACGTCGATTATCCGCATGTTGGTCTGCAGCAGCAGGCTGCGCGCATAGTCCAGCCGCAGCTTGGTGTAGTAGACCTTGGGCGTGGTCTGCAGATACTTGGAAAACAGCCGCTCCAACTGACGTACCGACAGGCCGACCAGATCAGCAATGCCGCCGGGGGTTAGCGGCTCTTCCAGGTTGCTGCGCATCAGCCCCAGCGCCGCGGCCAGTTTTTCGTGCCGAACGCCTGCGCGCCCGAATTCGGAAACCGTCTGGTCTTGACTGCCCTTGCGGGCCGAGGAACAAACCATCAGATCCGCCGCCGCGGTCGCCGCATCAGCCCCGTGATGATCCGAAATCAGGTTCAGCATCATGTCGACCGTGGCTGTGCCGCCGGCGCAGGTGATCAGTTTGCCGTCGATGGTGAAAAGCGAGTTTTTCACTTCCACGTCCGGGTGCATCTCAGCCAGCGTCGCGCGCTGCGCCCAATGGGCTGAGGCCTGACGCCCAGCCAGCAGACCGGCCCGTGCCAGCGCCATGATGCCTCCGCCCAGCGCCGCCATGGGCAGCCCCATCCGCTGCGCCTTCCGAAGCCAGCCCAGCACCTTCAGCGAGATCCCCGGCTCCACCCCCTGGCCGCCGCAGACAAACACCATGCTGCCGCGCGCCAATTCCGGCAGGCCGCCATCGACGGCCACACCCAGCCCGTTCGGGGCGGTGACCGCCTGCCCGTCCTCGCTGACCACGCGCCAGTCATAGCGCGCAGTCCCGCCATGTGTATTCGCAGCCTCCAGCGCCGCCACCGCGCTGGACAGATCCAGCGGCGAAAAGGTCGGTAGCAGCAGGAAGATGCAGCGGCAGGCCGGCACGGCCTCAGCCGCTTCGGGGAGCGTCCGCATGGGTTTGGTCATGGCTTCCGCTCCCCCGTCCCGGATCAGGCGCGCATATTGGCGCCGTTGGCGTCATAGATCGGCGCGCCCAGAACCTCGGCGTCATACATCTCGCCCAGGATCTCCACCTGCAGCCCGGTGCCGGCCGCGGCGTGCTCCGCCGAAACATAGCCCATCGCCATCGACGTCTTTGCGTGATGCGCATAGCCGCCGGAGGAGATGTAGCCAACGGCCTCGCCGTCCTTCAGGATCGCTTCGTCGTTGGAGACATCAATGCCATCCACGTCGATGGTCATGGTGACCAGCTTGCGGCTCGGACCGGCCTCGCGGGCCTTCAGCGCGGCCTCCTTGCCGACGAAATCCTTCTTCCAGTTGATGAAGACATCCATGCCGCTCTCCGCCGCATCGAAATCCGGGCGGAAGTCCAGCGTCCACACACCCCAGCCCTTTTCCAGCCGCATCGACATCAGCGCCCGCGCCCCGTACCAGCGGTAGCCCAGATCGGCGCCCGCCTCCTCGATCGCCTCCGCCAGGCGCAGCAGATACTGCGGCTTGCAGTAGATCTCGTATCCCAGCTCACCCGAGAAGCTGATCCGGTTCAGGATCACCGGCACGCCGCCCACGAAGGTCTGGCGCAGGTCGCGGAACTTGAACGCCTCGCCCGATACATCCTCGCGGGTGATCCGCTGCAGCAGTTCCCGCGACTTCGGCCCCGACAGGGCAATCCCGTGCCAGTCGTCGGAGACGTTCTGGTACGACACATCCGCGGGCAGGTCCTTCTCGAACCAGCGGCGGTGCGCCTCCTGCATCGCGCCGGAGCCGAACAGCATGAAGTGATCCTCCCCCAGGCAGGCCACGGTCAGATCGCCATAAAGCTTGCCCTTCGGCGTCAGCATCGGCGTCAGCGTCAGACGGCCCGGTTTCGGCACATAACCGGCCAGCACCCGGTCCAGATAGGCGCGCGCGCCCGCGCCCTTGAACTCATGCTTGGCAAAGTTGGCAACCTCGATGCCGCCCACAGCCTCGCGCACCGCCTTGACCTCGCGCGCCACATAATCGTGGCTGCGGTTGCGCTCAAACGTCGGCTCTTCATGGGCGTCCTCCGGCCCGTCGGCAAACCACAGCGCGTTCTCCAGGCCAAAGCCCTGGCCCATCCGCGCGCCCTTGGCGACCAGCCGGTCATAGAGAGCAGTCGTTTTCTGCATCCGCCCCTTCGGCAGGGTCTCGTTCGGGAAAGTCATTACAAACCGGCGCTCATAGTTCTCGGTCGACTTCACAGTGCCCCAGTCGGGGGTCGCAAACTCGCCGAACCGCGCCACATCCATCGCCCAGACGTCGATGGACGGCTCGCCGTCGATCATCCACTCCGCCATGGTCAGGCCCACACCGCCGCCCTGGCAGAAGCCCGCCATGACGCCGACGGCGCACCAGTAGTTCTTCATGCCCGGAACCGGGCCGATCATCGGGTTGCCGTCGGGGCCGAAGGTGAAGGGCCCGTTGATCATATCCTTGATGCCCGCCTCGCCGATGGCCGGGATACGCTCAAACGACATCTCCAGACGGTCGGCAATGCGGTCCAGATCGGGCTGCAGCAGCTCATGCCCGAAATCCCAGGGCGTGCCATCCACCTTCCAGGGCGTGCCCTTCGGCTCATAGGTGCCCAAGAGCATCCCCTGCCGTTCCTGGCGGAAATAGATGTTCGCCTCATAGTCGATCCCGGCCGGCAGGCGGGTCGGGTGGTTGGCGACCGCGTCGATCTTGTCGGTGATCAGGTAGTGGTGCTCCATCGGCTGCACCGGCAGGTTGACGCCCTGCATATGGCCGACCTCCCGCGCCCAAAGGCCGCCGCAGTTCACGATATGCTCGGCGTTGATGACCCCGCGCGGGGTCACCACGTCCCAGCTGCCGTCGGGGCGCTGGGTGGTACCGGTTACCGGCGTATGGGTGAAATACTGCGCGCCATGCACGCGGGCGGATTTGGCAAAGGCATAGGTCGCACCCGACGGGTCCAGATCGCCGTCCTGATCATCCCACAGCGCCGCGTGGTAATGCTTCGGATCAATCAGCGGGTGGCGTTCCGCCACTTCCTTGGGGCTGATGAATTCCTGGTTCAGCCCCATGTAACGTGCCTTGGAGCGTTCCCGCTTCAGATAGTCATACCAGGTCTTGTTCGACGCCAGATAGAACCCACCAGTGATGTGCAGACCCACCGAGTGGCCCGAGGTCTCCTCGATCTCCTTATAGAGGTCGATGGTATAGCTCTGCAGGCGCGAGATGTTCGGGTCCGACGAAATCGTGTGGATCTGCCCTGCCGCGTGCCAGGAGGAGCCGGAGGTCAGCTCATCCCGTTCCAGCAGCACCACGTCCTTCCAGCCGAACTTGGCCAGGTGGAACAGGATCGAGCAGCCAACCACACCGCCGCCGATGATCACCGCCTTGGCGTGGCTCGGCAGCTTCTTGTCGCCGGTGCTCTCCTCTTTGTGGATGTTGAGCGTCGATTGGGCAAAATTGTCTGACATGGATTTGTCCTCAGATCTGGGGCAAAGCGCGGGAATTGCGGCAAGTGGCACCCAGGGGGTGCACAAGTGGTGTACGGGGGGTGCACAGGGGGTGCCGGGGCAATCCGGCATTTCCTGCATAAGCTGTGGAAATGGGTGAAGAGTTTCTTAACTCAGTACCACGCATCCGGGATCTCCTCCTTGCGGCGGGCGACATAGGCGGCCAGTTCCTCTTTCACCGCCTCATCCATCGGCGGCGCCTGATATTCATCCAGCATCTGGTTCCAGCGTTCATAGGCGCGCTGGCGCATGTCCTTGGACCCGCCCTCTTCCCAGCTCTCGACATTCTCGCTGTCGCTCAGCTTCGGCTCATAAAACGCGGTCTGGTAGTTGCGCATGGTATGGCCGGAGCCCAAGAAATGCCCGCCCGGCGCAACCTCGCCATAGGCATCGCGCGCCATCGCCTCATCGCTGGTATCCAGCCCCTGGCTCAGCACTTTCTGGTAGGAGCCCAGCCGGTCCGCATCCATGATCAGTTTCTCGAACCCGGTGCACAGGCCGCCTTCCAGCCAGCCCGCCGAATGCAGCACATAATTGGCGCCTGCCAGCATGGTGGAATGCATCGAGTCGGCACTTTCATAGGCCGCCTGCGCATCCTCGATCTTGGACGCGGTCAGCGATCCTCCGCAGCGCAAGGGCAACCCGGCCCGGCGGGCAAGCTGGCCGATGGCGTAGTTGGAAATCACCGGCTCCGGCATCCCGAATGTCGGTGCACCGGACTTCAGCGACATCGACGACAGGAAGTTGCCCAGCACAAACGGCGCACCGGGACGGACGATCTGGGCAAAGGCGCAGCACATCATCGCCTCAGCCATCGCCTGCGCAACCGAGGCGGCGGTAGAGACCGGCCCCATGGCACCCGAGAGGATAAAGGGAACAACCACAATTCCCTGATTCCGCCCGCAATAGACTCTGATTGCCTCTGTCACCACCTTGTCCACCAGCAGCGGCGAATTGGTGTTCACATTGCCCATGATCACGCAGTTTTCGTCCATGACGTCCTTGCCAAAGACAATCTCCGCCATGTCCACACTGTCCTGCGCCCGGCTCATCTCGGTGATGGCGCCCAGATGCGGTTTATCGCTCAGCGTCATATGAGCAAACAGCATGTCGAAATGGCGCTTGGAGACCGGCACATCACAGGGCTCGCAGATCACAAACCCGCCGTGATGCAGGTTCGGATGCATGTAGGTGAGCTTCACCAGTTTCTCGAACGCGGCCATGTCGCCATAGCGCCGCCCGCCCTCCAGATCGCGCACAAACGGCGCACCATAGATCGGGGCAAACACCTGGTTGCTGCCACCAATGGTGACAGAGCGCGCCGGGTTGCGGGCCAGCTGGGTGAACTCCCGCGGCGCCTTGGCGCAAAGCGACCGGATCCACTGCGCATCGGCGCGGATCGTGTCACCGTCGATCTTTGCCCCGGCCTCTTTCCAGATCCGCAGCGCCTCCGGATCGTCGCGGAAGGCGATGCCGACCTCCTCGAAAATCCAGTCGACCTGGGCTTCCAGCTTGACCAGCTTTTCCTCGTCCAGCGCGTCAAAGAACGGCAGCGAACGCTGAATCCAGGGCGAAGCCGGAGCGCCGGCGGGGGCAGTGTTTCTGTCACGGGATGCGCGGGCGCGTCGGGCCATGGGGCTCTCCATCTTCAGGCGTTGTGGCACAATAAGACCCGGCGCAGATGTTGTGACGGTTGAAAATTCTGATGATTTGGATAACACACAGTTATGCAAGAACTCTGGAAACTCCTCACCAGCCCCCGCCACCTGATCGTCTTCGAAGCCGCCGCCAGGCATGGCTCTTTTACGCGGGCGTCGGAGGAATTGAACGTGCAGCAGCCTGCCGTCAGTGCGGCGATCAAGCAGCTGGAAGCGTCGTTGGGCGTTATTTTATTCCGCCGCGGGCACCGGAAGGTGGAGCTGACCGGGGCGGGGATGAGGCTTTACACCGATGTCTCCAAAGCGCTGGAGGACATCCTGTCCTCCGCCAAGGCGGTGCGGCAGTTCGGGCGCAATGACCATGTGACGCTCAATTGCTCCTCCGCCTTTGCATACTACTGGGTGATGCCAAGACTGGCCCAGCTGCATGAGGCGTACCCTGATATCGACCTGCGTTTGCAAAGCTCCGACCGGGAACCCGATATCAATACCGAAGGCATCTCGCTGGCGGTGCGCCGCGGTGACGGCAATTGGCCGGACTGCCATTCAGCTCTGATCGCACCTGAGGTGATCTTTCCGGTGGCCAGCCCGCGGGTGATGGCCTCGGCGGTCAACCTGGCAACAGTGCCGAACCTGCTGCATGAGCGGCTGATACATCTGGAGGAACCGATCCGGGAGCGCCCTAGATGGCAGCAATGGTTTGCCCATTTCGGGGTCACAGGCCAGCTGCCCGCCGCGGGGCTGCGCCTCAACGATTATGCGCTGGTGCTTCAGGCGGCGATTGCCGGCGAAGGTTTTGCATTCGGCTGGCAGCATGTGACCGAACCGCTGATCAAACAGGGGCTTCTGGCGGCACGCAAGGAGTGGTCCTGGACCACCGGGTCAGGGTTCTATCTGGTGTGGTCCAAGACGCAGGACTTGGTTCCTAACGCAGAACTGGTGCGGCAGTGGCTCCTGGATATGGCAAAACCCGGAACCGCGTGACTCACGCGGCTCCCGTGGCTTCCCTGGCCCGCTGCTTCGAGGTCTTGCGGGTCAGGTAAAGGCGGCGCACAAAGGCCAGCACAAACAGCGCGCTCAGGATCAGCACGATGGTCGGCGCAGGCGCGCTGTCGAGGAAGAAGCTGGCATAGGTGCCCGCCAGCATCGAGATCATGCAGACCAGAACTGAAACCCACAGCATGGTGCTGAACTTGCGCACCACCAGGAAGGCAATGGCACCGGGTGCAATCAGCAGGCCGATGGCCAGGATCAGACCAGCAGCCGACAGCGTCGCCACGATGGTCAGCGACAGGGCTGCCAGCAGCCCGTAGTGCAGCACCGTGACCGGCAGACCGGAGGCCTGCGCCTGTGCCGGATCGAAACTGTGCAACAGCAGGTCTTTCCATTTCAGGACCAGCGCGGCACCAACCACCAGAGAGATGATGCCAGCTGTCCAAAGCTCATCCGGTTCCACCCCCAGCATATTGCCGAACAGGATGTGGTCGAGGTGCGCATTGGTTTCAACCGAGACATAGAGCACGATGCCCAGCCCGAACATGCCGGAAAACACCACCCCCATCACGGTGTCCTGCTTGACCCGGCTGTTGCCGGACAGAAACCCCGTGGCGACAGCACAGAGCATACCGGCCGCAAAGGCTCCGATAATCAGCGGCAAACCAACGATATAGGCCAGCACGATGCCGGGCAGCACTGCATGGCTGACGGCATCCCCCATCAGCGCCCAGCCCTTCATCACCAGAAAACAGGACAGGAGCGCGGTGGGGACCGAGACGATCAGCGAGATCAGGAAAGCGTTCTGCATGAACGCGAACTGGAACGGCATCAGCAGCGTATCGAGGTCCATCACGCAACTCCCCCTTGTGCAGCCGGGCCGCGCTTCAGCGCCTCGCGCGCCTTGCGCTTGGCCGCCAGCAGCCCGTGTTTCGGGGCGAAGACAAAGACCACAAGGAAGATCACGGTTTGCAGCGTCACGATGATGCCGCCGGTGGCCCCGTCCAAAAAGTAGCTGGCATAGGCGCCGAAGAAGCTGGTGAGGGCACCGATAAGCACCGAGACCAGGATCAGCCGCGGGAAGCGGTCGCACAGCAGGTAGGCGGTCGCGCCCGGCGTCACCACCATGGCGATCACCAGGAACGCGCCAACGGTCTGCATTGCCGCCACCACGGAGGCCGATAGCAGCACGAAGAACACCGCCTTGAGCAGGCCGGGGCGCAGGCCGATGGTGCGGGCATGGTTTTCGTCAAAGAAGGTGACCATCAGATCCTTCCACTTGGCCAGCAGCACCGCCAGCGAGACAAAGCCGATGATCGCCAGCTGCAGCGTATCCTCCGGCGTGATCGCTAGGATGTTGCCCATGGTAATGGTCTGCACAGAGACAGACATCGGGCTGATTGAGACGATGAACAGGCCAAGCCCGAAAAAGGATGTGAAGATCAGGCCGATGATCACATCGACCTTGAGGCCGGAGCGTTCCGACAGAAACAGCATTGCACCGGCAGCCAGACCGCCCGCGATGAAAGCGCCCAGCGCAAAGGGCAGGCCGAGGATGTAGGCGCCGGCCACGCCGGGGACCACCGAGTGCGAGAGCGCATCGCCGATCAGCGACCAGCCCTTGAGCATCAGATAGGCGGACAGGAAAGCGCAGACGCCGCCCACCAGCGCGGAAACCCACATTGCATTGGTCATATAGCCATAAGTGAACGGCTCCAGCAGGTATTCCATCACTGCTGCCCTCCGCCCTCGCCGCTGCCTTCGCTGGTCTGGGTTTTTTCGCCGTACTGGACAAAGGGGCGTTCGTCGTCGGTCAGGATGGTCACCTGGCGGGTGTCGCCATCGTCATGCAGCGCTTCGCCGCCCAGGGTGAAATGGCGCAGCACGCCGCCGAAGGCGTGTTCCAGGTTTTCGCGGGTGAAGGTGGTCTCGGTCGGGCCATACCCAAGCACAGTCCCTTTCACCAGCACGGTTCGGTCGCAGAACTCCGGCACGCTGCCGAGGTTGTGTGTGGAAACCAGCATCACCCGGCCTTCGTCCCGCAATTCACGCAACAGGGCGATGATCTGTTCCTCTGTCTTCACGTCCACGCCGGTAAAGGGCTCGTCCAGCAGGATCACCTGCCCGTCTTGGGCCAGGGCGCGGGCCAGAAACACCCGCTTGCGCTGGCCGCCAGACAGCTCGCCGATCTGGCGGTGGCGGAAGTCTTGCATGTTGACCCGGCGCAGTGCCTGATCGACAGCTTCGTGATCGGCCGCCTTGGGACGGCGCAGAAAGCCCATGTGGCCGTAGCGGCCCATCATTACCACATCCTCGACCAGAACCGGGAAGGCCCAGTCGACCTCCTCCGACTGCGGGACATAGGCGACCAGATTCTTGCGCAGCGCGTCCTTGACCGTCATGCCAAGGATGCGGATTTCGCCTTGTGCGGCCGGAACAAACCCCATGATCGCCTTGAACAGGGTCGATTTTCCGGCCCCGTTCACCCCGACCAGCGCCGTCACCGTGCCGCGGGGAATGGCAAAGCTGGCATCCCACAGCGCGGTATGGCCGTTGCGGTAGGTGACCGTGACGTTGCTGGCGGCTATGCCGCCATCCAGAAGCGCGGCGCTGGTGTTCATGGTGCGGGTCTCGCTGGCATCAAGCATGGGCTGTCCTGCTGAGTTACACACAGAAAATGTGTTTTGTGAAATGAAACGCCCCGCAACATCTGCTGCGGGGCGTCCGGGTTTGAAATGCGGTCTTAGTTGGTAACCTCTGTCAAACCGCGAGCAACGGTTTCCGATGTGACCTTGAGCAGATCCAGATAGGTCGGCACCGGGCCGTCCGCCTCGCTGAGCGAGTCGACATAGAGTTCGCCGCCATAAGCCACGCCGGTTTCGCGGGCGACCTGTTCAGCCGGCGCGGTATTCACGGTGCTTTCGCAGAACACCACCGGAATGTCATTGGCGCGCACGCCATCAATCACGCCGCGCACCTGCTGCGGGGTGCCGACCTGATCGGCGTTCATCGGCCACAGGTACAGCTCCTTCATTCCGAAATCGCGTGCCAGGTAGCTGAAGGCACCCTCGCAGGTCACCAGCCAGCGCTTGTCCTCGGGAATCTCCGCGATGGAACGGCGCAGCGGCTCGATGGTGGCGCGCAGCTTGTCTTTGTATTCGCCAGCGTTCTTGACATAGACGGCGGCGTTTTCCGGATCGTGTTCGGCAAAGGCCTCGACGATGTTGTCGATGTAAATCAGCGCGTTATCCAGGCCCATCCAGGCGTGCGGGTTGGGCTTTCCCTCATAGGAGCCGGCCGCGATCGGGATCGGGTCGATGCCGTCGGTCAGGGTGACGGAGGGCACATCATCGAGGTTCGACAGGAACTGCTCGAACCACAGCTCCAGGTTCATGCCGTTCCACAGGATCAGGTCAGCGTCGGACGCCCGGACAATGTCGCGCGGGGTCGGCTCGTAGCCGTGGATCTCAGCCCCGGGTTTGGTGACCGAGACGACTTCAGCCGCGTCACCCGCCACATTGGCGGCCATGTCGGCCAGAACGGTGAAGGTGGTGACCACCTTCATCTTGTCGTCTGCCATTGCCGCGCTGGCAGCAACGGCTGCAACGGCGGCAGCGGATACGGTCTTCAGCAACTTCGGAAACATCCGATTCTCCCTTTGAAGGCACAATTGACGTACTGTTATTGCAAATCATTCTCAACTGTCAATGAAATTGAGAATGATTTGCAAAAGCGAGACACTCTTGCCTGACGGCTTACTGTGGATACCGGAGCCTGCTGCGGGGGCCGTCACCCGTGATGGCTGTCAGCGACAGCGTATGATCCATATTTTTCATCCGGTGCCGCAGCATGAGCCGGGTCAGCCGGTTAAGGTCACCTGCATACGCCGCCTGCCCGGCCACATTCTCCAGCTCCCCGCGCCCTTGGCTGTCAAACAGCATCGGCGGCAGGTCGGCGGCGAACTCGACCAGCGTGAACCGCTCATCCCGCAGGATTCCCAGGCAGGAGTCGCTGGCGGTGGTGCCGAGCTCCTGCTGCCACAGGGTCGGCTCAAGCGGGTCCGAGAAATCCAGCTCCGAGAAGGAATACTGCCGCCAGTCCTGCGGTGCCTCCCCGCGCAGGAGCGGCAGCAGAGACCGTCCGTCCATGGAATTGGGCACCTCCTGCCCTACCCATTCCAGGATGGTCGGCGTCACGTCGATTGACTCGGTAATGTAATTGAGGCTGGCGCCTGCGCGTTCCTCGTTACCCGGCATCCGGATGATCAGCGGCGTGTGATAGGCGGCGTCATAGACCGTCATCTTGCCCCAGGAGTGCCGGTCGCCCAGCATCTCGCCATGGTCAGCAGTCAGCACCACCATGGTGTTGCCGTACTGCCCGCTGTCCTTCAGGAACCGGATCACCCGCCCGACATGGTGATCCACTTCTGTTGCCAGGCCCAGATAAACCGCGCGAAGGGTTTGGATGTTCTCATCCGTCGGCTCCAGGTCCGGAAAGCCCTCGACAAAACTGGCGGCAGTGCTTTTCCGGAGCAACGGGCCAAAGAAGGGGTGCTGCGCGCTTTCCTCTTCCGGCTCTGCCAGCCGCTGCGGCAAGGGCAGGCTGGCCGGGTCGTACATGCTGTTATAGGGCGCCGGCGCCACCAATGGCGGATGCGGTCGGATGTAGGTCAGATGCGCAAACCAGCTGTCCTTGCCGTGGGCCGGCATCGTATTCAGGAATGAGTTTGTGAGGAATGCAGTATCGCTGTCCTCTGCCGCATAAAGCGCCGGATCATTCAGCCTGGGCGCGCCGCCCTCGGGTGAGACCGGTTTGTAGACATCCCAGTAGTCCTCGAACTCATAGCCGCGGCTCATCAGATGCGACTGCCACGGGTAGGACATCTCCAGCCGCATCTCGGTCACTTCATGGAAGCCGTTCATCGGGAATTCGTAGGTCCGAAGCGCCGGATCGTTGGCGTCAAAGGCGCGGGGGTCCTGCGAGGTGTCGGTATAGCCGAACAGCATCGGCAGGTAGCCAGCCTTGCGCATCTCGGTGGCGATGTTCGGCGTGTCGTGGCGCAGGGGCGTGCCATTGCGGACCGAGCGGTGGTTCATGGCGTACTGCCCGGTCAGGATCGATGCGCGCGACGGCCCGCAAGGGTTGGTTACCGAAAAATGCCGGTTGAAGGATACCGCCTCCTGCATAAAGGCGCGGATGTTCGGCAGGTCTACATGCTCCGCCAGCGCGCCCGACAGGCAGTCCGCGCGCAGCTGGTCAATGATGATGAACAGGACATTCCGGTTTTCGGGGCGTGCGGCAGGCATCCGGGCTTCCTCGCTGGAACAAGTCAGGTTTCCGGAGACAATCTGTGGCAGTCTGCGCCTGGATTACAAGCGCAGACTGTGCCGATCCCGTGGGGCAGCCTGCCGCAGGTTGCCAGCTGGCAATTCCCGGACAATTTTAGCGGTCAGTCCGCAAGCGGCAGAGTAAACAGCTTACCGAACTGCGGTTGCGGATCTGTTACGCCCGCAAGCCGCAGCATGTGCCATCCCAGCGCCTGGTTGCTGGAGATCACCGGCACCCCTGTCTGCGCCTCGATTGCGGGAATGATCCGCAGGCAGCGCAGGTTGGTGCAAGAGATCACGATGGCATCGCAGTCTCCCTGATTGGCGACTTGCTTTGCCGCCTCTGCAATGGCCGACTCAGAGATCCGGGCCACCACCCGGTCATCCATCTGCTCAAACGAGCCGAAGCCTGCAATCTCAAACCCCGCCGCTTCCAGCTTGGCGCGCATCTGCGCCGAAACCTCTGGCAGGTAGGGTGTCACAAATCCAAACCTGGCAGCGCCCAGCGCCTTGCCCGCCGCAATGATGGCGGCTAGCGGGTCGGTCACCTTGGCGTTTGGCAGAACAGTCTGCACCGCCTCGGCCACCTTGGCGGAGCCGATCACGGTCGAAGCCGAAGTGCAGCCATAGCCGATGACATCGAAGCCTGGAGCAGAGGGAAACAGCCGGGCCGAGGCCGGCAGGTCCGCCTGCATCTGCGCCAGTGTTTCAGGGCGCACCTCAGGCACCATCGGGATGCGGCTGTGATAGAGCGCGACGCCTGGCTGTGCCATCATCCGGGAGAATTCCGGTTCCAGCGTCTCGTCGGTTTCGAGCACAATTACACCCAGAGTAGCGCGGGTGCCGATGCCTTGGTCCGTTTCATAAGCGAGCTTCATGACTTTAGCTTCCTCAGATCACCGGCAGTTCCGGGGCGGCGCGCTCTGTCAGCAGCTCTGCGCCACTGGCCCGCACCACGATGTTTTCTTCGTGCACCATGATGCGGCCTGCGCCATAGCCCAGCGAGGGCTCCAGCGTCAGCACCATGTTTTCCTCAAGCACCGTCTCGTCAAAGGCCGCGTGCGAGGGCCATTCGGTCAGCTGCATGCCCAGCCCGTGGCCAAGCCGCCCAACGTCCCCCCCCTGATCGTCCATTTCCGCAATCACCGACTGCATCGCCTGGAACAGGTCACGGCAGGTGGCACCGGGTTTGGCGGCGGCAATGCCGGCCTCTGTCGCGCGCCACAGCACATCATGGGCGCGGCGCGACAGGTCGTCGGCACGGCCAATGGCAAAGTTGCGGTCGAAGTCGCAGAAGTACCCGTCCCAGGTCGATCCGGTGTCCAGCATCACGATGTCGCCCGCCTGCAGAGGACGGCTGGTCGGCGGCGAGATCACGTCGCTGTAACCGCCCTGATCTGCTCCGCCAACCAGATAGGGCACGTCGTCTGCCCCCTGCGCCAGCGCCTCGCGCCGGAAGGCGCGGAACAAATCCTCAAACGGCAGGCCCTCATGGGCAATCTGCGGCACCTGCGCAAAGGTGCGCGAGCCAATGCCGCAGATGTGGCGCAGCTTTTCAATCTCGGCGGCGGATTTCACCATCCGCAGGCCACGCACCAGCGGGGTGGCATCGGCCACCTTCAGCCCCGGTAACCCCGCCATCAGGCGTTCGTAATCGCCGAGCGGCATTCTGAGCGAAGTCTCGTGCCCTTTCATCAGGCCGATAGAACCGCCGCGTCCGGCAATGGGCGACAGCAGTTCGGTCAGCAGGCTGATGCCGTCATCCTGCGGTGCAGGTGCGCTCCAGGTGCGGATGTCCTTGATCCAGGTGCGGCGCATCAGGTCGGCGCCGATCTCCGGAATGATGGCAATGGGTTTGCCTGCAGGCGGTACAAACAGGAACCAGGGCCGGGTCGGGCTTTGCCAGAACAGCGTGTGGAAGCCGCTGAAATAGCGCACCTCCGGTTCGGTCAGCAGCAGCAGCCCGTCCAGCCCCTGCGCTGCCATCAGCGCCTGGGCCTTTTCCGTGCGGGCGGCAAATTCAGACTCCGGAAAACCGCGAGCGGGAGCCTTGGACATGGTCATTTCCTTTCACGGTCGCGGCAATGGCCTCCGGGCCGGAGACTGTCCCGGAACCAGGCGGCTGTGCTGGGGCGCCTTTGGGCGGCCCCCATGGTTATTTTCATCTGCGGCAGCAGGCTCGTCAAACGAGGTCAGCCGTTTACGGAAGGCAGCCGGTCACGCACCAGCTGCACCCAGTATTCCGCGCCGATGGGCAGCAAAGCATCGTTGAAATCATAATCCGCCGAATGCAGCGGCTGGCCGTGCGGCCCCTCTTCTCCGTTGCCCAAAAGCAGGAAGCAGCCCGGCACGGCGGCTGTGAAATGGGCAAAATCCTCGGAGAAGCTCATCGGCGGGCGGTTGCGGATCACCTCGCAGCCTGCGGCTTCACCTGCCCGGCTGGCGGCCTCAGCAGGTTCTGCCGCATTGATGGTCTCGACAAATTCGGTGTTGAAGCTCACCTCTGCTTCCACCCCGTGGGTGGCGGCGACACCGGCGGCGATCTGGCGCATGAAGCGCTCCACCGCCTCGCGGTCTTCGGGCACCCGGGCGCGCACGTCGCCCTTGAGCACCGTATGGCCCGGCAGCACGTTGCGCTGGCCGTCGGTCAGGAATTCGGTCACTGACACCACCGCGCCGGAGCCAGGTGCCAGCTTGCGCGCCACGATGGTTTGGAGCGCCAGCACCATTTCGGCGCCGACCGTGATAGCATCCACCCCCGCCTGCGGCATCGAGGCATGACCGCCCTGACCTTTGATCGAGATTTCAAACAAGCTTTCGCTGTTGCAGATCTGGCCGGGACGGGTTGAGATCTGCCCTACCGGCGCGCCCGGCAGATTGTGGATGGCATAGACCTCTTCGATCGGAAACTGCTCCAGCACACCTTCGGCAATCATTGCCTGCGCGCCCAGCCCGTGTTCCTCGTTGGGCTGGAAAATGAAGACAACGGTGCCGTCAAATCCCTGCTCTTGCGTCAGCCGTTCAGCAGCACCCAACAGCATCGTCATATGGCCGTCATGGCCGCAGGCGTGCATCTTGCCTGGCGTTTCCGAGACATAGTCGTGTGCGGAGGTTTCAGTGATCGGCAGCGCATCCATATCGGCGCGCAGCCCGATGGCGCGGTTGCCGGTACCTGCGCGCAACAGACCAACAACGCCTGCACCCACATGCACTTCCAAACCGAGGCTGCGCAATTGCTCCGCCACCTTTGCCTTGGTGCGGTCCTCCTGAAAGCCAAGCTCCGGGTGCCGGTGGAAGTCCCGGCGCATTGCGGTCAGTCGGTCCTGAAAGCTTGCCATCTGCACTCTCCAAGCTGTGTGCGGCGAAAATATGCGTCTGCACACGACTTGATGCATATTAATGCAGCTCTCAGGTGACGAAATTCATTCCCGTTCCGCCATTTCGCGGCGAAAAACGTATCCGGGACATCAGGGAAACCGCCAACCGGAGGAATCCCTTCAACGCATCAGATCTCCTCACCCTTCTCCAGCAATTCCTCGATCAGCTGCCGCTGAATACCCGGGCTGTCGCCGCCGCCAAACTGCAACGCCCCGCCGGTGTAAAGCGTTCCATAGGTGCGGGCGATGTTGACCGTCTGTCCCAGCGAGGAAATCAGCTGGTCTTTCTTGAGCGGAGACAGGGGGTGAATGAATACCGCCCACAGCTGTCCCTTGGCCACTGCATAACGCGCATCCAGCGCTGTGTCGAAGTTGGCCTGCATCATCCGCATCAGTTCTTCCGCTGTCAGCCCTTCGGAGGGGCGCAAGGGCACCATCGCGCGCATCCGGTCCGCCGCCGGATCGGTGACCACCAGCATCGGCACGCCGGAAATACTCAGCTGAAACCCGCGCCCGACGGGCTGCGCCTGGTCATCCAGCGCAAATAGTATCCGCCCCAGCCGCTCATAGGTCATTGGCGGTTCCGGCGCGTCCTTCGCTTCCTGCGCAAACGCGGGTGCGGCCAGCACAGATGCCATCAAAATTGCCCGCAGCCAGATCATGCCGTCACCTCCTGATTGATGCGCCTTGCCACAGGCTACTGTGCGCTGGCGCAAGGCACCATGCACAGATCAGTGAGTAACAGCGGATGATGGCTGGTCAGCCGGCAGTTTCGCGGAGGGCGTCAATCACCGTCATCGCCTTGGCCAGGGCTTCCTCGATGCTCAGGTCGCTGGTGTCGATCAGAATGGCATCCGCTGCCGGGCGCAGCGGTGCTTCGGCGCGGTTCATGTCGCGGTCGTCCCGGGCCTTCACGTCGCCCAGCACTTCCTCCAGTGTCGTCACCTTACCTGCCGCGGCCAGTTCCAGGAAACGGCGCCGGGCCCGCACTTCGGCGCTGGCGGTGACAAAGAACTTCACTTGCGCATAGGGGCAGATCACGGTGCCGATGTCGCGCCCGTCCAGCACTGCGCCGCCCGCGCGGCGGGCAAAGGCGCGCTGGAAGTCGACCAGAGCGGCGCGCACCTCGGCAATCACCGCGACCTTGGAAGCCGCCTGCGCAACCTCCGGCCCGCGCAGGTCGTCACGCGCCAGATCCTCAGGTGTCAAGTTCTGCGCGGCTTCCACCGGGGCCGCACCATCCAGCATCTTGGCTCCGACGGCCCGGTACAGAAGACCGGTGTCCAGATGACCAAACCCGTAATGCGCGGCCAGGGCCTTGGACAGCGTGCCCTTGCCCGCAGCAGCAGGGCCGTCGACGGCTATGGTGAAACTTTCGCTCATGTGCGCTCCAGCTTGGCACCCAATCCGCCCATCAGGCTTTCAAAGATCGGGAAGGACGTTGCGATCGGGCTGCCGTCGTCGACGGAAACAGCGTTTTGCGCACCCATGCCCATTACCATGAAGGACATGGCGATCCGGTGGTCGAGGAAGCTTTCGCAGGTGCCGCCGCCCGGCACGCCGTCCGGCCCAAGGCCGGTAACCTCCCACCAGTCATCGCCTTCGTCGACAGTGATACCATTGGCGCGCAGGCCCTTTGCCATCGCGTCGATGCGGTCGCTTTCTTTGACCCGCAGTTCCTTGACGCCCGCCATCATGGTCTTGCCTTCCGCGAAGGAGGCAACCACCGACAGCACCGGGTATTCGTCGATCATCGAAGCCGCGCGCTCCGGCGGCACGTCGATGCCTTTCATGTTAGGCGAGAACTTGGCGCGCAGATCGGCAACCGGCTCGCCGCCCTCCTCACGCATGTTCTCGAACGTCAGGTCGGCCCCCATGTCCTGTAGGGTGTAGTAGAGGCCCGCACGGGTCGGGTTGAGACCGATGTTTGGCACCAGCACGTCAGAGCCGGGGGTGATCAGCGCCGCACAGACCGGGAAGGCGGCAGAAGACGGATCGCGCGGCACAGCAATGACCTGCGGTTTCAGCTCCGGGCGTCCGGTCAGGGTGATGACGCGGCCCTCTTCGGTCTCCTCGGTGGTGATCTCGGCACCGAAACCGGCCAGCATCCGTTCGGTGTGGTCGCGGGTGGCTTCCTTCTCGATCACCACGGTCTTGCCGGGCGCGTTGAGGCCGGCAAAGAGCACCGCCGATTTCACCTGCGCCGATGGTACCGGGACCTCGTAACGCACCGGCACCGGGTCCGCGGCGCCAACGATGGTCATCGGGAGTCGCCCGCCGGAGCGGCCAACGGATTGGGTTCCGAACAGCGCCAGAGGGTCGGTCACGCGCGCCATCGGACGCTTGTTCAAGGACGCATCTCCGGTGAAGGTCGCGGTAATCGGGGAGGTTGCCATCACCCCCATGATCAGCCGCACGCCGGTGCCGGAGTTGCCGCAGTCGATCACGTTTTCCGGTTCCGCAAAACCGCCGACGCCGACACCGAACACCGACCAGTTGCCGCCGCCGTGGTTCACCACCTCTGCGCCAAAAGCCTGCATCGCCTTGGCGGTGTCCAGCACATCCTCGCCTTCCAGCAGGCCAGAGATCTTGGTTTCGCCCACCGACAGCGCGCCAAGGATCAGCGAGCGGTGCGAGATCGACTTGTCGCCGGGCACCTCTGCCACGCCCTTGAGCGGGTCAGCACGGTGGGAGGTCATCGGGATGGGCGTGCCGTGTCCGGACATGGGGCTTCCTTCGTCTGTCGGTCGTTCGTCTGTGCGTTTGCGCTATCGGTAACGGATTGGGTCTGGCCGGTCCAGCGTAATTGGCCTCAGCCCAGGCGGCGGAAGGTCAGGTAATGCGGGGTCCGCCCCTCTCGCAGGGCCTTCTGCTCGTACCGCGTGGAGATCCAGTCATCCCACGGCTTGCGCCAGTCGGTTGGGCCTTCGGCCAGCCATTCGAAACCGGCCTTCGGCACTTCCTCCAGGGTCTGGCGGACATAGTCGGGGATATCCGTTGCCACCCGGAAGATCGCGCCCGGCTTCAGGCAGCGGGCCAGCGGCTCCAGATGCTCCTGCGTCACAAAGCGGCGGCGGTGGTGGCGCGCCTTGGGCCAGGGGTCAGGATAGAGCAGGAAGGCGCGGGAGACCGATGCCTTCGGCAGAACATCCATCAGATCGCGGGCGTCGCCCGGATGCACGGCGATGTTATCCGCGCCCGCGTTGCGGATCTTGCCCAACAGCATCGCCACACCATTGATGAAGGGCTCCGCGCCGATGATGCCCGCATCCGGGTTGCCGGCCGCCTGATGCACCAGATGCTCACCGCCGCCAAAGCCGACCTCCAGCCAGACGTCCTTGCCGCCGAACAGCGCCTCAAGGTCCAGTGGTTTGCGGTCCGGGTTTTCGTCCCAGCCAACCGCTCCGGGGCTAAGGCTGGCCAGGTCCTCGTCAAGGTAGCGCTTTTGGCTGTCCTTCAGCGTCTTGCCTTTGAACCGGCCATAGAAGTTGCGCCAGGGCGCGCCGCTGGCGTGTTTATCGGCAGCGTTTTCAACTGCGGGCCGGGTTTCCTTGGACTGGTCGTCGCGGGGCTTCTGGTCGCCGGACATGCGTCTGGGCTCCTGTTCGAGGCGTCTTTTGAAAGGCTGGCCGCCCCTGTGCCGCAAGCAGGCCCGCGGGTCAAGCCATCTAGGGCTGCTCACCCGGCTTCAATTCGCGCAGCACCCCTGCCGCGATCAGCCGCAGGCGGCTGGGGTACCATTCCCCGTCCGGATCCGTGCGCAGCGTTTCGATGGCAAAACCCGGATCGACCCCGCGTGCCACCATATAGCTGAGGTGCTCGTAAACTTCGCTCTGGGTGTCCTCGTAGATCCAGGAGCCGAACTCAAACGGTGTTGCCCAGCGGCGGCGCTTGCGTTCGCTTCGGTAGTATTTGTGCACGGCCTCGGAGGGCCAGTTGCGCTGGTGGAAGCCAATGCTGGAGCCGATTGTCATCCGCCGACGCTCGCCCGCGAGAAACACGTCGACACAGGCGCTGATGCAGGTACCGTCAACCAGTGTGTCCAGCCCGTATTCCAGCACCAGCCCGGCGATTTCCTCTCCGGCATAGACGCTGCCGCCGACGCTGTTGAGCTGCAGTTCAGTAATCTCAGGGCTTTTCTTCAGAATATTCCGAAGGTGCGATACGTCCTCTTCGGTGATTTCCGCCAGCTCGCCTGTCACCTCTGTTTCGGTGTCGTAGACCAGCGTCTTGCCTTGCAGGCTGAATTTCTGCGGCAGCACCTCCTTGGCGGCAACGGCGGACGCCAGAAACAGGCAGATCGTTAGAGGAATTAAGCGCAGCATCGTGGCTCCGGCAGCTGAATGGTCCCTGCGCGGAACTATGGCGCAGGCTGCCGTTTCACTCCACCCCGAACACAAGTGGTGAAGACGAAGCCTAAGGATTCGGGCGAGCGTGCCCGCAAAAGAAAGGAGCGGGCACCGGGACCCGCTCCTTTTTAGGCAATTTCCAGCTTCAGACGGCTCTCTTCAGCGCCTCGGCCAGATCGGTTCGTTCCCAGCTGAACCCCCCGTCTGCTTCCGGCTCGCGGCCAAAGTGACCATAGGCCGCCGTGCGCTGATAGATCGGTTTGTTCAGCCCCAGGTGCGAGCGGATGCCGCGCGGTGTCAGATCCATGACCTGGTCGATCGCCCGTTCGATCGCCGCCGGGTCGACCTCTCCGGTGCCGTGGGTTTCAGCATAAATCGACAGGGGCTTGGACACACCAATCGCATATGACAGCTGGATGGTGCATTTCTCTGCCATGCCCGCGGCTACCACGTTCTTGGCCAGGTAGCGCGCCGCATAAGCCGCAGAGCGGTCCACCTTAGTTGGATCTTTGCCAGAAAACGCGCCGCCGCCATGCGGGGCTGCGCCGCCATAAGTGTCGACGATGATCTTGCGGCCGGTCAGACCTGCGTCGCCATCCGGGCCGCCGATCACGAATTTGCCGGTCGGGTTCACATGCCACTGGGTGGCACTGGTCAGCCAGCCCTCGGGCAGGGTTTCGCGGATGTAAGGTTCGACAATGGCGCGTATGTCATTCGAGGTCAGCGATTCATCGAGATGCTGAGTCGACAGCACCAGAGAGCTGATGCCCACCGGCTTGCCGCCTTCATAGACCACCGACAGCTGCGATTTGGCATCCGGACCCAGGGCCGGTTCGGTGCCGTTCTTGCGCACTTCCGCCAGGCGGCGCAGAATCGCGTGGCTGAACTGGATCGGCGCCGGCATCAGCGCGTCGGTCTCATTGGTGGCAAAGCCGAACATGATGCCCTGGTCGCCAGCACCTTCGTCCTTGTCCCCGGAAGCGTCCACGCCCTGCGCGATATGGGCGGATTGTTCGTGCAGCAGGTTAGTCACTTCCACTGTCTCGTGGTGGAACTTGTCCTGCTCGTAGCCGATGTCCTTGATGCAGGCGCGGGCGATTTCGTCAATCCGGCCCATGTAATCGTGCAGCTTGTCCTGATCGGACAGGCCCACCTCGCCCCCGATAACCACACGGTTGGTGGTGGCAAAGGTCTCAGCCGCGACACGCGCTTCGGGCTCCTCCGCCAGGAATGCGTCCAGAACAGCATCGGAAATGCGGTCACAGACCTTGTCCGGGTGGCCTTCGGAAACCGATTCCGAAGTGAAAGTGTAGTTCGTACGGGTCATGAAAAGTGCTCCATTGGTTTAGCCTTGCCACGCCAGGAAGCCGTTGTGACAGGTATCAAGCCGCATTACGCGGCTCATCCGCGCAGGTCAATCTATATTCCGGTAGAGTTAAGCAGCTATGACCGCGGCGCAAGAGCGCGGGAGAAAAAGAATACTCCGCCCGCAATGAACATGCACAGCAGGAATACAGGCCAATCACCGGTGCGGCTGTATAGGGTCGGTGGCAGCGGCATAGGCAGGGCTGCGTCAATGTAGCCAGCCTGGCCCAGCGGCAACTGATCCAGAAGCTGCCCGTCAGGTGCAATCATTGCTGAAACGCCCGTATTGGCAGCCCGGATCATCGGCAGCCCCTGTTCCAGTGCCCGCATTCGCGCCTGCACCAGGTGCTGATAAGGGCCGGAACGGGTGCCGAACCAAGCATCATTGGTGATCTGCACCAGCATGTCGGGACGGGCCGCGGCGGCGTTCACATCCTGCGGGAAAACAGCCTCATAGCAGATCAGCGGCAATGCGCTGCCGATGGGCAATTCCATCAGCCTTGCCCCCGGACCGGCGGCATATCCGGCCCCGGCCTGGGAAGCGAAACCGTGGATTCCGAACCGGGCCATGAAGTCGCCAAACGGCACATATTCCCCGAATGGCACCAGATGCGCTTTGTCGTAGGTTGCGGCTGGCAGACCATCTGCATCCAGCAGCACCGCTGAGTTGTAGTAGGCGCCGCCATCCTCCCGCTGGATGCCCAGCAGAACCGGCACACCGCCGGCGCCTTCTGTGATGACCTGCAGAGTATCTTCGGCATAGTTCAGCAGTTGCGGCACCGCGGTTTCCGGCCAGACGATCAGGTCAGGCCGCGGGTCCTCTGAAGAGAACGCCAGCGCGCGGCGAACAAACTCCCACCTGTGGTCCGGGTGCCATTTCTGATCCTGAGGCGCATTGGGCTGGACGATCCTTACTGTCTTTTCAGACGGCCCAGCCAGGTCCGGCGCAGGCACGGCCAGGACTATAGCTGCAGCCAGAACCGGCGACAGAATGCCGGCAGCAGGACTTTTCCGCAGCAGGGCAAGCGGCAGGAATGCAACGAGCGTCAGCAGCGCCAGCCCCTGCGGCCCGATCCACGGCAGAAGACTTGCAGCAGGTGTATCTATCCAGAACTGGCCGAAGGCTGCCCAGGGAAATCCAGTGAGCAGATAAGCGCGCCCAAATTCCGCAAGCGACCACAAGGCCACCAGCATCACAAGTCGCGCGGCGCCATGGCTGAGACGGGCTGCGAGACCGAACGCCGCGCCCCAGAACAGGGCCAAGCCAGCAGCAAGAAAAACCAGCGCAAAGGGCGCCATCCAGGCGTGACGGTCAGGGTCGATCTGAAACGGCTCAAGGATCCAGGACAGCCCAAAGGCAAAGTAGCCCAGGCCGAACAGCCATCCCGCCAGAGCCGCAGCACGGGCAGAGGCTGCCTGCAGCACCAGCCAGCCAGCCGCAGCCAGCGCAACCGGCAGCCCGATCAGCATGTGCCAGGGTGCCAGCGCCAGCGACAGCAGCGCACCGCTGCCAAGGGCCAGCCCCGCCGGGGCCAGCCGGAGCCGGCGTGCAGCCTGCCGCAGCCCGAGTGACATCATGCAGCGGCGTCCGGCAGCCGCACCCGCAGCCGCTTGATCCGGCGCGGATCAGCATCCATGACTTCGAACTCAGCGCCCTCGGGGTGTTCAATCACCTCACCGCGCGCAGGCACACGGCCTGACAGCATGAAGACCAGTCCGCCAAGCGTATCGATCTCTTCCTCGTCCACGTCATCGTGGCTGGTCAGCGAATGGCCGGTCTCGGCCTCAAACTCCGGCAACGAGGTGCGGGCCAGTGCGATGTAGCAGCCGGGCTTTTCCTCGAACCAGGTCTGATGTTCGTCGGCGTCGTGCTCATCCTCGATCTCGCCCACAACCTGTTCGATCAGGTCCTCGATGGTGACAAGCCCGTCCACGCCGCCGTATTCGTCGATCACCAGCGCCATGTGGCGGCGTTCGGCCTGCATCTTGGTCAGCAGCACGCCGATCGGCATCGAGGGTGGCACGAACAGCAGCGGGCGCAGCATCTTTGACAAGTCAAATTCAGAGGTGCCGCCGCTAAAACCATGCGTCAGCGAGAAATCCTTGAGGTGAACAAAGCCCAGCGGCGTGTCCAGCGTGCCCTCGTAAACGGGAATGCGGGTAAAGCCGCTTTGCCGGAAAATGCCGACCAGATCATCCTTGGCGACTGTCACAGGCACGGCAGCGATTTCGGCAGAGGGGATAGCAACGTCCTCAACCCGCATCCGGCGCAGGTTGATCATGCCGTGCGGCCCAGCACCCGTTGCAGGCTGTTCGCCGCCGGTGTCCTGTCCGTCCTGCGGATCGGGGCTGAATACGTTGCGCAGCCGCGTCCACAATCCGGTATTTTCAGAGGCCGGCGCTTCCGCCGCCGTGCCATTGATGTCCTGCAGCGCGCCTTGCGCCGCGTTAGAACTGCCTTCTATGTCGCCCATCGGTCCTATCCAAAAACCCCGCTCACGGGGCATCCTCACTCATATATGGGTTCGCGATACCCAGTTTGCCAAGTAGCAGGACCTCAATCCCTTCCATCAATGCGGCATCGCGGTCACGTATGTGATCATACCCCAAAAGGTGCAACAGTCCGTGAATGATGAGATGGCGGGTGTGATCGGTCAGTGCTTTTCCCGCTTCCAGGGCTTCCCGGGCGCAAGTGTCATAGGAAATCGCGATGTCACCCAGCGGGATTTCCCCTGTAAAATCAGCCTCTGGCGCCAGCGGCGTGCCGCCGTCCTCCTCGGCCGCCAGCTCTTCCGCCGGCCAGCTGAGGACATTTGTAGGCTGCGGTTTACTGCGAAATTCGGCGTTAAGTTCAGCAATGCGCGGATCATCACAGGCCAGCAGCGAAATTTCGCAATCCTCCGGGTCCAGTGCAAAATGAGCCAGCACGGCAGCAATGGCCTCTTCGGCCAGCGCCTCAAGCCCGGCATCCTGCCAGCGGCTGTCTTCGATAGTGATATCGAGCGTCATGGTTCGGCTGCACATGCGGGGGGCAGCCCCCGCACCCCCGGAGTATTTTTGCATAGATGAAGCCCGGCGGTTTGTTCGTCAGGCGGGTGGCGTGTCCGCGTCATAAGCCTCAATGATGGCAGCCACAAGCGGGTGACGCACCACGTCGCGGGCCGTGAAATAGTTGAAGCTGATCTTGGGGATTGTTTTCAGCAGCCGTTCGGCGTCCGCCAGTCCGGACTGCACCCCGCGCGGCAGGTCGACCTGCGAGCGGTCGCCAGTTATCACCATGCGCGAACCCTCACCCAGCCGGGTCAGGAACATCTTCATCTGCATGGTGGTGGCATTCTGCGCCTCATCCAGCACCACAAAGGCATTGGACAGAGTGCGGCCGCGCATGAAGGCCAGCGGTGCGATTTCAATCCGCTTGTCCTCAATCAGCTTGGCCAGTTGTTTGCCCGGCAGAAAGTCGTTCAGCGCGTCATAGAGCGGCTGCATGTAGGGGTCGACCTTGTCCTTCATGTCGCCCGGCAGGTAGCCAAGTTTTTCGCCGGCCTCCACCGCAGGGCGGGACAGGATGATGCGGTCGACATGGCCGGTGATGAACATCGAAACGCCCACAGCAACCGCCAGGTAGGTCTTGCCGGTACCCGCCGGGCCGATACCGAAGGCCAGTTCGTGCTCGAACAGGGACTGCACATAGGCCTTCTGCGCCTCGGTGCGCGGCTCCACCAGTTTCTTCCGGGTCTTGATCTCCACCCGGCCGCCGCGGAACATTTGCAGCTGTCCGTCGGGTTCAGCATCGTCGGTGTCCGGCCCCATGCGCAGTTCCCGGTCGATGTCGCCGCTTTCGACGCTGCGGCCGGTTTCAAGCCGGTCGTAAAGCGCGGTGAGCACACCCGCCGCCTGCTCCCGCGCCGAATCCTCACCCATCACTGACAGCTGATTGCCGCGGCGGACAATCTGCACGCCCAGTTTTTGTTCGATGTCAGCCAGGTTGCGGTCATATTCGCCGCACAGGTCGATCAGCAATCGGTTGTCAGGAAATTCCAGCAGCACTTCGTGGGTTGCGGTCTGGGTCTGCGGGTCATTCAGGGCACTGATGGCCAAGCTGATCTCCTCAATCTGGCGTTGCCCTTTCAGTCTGCCTCCGCCGCAGCATTTGCGCAAGCAGGCGCTGCATAAAATCACTTCATTGAAACAAAACAGCCGCCCCGGACGGGCGGCTGCAATTCACGCTGTATGCAATTCTCAGATCGGGTCGCCGAAGGTCGATCCCTTCTTGAATGGGCCAGTTGCCACATTACGCGGGAGGTCACTGTTGCAGACCGGCTTGCCGTCAGGCGTGCGCCGCAGGTCTGCATAACCTTCCAGGCCATCATCGATGATCCAATGCTCGCAGCCTTGGGGATCGACCCAAATACCAGCTTCGAGATTGGACAAATGTTGAGACTTGCCATCAGCGACATGACCGTCGGTAGTCTTGTTAACCGCCGGAGTACAGGCGGAAACACCTGCGACTGCGGCAAGGAGAACGGCTGCTTTCACTGTTTTCATCATCCCTCTCCCTCAGCGCAGGCAGTAAATTTCGACGCGGCGGTTTTGCGCCATGTTGGCCGCGCTGGTGTTGGGCACCCGCGGGTCCCGTTCACCATAGGCGCGGACATCATTTATCCGGGCGCCAACCGATCGGGCAACCTGGGCCACAGCATTGGCACGGCGCTCTGAGAGGCGAATATTGTATTCATCGGAAGCGCGGCTGTCGGTGTGGCCCGCGATCACAAAGGACCGTGCACCATTCGACCTGGCCTGCTGGAAGAATTCGCCCAGCCGCTGCCGGCCGGCGGCATTGATAAAATGCTTGTCAGTGGCAAAGAATTGATCGGTCGGCATCACACCGCAGATTTTCCCGCGGCGGCAGACAGGCTTGCCGTCCGGAGTCACATGCGGCGTCATGAACCCCTCGGCCCCGTCATCCATCACCCAGTGTTCGCAGCCGTCCGGATCAACCCAGATCGTGGGCACATAGCGTTCGCCCTTGATCGTGCGCTGCCCGGTTTGCGCGCTGGCAGGCGCGGCAGCGATGCTGAGCGCAGCCGTGGCAGCGGCAGCCAGCGCCATCGCATTGTTCAGTTTGAGTATCATCACAACCACAATTCCTTTACCTAAAGTTCCCCCCAGGGTGTAGCCGCGCACAAGCGGCCACCGTTCAGGCCATAAGAGCCAAAATACCTGATAGGGACCGCGTATACATGCTAATTTTATTAATATTCCGCGCAAATTAGGCACCCACCACAAACACTCAATGAATTTTTGAAAAATTGTTTACAAGAGCAAAGCAATGAAGAATCGCCTGAATAAGGCGGCCTGTCACGAGAGGACGGTCCACGAAAAAGCCGCCAAGGGATTCGGCCGAAATCCTGCTGATTAGCCGATCAGTTCACCAGCAAGAGAATTGGCGCCGGAAGACACGATCCGGACCCGCGCAAGATCACCAACCTGACGGCTGCAATCAGCAACATGAACAGCGTGCAGATAATCGGACTTGCCGACCATTTGACCCGGCAGGCGGCCTGCCTTCTCAAACAGCACACCAACCTCTCTGCCGACCATGCTGTCCTGAACCTCGCGCTGCTGCCTGGTGAGCAGGGCCTGCAAGCGCTGCAGCCGGTCATCTGCTACCGCCGGGTCGACTTGCGCGCGCTCTGCAGCCGGCGTGCCGGGACGGGTCGAGTATTTGAAGGAATAGGCGGTGCCGTATTTCACCTCCTCAACCAGATCCATGGTGGCCTGGAAGTCTTCCTCGGTCTCTTCCGGGAAGCCAACAATAAAGTCTCCGGAGATCAGGATATCCGGACGCGCGGCTCGAATGCGCTCGATCAGCCGGATGTAGCTTTCGGCGGTATGTGAGCGGTTCATCCGTTTGAGGATCTTATCGGACCCTGCCTGCACCGGCAGATGCAGATACGGCATCAGCTTGGCGCAAGTGCCGTGCGCCTCAATCAGGTCGTCCTGCATGTCGTTGGGGTGCGAGGTGGTGAAACGGATCCGTTCCAGACCGTCGATTTTGTCCAGCTCCCAGATCAACTGTGCCAGGGTCAGGTCGCCGTTGGGACCGGCGCCGTGGTATGCATTCACGTTCTGGCCCAACAGGGTGATCTCACGCACGCCACGCTCCACCAGGTCTTGTGCCTCACGCAGGATGCGGTCCGCAGGGCGCGAGACCTCGGCTCCACGGGTGTAGGGAACAACACAGAAGGCACAGAATTTGTCGCAGCCCTCCTGCACCGTCAAAAACGCGGTTGGGCCGCGTTTGGCCTTGGGCCGGTTCTTGAGCTTTTCGAATTTGTCTTCCTCGGGGAAATCGGTGTCCAGCACCTTTTCCCCTTCACGCGTCTTGGCTTCCATTTCCGGCAGCCGGTGATAGCTTTGGGGGCCAACCACCAGATCGACCAGCGGCTGACGGCGCATGATCTCTTCGCCTTCGGCCTGGGCAACGCAACCGGCAACACCGATCTTCAGGTCCGGTTTTTCAGCCTTGAGCCCCTTGAAGCGGCCAAGTTCGGAATAGACTTTTTCAGCCGCTTTTTCCCGGATGTGGCAGGTGTTGAGCAGGATCATGTCGGCGTCATCTGCCGATTTGGTCTCCACGTACCCCTCACCGCCCAGCGCCTCGGCCATACGTTCGCTGTCGTAGACATTCATCTGACAGCCATAGGTCTTGATAAACAGCTTCTTCGGGGCGCTCATGCGGGTCAGCCTTCCAGCCAGGGTGGGTAAACAGCGGCTTGCAATACAGGCAAATGCCGTTGCTTGCAATGCAGCGGGATTTACCCGATTTTAGCAGCAAAGGCCAGAAAGGCAGGGCAGACCGGCATGATGTATTCTTCGCTGCAGGATTTCCTGAAAGAGGGCAAGCCGCTGCTGGCCAAAGGGCCGGTTGCACTGGTTTTCATCGAAGACGAGGTGGAAATCGCCACCACCCTGCGGCACCATTTGCAAAGCGGCTTCAAGGCGGTCGTAGCACTGATGCCGGATGCCTTTGACCTGCCGCAGGATGTGCGTGCAAGAGTCCACCGGGTCCCCTTTGATTGCGGACCTGAGGGGGCGGTGACCAGCGCCGTCAATGCTGTCATTGCCAGCGCGCAGCCGGGCTGCTGGCTGTACTACTGCTACAATGCGGAATACCTCTTCTATCCATTCTGCGAATCCCGAGGCATCGGCGAGATGCTGACATTCCACACCGAGGAACGCCGCGATGCGATGCTCACCTATGTCATAGACCTTTATGCCGGCGATCTGACTGAGAGCCCCACAGCGGTATCGCTGGAGAAGGCCTATCTCGACAAGTCAGGCTATTACGCACAGTCACGCAAGGATCCGGAAACGGGTCATCCGCGTGAGCGGCAACTGGATTTCTTTGGCGGTGTGCGCTGGCGCTTTGAAGAGCACATTCCAGCCGCCAGCCGCAAGATCGACCGGATTTCACTGTTCCGCGCTAAGCCTGGCCTGCATCTGCAGCCGGATCACACCTTCGACAATCAGGAATACAATACATACGCTTGCCCCTGGCACCACAACCTGACCGCCGCGGTCTGCTCCTTCCGCACTGCAAAGGCTCTCAAGCGCAACCCTGGCTCCACTTTTGATATCGAATCTTTCCGCTGGCATAACTCGGCACCATTTGAATGGCACTCGCGCCAATTACTTGACCTAGGACTGATGGAACCAGGTCAGTGGTTCTGAATGGGCCGGAAAGCCGGAGGTTTCGCACCCTGCATTATGAAGAAGCCAATCACAGAGAGTTTCGCCTGGTACCGCACGGTCCAGCGGCCAAACTTCGGCTATTGCTGATGAATTTGGCAGGTGGTTTGGATCCGCAGGAGCACGCCAAGTGACGCTCTGCATAGCAACTTGCAGCTGTGATGATGCTTCCTCAGACGGCAGCTGAGCGAAGGCAGAATGCAACAATTGATGAGCAGGCACGCCGCGCGCCTGCCACCAGGCTAACCTGCTTGCAGCGGCTTTCGCTCCGCTTGCCAATCACGGGCCCATGCCAGGAATCGCTTGCGGTCCATTGGGCGTCCAAAGGCATAACCTTGCAGGATGTCAGCGCCGATTTCAGAAAGAACCTCCGCCTCGCCGGCGGTTTCCACCCCCTCCACAACCGCTGCCGCTCCGGCGCTGGCGGCCATCTCGATCAGTCCGCGCATCAAGTCGCGGCGGGCCGGTTTGCAATCAATGCCTGTCGTGAACATGCGGTCGATTTTCAACCTGTCGGGCTTAAGCGCCAGCACCCCTGCGATGCTGGCATGTCCTGTTCCGAAATCATCAATCTCAATGCCGATACCCATCGCCTTAAGAGCGTCAATCTGCTTGCCATAATCGTCATTAACATGATCAAGAAAAACCGTCTCAAGAAGCTCGAAGGCGAGGCCGCTTGCCGGGATGTCCGTGCGCTGCCGCAGCTCCTCGATCAGACCGGGGTGGCCAAGCCGCTCTGCAGAGACATTCACTGAGATACTGGGCATTGCAACCCCCTGTTGCTCAAACTCCCAGTAGGCGGCCAAGGCGATATCCAGCACCCGCCGGTCCAAGTCCGCCAGCATGTTCACCTCCCTGGCGATCGGCACAAAGACGTCAGGGCCGACAATGCCGCGGCGGGGGTGGTTCCAGCGCGCCAGGGCCTCGCACCCTGCTAGCACCCCTGTTTTCCCGTCGATCTGCGGCTGAAAAGTAACTTCAATCTCGTTATTGACGAACGCCTGTTTAAAGTCCCGGATGAGGTCCATCTTCTCATCATGTGCAGACCCGATAGAGGCGGAGTATGCGTTCACGCAGGATCGCCCGTCGGCCTTCGAGGCATACAGCGCCAAATCAGCCCGCCGCAGCGCGGACAGCAGGGTTTCATGCGGTTCGCTAAGAGCAAAACCAATGGACGCCCCGACCTGGAGATCGGCATCCTTGTATCTTACCGGCTGAAGCAGCTCGAACAGAAGATCCGAGCAGAACTCAAATGCCTCCGCTTCGCTGCCGGCAAACTCCATCAGCATCGCAAATTCGTCCCCGCCGATACGGAAAGCAAAGTCGCGCCCGGCGTGGATCTTACCGGAAATCCGCTGCGCCGCGTGTTCCAGAACCAGATCACCGGCCTCATGCCCGTAAGTGTCATTGATCTCTTTGAACCGGTCCAGGTCCAGCGCGACAACCAGTGTGCCCGCCTGCTGATCCGCCGCCGGAGCGGAAGCGATTTCCTCCAGGTGCTTACGGTTTCCCAGCCCAGTGAGTTTGTCATGCCGGGCCGACCAGGCGCTTTCCTCCTGCGCCTCCCGCATCGCCTCAAAGGCCTCTTCCGCCAGCACCCGGCTCATCCGTTCTTTGCGGATCGAGTCCACACGCAGGCTGATTTCATCTTCGACCCGGTCCAGCACACGGTTGTAACGGAACGCCAGCACTCCCAGATCAGTGGACCGTTCGACACGCACTCGGCTGCTGAAAGACCCGGACCTCTGATGCCGCTTCATCTCCTCCAGCATTTCCAGCAGCGCATTGCGCTGGTTGTTTTCAGCCAAGTTCAACCCCCGCACCTCGTCTCTGGGACGCGCTCGCAGCAGTCCAGCAGCTTTGAGAATTATAGCAAGCGGAACCGTGCACGAGATAACCCAGGCTGCTACAGCAGAAGCCCCCAAGGCCTGAATTCCGAGCTGGCCCAGCCTGCTCCCGGCAGGGAGCAGCTCCAGCGGGACCGTGAATGCCACCGCGAGCGTGCCGACCAGCCCGGCTGCCAGATGTACCGGTACCGCTCCCACCACATCATCAATTTTCAGTGCATCCAGAATGTCCCGTGCGACGATCACTGTCACCGAACCGACGACCCCTATCAGGAAGGCCATCGGCCCTGTCACAAGATGGATACCCGCGGTTCCTGCCACCAGCCCGCCGAGAAAACCGTTGACCAGGATTTCAGCCCGGACGCAACGGAACAGCCCTAGTCCTATGATTATGCTGGCAATTCCCGCTCCCGCTGCCGACAGCATAGTGCGGGCGATCACCGGACCCACATTTGTGCTGAAAGCCAAAGCTGAGCCGCCGTTGAACGCACCCCATCCGACCCACAGCAACAACCCGCCAAGGGTCACGAGGGAGATGGAGTTCTCTTCGAAAAACCGCTTCTTCGGCCCATAGCGGCCCAGCCGCGGCCCCAAGAGAACGACTGCCACCAGCGCTGTCCAGCCTCCGACACTATGCACCACTGTCGCGCCGGCAAAGTCGATGAAGCCAGCCTGCCGCAACCATCCGGCCTCATTCCAGACCCAATGCCCGGCAACAGGATAAATAAAGGCCCCGAGCATCACGGACATCACTAAGTAGCCCAGAAACCTCTCCCGCTCGGCCACGGCACCGGACACAATCGTTGCAGCTGTGGAAGCAAAAGCCATCTGAAACAGGAAAATTGCGGCTGAATGGCCTGCGGAGTTGTCGAGCTGTGGCCAGAAGCCGCCGGTCCCGAACAGGCCGCCCAAGCTGGGGCCAAACATCAGACCGAATCCGGTCAGCCAGAATGCAGTGCTGACCACGCAGACATCTGACAAGTTCTTGAGTGCGACATTTGCCGCATTCTTTGCCCGTACCGTGCCAGATTCCAAGCATAGAAACCCAGATTGCAGCACAAGCACAAGAAGCGCGGAAAACAGTATCCAGACAGCGTCGGCCTCAGACATTAAACAACCCAAAGATTAAAAATAACACTCGCTAAAGACGTATATTAAATATCAGACGTCAAAAATTGGTTTCCATGATTTAGCACAGCTCAGGCCGGCCCTGGACTTCTGTGTTCATTTTTACTTGCCGGAATTCCACCCAGGCGCTTCCCGCACAAATCCGGCACCTGGAGCCGCTTAAGTTGCGGCAAATGGCAGCTCCACCCAACTCCCGGACGGCCGTGGGCAGCCACGCAACTAACGCCCGCCTTTGCACCGGCAAAGCGCTGCTGTACATGCGAAAGGCGGGCTACCAGCCGGCAATCACAAGGAACTTATGGAAACAAATAGAAATACGCAGAGGAGACACCTATGCCGACCGCGCAGGGCTCCCTACAAGCCTATTTTGTCCGCACTACGCCAAGAGCTTGCCGACAGGGCACCGGCGGCCAAAAGTTCACCACGCGAATCGTGAATTTGCCCGCCAAGTTGGCAATCGCGAAAAGGGTAGCAGCACTTGAAACCCCGAGATCATTTCAAAAAAGAAGACCCCAGTGCATCCAGAAACTGCCTACCCTTTACCGTATGCGAGACCCAAAACTATGGACAATTTGCGCAATAGTATGGGTCAAAAACACGCTGTTGGGCGATCCTACAACGGCCTCAGAAATCCAGATTTTCCACGCTAAGGGCGTTCTTCTGAATAAACTCTCGGCGCGGTTCCACCACATCGCCCATTAGCTTGGTAAACAAATCGTCCGCTTCGACCATATCATCAATACGGACCTGCAGCAGCGTGCGGGCATCCGGATCAAGTGTAGTTTCCCAAAGCTGATCGGGGTTCATTTCGCCCAACCCCTTGTAGCGCTGCAGAGTAAGGCCCTTTTCGCCCTCTTCCAGAATCGCCTGCAAGAGGCCCAGCGGGCCATGGATCATCTGGCTGCGGTCGCGGCGGACCAGTTGGGCGGTGGTGCCGTAAACTTCCTGCAGGCTTTTGGTGAAACTGCCGGTCTTGCGGGCTTCACCCGAGCGCAGCATCGGACCATCCAGGGTACGTACTTCCTCGACTCCGCGCAGGATGCGGGCCAGGCGGATGCCGTGGTCCTGGGTGATCCGGCCCTGCCAGCCGCGTTCATATTCCAATGCGATCAGGTCCAGCCGTTGGGCAACTTTGTCGGCCACGCCCTGCAGGTCGGAATCCACGGCACCGGGTACAAAGGCGCCGGCCACGGCAGCCTGCTCCAGGATGTGGCGCGGGTAATGGGTCGGGAAAGCATCCAGCACGCGTTTGAGCTGCCGCGCCTCGTCCACTACGCGAGTGAGGTCGGCACCGGCCATTTCAGACCCGTCACCCAGCTTGAGAACCGCGCCGTCAACGCCCTGGTTGATCAGGTAATCGTCCAGCGCCGCCTGATCCTTGAGGTAGACCTCTGACTTGCCGCGCGCGACCTTATAAAGCGGCGGCTGGGCAATGTAGAGGTAACCGCCCTCGATCAGCTCAGGCATCTGGCGGTAGAAGAAGGTCAGCAGCAGGGTACGGATGTGGGCGCCGTCGACGTCGGCGTCGGTCATGATGACGATCTTGTGGTAGCGCAGCTTCTCGATGTTGAATTCATCACGGCCGATGCCAGTACCAAGCGCCATCACCAGATTGCCGATTTCCTGAGAGGACAGCATCCGGTCAAACCGCGCACGCTCCACGTTCAGGATCTTGCCGCGCAGGGGCAGGATGGCTTGGGTCATCCGGTCCCGCCCGGTTTGGGCGGAGCCGCCGGCCGAGTCACCCTCGACCAGGAAGACTTCAGTCTTGGAAGGGTCTTTCTCGGAGCAGTCCTTGAGCTTACCGGCTAGGTAGTTCACGTCCATCGCGGTCTTGCGGCGGGTCAGCTCGCGCGCTTTGCGGGCAGCTTCGCGGGCCAGAGCGGCCTCGACAATCTTGCCGACGATCTGCTTGGCCTCGTTCGGGTTTTCCTCGAACCATTCGGCCAGCTTTTCACCCATCAGGCTTTCGACCACCGGGCGCACCTCGGAGGACACCAGCTTGTCTTTGGTCTGGCTGGAGAATTTCGGGTCCGGCACCTTGACCGACAGAACACAGGTCAGCCCTTCGCGAGCATCGTCGCCGGTGAAAGAGACCTTCTCTTTCTTGGCGATGCCCGACGTCTGCGCGTAGTTGTTGATGGTCCGGGTCAGCGCACCGCGGAAGCCCGCGACATGAGTGCCTCCGTCGCGCTGCGGAATATTATTGGTGAAGGGAAGCACCGTCTCGTGGTAGCTGTCATTCCACCACATGGCAATCTCGACGCCAATGTCGTCCTTCTCCCCCACGATGTAGACCGGAGCGTCCATCACCGGGGTCTTGTGCCGGTCAAGGTATTTGACGAATTCCTTGACGCCGCCCTCGTAGAACAGCTCCGCCGAGAGCTTCTCTGCCGGGCGCTCATCCTCCAGAATGATCCGCACACCGGAGTTCAGAAAGGCCAGCTCGCGCAGGCGCTTTTCCAGCGTCTCAAAAGAGTATTCCAGGTTCGAGAATGTATCGGTCGACGCCATGAACCGGACTTCGGTGCCGGTCTGGTCACCACAATCGCCGACCACTTCCAGATGCTTAACGGTATCGCCGCGTTCAAACCGCGCCACGTGCTCCTTGCCGTTGCGCCAGATGCGCAGCTCCAGCCAGTCAGACAGCGCGTTCACCACCGACACGCCCACGCCGTGCAGGCCGCCCGAGACCTTATAGGAGTTGCTGTCAAATTTACCACCAGCGTGTAGCTGGGTCATGATGACCTCGGCTGCCGAAACGCCTTCCTCGGCATGAATATCCACCGGAATGCCGCGGCCGTTGTCGCTGACGGAGACGCTGGAATCCGCATGAATTTTCACGGTTACATGGTCAGCGTGGCCTGCCAGCGCCTCGTCGATGCCGTTGTCCACGACCTCGTACACCATATGGTGCAGGCCCGAGCCGTCATCCGTGTCCCCGATATACATGCCAGGGCGCTTGCGAACCGCCTCCAACCCTTTGAGAACCTTGATGGAATCCGCGCCATATTCTGCGGGGGCCTGCTCGTTTCCGGACATTCACATCTTCCTGTTTTAGCTTCGGGATTTTATACGAAACCCGGGGAGGAATGTCACGAGCAAGCCCCCTTTTTTCATGGGCCCGTCAGGCGATTACGCACCCAGCGCCCCGAGTTCCGCCGCTGTGCGTAGCCAGGCTTTGCGCTCCTCGCTGCTTGACCCCTGCAAAGCGCCGAAATGGCAGGTCTCAACCGGGTCAATTCCGACAAAATTCAGGATCTGGCGTTCCACCTGAACATGCGCGGCATTGTCGTAGTATTGCGCCATCAAATCGGGCGGCGTGTCTGACGCAATCAGGACCCGTCCTGACTTTCCCGTCAACAGCGGCTTGGGCAGGCCATCGGTGACAATGCGGGGATCAAAGGTGCGGCCGGGCAGCAGGATCCGGTCGAACAGCCCCTTCAATTTACCCGGCATGCCGCCCCACCACAGGGGAAAGGCAATGACCACATGGCCCGCCCATTCGAAATCCGAAAGCACCGCCTCAATTTGGGGCTCCAGCTTCTTTGCACCGGAGAACCCGGCCTGCCCGAAATCCGCATCGAACTCCAGCTGCGACAGATTGTGCATGCGCACGTCATGACCGGCGCCGCCAGCGGCAGACGCATAGCTGCCGCACAGCGCCCCGGTAAAGGTATTGGCAGCCGGGTGGCCGTTTAGAATCAGGATTTTCCGGGCAGACATTTCACTCTCCATTGGATAAGTTGACCATGGTCACTTTATTGAATCAAAAATGACCGCGGTCAATTATAAAAATGACCGCGGTCAAAAAATAGCTTGTGAGGCTGATAATGACGCGTGCACCGCAGAAACGGCGGCTGGAAACCAGGGCAAGACTGCAGGAGGTGGCAGCCACCATCGTGCAGGAGCAGGGCTACAGCGGATTGCGGGTGGAGGATGTGGTCGCCCGCGCCGGTGTGGCCAAAGGCACCCTGTTTTCGCATTTCAAGGACAAGGACGGGCTGCTGGCCGTGCTGATCGGGGATGAGGTCATGCGCCTGCTGGACGGGATGGAGGCAGGGGACCCTCCCCAGGATGCGGATGAACTGACCGCCCGACTGGCGCCGCACCTGGACTACGTCGGCCAGGACCGGGTGATCTTTGATCTGCTTTTGCGCTACTCCGGCACCACAGCGGCGGAACCGGATGAGGTGGTCACCGCCAGTTTCATCCGGCAGGTCACGCTGCTGACGCGCTGGCTGCAGGTTCTGCAGACGGCAGGCCAAATTCGCCAGGATCAGCAGCCGGAACTGTTAGCAGAAGGCATTCAGGCCTTCCTGAACCACGTCCTGGGCGTGTGGTTTTGCATGGAACACGATGATGAAACGCCGCCTGCCCGGGCGCTGGCGTCATACCTGAAAGCCTGGCTGCAGCCCGCCCCTTAGGTGAAGGGAATCACCAGCCCGACACAGATCAGCAGCCCGCCGGACACCAGGTTGATCCGCCGCCGGATCCGGGTGGAGGTTACCGCCCGGCGCACGCGGTGCACCATCCCCGCCAGCGCCAGGTTGCCCAAAAGCGGAACCAGGAAGGACAGGGTCACAATTGCAGCGATGTCGCTCCCGGAGATGCCCGACAGGTCAAAGAACCCGGGCAGCACGCCCATGTAGAACAAGATCGCCTTGGGGTTGCCGAGGATCACCGCGATACCGGCCATGAAACCGGCCCAAATGCCGGGACGGGTCAGGGCGCGGTTTTCCTCCACCGCGTCGCCGGCATGGCGGATCAGCAGATACCCCATGCCCAGGAACATCGCGCAGGCCACCCAGCGCAGCACGGTCATGATGCCCTCGATCTCCGAAACCACCCAGGACATGCCCGCAACTGCAATCAGCGGCCAGAAGATGTCGCCGCAGGCGACGCCAACCGCCAGCGGCCAGGCCGCTGGGAACCCGCCGGAAACCGAGCGCGCCATCAGGGCCAGCCACACCGGGCCGGGGGTCAGGAACAGGATCAGCAAGGCCCCGGCATAAAGCGCCAGGTCCCAGGGCGTAACGGTCATTTCTGGGAAACCTCCGATACGCCCTCGTTTTCCGACACTTCCAGCACCTGCGCCCGGCCGCCCAGCTCCGTAAACAGCTCTGGGCCGGTGCCTGTCATCCAGGCCTGGGTGCCAAGCGCGCAGATCTCATCATACAGCGCAGCGCGGCGGCCCGCATCCAGATGCGCCGCAACCTCATCCAGCAACAGAATCGGCGGCGCGCCCTCGCGCTCGGCCAGCGCCCGCGCATTGGCCAGAATCAGCGACACCAGCAACGCCTTCTGCTCTCCGGTGGAGCAGTCCTTGGCCGGGATGCCCTTGGCGCGGTAAGTGCCAATCAGATCGGTGCGGTGCGGCCCTACCAAGGTACGGCCTGCGGCCAGATCGCGGAACCGGCTTTCCTCCAGCGCCTCTTTGAAATCAGCCTCCGAGAACGGCATGCTGCCCTCCGACTGCAACAGTTCCAGCTCCGCAGCCGGAAAGGCGGTCTCCGCCTCGGCCTGTGCCAGCTGCAGCAGCTCCACCGCCTGCACCCGGGCCGCATGAATCCGGTGCCCGGCGGCAGCCATGCGATCCTCCAGCACCCGGTACCAGGCTGCATCGCGGATCTGTTCCTTCAGCAGCCGGTTGCGCTCGCGCATTGCCTTCTCATACGCCAGCGAGGCCTCAGCATGACCCGGCTCGAAACTCAGCGCGATCCGGTCCAGAAACCGCCGCCGCCCCTCTGCAGCCTCAATCCACAGCCGGTCCATTGCCGGAATCAGCCACACCACGCGCGCCACTTGCCCCAGCGCCAGTTGGCTGGCGGACTTGTTGTCGATCTTCACCTGCCGGGCATTACCTCCCTCGGACCAGGTTTCCACCTCGTAAGCCTGCGACGGCGCCTGCAGCTCGCCTCTCAGCTTCCAACCCAAAGCCTCTGGCTGGCGCGCCATATCGGCGGCACTGGCCCGGCGCAGGCCGCGGCCCGGGGAAAACAGAGACACTGCTTCCAGGATGTTGGTCTTGCCCGCGCCGTTGTTGCCGTGAATGGCCACCGGACGCCCGTCCAAACGCAAATCCGCCCGCAAATGCGAGCGGAAATGGGAAAGGGTCAATGCGGTCAGAGCCAGCATGAAGCGCGCGCCCTTTTTCTTCTTTGCAAAATTACTCGCGCTGCAGGCATCGCCGTCAGGCGATCAAACCCGCATCGGCATCACGACGTAAACGGCGCTTTCGTCGTTGCCTTCGCGCATCAGGGTCGGATCGCCGGAGGAGTTGAACATGAACACGGCGTTTTCGCGGTCCACCTGGTTGGCGATTTCCAGCAGGTACTTTGCGTTAAAGCCGATTTCCAGCCGCTCGTCGTTGTAGGCGACGGCCAGCTCTTCCTCCGCCGCACCGCTGTCGGGCGCGTTCACCGACAGGATCAGCCGATCCTCTTCCAACTGCAGCTTCACCGCGCGGGAGCGTTCAGAAGAAACAGTGGCAACCCGGTCAACAGCCTGTGCGAACTCGGCCGCGTCCACTTCCAGGCGGCGGGTGTTTCCGGCCGGGATCACGCGGGTGTAGTCGGGAAAGGTCCCGTCGATCACCTTGGAGGTCAGGGTGATATTCGGGGTGGCAAAGCGCACCTTGGTTTCAGAAACCGAGACCGCGATATCCATGTCGTCATCATCCAGCAGCTTGCGCAGCTCGCCCACGGTCTTGCGCGGCACGATCACGCCGGGCATGTCCTCGGCGCCCAGCGGCAGCTCCGCGTCGATGCGGGCCAAGCGGTGGCCGTCGGTGGCCACGGCGCGCAGAACCTTGCCGCCATCCCCCGACGAAACATGCAGGTAGACACCGTTCAGGTAATACCGGGTCTCCTCGGTGGAGATCGCGAATTTCGACTTGTCGAACAGGCGGCGCAGCACCGCGGCCTTGGCGGCAAAGTTCGAATGGTATTCCGACGAGGCCATCACCGGGAAATCCTCGCGCGGCAGAGTCGCCAGAGAGAAATTGGAGCGCCCGGCCTCGACCGCCAGACGGCCGGTTGCGGCATCGGCGGTCAGGGTGACCAGCGCACCATCAGGCAGCTTGCGGACAATCTCGTGCAGGGTGGTGGCAGCGACGGTGGTCGCGCCGGCGCGTTCCACCTGCGCGGGGGCCTTGTCGACCACCTCGATATCCAGGTCGGTGGCGCGGAACTGGACGCTGTCGCCTTCGGCTTCGATCAGCACATTCGCCAGGATCGGAATGGTGTTGCGGCGCTCGACCACAGACTGCGCCTGGGCCACGGCCTTGAGAAGCGTGCCGCGTTCGATGCTGATCTTCATGTCCCAAATCCTCTTCGTCAGGCGCCCGTGTCACATGCCGGGACAAGCAACCTACCTGTTTACCCCTGCCGCACAAGGCTTTTTATGGATTTCTCCAAGGGATTTCAGGCGGGGTCAAGAGGGGCTGAACGGCTAGGCCGTGAAACCGGGGGAAACGTTGCAGCAGAACCCGGGTCTGTCCCCGCGGGGACAGCAACGAAAAACGCCCCGGCACAAGGCCGGGACGCGATACGGGCAGGTGAATGCACTGGAGAGGTGCTTAGGCCTTCACCCGCTCCGATTTCGGATCGTACATCGGCTTGAGCGAGGCTTCCGCCTGCACCTTCACGCCGCAGACGTCGATCTCATAGGTCGAACCCAGCACATCCGCCGCGCTTTCGCCCTCGCAAGGCACATAGCCCATGCCGATGGCGGCACCCAAGGTGTGGCCGTAGTTGCCGGAGCTGAGATAGCCCACATACTTGCCGTCGCGGATGATCGGTTCGTTGTGGAACAGCAGCGGCTCGGGATCGGTCAGCTTGAACTGAACCATGCGGTTCTTGGGGCCGCTCTCCTTGCGCTCCAGCACCGCGGCCTTGCCGATGAAGTCGTCCTTGCCGGTGGCAACCGCAAAGCCGAGCCCTGCGTCGATCACATTGTCCTCGCAGGTGATGTCGTGGCCGAAGTGGCGGAAGCCCTTCTCGATCCGGCAGCTGTCCATCATGTGCATACCGCAGAGCTTGAGCCCCATATCCTGGCCCGCCTCCCAGAGGGTTTCGAAGGCATGGCCGGACATTTCCGCCGGGATATAGATTTCCCAGCCAAGCTCACCCACATAAGTCACCCGGTGCACACGGGCAAGCCCCATGCCAAGTTCGATCTCTTGCGCGGTGCCGAAGGGGTTCACCTCGTTGGAGAAATCATTGGGCGACACTTTCTGCAGAAGTTCACGGGAGTTCGGACCCATCACGGCCAGCACGCCCTCGCCTGCGGTCACATCGGTGAGCACGACGTTGAAACCGCCCTTGTTGCGCATCATCCAGGTCTGGTCGGCGAGGCGGGTCACCGCGGGAGTCACCACCAGATAGACAGTCTCGCTCAGGCGGGTGACGGTCACATCCGCCTCAATCCCGCCGCGGCTGTTCAGGAACTGAGTGTATACGATCTTGCCCGCCGGGACCGAGACATTGGCACCGCAGATGTAGTTCAGGAACTTCTCCGCATCCGGGCCTTCGACGCGGATCTTGCCGAAGGAGGACATGTCGTACATGCCGACGTTTTCCCGCACGGCACGATGTTCGGCGGCGGAATTCTCGAACCAGTTCTGGCGCTTCCAGCTGTACTGGTACTCGCGCTCCTGGCCGTCGTTGGCAAACCAGTTGGCGCGCTCCCAGCCGCCGATTTCGCCGAATACGGCGCCCTGTTCCTTAAGGTGATAATGGAACGGGGTGCGGCGCACGCCGCGGGCCGTGGCCTTCTGGCGGTAGGGGAAATGGTCTGCATACAGCAGGCCCAGGGTCTCTTTTGAACGCTCGAACAGATAGTGCTTGTTACCCTGGAACGGGTGCATGCGGGAGATGTCCACATCGCCGAGGTCAAACGGCTTCTGGCCGTCTTCCATCCACTGCGCCAGCGCCATGCCGGCGCCGCCTGCGGACTGGATGCCGATCGAGTTGAAGCCTGCGGCAACCCAGAAGTTGTCCATCTCCGGCGCCAGGCCAAGGTGGTAGGCGTCGTCCGGGGTAAAGGATTCCGGGCCGTTGAAGAACGTGTGAATACCGGCCTCCGCCAGCATCGGCATCCGGTTGCAGGCGGCCTCCAGGATCGGCTCGAAGTGGTCGAAGTCCTCGGGCAGCTGGTCGAACTCGAAGCTGTCGGGGATGCCGTTCATCGCCCAGGGTTTGGCGTTGGGTTCAAAGGCACCCAAAAGGATCTTGCCTGCGTCTTCCTTGTAGTAGGCGCATTCATCCGGCACCCGCAGCACCGGCATCTGGGACAGGCCTGCGATGCCTTCGGTCACGATGTAGAAATGCTCACAGGCGTGCAGCGGCACGTTGACGCCTGCCATGCGGCCGACCTCGTGGCCCCACATGCCGGCACAGTTCACCACCATGTCGGCTTCGATGTGGCCTTGGAACTGGCCATCATCGCTGGCCCAGTCAACACCGGTGACGCGGCGGCCGTTTTTGGAGATGCCGGTGACCTTGATCCGTTCCTTGACCAGCGCGCCGCGCTGGCGGGCGCCCTTGGCCAAGGCCAGCGCGATGTTGGCCGGGTCCGCCTGCCCGTCGGTCGGCAGCCAGACACCGCCGGTCACGCCGTCCAGATTGATGTGCTCGTAGCGCTCCTTGACTTCCTTGGGCGACAGTTCCTCCACCGGCACGCCAAAGGCGCGGGCCATTGCGGCGTTGCGATAGAGTTCTTCAAGCCGTTCGTTGGTCAGCGCCGCGGACACCGAGCCGACCTGGCGCATGCCGGTGGCGACGCCGGTTTCTTCCTCAAGCCCCAGGTACAGCTCCGCCGAATAGCGGGCGAGCTTGGTCATGTTGGAGGAGGCGCGCAGCTGTCCGATCAGGCCCGCGGCGTGCCAGGTGGTGCCGGAAGTCAGCTGCTTGCGCTCCAGCAGCACCACATCCTTCCAGCCGAGCTTGGTCAGGTGATAGGCCACCGAACAGCCGATCACGCCGCCGCCGATAATCACCACGCGGGCCTTGTTGGGAAGATCGCTCATGTCATCGCTCCTGAATGAGGGTTTGCGCCTGATTATCACGAACAGGCGGCGCAAAATGCATCAAAAACGTCAGACTCCCGGAGCTATTCTCCGGCCTTTAGGATTTTTTCTGAACCATCCTCGCCCAGTCGGCGGCGCTTGCGCAGAGCAAAGGGAGTAATTCCGAAGAAGCTCTTGTAAAGACTGGAGAACCCATTGGGAAATCCACAGGCAAGACCGATCTCGCGGACGCTCATGGTGGTATTGAGCAACAAGTTGTTGGCCTTGGAAAGCCGCATTTCCCGGTAAAACCCATTGGGAGTGGTCCCCAGGAAAGTCTTGAACTTGCGCTCCAGCGAGCGGGTGGAGATGCCTAGCTCCCCGACGATGTCGCTGATCGGCACCGGTTCCTCGATGTTGTCCTGCATGATGCGGATGCAGTGGTCCAGATCGCTGTCTCCGGTGATGGTCGGCTTGGCGCCGGCAAAAGGCTGCAGCGAGGAGAAATCGCGCACCTGTTCGTGCAGCATGATGTTGCCCACGGTCATCTGCGCCGCAGCAGAGGTCAGCCTGCCGACCAGCGCCAGGATGATATCGACGGTGGACCCCATGCCAGCGCAGGTCACCACCAGCCCGTCCTCGCTGGCCAGCGCGTGGCTGGAATCGTTCAGCCCCATCCGCTCGCGCAGCAGGGCGGAGTTTTCCCAATGAGTCGTCAGCCGCCCGGCGGCGCCACCCTGGTCACGGATATAGCGCGCCGCGGCCTCGGCCAGCAGGTAGACCTTGATATCGCGGCAGGTGTAGCTGGAAATCACCCGTCCCAGGCTGAGGCCTGGATGGTCCGGGTCCGAGTTGCCAAGGAAGAAGGCGAAATCCGCGTCCGGCTTGGCCGCGAAGGGTTCAGTATCCACGCTTAGGCCCGCCCGGCAGCCCACCCGGCCACCCTGCAGCGAGCGGACGGTCCATTTGAACGGCGGCTGGGCCAGCACGCGGTTGGCGATCCGCAGAACCTCCAGGATCGCCGACATCTCGATCAGGACAAATCCTTCGGTGACGATGATGTCGATGTGCCAGACCCGGGCCGGGTCTGCCGCTTTGAGTTTTTCCGGAGCTGCCATGCTGATCCCCTCCCCTGGTCAGACGATCCGATGCCCGGCCGCGCGCAAACAGCGGGCCAGTTCGGCAATATGGTCCGGGCCGACTTCACAGCAGCCGCCGACGATCGTGGCGCCTTGGGCAACCCAGCCCATGGCAAATTCCGCGTAGGCCTTGGGCCCCAGATCCTGACGCTGCTCCAGCGCGTCCACGGTGGGGGCATCTTTCAGAAACCCCTCGGAAATCCGGGTGAACCCGTTGGCATATGCGCCGCAGGGCTTGCCGAAGGTTTTGACAATTTCCAGGCCTGCGCCGACGACCTCGGGGCGCGAACAGTTGAGCAAGACCGCCTCCGGCTGGAAATCCTCGACCACCGCCGCGAGATCCGCCAGCGGCTCGCCGGAACGCAGCAGCGTTCCGTCTTCATCAGAAACAGAAGCCGCCAGCCACACTGGTTTCGCCGTCCCGGCGCAGCCAAGCAGCGCCCCCCTAGCGTGTTCGATAGATGACACGGTTTCGATCAGGTACAGATCCGCCTGCGGGTCCAGCAGCTGAACAATCTCTGCGTAGACCGGTGCGGCCTCCTGGTGCGGCGGGCAGATATCCGGGCGGTAAGAGGCAATCAGCGGCCCCAGCGCAGCGGCGACACGGCCTGAGCCGTGGGCGTCCCGTGCAGCGGTTGCCTGAGCGGCCGCCGTGGACAGCAGTTCTTCGAAATGCTCCTCGATGCCTGCGCGGACCAAGCGGTCGCGCAGCACCGCATAGGTATTCATGGTGGCCATTGTGGCCCCGGCAGCAAAGTAGTCCGCGTGAATGCCGCCGACCACATCCGGCTTTCCGATCATCACGGAGGTTGACCACAGCGGCGTCGCCCGGTCGCCGGACCGCTTGACAACTTCCTGCCCGATTGAGCCGTCAAGAAGGATGATATCTGTCATGGGGCCTCCTGCGGGGGAATCAGGACCAGTTTGCCCGGAAACGCCTTGCTCATGAAATCGGCTTGCGCCCGAGCGATGTCCTGCAGGGGATAGGTTGCCGAGACCAAGGGACGGATTGCGCCGGAATTGATCAGCTCCACCAGTTCAGCAAAGACCGTACGGGGGGAGAAGGTGCAGCCGTGGACAGTGATGTCGCGCAGGTAAATCTCGCGCAGGTCCGCTGTGACGATCGGGCCGGCAATGGCGCCGGAGACCGCGTAATGCCCGCCGGGCCGCAGCGCCTGTATCAGCGCGGGCCAGGCCGGGCCGCCGACCACGTCTATGACGGCGTCGAAACTGCCTGGTTCAGGTGTTTCCACGCGGCCAATGATGCTGCAAGCCCCCATCGCGGTCACCGCATCCGCTTTGGCGGGCGATGTCTGACCAGTCACTTGCGCGCCAAGATGGGCCGCCAGCTGGACCGCAGCCAGCCCGACCCCGCCGGAAGCGCCGGTCACCAGCACCCGGTGGCCACCGGAGACACCAGCACGGTGCAGCAGGTTCCAGGCGGTTCCATAGGCACAGGGCATCGCCGCGATCTCGGTATCGGACAAGGGAGAGGCGCTGACATCGAACAGCTCTGCCGCCTCCATCAGGCAGTATTGCGCGAAAGCGCCATCAAGTTCTGACCCCAGAGCAACGAAGGCCACCGGGTTGTCCGGCTGCGGCCGGGGAATATTGATCTGGCTGGTGACCCGCTGCCCCACGTGGAAGTCACCAACATCTGGGCCGGTCTGAACTACTAGGCCACACAGGTCGCCGCCCTGGATACGGGGAAAACTCAGGGAGCCGCCCCAGCCGCCAGCTTCGACCTCTGCGTCATCGCCCACCGCATCCGTGGCCCCAGTCACGTCTGACGAATACCAGCCGATCCGGGTGTTGATGTCGGTGTTGTTGACGCCAGCCGCCAGAACCTTGACCAGCACCTGCCCCGGCCCTGGGACCGGAACAGGAATGTCTTCACGCCATTTCAGCGCATCCGGCCCGCCATGCCGGGTCAAACAGACGCCTTTCATCATCTTGGCCATCGCTGAAGCCTCCTGAATTAAGCGTGACGGGCCGACCCTAGCACATCAGGCGCGCAGGCGCTCGTTGGCCGGATCCCACAACGGTTCGTCCTTCTGAACCACCGCGCGGCACTTCTCGCCGTAGATCTCTACCTCCAGTTCGGTACCCGGAACGGCCAGCTCAGGACGCACCATGCCCAGCGCGATGGAGGCATTCACACGGTAGCCCCAGTCGCCGGAAGTGGTTTCACCCACGATCTCGCCATCTTTCCAGATGCAGGACATGTAAGGCGCGTCTGCCTCGCCAGCTTCGACAATCAGGGTCACAAAGGACTTTTTCACGCCCTGCTGCTTTTCGTTCTGGATTGCAGCCTTACCCGGGAAATCCTGCGGCTTGTCCAGTTTGACAAACCGCTCCAACCCGCCTTCGAGCAGCGAGTAGTCGGTCGACAGATCACCCTTCCAGGTGCGGTAGCCCTTCTCGATGCGCAGGGAATTCAGCGCATACATGCCGAACGGCTTGGCGCCGCCTGCGAGCAAGGCATCATAGATTGCCGGCTGATGCTCATTGGCGCAGTGCACCTCCCAGCCCAGTTCGCCGGCAAAGGACACCCGCGCCAGGAAGGCGGGTTTGCCCGCGACCGTGGCTTCCTGGTGGGTCAACCAGCCAAGCGACAGGTCGGCGTCGGAGATACCTGCAAACAGCTCACGCGATTTCGGGCCGGTGACGATCATAGTTGCGAATTCGGTGGTGTGGTCGGTCAAGGTCAGGCCGTCAGGCAGCGCCTTCTTCAGGATTTCGAAATCGTGCCACTGGGCCGAGCCTGCGGTGATCATGGTAAAGTGGTCTTCGCCATGACGGACACAGGACATCTCGGTCAGGATACGGCCGCGGTCGTCCGAGAAGTAGACCAGGTTCATCCGGCCCACCTTGGGCAGACCGCCAGTCACCAGGCCGCGCAGGAATTCCGCAGCGCCTTCACCGCTCAGGTTGAAGCGGGAGAAGCCCGGCAGGTCAAGCACACCGGCGCCGTCACGGACCGCTTCGCATTCTTCCTTGATGCGCTGCTGCCACGGGCCGGAGCGGCCCCAGGTGTGGGTGGCCTCTTCCGAGGTATCGTCACCCGGCTGCGCGAACCAGTTGGCGCGTTCCCAGCCGTTGTAGGCGCCCATCACGCCACCCAGTTCTTTGATCTTGGCATGGACCTGGCTGACCTTCTTGTCGCGCGCGGCCGGCCACTCGTGGTGCGGGAAGTGCATGGCATATTCGTTGCCGTAAACTTCCATGCCTTTCTGGTTGCAGTAGTCCTGATCGGTGTAGTCGGTATAGCGGCGCGGATCGACGGCCCACATGTCCCACTCAGTGTGGCCATCGATGATCCATTCTGCCAGCACCTTTCCGGCGCCGCCGCCCTGGGCAATGCCGAAGGTGAAGCTATGCGCTTCGAAGGCGTTTTTCACACCGGGCATCGGGCCGATCATCGGCAGACCATCGGGCGCATAGGGGATCGGGCCGTTGATCACGCTGGAGACACCGGAAGTCGCCATCAGCGGCACCCGCTCCATCGCGTCGGTGACGATATCCTCGATACGGTCTAGGTCTTCCTGCCACAGCTGGAACGAGAAGTCCTCAGGCATCGGATCGTCTTCGGTCAGCCAGTGGCCTTTGCAGTTCGGCTCATAGGGGCCGAGGTTGTAGCCGTGCTTTTCCTGACGCAGGTAGTAAGACACATCCACATCACGGATCAGGGGCAGCTTGCCGCCGTGTTCCTTGGACCAGGCTTCGACCTCGGGGATCTGTTCGGTCAGCAGGTACTGGTGCTCCATCACCATGGCAGGCACGGTCCGGCCGCCGTAGGGCTTGAACATCTCGCCCACGCGCTGCGCGTAGTATCCGGCGGCGTTCACCACATAGTCGCAGTCGATGTCGCCTTTTTCAGTGTGCACGGTCCATGTTCCGTCTTCGTGCTGGGTCACACCGGTTGCCGGGGTGAAGCGCAGGATCTTTGCGCCCATATCGCGCGCACCTTTGGCCAGGGCCTGGGTAAGCTGTGCCGGGTCGATGTCGCCATCGGTCGGGTCATAGAGAACACCTGCCAGGTCATGCGTCTCCAGGAACGGATAGTGTTCCTTGGTTTCTTCCGGGGTCCACATCTCCATCGGGATACCCTGGTAACGGCCCATGGACATGGCGCGTTCGAATTCCTGCATCCGCTCTTTGGTGTGTGCCAGACGGATCGAGCCCGAAACATGGTAGTTCATCGGGTAGTCGACCTCTTCGGCCAAGCCTGAATACAGCTCAGTCGAGTAGCGCTGCATGTTCATGATCGCCCAGGAGGTCGAGAAGGTCGGCACGTTGCCGGCCGCATGCCAGGTCGAACCGGCAGTCAGCTCGTTCTTCTCCAGCAGCACACAATCGGTCCAGCCTTTCTTGGCCAGATGATAAAGCGACGAGCAGCCGACGACGCCGCCGCCGATGATGACCACACGGGCCTTGGTTGGAAAATCAGACATGTTCGCTCCCTAGTCTCAGTCTTCTTGCGGCACGCCGTCCGCAATCCGGTAGTAGTCGCCCTTGGAGGCGGTAAAGATGTGCTTTTCGACGCTGAGACCGGTGTTCCCGTCGACAGCGCCCAAAGCGAAACTGGTGGTGTCTTCCCCCGTCCCCTTCCAGAACAGGAAGGAGCCGCAGCGCGGGCAGATCCCGCGCTTGGCCTGCGGCGTTGCCTCGAACCAGCTCACCGGTCCGGTGATCGTGAGGTCTGCGTCGCGCACCTGCGCAGAGACCCAGATGCCGCCGGATTGCTTGCGGCACTGGCTGCAATGGCACATTGAGGCATTTTGCGGTTTGGCCGCAGTTTCAAAACGGATGTCGCCGCAGAGGCAGGATCCCTTGATCATAACCTTCCTCCTAATAGACCGGCGGCGCGATAACCCAGACAGCCACCGCGGGCTCTTCATAAGGGTTTGACCACTGATACGGCTCATGCTTGATCCGGAAACTGTCGCCAGGGCCAACAGTAAAGCTGCGGCCTCCGATCAGCAGATCCAGCTTGCCCGAGATCATGTAGCCGACCTCCTGTGTCGGCCGGTTCGCCGGGGTCTGCATCCGCGAGTTGGGCTGGAAGGTGGAGTGCACCATCTCGAAATCGTCGGTCAGGTCGGGGGAGAGCAATTCCTCGATCAGCCCTTCCTCACCGGAGCCCATCGGGCGGCGGGAGCCTGCACGCACGATATAGCCATGTTCATCTGCCGGGGCGCCGGAGTGGGCAAACAGCATCGACATCGGTACGCCCAGCGCTTCGGCAATCTGCCGCAGGTCGGAGATCGAGGGCTCGGACATGTCCCGTTCAACTTGGCTCAGCCAGCCGACCGAGCGGTTCAGCATCGCGGCAATATCCGACAGGGTCAGACCGCGCGCCTTGCGCAAGGCCCGGATATCCGCCCCCAGTGTCGCCGTTGCCACCGTCTGATCGTTCACCGGCTCTCTCCCCGCTCCGTGAAAAAATCCTCTCGTTTTTCACGATGGACCGAGTTCGTGAAATTTCCAAGCCCTTTTTCACGGGGCGGAAGAGTGCCATGAAAAAACCCAGCGCCATCAGGCGCCGGGCGGCTTTTTCTGGTCGATTGTCCCTTGGAAGAAGGCTGCAAGGCCGGGGGCAAAGCCCCGAATATGCGAATCAGCCGCGGCTGAACACCTGCCGCAGGATTGCCTCCAGCTGGTCAGCGTCTTCCTGAGTGAAGGCATCGGGCTTGTCGCTGTCAATGTCAAACACCCCGATCAGTTCTCCAGCACCGTTCCAAACCGGCAGCACCAGCTCCGAGCGTGTAGAGGACGCGCAGGCGATGTGGCCGGGAAAGGCATCGACATCCGGTACCAGTTGCACCACACCAGTGCGCGCCGCTGCGCCGCAAACGCCGCGGGAGAATGGGATCTGCAGGCAGCCATGGCCGCCCTGATAAGGCCCGATCTTCAGCAGCTCCGGTGCCACGACGCGGTAAAAGCCGGTCCAGTTGAAGCGGCCGTCCGCGTGGTGCACCTCGCAGGCCACGGTGGCCATCAGCGCCACTTCATCCGTTTCGCCTTCGGTCAGCGCCGCGATGGTCTTGGCCAGGGTTGCGTATTCGACCTGCATGTGCAGCTCTCCTGAAACGTATTGAGGGGGCTGTCTGCCCCCTCTTGACCTCACGGTCAATTCACCCCCGCGAGTATTTCGCAAAAGTGAAGATCAGACCCGCTCAATCGCAATTGCGGTACCTTCGCCACCGCCGATGCAAATCGCTGCCACGCCGCGCTTGAGGCCGCGTTTTTCAAGAGCGTTCAGCAGGGTGACCATGATCCGCGCGCCGGAGGCGCCGATCGGGTGCCCCAGCGCGCAGGCGCCGCCGTGCACGTTCACCTTATCGCGTGGGAGGCCCATTTCATGCATGAAGGCCATCGGCACCACGGCAAAGGCCTCATTCACCTCCCACAGATCAACGTCTTCGACGGTCCAGCCGATTGACTTGAGCAGTTTCTGAGCAGCCGGCACCGGAGCGGTGGTGAACCAGCCCGGCGCTTGGGCGTGGCTGGCGTGACCTAGAATGCGGGCGCGGACTTTCAGGCCTTGCGCTTCGGCAGCTTCAGCGGAGGCCAGTACCAAGGCCGCAGCTCCATCAGAAATGGAGGAGGCATTGGCTGCGGTCACTGTACCGTCCTTGCGGAACGCCGGTTTCAGCGTCGGGATCTTTTCCGGGCGTGCGGATTTTGGCTGCTCATCCGCATCCGTGATGACATCGCCCTTGCGGGTTTTCACGGTCACGGCTGCGATTTCACCGTCAAACGCACCGCTTTCCTGCGCTTCCAGCGCATTGGACAGCGATTTCAGCGCATATTCGTCCTGCGCCTCACGCGTAAACTGGTATTTTTCGGCGCAATCTTCGGCAAAGGTGCCCATCAGGCGGCCCTTGTCATATGCGTCTTCCAGACCGTCCAGGAACATATGGTCGATCACCTGGCCATGGCCAATGCGGGCGCCGCCGCGCATCTTGGGCAGCACGTAGGGCGCATTTGTCATGCTCTCCATGCCTCCGGCAATCATCGTGTCCGCCTGGCCCAGCGCAATCTGGTCAAATGCGATCATCGCCGCCTTCATACCCGAACCGCACATCTTGTTGAGCGTGGTGGCTGGCACTTCTTCGCCCAAGCCAGCAGAGAAGCCTGCCTGGCGCGCCGGTGCCTGACCCTGCCCTGCCGGCAGCACGCAGCCCATCAGCACCTCGTCCACGGTGGCAGTGCCGGCCCCTTCCAAAGCAGCCCGGATTGCCGCGCCGCCCAGCTCTGCAGCCGTCACCCCGTCATACATGCCCTGGAACCCGCCCATAGGCGTCCGGGCCGCTCCGGCGATAACAACATCTTTCATGCAATTTTCCTCCAATCGTCAAAATTATACCTACAGAAAAGTAAGCTTTGCGGTCTAGAGTACAGCCTAATGACGTTACATCCCGGGGGACTAAAATGAGCCTGACCACCACCATGACGGACGGTGCACAGATCGTCAAAGTCAATGCAGAGCGCATTGATGCCGCCATGGCCATCCAGTTCAAGGAAGACATGCGCACCGAAACCGAAGCCGGGGCCGAGCGCGTCATTCTGGACCTGTCCGAGGTGCAGTTCATCGACTCCAGCGGACTTGGCGCGATTGTTGCGGCCATGAAGCAGCTGGGCGGTGGCCGTAAGCTGGATCTGGCCGGGCTGACCCCCATGGTGGAGAAAGTCTTCAGGCTGACGCGCATGGACACGATCTTTGATCTGTATAGTTCGCTGAGTGAAGCAACCGCCCCGGCCAGCGCAAATTCCTGAAGACGACTGCGCTGGCGGCGCAAAGCGAGAAATTGATGGTAAAAACCTTTGCTTGCTCGTTCACAGCCACGAATACAGATGCCCGCTCCAGCATCTCATCGGTCGTGGCCCGGCTGCGGACCTTGGGTATCCCCTCGGCCCGCGCTGACGAGGTGCAAATTGCTTTAACTGAAGCCGTGAACAACGTGGTAGAGCATGCCTATGCAGACGCAACACCTGGGGATGTTCGTATCAAAGCGGAACTTACCCACGATCGGCTTTGGATCAGCATCCAGGACGCTGGTTCTCCTTTCCCGAACGGGCAACTGCCTGAAGGCAAGCCCGCCGATGTCAATGTTCCGGTCAAGAGCCTGCCCGAGGGCGGATTTGGCTGGTTCCTGATCCGGGAATTGGCCAGCCAAGTCCAGTATGAGCGGTCCGAAGGAAGCAATAATCTGACGCTCTGCTTCGAGATTCAGGTTACCAGTCCCTCTGCCGAGGCTTGAACCTGATCTTGCGTTGACGGCCTCCAACACCACTTAAACGCAACTTTAACGTTTCGCCACAATAGCGCCGCATTTCCGGCCCGCCACGGCCCAACAGGTATGCGAAACGTTACTTGTAGCTGAAACGAGCTTCCCCTGGTGCCGTGTGTTCTTGCCCCCACCAGAGCACGGCACCGGGGACATCTCTTTTCAGCGCTTCCTATTCCCCCTCACCACCGTATCTCCAGTTCCTACACCCTCGCTGAGGAATTGGCTTGTTTTCCGGCGCGTGTTGCCTAGGCTCTCGGCGTCAATACGGGAAGCAAGGCCATGCGAGATTTTCATTTACCCGGACGCTCGGCAGTTTTTGCTTCCGCCGGCATGTGCGCCACCTCTCACCCGCTGGCTGCCGGTGTGGCGCTGGACATGCTAAAGCGCGGCGGCAACGCCATGGACGCTGCAGTGGCCGGGGCGGTTCTGCTGGGGATCTGCGAGCCGCAAATGACCGGGATCGGTGGCGACTGCTTTGTGCTGTTTTCGCGCCCGGGGCAAGGAATTCAGGCGCTTAACGGATCCGGCTTCGCCCCAGCAGGAGCCAATGCAGCCGCTCTAAGAGCACAAGGTCTTGGCGCGGTTCCGCTGGGCAGCGCGGATGCCGTTACCATCCCTTGCGCCATTGATGCATTCTGCCGCCTGGCGGAGTCCGAAGGCTGCCTTGGGCTTGATGTCCTGCTGCAACCTGCCATTCAGTACGCAGAAGAAGGCGTGCCCGTAGCGGCACGCACAGCATTTGACTGGCAGAACAGTGCCGGAACCTTAACCGGTGCGGCGCGTGACCACTTTCTGAAAGACGGAAAACCGCTAAACTCGGGTGATCTGTTCCGTGCACCCGGCCAAGCCGAGGTGCTTCGCAGGATTGCAAAGCACGGGCGTGACGCGTTTTACTTAGGTGAAGTAGCTGACGACATGGTGTCAGCACTATCGGCTGTTGGAGGCACGCACTCGCTGCAGGACTTTGCCAGTGCCTGCAGTTTCTTTACCCAACCGGTTGAAGGCTCCTACAAGGATATGGGGTTAGCCGAGCATCCTCCCAACGGCCAGGGCGCTACGGCGATCCTTCTGCTGAATATTCTTAAGCAATTTGACCTTGCAGGATTGGATCCTTTAGGTGTGGAACGCGCGCACATCGAGGCTGAGGCCGCCAAGCTGGCATATGACGCGCGCAACCGGTTTTTAGCAGATCCTGACCACACCTCCCGGCTGGAGCACATGCTGGCGCCGGAAACTGCCTCACGTCTTGCCGCTCTGATCGACCCCAAGCAGGCCATACCTGCCGCCGCGCCACTGACGGAAGCGGTTCACAAGGACACAGTTTACATCACGGTGGTGGACAAAGACCGGATGGCGGTTTCGCTGATCTATTCCATCTTCCACGGCTTTGGCTCTGGAATCGCGTCAGAAAAATTTGGCATTCTCTTGCAGAACCGCGGCGCGGGTTTCACTCTCGAAAAAGGCCACCCCAACGAGCTGGGGCCCGGCAAGCGACCAATGCATACCATCATTCCGGCAATGCTGACGCAAGATGAAGAAGTGACTATGCCTTTTGGCGTGATGGGCGGTGGATATCAGCCTGCAGGTCACGCCCGTCTGGTGTCGAACCTTCTGGATTTCGGCATGGACCTGCAATCCGCCATTGATGCCCCGCGCTGCTTTGCCGATGCTGGCTTGCTGAAGGTGGAGCGAGGCTACTCAGATGCGGTCCGCCAGCAGCTGACGGATTTGGGCCACAAAGTCGAGGTTCCAGACACTCCGCTGGGAGGTGCACAGGCAATCCGCATCCATGCTTCCGGCGTACTGGAAGGCGCCAGCGACCCGCGCAAGGACGGCTGCGCACTGGGATACTGAAAACCCGGCGTCAGACAGGCCCCTCTGAAAAATTCAGTTCAGTTGATAGTGCAGCGCATAGGCGCCGCCATCGAAGTTTCCGAACATTTCAGGCACATCAGGGTGACCAACAGGCTCTCCTGAATAGTCCGCAACCAAGTTCTGTTCGGAAACGTAGGCCACATAATAGCTTTGGTCGTTCTCCGCCAGCAAATGGTAGAAAGGCTGGTCCTTAACGGGACGGCTGTCTTCCGGGATCGCCTCATACCATTCCTCGGTATTCGAAAATTCCGGGTCAACATCAAAGACGACGCCGCGAAAGGGATGCTTCCGGTGGCGGACGACCTGCCCAAGATTGTATTTTGCGCGTGTTCTCATCATGGTCTTTATGCCCCCGTCTTTTCTAAATAGCGCGCGCTTCGGGGAAATGTCCAACTGTTGAGGCAAATTTTCGGGGAAACAGACTGTGGACTCCATTTTGACAGTACCCGGAGACGCCGTCGTGAAACGTGCAGGCAACTGACCTGGCGGATCAACCTCACAGCTGGAACTTTTCCCCGCGTAGCAGACGGCGGAACAGGCAGTTTCACCCCGAAATCACCGATTTTTTTCACCACCGCAGCTGAAATCGTTTCAGGAAATGTGATTTCCTCGCCTGCTGCAATCGGCTAAACTCGCCGCAAAACATACCCAAAACAAAATGGGCAGAGGCAATGAGCAGACTTATCAGCGCCCTCGTTCTCCTCATGGCGGTTGCGTCTTGCGGAGGCGGGCACAAAGCGCCGCCGCGCAATCTGGACAATGCTTGCAGCATCATCCAGCAGCGGCCTGAATACCTGAAGGCATTTCGCGCAACCCAGCGCCGCTGGGGCGTTCCAGTGCATGTGCAGATGGCCACGATTTATCACGAAAGCCGGTTTCGTGGTGATGCCCGCACGCCGCATCAGTACCTTCTGGGCGTGATCCCGATAGGCCGGCAATCAAGCGCCTATGGCTACAGCCAGGCGTTGGACGGCACTTGGGACGATTACCGCCACGACACTGGCCGCCGCCGTGCCAAGCGCGACCGGATCAGCGATGCCACCGACTTCATGGGCTGGTATATGCGCAAGAGCTTGGAGAAGAACGGCATCCCTCTTTATGATGCGCGCAACCAGTATCTGGCCTATCATGAGGGCCACTACGGCTACTCCCGAGGAAGCTACCGATCCAAAGCTTGGCTGATGCGCGTTGCAGGCCAGGTCGAGGCACGCGCACAAACCTATCAAGCACAGCTGGCAACCTGCCGCAAATTCCGGTGACCCGGGCCAAAACTGGATATTGAACGCCTCTCCCCTAACATTCAGGGGGGAGGACACAGAGTATGGAACGCAGGCTCGCTGCCATTCTGGTCGCCGATATGGCCGGATACTCCCGCCTCATGGAAGAGGACGATGAGGGCGTTTTGACGCGGCAGAAAGGCCATCGCAAGGAGCTGATCGATCCCCAGATCGCGGCACACCGCGGCCATATAGTGAAAACCACCGGTGACGGCATGCTTGTTGAGTTTGCCTCTGCGCATGATGCCGTCCGTTGCGCCCTGGCGATCCAGAAGGAGATGGCGATCCGTGAGGCGGATATGCCTGAGAAAATCAGGATCCGCTACCGGATCGGGATCAACATCGGCGATGTGGTCTTCGACGGTGCGGATATCTTCGGCGACGGCATCAATGTGGCTGCCCGGTTGGAAGGTCTTGCGGAACCCGGCGGCATTAGCATCTCTGGTATCGTGCATGAAACTGTGACTGGGCAGCTTGGGGAACGTTTCCGCGACATGGGTTCACAACGGGTCAGGAACATCTCCCGTCCAGTCCGGCTTTGGCAGTGGGTTCCCGAAGCCCGTCCCGAACGTGAACCGCCGGAAGCGGCGCTGCAGCAAAGGGTCAAGTATTGCTCCTCTCCCGATGGAACCCATTTGGCCTATACCACGATCGGTCACGGGCCGCCTGTGCTGAAGGCACCGAACTGGATCAACCATATTGAATACGAGTGGCAAAGCCCTGTGTGGGGTCAGTTTCTGGCTGAATTTGCAGGCAAATGCAGCCTGACCCGCTTTGATCAACGCGGCAACGGGCTGTCGGATTGGGAGGTGGACGAGATTTCCGAAGACCGGATGATCGACGACATGTTCACCGTTGCCAATGCCGCGGGCCTGGACCGGTTTGCCTTGTTTGGAATCAGCCAGGGCGCAGCCTTTTCCATGCGGTTCGCGGCGCAGTACCCGGAGCGGGTCAAATGCCTGATCCTGCTGGGCGGCTATGTGCGCGGACGGATGCGGCGCAAGGACCCGGAGGCGGACCGGTTCTATCAGATCGGCTACAACATGATCCGCGACGGCTGGGGATCACCCGATTCCATCTACCGGCATTTCTTCACGACCACTTACATTCCTGATGCCACTGCGGCGGAAGGTGAGTCCTTCGATGAGTTGCAGCGGCTTTCAACCAACACAAAAAATGCGCTTCGCATAGTGGAGATGAACGCGGAAATCGACGCTGCCCCTCACGCAGAAAAGGTCCGGGTCCCTACCCTTGTTTTGCATTGCGGCGGCGACCGGGCGGTGCCGGTTTCGGAAGGCCGGCTGGCGGCAAGGCTGATCCCAGGTGCCAGCTTTGTAGAACTGCCCGGCAACAATCACGGCATGGTCGGCGGGCACCCGGGATTTCAGGAATTCTTTGACGAGGCTATGCCCTTCATTCACCGCCACGCTTAACAGAGATAAGTCGCTGTTCAGCGGGACCGGCCAGTAGTCGTGAACAAGCTGGAGGACAGCTTTACGCCAGTTTCCATCGCCCCGAGAATGACGGTTGTTTTACCACCTGCGCCGTCGTGGATAACCCATTTGCGCAATTCCACGGGGCTGCCGGTGAACATCATCTCAATACTGCCATAGTCCGGATGCTCCGGGTCCTGCGCCCGCACGATGGTCGAGGTGCCGTCAAAGCTGTGCCCCACCACCATGTTGGCCCGGCCCAAGTCCACCCTGCGGTCCAGAATAATCGACAGCGGCGTCCGCTTCAGCGGGTAGGTTTCAGGCGGCTGGTTCGATTTCGGGTCGTGGATCACCACCGCACCGCCGCCGGCCACCACAGTGCCGCCTCCGTTGCCATCATATTCAAACCGCATCCGCCCTGGCCGGTGCAAATACAGTTTGCCTGTAGACAGGCTGCCATCGTCATTGATTTGCGTGAAAGGCGACGACGCCGTGGAAATCCCGTTCAGATAGCGGGAGATCTCGTTAAGGCTCAGTTTCTCTGCCGCCCAGGAAGCCGGGGCAATGAGGGTCAGCGCAAGCGCAAGTGCAATCCGTTTCATGGGCTCAACATAGGTACGCTGCTACAGAAGTGAAGATGCCGGACCTGCAAGGATCCGGCATCGGCAGTTTTTTGTCAGCTCACTGTTCGGGAACCAGAATTTCCCGTTTACCCACGTGGTTGGCTGCGGAAACGACGCCCTCGTCCTCCATCTGCTCAACAAGCCGCGCGGCCTTGTTGTAGCCGATTGCCAGCTTCCGCTGGATATAGGAGGTGGAACACTTGCGATCCTTGGTGACGATGGCAACAGCCGTGTCATAGAGGGCATCCTCGGTATCGGTATTGCCACCGGTGTTCAGGCCCAGAACCGCATCGATATTGTCGGCCTTGTCCTCATCCGGGCCATCCAGAACGCTTCCGACGTAATCCGGCGGACCGAATTGCTTGAGGTGGTTCACCACTTCCTCGACCTCTTCATCCGAACAGAACGGGCCGTGGCAGCGGGTGATCTTGGCGCCGCCCGCCATATAGAGCATGTCGCCCATGCCCAAAAGCTGTTCAGCACCCATCTCGCCCAGGATGGTGCGGCTGTCGACTTTTGAAGTGACCTGGAAGGAAATCCGGGTCGGGAAGTTTGCCTTGATAGTGCCGGTGATCACGTCGACCGAGGGGCGCTGGGTTGCCATAATCAAGTGGATGCCAGAGGCCCGCGCCATCTGCGCCAAACGCTGAATGCAGGCCTCGATCTCCTTGCCAGCAACCATCATCAGGTCGGCCATCTCATCGACGATTACAACGATATAAGGCAGTGCCTTGGGTTCGAACTCTTCGGTCTCAAACACCGGTTCGCCCGTATCGTCGTCAAAACCGGTCTGCACCGTACGGCTGAACATCTCGCCTTTGGCCAGCGCCTCTTTCACGCGGCCATTGTAGCCCGCGATATTTCGCACGCCCATCTTGGACATCTTGCGGTAGCGATCCTCCATCTCGCCCACCACCCACTTGAGGGCCACGACGGCCTTCTTCGGATCGGTCACAACGGGCGAGAGCAGATGCGGAATGCCGTCATAGACGGAAAGTTCCAGCATCTTGGGGTCGATCATGATCAGGCGGCATTCATCTGGTGTCAGCTTGTAAAGCAGCGACAGGATCATGGTGTTGATCGCCACCGACTTACCGGAGCCGGTCGTACCCGCGATCAGCAGGTGGGGCATTTTAGCGAGGTTCGCGACCATGGCGTCGCCGCCGATGTCCTTACCCAGCGCCAGCGGCAACGCATGGTTGCCGTCGCCGAAGTCGCGGGAGGACAGGATTTCGCGCAAAACCACCTTCTCGCGTTTCTCATTCGGCAGTTCGATGCCGATCACCGTGCGGCCAGGGACGGTCGAAACCCGAGCCGACAGCGCGGACATGGATCGCGCGATGTCATCCGCCAGGCCGATCACGCGGGAAGCCTTGAGGCCCGGCGCGGGCTCCAGCTCATACATGGTGACAACAGGGCCGGGGCGAACCGAGACGATTTCGCCCTTCACGCCATAGTCGTCCAGCACTGTCTCCAGCATCCGGGCGTTTTCTTCCAGCGCCTCATCACTAAGATGGTGGCGTTCGATGCTGACCGGGTTGGTCAGCAGGTTCAGCGGCGGCAGTTCAAAATCGCTGCTGCTGTCATCAAATGCCAAGTTGGGCTGGGCTTCCGCCTTGGCGCGTGCTGAAGGCTGTACCGGCTTCCGCACCGGTTTTTCCACCACCGCCTTGCGCGGCTCTGCCACTGGCAGATCAACGGTCAGCCGCGGTCCGGGAGCCTTGACTGTTTCCCGCGTATCCTGCACCGGAACCGCAACATCTGGGAGCTTTTCGGCCGGCACCTGGTCCGGCGTCAGCATCCGAGGAACCTCATCAAAGTCGCTGCGGGTGTCCTCTTCCTGCGCAGAAACATCCGGCGCCTGAGGGACAAAGGTTTCTTCCATAGGTGCCTGCCAGGACAGCGGCGGTTCTTCCGGCATCGGCGTCACTGCCATTTGCGCAGCAGTCAACGGCGGCTCGACAGGCAGGCCGTCCTGGGCCGCAGCTGGGTTGAAGATCAGCGGTGCCGGACGCTGACCGCGGCCCTTAGTCAGCGGCAGGTTCGGGTCCAGTTCCGGCGGCGTGTCCGCCGCCCGGCGAATCCGCACGGCGTTGGCAATTTTCTGTGAAATCCTGTCTTCGCCCGTGGCGCCATCGGCAAGGCTATCTTCTTCGCCCGCGTACTGCGCTTCTTCCGCATACACATCTTCTGACGCAGCACCAGCCGGCGCGGCCCGGCGGATTAGGCCCGGTACACGCGACAGCAGGCCACCCTTGGCCGGTGTTGCAAATTCTTCCCGATAAGAATCTTCTGCATAAGCGTCTTCCGGATAGTCCTCAAACATATCCGGATCAGCGCCCGCATTAGCGTAGACATCTTCATCCTCGGAACCCGCGCGTTCGGCCCGCTCCTTGCGGTAGGTCATCGCGGCCTGCAACCCACTGGAGGCACCTCGGCCAAGCAAAGCAGCAACTGCGCCATAGCCCAGAATGAGGCCTACCATTACCTTGTGCAGGCCTTTCTTCACCTCAGACCAGGTGAAGCCCAGTACCACGCAGCCGAGCGCAATCATTCCTGCCGCACTCAGAAGGGACATAATCTTGACCATGAAATGCAGGCCAACCGGCAGCAGCGCCAGCAGCGCGCCCAAGAAAGTGTAGCCAACCATGCCGCCAAGGCCGAAGTCATAATTCTGCTGCCAGCTGGTGCTGGCATTCAGGGTCTCCATGTGCAGGGCCACCACAAGCAGCCATGGCACCGACAGCAAAAGCGGCCAGACCACGCGGTCCTCGCCCCGGTGCAGCACAAAGCGCAGGCCCCAAGCCGACAAGAACAGCGGCATCGCCCAGCTTGCCTTGCCGAAAAGGGTGATCAGGATAAAGGAGACAGAAGCGCCCGGGCGGCCCAGCCAGTTCTGTACCGGCGCGTCGGTGGACACCGTCCAGTTCGGGTCCTCGGGCGTGTAAGAACCCAGCATGGCCGCAACCATCAGCCCCACCAGGATCAGGGCAATCCCGATCAGTTCCTTGCCACGCTTTTCAATGGCCGCCTGCATATTGCTGTCGAGCAGCGGATCGCGGCTGCGGGTTTGAAATGCCATGCCTACCTCAGTTCCGTTTCATTTGCCCCTGCCCCGCTGTTCACCGCGGGGTCACGGGCCTGTCCGTTCTTGGTTTTGGCTGCACGGCCCCCAGCCAAGGGCCGCTCAGCAGAATTCAGTAAAGACAGCCGCGCAGCGTGCTCAACGCTTTGCGGGTGTCCTCAGCAGGGGCGACCAGCGCCACCCGGATGTAAGTCTCGCCCGGGTTCTGGCCGGTCGCGCCTTGCGCCAGATAAGCGCCGGGCAGCACCCGCACCCCGGTTTCCTTCCACAGCTTCAGCGCGGCCTGCTCGCCGTTTTCCACCGGAAGCCAAAGGAAGAAGCCCGCCTCGGGCGCCATGTAGCCGTTGAGGCCGTCAAAGACCTCATCCGCAATTTTGTATTTTTCCTGATAGAGCGCACGGTTCTCCGCCACATGCGTCTCATCCGCCCAGACCCTGGCAGCGGCGGCCTGCAAGGGCGCTGGCAGAGGAGCACCTGAATAGGCCCGCAGCTGTTTAACCCGCTTAATGGTCTCCGGTCCGCCTGCAATCATCCCGGAGCGCAGCCCCGGCAAGTTCGAACGCTTTGAGAGCGAGTTGAACAGCACCACCCGCTCGGGATCGGCGCCCAGTTCCTGCGCAACGGTCAGCGCTCCCACGGGAGCTTCATCGCGGTAGATCTCGGAGTAGCATTCATCCGCAAAGATGCGGAAATCATACTTGTCGGCCAGCTGAATCAACCGTTTCCAGTATGCACCTGAGGCCACTGCACCCTGTGGATTCGCGGGAGAGCAGATGTAGGCCACGGCGGTTCGGTTCAGTATTTCCTCTGGCAGGTTCTCATAGTCCGGTAAATGACCTGTTGCCGCGGTCGCGGGGACAAACACAGGCTCTGCCCCAACGGAAATCGTCGCCACCATATAGACTTGGTAGAAGGGGTTCGGGATCAGCACTACGGGCTTTTTCCCGTTCTTCTGCTCCGGGCACAGCGCCATGGCGGCATTGTATAGCCCCTCGCGGGTGCCGTTCAGCGCCATGACCTGCGTTTCGGGGTCAGCGGTCACACCATAGCGGCGGCTGATCCAGTCCGAAATCGCACCGCGCAGTTCCGGCGTGCCGTCGTTGTTGGGGTATTGGTTAAACCCGGCGGCATTTTCTGCGATGACATCGGTGACCCAGGCCGGAAACGCATGTTTCGGCTCGCCAATGGTCATATGCACCACATCCCCGCCAGGGGTGTGATGATCCAATAACGCCCGCAGGCGCGGAAACGCATAGGCTGGCAGGTTCGAAAACCGCTCAGGAAAATCCATATCTTATGCCTCGGTCACGGGATCATTGGCGCCCCGTTTGCGCCTCAGGTTACAGGGGGCGGGCGGACGCGTCCACCCGGTGATGCGGCCGATGGGCCGAATGTGGCTTTCAGGCCAAGGCAGCCTCGATCGCGGCGCCGGTGCGCAGCAGGGCTTCCTCGCAGTCCGGCTGCCCCAGCACCTGCAGCCCGCAGCTGGGGGTGCCGGTGGGCAGCGACAGGCCGCACAGCCCCATCAGGTTGCCGATCCGGGTGTTACGCAGCGCCATCAGGTTGGACTGGATGTAATAGTCGTGGTCGCTCTGCAGCCGGTCCAAATTGGGCGGCAGAATGGGCGAGACAGGGCTGACGATCGCTTCAAATCCGACCACCGCCTGATCCCAGGCCATCCGGCACTGCTCCAGCTTGGCCCAGGCCGCAACATAGTCCGGGCCGCTGAACTGCGCACCGGAGCGGAAGCGTTCCAGGATCTCCGCGTACATCAGCTGCGGAGACGCCTCGATCACGTCCTTCCACAATCCATAGGCCTCTGTCGTGTAGAGAATAGGGCTGAGGCCCATCGCCTCGTCCAGCGCAGGCACCTCCAGCGGCACGATCTCTGCCCCGGCGTTCCTCAGCCTCTGCAGCGTTTCGCAGTGGGCGGCGGCAACTGTTGGATCGAGATCGTCCTGCGCCACATTCTGGAGATCGGCGAAACGGCGGCCCTTAAGGGAGCCAGGATTGCGCAGGTCAGGACCCGCAGTCCCTTCCAGAACGCCCAGCAGCAACCCGGCATCTTCGACTGACCGGGCCAGCGGACCGATGGTGTCGAACTTCAGGCACAGGGGCACGACGCCCTCCAGCGTGATCCGGCCTGAGGTTGTCTTAAGCCCAACAAGATTATTCCACGCAGAGGGAATGCGGACAGAACCGCCCGTATCAGAACCTATGCCGCCCGCCGCCAGCCCATAAGCCACAGAGGCTGCCGCGCCGGAGGACGACCCTCCTGGAGCGGCGTCTTGGTCGTTCACACAGGGCGGTGTTTCCTTGACCGGGTTGAAGCCCAGACCAGAGAACGCCAGCTCGCTCATGTGGGTTTTGCCGAGGCAGACCGTGCCCATGAGGGTTGCATTGGACAGAACGGCCGCATCTTGATCCGGCACCCGTCCTTTCAAGAGGTCAGAGCCGGATTCGGTTGCTGTATCTGCGCTGTCGAACAGGTCTTTCCAGCTGATCGGCACCCCATCCAAGAGCGAGCGGCGCAAACCCAAACGGGCACGCTGCTCAGCCGCTTCCGCCTCCGCCAGCGCGCGGTCATGGGTCACCTGCGTGTAGATCCGGTCTTTCAGGGGATGCGCGTCGATAGCATCCAAATAGCAGCGCGTCAGTGCCACCGGGCCGATTTCACCGGCCGCAATCCCGCGTCCCAGATTGGCGGCACTCATCGTCAGCCAGTCTTGCATCAGCATCTCTCCCCTTAGCAGTTGCCGGTGACGGTAGCGGCAGCGGGACGCAGGCACAATCCCGCGCTTCCTGCATGGACAATCCCGCCAGCAGGCGCATATTGCGGGGCATGAAAAATACGTCCGATATCCTGATCGTAGGCGGCGGGCTGAATGGTCCGGCCCTGGCCCTGGCCCTGGCTCAGACCGGCCACAGCGTTACCGTGGTCGACTCGCTGACTCCAGACAAATTGGCCGACAAGTGTTTCGACGGCCGCGGCTATGCGCTGGCGCTGGCCTCGCAGCGGCTGCTGCAGCAGACCGGTGTCTGGCAGCATGTCGGGGACAACGCGCAGCCCATGCTGGAGATCAAGGTAACGGACGGCCACGCGGGCCACGGGCCATCGCCGTTCTTCATCCACTTCGATCACGCCGAGCTGGAAGAAGGCCCGATGGGATACATGGTTGAAGACCGCTTCCTGCGCCGCGCCTTCCTGCAGGCGATGGAGGATGCGCCCGGGATTACTTTGGTATCGGGCCGCACAGTTGTCGGACAGGCGCCGGATCAGACCGGCGTGACAGTCACTCTGGATGACGGCGGAGAGCTGCGCGGCCAAGTGCTCGTCGGCTCCGACGGGCGCCGCAGCGGCACCGCGCAACGGGCGGGGATCAAGCGCACAGGTTGGGACTATGGCCAGACCGCGCTGGTCTGCGCCATCGACCATGAAAAACCGCACCACGGCATTGCCCACCAGTTCTTCATGCCGCCCGGGCCGCTGGCGATTCTGCCGCTGCCAGGCAACCGGTCGTCTATTGTGTGGAGCGAACGGACCGAAACCGCCAAGGCGATCCACGCGTTGGACGACGCGGATTACATCCAGGCGCTGCGGCCCCGGTTCGGCGATTTCCTGGGGGAGATTTCCCTGGCGGGAAAACGCTTCACCTACCCGTTGAACCTGACCATCGCCAACAGTTTCATCGGCGACCGGATAGCGCTGATCGGCGACGCCGCGCACGGGATGCACCCGATTGCGGGTCAGGGGCTGAACGCGGGCCTGCGCGATGTTGGTGCGCTGGCTGAGGTGATCACCGAAGCCACCCGGCGCGGCGAGGACATCGGTTCCTCTCTGGTGATGGAGCGCTACCAGCAATGGCGCCGCTTCGACACTGCCTCTCTGGCTGCGGCGACAGACGTGTTCAACCGCCTGTTCTCAAACGACAACCCGCTGCTGCGGCTGGGCCGGGATATCGGCATGGGACTTGCGGGCGCGGTCCCCGGCTTGCGCCGCGGTTTTGTGCGCGAGGCAGCGGGCTTGACCGGTGATCTGCCGAAGCTTCTGAAAGGGCAGGCGATTTAAGGGGAATTGGGGCCGCTGGCCGGATCAGTCCAGCTCGCGCGCCTCATCCACCAGCATCACCGGGATGCCGTTGCGGATCGGGAAGGCCAGATTGGCTGCACGCGAAACCAGTTCCTGCGCCTGAGCATCATACTCCAGCACGGCCTGGGTCAGCGGGCAGACAAGTGCTTCCAGCATCCGCCGGTCAAAGGCAGGCGCCTGTGTCTCGGTCATTGCAGGGTTTCCTCCTGAGAGCCGCCGCGCAGGGCAAACTCGATCAAAGTGACAAGTGTTTCCCGCCTTGTGGCAAGGCAAGGCGCCTCAAGCAAGGCCTGTTTGTCCTCAGGGTCGAATTCCAGCAGCATCGCCAGCGAGTTGATCAGCAATTCGTCATCCGCATCCTTCAGCGCTTCCCAGTCCGTGGACAGGCTGCGGGCTGAAAAGAAGCGCTCCAAAAGATCCAGAAAGGAGGGCCGGTCCAAGGTTTCATCCGCCTCGCAGCGGCCCAGATCCCTGTCAAACCCCGCCCAGCTGACGTCACAGCGCCGGTAAGGCGTAAACCCATTGGCCTCCCGGGTGATCCGGAACCGGGAAACTCCCGACAGCGTGACAAGATACCGCCCGTCCTCAGTTTCAGAGAACTGGGTAACACGCCCGGCGCAACCAATGTTATGGAGGTCTTCTCCGTTGCCGTGAGGCGGGGGGCAGGGCTGGACCATGCCGATCAGCCTCTGCCGCGTTTTCAGCGTGTCTTCAAACATTTGCAGATACCGAGGCTCAAAGATGTGCAGCGGCAGGCGTGACCGGGGCAACAATAGCGCCCCGGGCAAGGGAAACACGGCAATCGTGTCCGGCAGATCGGCAGGCTGGATCATGGGACAGAGTGTAGTGCTACCCCGGTTTTAGGCAAATATCATTGAGCTGAGCTTGCGGCGTCCGTTCAGCACCACCGGGTCATTCGGTTTCAACGCATCAAAAATGGTGAACAGCTGCGTCTTTGCGGCACCGTCATTCCACTCGCGGTCGCGGCGGAACAGCTCCAGAAGCTCTGTCACGGCAGCCTCAGCATCGCCTGCCGCATGCAGTGCCTGTGCCAGTTCGAAACGGGCTTGCAGATCGTCCGGGCTGGCATCCACTGCGGCGCGCAGTTCGGCCACTGGTCCGGCATTTTCTGCCTGCCGTGCCAGTTCGATCTGGGCATGGGCTGCTTCAATTTCTGCTGCAGTGGAAATTTCCGCGGGTGCGCCGTTCAGCACCGCCTCTGCCTGATCCAGATCACCCAGCGCGATGTGGGCGCGGGCCAGACCGCCATAGGCGGCAGCATTCTTGTCATCCTCACCCAGAATAGCTGCGAAGGTCTGGGCCGCATCCGCCACCGCGCCTTCGGCCAGCATCTGCTCCGCCGCTTCCAGCGCCTTTCCTAGACCGCCATCGGCAGTGCCGCCTGCGGCTTCGATCACCTTCTTCACAAAGGCATCAATTTCGGACGCCGGCAGCGCGCCCTGGAACATGTCGATGGGGCGGCCCTGCACGAAGGCCACAACTGTCGGGATCGACTGCAGTGGCAAGCCCTGCTGAGCCAGCGCCTGGGCCAAGCGCTGGTTCTCATCCACGTTGATCTTGGCCATAGTGGCCGCACCCTTAGCTTTGGTAACTGCAGCCTCCAGCATCGGGCCGAGGGTCTTACACGGGCCGCACCACGGCGCCCAGAAGTCCACGATTACGGGGGCCTTCATGGATGCGTCTACGACATCCTGCATAAAGGTGGCTTCGGTCACGTCTTTGATCAGGTCATCCGCCGGTGCGGCATTGCCAAGAATTTCGCTCATCAGTTTGTTCTCCGCTAGGAACTTGCCCCCTATATGGAATCCTGCGCGCCGGAAACCAAGAGAGGAGTTTGCCGATGGTCAGCCGCAAGTTTGATATCTTCGCTGCATCAGAGCGGTTGATGAAGATGGATGACGCCGCTTGGGCGCGGCACGCAAACCCGTGGAGCGTCTACAGCCGGATGTCGGTACTGCCACTGATGACACTTGCCGTCTGGTCCAGAGTCTGGCTGGGCTGGGGTGCTCTGCTGCCGGTTCTGCTGGTGCTGGCGTGGATTTGGTGGAACCCGCGCGCCTTTTCCCGGCCTGCCGGCACGGACAATTGGGCCTCTCGCGGCACATTCGGCGAACGGGTATTTCTAAACCGGAAACACGTCCCTATTCCGCCCCATCACGAAAAGTGGGCAAAGGGTCTCGCCTTGGCTTCAGGCGCCGGCGTGATTCCTTGGGTTCACGGCCTGTGGGCTTTGAACCCGGGAACCGCTCTGGCCGGGCTGGTTTTGATGCTTGGCGGCAAGCTGTGGTTCGTGGACCGGATGGCCTGGCTGTATCAGGACATGCAGGATAAACATCCCGACTACGCACGATGGCTGCGCTGACCCAGACTGCTTACGCCCCCGCTGAAGGAGCGGCACAGAACGTCAGCGCAGTACCATGCCCAACTGTCACAGATCGAAGGTTGCAAAAACCGGAGCATGGTCGCTGGGCTTTTCCCAACCGCGGGCAGTTCGCAAAATTCGGCTGGAGTGGGCTGCGTTGCTGATATCAGGTGTCGCCCAGACGTGGTCGAGCCTGCGCCCTTTGTCGGCGGCATCCCAATCCTTGGCCCGGTAGCTCCACCAGCTGTAAAGACGTCCATCGGGGATATCTGCCCGCGTTACATCCGACCAGCCGCCCGCCTCCATAACTTCAGCAAAATGCTCGACCTCAATCGGGGTGTGGCTCACAACTTTCAAAAGCTTCTTGTGGTCCCAGACATCATCCTCGCGCGGGGCGATATTGAGATCGCCAACCAGGATGGACTTCTCAGGCTTCTCCGCGTGGAACCAGTCGCGCATGTCCGTGAGGTAATCCAGTTTCTGGCCGAATTTTTCGTTCTGCTCCCTGTCCGGCACATCGCCGCCCGCAGGCACATAGAAATTGTGGATAACCACTCCGTTCTCCAGCCGGCCCGCAACGTGGCGGGCATGGCCGAGACCGGCAAAATCCTTGTCGCCGGCATCCTCGATCGGCAGCCGAGACAGGATCGCGACACCATTGTAGCCCTTCTGGCCACGGGCAATCATGTGCGTATATCCCAACGCCGCAAAACCCTCCATCGGGATCTTCTCCACCGGGCTCTTGCACTCTTGAAGACACAGCACATCCGGCCCTTCCTCCTGCAAAAGCTTCTGCACAATCGGCTCGCGCAGGCGGACAGAGTTGATGTTCCAGGTGGCAAGAGTAAATGGCATCGCGCGCCTCGTCATGTGATCCGGGTTCAGCGGCGATACTGCCTGCGCGGGGCTGGAAGCGCCAGAGACGTTTTGCAGGCAGCCCTTACAAAAAAGGCCGGGCAGGCAGCCCGGCCAAGTCCAACAGGGAGGTGCATATCGTGACCCGGATATGCGCGGGTTCGGGGTTACTCTAAATATGAACCTCAGGTCCCTCTTTGATCTGGCTCAACGCCAGCCGCATCAGGCAACTAAGCGGTAGCCGCCAGATTCTGTCACCAGCAGGCGTGCATTCGAGGGATCAGGCTCAATTTTCTGCCGCAGGCGGTAGATGTGTGTTTCCAGCGTATGGGTCGTCACGCCTGCGTTATACCCCCAGACTTCATGCAGCAGCACATCGCGCGGCACCACCCCGTCGCTGGAGCGGTACAGAAACTTGAGAATATTGGTTTCCTTCTCCGTCAGCCGGATCTTGCGCTCATCCTCTGTGATCAAGAGCTTCATCGAGGGCTTGAACGTATATGGGCCAAGCGCAAAGACAGCATCCTCTGACTGCTCGTGCTGGCGCAGCTGTGCCCGGATTCTGGCCAAAAGCACAGGAAACTTGAAGGGCTTGGAGACATAGTCGTTTGCGCCAGCATCCAGACCCAGGATCGTGTCCGCATCAGTGTCGTGGCCGGTCAGCATCAGGATCGGCGCTTTTACGCCTTGCTTGCGCATCAGGCGGCACAACTCGCGCCCGTCAGTATCGGGCAGGCCGACATCCAGGATAATCAGGTCGTACAGGGCTTCCTTCGCACGCTCCATCGCGCTTTGACCATTCTCGGCCTCGAACACATCGAAGTCTTCGGTCATCACCAGTTGCTCGCTCAAGGCCTCGCGCAGGTCCTCGTCGTCATCAACCAGCAGAATTTTCTTCAGTTGCGCCATCGGCTCGCCCTCCTGTTCTCCTGACCACACATGCGCATCCCTTGCGCCCGCGGCAAGATTTGCTGCAAAACTCTCACGCCGACGTGTCCATGGCATGGAAAATGTTTCACATCCGTTGCATTTAGGCGTAAAGACAGCGAGCTTCTGTTACAAAATAACACCAGGACCCCCGCATGAGCCTGATGCCCACCATGATCGAACTGCTGGCCCGCGCCCGGGTCGATCTGCGCATGGGTCTTCCGGTAGTATTGACGGACGGCCGCGAGGCTGCGCTGGCAATTGCAGTGGAAGCTTTGACTGAGACGCGCCTGTCTGACATGCGGTCTTTGGGCCCGTTGTCTTTGGCGCTAACGGCCCGCCGGGCGGAAACGCTGAAGGCGCGGGTTTACGACGAGGACACCGCCCGTGTATGCGTCCCGGAGACCGAAGGGCTGAACTGGATCCTGGCCCTGGCAGACCCGGCAGATGATCTGAACACGCCAATGAAAGGCCCGCTGTCCAGCCAGCGCGGCGGCAGCGCGGACCTGCACCGGCTGGCGATTGCCCTAGCGAAATCCGCCCGCCTTTTGCCTGCTGCCGCGCTGGTGCCCATCAGTGATCCGTCGGCCTTTGCTGCATCCCACGGCCTGACCGCCGTTTCACGACTGGCAGCTGAACCGCTGCTGAGCGAAAGCTCTCCGCTGCATCCGGTAGCAGCAGCCCGCTTGCCGATGACGGCCGCCGAAGCTGGCAGGCTCCATATCTTCCGCCCTGAAGATGGCGCTGAGGAGCACTATGCGGTGGAAATTGGCCGCCCCGACCGCAGCAAACCGGTGCTCGCCCGGCTCCATTCCGCCTGTTTCACCGGCGACGTTCTGGGGTCCCTCAAATGCGACTGCGGTCCGCAGCTGCACGGCGCACTGGCACAGATGGGCACCGAAGGCGCAGGCGTACTTTTGTACCTCAACCAGGAGGGCCGCGGCATCGGCTTGGCCAATAAGATGCGGGCCTATTCGCTGCAGGATCAGGGCTTTGACACAGTGGAAGCCAACCACCGACTGGGCTTTGAGGATGACGAGCGGGATTTCCGGCTGGGCGCGGCCATCCTGAAGAAGATGGGCTTTTCACAGGTGAAGCTGCTAACCAATAACCCGAACAAGATCGCCATGATGGAGAAAACGGGCATTCAGGTGGCCGAACGGGTGCCGCTGAAAGTTGGTGAAAATGCCCATAACCAGCATTACCTTGCCACTAAAGCCCGCAAGTCAGGACACATGCTGTAATGACTCCTGCGGATCTTGTCCTGACCCGGGCCGGCGTCCGGTTTATGGGCCGTGTATTGCCCTGCGCAATCGGTAAGGGCGGGCTGTCAGGCAACAAGCGTGAAGGCGACGGCGCAACGCCGGTCGGCACGCACAGAATCGCTGCAATGTTCTACCGCCCGGATCGCTTGTCCCGGCCGGCGCAATGGGCAAAACCCATCGGTCCCAGGGATTTATGGTCGGATGATCCCCGCCATTGCAGCTACAATCTGCAAGTGCGGGCTCCCTACGGTTTCAGTCATGAAAAACTGCGCAGGGCAGATCCGCTGTACGATCTGGTTCTGATTACCGACTGGAACTGGCCGGATGCCATTCCAGGCAGAGGGTCGGCCATTTTCATCCATCAGTGGCGCCGCCCCGGTTACCCCACCGAAGGGTGTGTCGCCTTTTCCAGACAGGACCTCCATTGGCTCGCCGCCCGGGTTCAAATTGGCACACGGGTCATAGTTCCAGAACTGGCCGGGACTTGAAGCAACCCCGGCCTTTCAATGTCTTGGCAAAAGTGTTCTGAGAACTTTTATAACTCAGTAGGTGCGGTCGCCGAAAATTGCCGACCCGACCCGAACGTGCGTTGCACCAAGGGCAATTGCTGACTCGAAATCTCCACTCATACCCATCGAGAGACCTTGCAAGCCGTTGCGCTCGGCGATCTTGGCCAGCAGCGCGAAATGCAGACTCGGCTCTTCATCCACCGGCGGGATGCACATCAAGCCTTTAACCGGCAAGTCCAGCGTGCGGCACTCGGAGATAAATGAATCTGCATCGGCCGGCATCACGCCAGCCTTCTGCTCTTCTTCGCCGGTATTCACCTGCACAAAAAGGTCCGGGCATTTCCCCAGTTCCTGCGCCAGCCGGGCGATTGTATTGGCCAGCTTTGGACGGTCCACTGAATGAATGCTGTTGAACAGCTCCATCGCCTGGCGCGCCTTGTTGGTTTGCAAGGGGCCGATCAGGTGCAGATCAATTCCGTCGAACTGCTCGGCGAACCCCGGCCATTTTCCGGCCGCTTCCTGCACCTTGTTCTCGCCAAAGCAACGATGGCCTTCCTCCAGCACCGCCTGCACCCGCTCGTTCGGCTGCACCTTGGACACCGCAATCAGCTGCACGCTGCCCGGAGCGCGCCCTGCCTTGCTCTCGGCCTTGGCAATTCTGGATTTAATCTCTGCAAGCGGCATGGGTCCGGCCTCATCACTGTTTGGCCGCAAAAAACACTGTTTGGCTGGAAATGTTAAGGGGCAAAAGAAAAGGGCGGATCCCGAAGGAACCCGCCCCGAAAGTCACGCTAGGCGTGCTTCAGCTTAGAAGCTGAAGTGCAGACCTGCCTGCAGGGAGTTTTCGTTGGTCGCAGCTGCGGTCTGAACGTAGCCAGCAACGAAGGTCACGCCGCCGCCGAGGTCATACTCGTAGTTGATGCCGAAGGCGGTGCCGTCGGTGCGGTCCATGCCGGCAACAACGTCGGTTTCGATGTCAGTGGAGTTCACCCAAGCAACGATGGTCGAGGCTGCGCCGATTTCAGCTTCACCCGCCAGAGTCACAGAGTCAGCTGTTTCGGTGGTGCCGTAGGACAGAGTTGCGCCGAACTGGCCGAAGTCACCGCCGACAGCAAAGAAGCCCATGCCGTCACCGGAGCTCTCGGTGGCACCGGAAGCTTTGGTCACAATGGCGCCATTGTCTTCGGACTGGTACGCACCGGTCACGAAGTAGTCACCGAAGGAGTAGCTCAGCATGATTGCGGTGCGCTCCAGGCCCTGTGCGGAACCGGCAACGGTGCCGCCGTTGGACTGCGAGTAGGACACATGGCCGGTGAAGCCGCCAGCGGAGTAGATGGCTTCAATGCCGTTACGGCCGGCACCTGCGGAGGTGAAGGTATCCCAGTTGAAGTTGTTACCGATGGCCAGGGAGTTGAAGCCCATGCCGTCGATGCCGGTGCCAACGGAGGTGGTGTTCAGGTACAGACCCGGTGCGGAGTCGATCGCGCCCCAGATGTTGCCAACGTTCACACGCAGGCCGCCGTATGCGACGTGGAACTGCGGTGCGGACCATGCTGCGGTGCCCGGAGTGCCGTCACGGCTTTCAGCCTGGGCACGGATACGGCCGCCAACGGTCACGCCGCCGTCGGTTTCGGTCGACGCGTCGAACTGCAGACGGAAACGGCTGGTGATGTTGGTGTCGGAACGGCCGGCAACAACGTCGTTTGCTTCGTTCCAGTCCAGACCAAAGCGGCCATAGCCGGACACTTTGACTTCTGCCGCGGCCATGCCTGCGGTGGCGATCAGCGCGGTAGTCGCGAAGAGAACCTTTTTCATGTTTTTCCCTCGGTTTTCTAATCCTATGCCCAAACCGGGGAATCCGGCGTGGGTATGCCAAGGGGTTTCGCTCTTTCACCCCCGTTTTGGCAAGGCTTGGGAAAGTCAGGTGAAACGATGCGGTCCGGGATGGTGCAGCTTTGCCACAGTCCGCCCCGTTCGAGCGCCGGAAACGGCCCTGATCCGCACGCAAGCAAGCTGGTTAACCCGAAAATGCCTCACAGGAGCAGAGTCATAGAAGCCAAAGCCCTTGCTCAGCCGGCGCGGCTTGCGTTAGGTGTTCGCGCAGAAATTGGCTCCGGGAGCGGTTATGAAATACGGAAAGACCCTGCGGGTAACAGTGATCAGCGCGATCTGTCTCAGCCTCGCGGCTTGCGGCGGCCGGGGCGGAAAAGCACCAGCAAGCACGGCCCGGACAACTAGCCACAAGGAAGAGGTGCAGGGTGCTGCCACCAAGTCCTCCGTCTTTGACTTTCTGAATGCCAAGCCGGACCAGACTGTGCAGGTGAACCGCTACCTTTGGACGGCCAGCCTGGATGTGCTGAGCTTCCTTCCGGTGCAGTCGGTTGATCCATTCACTGGTGTCATCGTGACTGGCTATGGCACCCCGCCTGGCGGCGGCCGCTCCTATCGGGCGACGATCCATATCAAGGACCCGGCTTTGGACGCGCGTTCCCTGAATGTCGCGCTGCAGTCCAAGGGCGGTCCGGTCAGCGCCAGCACCACTCGCGCTGTCGAGGACGCGATTCTGTCCCGCGCGCGCCAGCTGCGGATTGCAGACAAGAAACTCTGACCCCGCGCCCTCTGGAAACGCCAGCCAAACCCCATTATCAGAAGCGCCGGGCCCGAAGCCCGGCGTTTTCATGCAAAGGACAGCTCTGATGCCGCGTTACATAGCTCCTGAAATCGAAGCACGATGGCAGAAGGCCTGGGACGAGGCCGGAATATTCCAGGCGAAGCGTACCGGCGGCAAGCCCAAGTATTATGTGCTGGAGATGTTCCCCTATCCGTCGGGCAAGCTGCACATGGGCCATGTGCGCAACTACACGATGGGCGACGTGATCGCGCGTTACAAGCTGTCCACCGGCCATAACGTACTGCACCCGATGGGGTTTGACGCCTTCGGCATGCCGGCAGAAAACGCCGCGATGGCCTCTGGCGGGCACCCCAAGGACTGGACCTATTCGAACATCGACACGATGGTCGAGCAGATGAAACCGCTGGGCCTTTCCCTGGACTGGTCCCGCATGTTCGCAACTTGCGATCCGGAGTATTACGGCCAGCAGCAGGCGCTGTTCCTCGACTTCCTGGAAAAGGGCCTTGTCTACCGCAAGAATGCGGTGGTGAACTGGGACCCCATCGACATGACCGTGCTTGCCAACGAGCAGGTCGAGAACGGCCGCGGCTGGCGGTCCGGCGCTCTGGTGGAGCGGCGCGAGCTCACCCAATGGTTCTTCAAGATTTCCGATTTCTCCGAAGAACTGCTGTCAGCGCTGGACAGCTTGGAGAACTGGCCCGCCAAGGTCCGCCTGATGCAGGAAAACTGGATCGGCAAATCGCGCGGGTTGCAGTTCTCGTTTGAGCGCACTGATGGCGGCGAGCCGATTGAAGTCTATACCACCCGCCCCGACACACTGAATGGTGCGTCTTTTGTTGGCATTTCTCCTGATCACCCGATTGCCAAGACGCTGGAGGCCGACTCGGACGAGGTTGCCGCGTTTGTCGCCGAGTGCCGCAAGGGCGGCACCACTGAGGAAGCCATCGAGACCGCCGAGAAACTGGGCTATGACACCGGCATCCGTGTGAAGCATCCGCTGAACCCGGAGTGGGAACTGCCGGTTTGGATCGCCAACTTCATCCTGATGGATTACGGCACCGGTGCGATCTTTGCCTGCCCGGCGCATGACCAGCGCGACCTGGATTTCTGCCGTAAGTATGATCTGCCGGTCGTCGACGCGTTCTTTGCGCTGGACAACGGCACACCTGTCGAAACTGAAGCCTTTGTACCGGCGAAAACCGAAAAGGTGCGGTGGGTTGATCACTTTGCGGGTCTGACCGAGGCCACCGGCGAAGAGGCGATCAACGCCACTGTCGATTTCGCCGAAAAGGCCGGCTGGGGCCAGGGCGTCACCAAATACCGCCTGCGTGACTGGGGCCTGAGCCGCCAGCGCTATTGGGGCTGCCCGATTCCGGTAGTTCATTGCGAAGACTGCGGCGTGGTGCCGGAAAAGAAAGAGAACCTGCCGATCGCACTGCCCTATGACGAAGACGGCAAGGCCATTGATTTCTCAGTGCCCGGCAACCCGCTGGACCGCCACCCGACTTGGCGCAACTGCGCCTGCCCGTCCTGCGGCAAGCCTGCGCAACGCGAAACAGACACCATGGACACTTTCGTCGATTCCTCCTGGTATTTCGCCCGTTTCACCGCTCCGCGCGCAGAAACCCCCACCGACATGGCCGAGGCCGAATACTGGATGAACGTCGACCAGTACATCGGCGGCATCGAGCACGCGATTCTGCACCTTCTCTATTCGCGCTTCTTTGCCCGCGCGATGCAGATCTGCGGTCACCTGCCGGAGAAATCCATCGAGCCGTTTGATGCGCTGTTTACGCAGGGCATGGTGACCCACGCAATCTACAAGACCACCGGTTCAAACCACCGCCCGGTCTACCACTACCCCGAGGAAGTGGAGCTGCGCGACGGCAAGGGCTTCCTAAAGGACGGCACAGAGGTAGAAATCATACCCTCCGCCAAGATGTCCAAGTCCAAGAACAACGTGGTGGACCCGCTGCACATCATCTCGTCCTTCGGTGCTGACACCGCGCGCTGGTTTGTACTGTCTGATTCCCCGCCCGAGCGTGACGTGGAATGGACCGCAGCAGGCGCTGAGGCGGCCTACAAGCACCTAAACCGGGTCTGGAACCTGTGCGACCGTATTGGGGAGATGGACCCGGAAGCGGCTGGTGAAGGCGACCAAGAATTGCTGCGCGAGATGCACAAGTGCATCCGGGACGTGACCCTGGGTGTTGATTCCTTCGGTTTCAACGCTGCAATTGCCAAGCTCTATGCCTTCACCAACACGCTCGCCAAATCCAAAGCCAGCGCCAAGATTCAAAAACAAGCGATCATGACGCTTGCGCAGCTGATGTCGCCAATGACCCCGCACCTGGCGGAGGACATTTGGAACCATCAGGGCGGCGAGGGCCTTTGCGCCACCGCGCCTTGGCCTGTTGCCGACGAATCGATGCTGGTCGAGAACACAGTCACCCTGCCGATCCAGATCAACGGCAAACGCCGCGGCGAAATCGAAGTCGCCAAGGATCTGGACAAAGCCGAGGTTGAAAAACTTGCACTGGCACACGAAGCTGTGCAGAAGGCGCTGAATGGCGCCGCGCCGAAAAAGGTAATTGTGGTGCCAGGCCGGATTGTGAATGTCGTTGCTTAACTGCAGAACCCTGCTGCTGGCCCTGCCCCTGGTGGCAGCGGCCTGCGGCTTCACTCCGGTTTACGCCCCCGGCGGAACCGGGGCAGAACTGCATGACAATATCGAAGTGCAGGCACCGGAAGAAATCAAAGGCGCAAGCGGCTCTGATGCCTATTTTCTCGTGCAGAACCTGGAACAACGGCTCGGCCGCGGCAGTGGTGCCGCGTACAAGCTGGACCTGACACTCAGCACCCGGGAAGAGGGGCAAGCGATCACAGCGGACAATGAGATCACCCGGTATTCGGTGATCGGCACCGCAGCGTATTCGCTGACCCGTCTTTCGGATGGCAAGGTCACCTCCAGCGGCACAGTTCGGAACTTCACCGGTTACTCTGCTACCGGTTCCACCGTGGAAACACTGGCCGGGGAACGGGATGCGCATGAACGGCTTATGGCCGTACTGGCCGATCAGATCACCGCACAGATCCTGGCAACCGCGGATCTCTCCGCTGCGGCTGAATGAAGCTCTCACCACGCGAAGCGGACGGCTATTTCGCCAAGCCGGATCCGGGCAAGACCGGCATCCTGATCTATGGCGCCGACGCAATGCGCGTGTCCTTGAAGCGGCAGCAGGTGCTGGCGGCGTTGCTTGGCCCCGGCGCAGAAGAAGAAATGCGCCTGACGCGCCTGCCCGGCAGCGACCTGCGCAAAGATCCGGCGCAATTGCTGGACGCGGTCAAGGCGGTCGGGTTCTTTCCCGGTGTCCGTGCGGTGTTTGTCGAGGGCGCAAATGACACAGCCACCCCCGCAATCACTGCAGCGCTTGAAGAATGGCAGCTCGGCGACGCCCAGATCGTGGTTACGGCAGGCCAGCTGAAAGCGTCCTCCAAGCTGCGCAAGGCGTTTGAGGGCCACAGCAACGCCTATGCGGTTGGCATTTACGACGACCCGCCTTCGCGTGCCGAGATCGAACGCATTCTGGGCGAGGCTGGCATCCGCGACGTGCCCGGCGACAGCATGTCGGCGCTGACCGACATCGCCAATGACATCGGCCCCGGCGACTTTTCCCGCATGATCGAGAAGCTGGCGCTTTACAAGCACGGCGACAGCAGCCCGCTGTCACTGGACGACATCGGCGCCGTGGCCCCGCAATCAACCGAAGCTGCGCTGGATGACGTGCTCAATGTGGTGGCTGAGGGCCGCAGCCCCGAAATCGGACCGCTGATCCGCCGTCTGCAGGCGCAGGGCACCAACGCCGTAACCCTCTGCATTGGTGCCACCCGGCATTTCCGCACGCTTTACACCATTGCCTCGGCACCCGGCGGCCCGGCCCAGGGCATCGGCCAGCTGCGCCCGCCGCTTTATGGCAAACGCCGCGACCGGATGCTGCGGCAGGCGCAAAACTGGGGCGCAAACCGGTTGGAAACAGCGCTGACGATCATTACCGACACCGATCTGGCGCTGCGCTCTGCCGGGCAGACTGCCCCAGCGCTGGCATTGATGGAACGCGCCCTGATCCGGCTTGCCATGCTCAGCCGCGCCCGCTGAGCTGCCAACGCTCCGTCCTGCTTGATCCTCCCGCTGTTGCTGCCCATCTTGGACGGGAACCAACAGGAGAAGAATGATGTATACGGTCATTGGCACCCCTCTCACCCGCACTTTCCGGGTGCTGTGGGCGCTCGAGGAGCTTGGGCAGCCCTATCAGCTGAACCTGCATGGGCCCCGCAGCCCTGAAGTGCAGGCGCTGAATGTCTCGGGCAAGGTGCCAGTGCTTCAGGCTGAAGGTGAAGTTATCACCGATTCCACAGCCATTCTTACCTACTTGTCTGACAAACACGGCGCGCTGACGGCTCCTGCGGGAACGATTGCGCGCGCAAGACAGGACGCAATGACCCATCTCCTGCTGGACGAGATCGACGCCGTTCTTTGGGCCGCGGCCCGGCACAGCTTCATCCTGCCTGAGGAGCAGCGGGTGCCGGAAGTGAAAGGCAGCCTGAAGTGGGAATTCGCCCACAACCTGGCCCGTCTCGAAGACAAAATGGCCGGCCCCTTCCTGATGGGGGAAGAGTTCACCATCGCCGATATCATCTGCACCCATTGCCTGAACTGGGCGCGCAGCGCCAAGTTTCCGGTCGAGGGTGAAAAGCTGCAGGACTACGGCAAACGGATGCGGGAACGCCCTGCGTTTCAGCGGGTTGCGGCACTGGCCAAATAATCCGCAGCCCCCCGCCCCGCCCAGCGCCCAGTCGCCAGGCAGGCGGTCAGCAAATAACCGCCCGTCGGGGCTTCCCAATCAAGCATCTCCCCGGCGCAGAAAGTTCCGGGGATTTGTTTCAGCATCAGGTTGCCATCCACAGCATCGCGGCTAACGCCGCCCGCGGTCGAAATCGCCTCGTCCATCGGGCGCAAACCTGCGTGTTTCACCGGCAGCGCCTTGATCAACCGCGCCAGTGCCGCTGGCTCTTGCGGCAGCGGTCGCCCGAATTCCTGCAGCAGCGCCACAGCTGACGGAGCCAGCTTCAAGGTCTTGCGCAGGTGGTTCGTGAAACTCGCCTTGCCACGCTGGCGCGACAGGCGGCGGGCGATTTCCGCCTCTTCCAGATCCGGAAACAGATCCATATGCAGCACCGCACCCTCCCGCACTGCGGCACAGACGGAATAGATGCCGCCGCCCTCCAGCCCGCGCTGCGAAATTACCGCTTCACCGCGCGAAACCTGGCCACCCGCCCGCAGCGCAATCCCTTTAAGCGGCTGGCCGAATTGCGGTGCCATATGCCTGGACCACTCCACCAGCAGCCCGGCATTGGCAGGCTTGAATAGCGAAACTTCTACTGATCGTTCCTGCAACAGCGGCCGCCACGCCCCGTCCGACCCCAGCCGCGCCCAGCTTGCGCCGCCAAGCGCAAGAACGGTAGCGCCTGCCTCAATCCGCACCGAACCACTTGGTGTTTCAAATACAAGAGCCGCGCCGTCCCAACCGGCCCAGCGCCAGCGGGTACGAATCTGCACGCCATACCCGCCCAAGCGCCCCAGCCAGGCCCGCAAAAGCGGCGATGCTTTCATCACCGTCGGGAACACCCGGCCGGTGGAGCCGGTGAACAGCGCGCTCCCCAGCTCCTGCGCCCAGGCCTGTACTGCCTGCGCATCAAAGGCCTGGATCATCGGCGCCAGCCAGTCCGCGGCCTCTCCATAAGATGCAATCAGCTGCTCGAAAGGCTCGTCCTTGGTCAAATTCAGACCGGATTTGCCCGCCATCAGGAACTTTCGGGCAGCTGACGGCTTGGCCTCAGCCACCAGCACCCGGTGCCCGGCGCGGCCCAGTTCTTCGGCAGCCATCAGCCCGGCTGGCCCGGCTCCGATCACCACAGCGTCCCACGCCTCTGTCATGCCATCCCCTTGCCAGCCCTTGCCGCCGACGTGTCTAGTGCCCGCACGAAACCAGCTGAGGCCTGTGCATGTCTGATCCGAACTGCCCGCTGTGCGGCCGCCCAATCCCAAAGGGCGCGCCGCAAAGCCTGCACCATCTGATCCCAAAACTGAAAGGAGGCAAGGGCGGACCAACCGTTCTGCTGCATGACATCTGCCATCGCGAGATTCACGCCACGCTGACCGAGGCGGAGCTGGCCCGCGACTTCAACACTCCGGAAGCGCTGCAGGCCCACCCCCGGCTGGCGAAATTCATCGCCTGGATCCGGAAACGCCCGCCCGAATTCCGCTCCCGCGTGCCCGGCAAACGGCGCAAGCGCTAACTGACCTCAACCCCCATGAAGGCCGGGCTGTCGCGAAACTGCGCCCCGGGAATGTGCTGGAACTCCAGCGTTGTATAGGAGCGCCGCCACAGCCATTCCCGGTTCGCCACGGACTGCAGATCCGGGTTTGGCGGCGTTTCTTCGGTAAAGGCAAGGAAATGCAAGTCAAATCCGAACTCCGCTACATCCTGAACTGACAAGAGTTTCATGTCGGCACGCAAGGCAAGCTCAGCCGCGATGTCTCCGGTCCGCAAAGTGATCTGCCCGACATGCGCACCGCCGCCCAGCGGAAGCGCCGGATCACCAGCGCCGTCTGGCCGGTTGCCTTGGAAATCATGCTGCAGGAGTTCTACCGAAAATCCTTCGGGATCGTGCAGATGCGCCATATAGCCAATGTCGCGGAACTGATGCGGCGCTGACACCTCAATGCCCTTTTGCCGCAGGTGTTCACACGCAATGTCCAGATCGGGCAGGCAAATACCGATCTTCCAGTACCGTTCATCGCGCGTATGCGGAGCCCGTGTGCCGCCAGGCAGCAATACCAGATCCGCATCCTCACCCGCATACCCGGCCCGCCAGGTCTCACCTTCAACCCGCGCTTCCATGCCAAACACATCCGCATAAAATGCAGCCAACCGCTCAGGGTCTTCGACCTGCAACTGAAGTCCGGACAGCCGCTTCACCGGCACATCCTAAGGATCCCGGCCGCAATTTCCGGTTTGGCCTCCAGCGAGTGTGCCAGCATGTCCTCCGCCGTTTCCAGCAAGGCCTCAGGCTCCACAATCCGGTCTACGAGGCCGTAGTCGTATGCCTCCTGCGCGATGATCTTCTGCCCGGCCGCCAGGATCACCTTGGTCCGGGCAGGCCCGATCAGTGCTGCCATCCGGCCCGCGTCCGAAGGCTGTGGCAAATAGCCAAGCTTCATCACAGGGTAGAAGAATTTGGCCGACGGCACCGCAATGCGGATATCGCAAGCCAGCACCATGCCATTGGCGCCGCCCGCCAAGGTACCGTTCAGTGCAGCCACCTTAAGGCAGGGAACAGCAGCCATTGCCGCCGACAGCCGCTCCCATACCGGCGAGGTCGCCAGGCCCGCCCGCGCTTCGTCCAGGTCGGCCCCGGCGCTGAACACCTTGCCGGTTCCGGTCAGGATCAGCCCGCGGGCCTCCTGCGCGCGTTCGGCGATTTCCGCCAGTTCCGTCAGCATCGCTTCTGTCAGCGAGTTCGCCTTGTCCGGCCGGTTGATGGTAACAGTCCACAGACCGTTTTCCGCGATCTCCAGCCCGATCATACCAGGCCCACCCGTTGGCGGATGCTGTCTTCTCGCAGAGAGACTTCCTGACCTATGCAGTCATCCGCATCCGGTCTGCACATCCACATTAGGGTCCGGGCCGGCCATTCAGCCGGAATATGATCCTCCCAGTCCAGCTCGCTCACCGGGTTGATGCCGCTGGCCTTGATCTCGCGCTGCATTTGGGTCGCGACTGTACCCGGCGACAGGCCCATGGCTCGGATGCCATTGCCGCGTTCTTCCAGGTCGAGCGCAGAGGTCAGCATCGCCGCGCCTGCCTTCGACGAACAATAGGCACTCCACCCCTCCAAAGGCCGGTGCGCGGCGCCCGAGCTGACGGTAATTATGGTCCCGCCGCCCGCCGGCTTCATCAGCGGCAGCGCGGCCCGCATCCCGTTGAACACACCTTTCAGATTAATGTCGATCAGCTTACCCCAATCTTCAGGCGAAGCGTCCTCCAGCCTGGCAATCGGTTCAATTACACCCGCGTTGTTGATCAGAACGTCCAGGCTGCCGAATTCCTGATTTGCCTTGCCCAATGCGGCCTCCACGGAAGCGTAATCAGAAACGTCGCATGCAAATGTCAGCACATTTTTGCCGATCTCATCCGCAAGGTCCTGCAGTGCGCCCGCACTCCTTGCCAGCAATGCCAGATTGGCGCCAGCAGCGGCAAAAACACGGGCCGCATCCGCCCCGATGCCGCGGCTGGCGCCTGTAATTGCAACTGTTTTTCCGTTGAATTCCATGCCCGCAACCTCCAAGTGACTGATAACCCAAGTGGTAAAGCGGTTAGGGGGAACGGTCCAGCCCAAGGCCCCCTTGACGGCACCGCCCGCCGGGCCGACGATGCGTTCAATTATCTCTCAGAGAAAGGTTCTCTAATGTCCGTAATTTTTGCGCGCGGCGGTGCCGCAGCGGCAATTTTGGTTGTTTCCGCTCAAGGCGCCCTCGCCGATCTGAGCGCCCAGGACGTCTGGGCCGACTGGAAGGCGTATCTGACCAGCACCGGATACACCGTATCCGGGACTGAGGCCGTTTCGGGCAGCACCCTGACCGTTTCCGATGTGTCGATGGCCATGCCGATCCCCGAAGAAGACGGCTCCGGCACCATCAGCTTCCCGGAAATCCAGTTCGTTGAGAACGGCGATGGCACCGTCAATGTCATGCTGCCTGCCGAGTTCCCGATGGGCTTTGAATTTTCCGGCGACGGCGAAACCTTTGCAGGCAAACTGATCTATGCGCACGACGGCTCGCCGATGAAAGTCGCAGGTGATGCAGAAAACATGAGCTATGACTACAGCTCCTCCACGGTGACCATGACGCTGGATGAACTGTCTGCGGACGGCGAGCCTGTGCCTGCAGAAGTGGCGAAAGTTCAGGTCGTAATGAACGACGTGACCACCAAAAGCACCATGAAGGTTGCAGAGGGGCGCAGCTACGACCAGACCATGACCGCCTCCAGCCTCAGCTATGACATGGGCTTCAACGATCCCGAGGGCGACGGCACAGGTGCGTTCAAAGGCGCCCTGCAAGGCCTGAGCTTCACCGGTACCGGCACCGTTCCAGACGGGCTGGAAAGCCCCGACATGGCCGCGCTGCTGGAAGCCGGCTTTGCCTTCGACGGCACCTTCACCTTCACCGGTGGCAATGGTTCCCTCTCTGGCGTGGACGGCAGCGAAAGCTTCGCCATGGAAAGCAATTCCCAAGGTGGTGCTTTCACCGTTTCGATGGACAAGCAGCACCTGACCTACGATGTGTCGCAGGTTGCAACCAACGTGAACATTTCCGGTTCCGAAATCCCGTTCCCGTTGGCGCTCAGCATGGCGGAGACCGGCTTCAAACTGATGATGCCGCTGGCCAAGTCCGAAGAAGAGCAAGACTTTGCCCTGGGTGTGACCCTGCGCGACTTTGCAGTTCCGGAAATGCTGTGGGGCATGGTCGACCCGACCGGCCAGCTGCCGCATGACCCGGCAACCGTCATTCTGGACCTGGCCGGCAAGGGCAAGGTGCTGTTTGACCTGTTCGATCCGGAAGCCATGGAAGCCGTGGAAAAAGGTGAGGAACAGCCGGGTGAGCTGAACGCGCTGACCGTGAAGCAACTGCAGGTCTCGGCGGCTGGCGCCGAGCTGACCGGCACCGGTGATTTCACCTTCAACAACGAAGACCTGACCAGCTTTGACGGCATGCCGGCACCGGCAGGTGAGGCCAACCTCAAACTGGTCGGCGCCAACACCCTGATTGACAAGCTGATTGGCATGGGCCTGATGTCCGACAGCGACGCTATGGGAGCGCGGATGATGATGGGCATGCTGGCAGTCCCTGGCGAAGGTGAGGACACCCTGACCTCCAAGATCGAAGTCACCGAAGACGGCCAGGTGCTCGCCAACGGCCAGCGCATCAAATAACCGTCAAATCCCGAACCGGATCTCGAAAGGGGCCGCCTGGCGCGGCCCCTTTTTTGCACCCCGCACTTGCGGCATGGCGCTGCACTGGATAGCTCTTTTAGAGAGCAGAACAGAAGGTGCCCATGACCCAGTCCCCCGAAGCGCTTTGCCACGCCCTGATCGACGCCGCCCGCAAGGCCGGCGCAGATGCCGCCGACGCCATGGCCGCTGAGGGCAGTTCTCTCAGCATCGAAGTCCGCGAGGGCAAGCTGGAACACGCGGAACGCTCCGAAGGCACCGATCTGGGCCTGCGGGTGTTTATAGGCAAGCGCCAGGCGCTGGTCTCCTCCTCCGACATGCGGCCCGAAACCATTGCAGCGATGGCCGAACGCGCCGTTGCCATGGCTAAGGAAGCACCGGAAGACCCTTATGCAGGCCTCGCTGACCCGTCTCAGCTTGCGAAGGATTGGAATTTGGCTGCGCTGGAGCTGGAAGACCCGAGCGGCGAGCCTGAGCCGGCAGCCCTGCAAGAGGACGCGCTTGCCGCCGAAGCCGCCTGTCAGGCGGTGGACGGCATCACTCAGGTGCAGTCCGCGGCCGCAGGATATGGCCGCCATGTGGTGCATCTGGCAGCCACCAATGGTTTCTCAGGAGGTTATCAGCGCACTGGCCGGTCCCTGTCCTGCACCGGAATCGCGGGCACCGGCACAGGAATGGAGCGGGACCACGACGGCGATTCCCGTACCTTCCAGTCTGATCTGCGCAGCGCTGAAGAGATTGGCCGCACTGCAGGTGAGCGCGCGGTCGCCCGGCTGGGCGCCCGCAAGCCCAAGACCGGCAGTTTCCCGGTCCTGTTCGACGAACGCATTTCCTCCTCTCTGATCGGCCACCTGATGTCGGCCGCCAATGGCGCCGCAATTGCCCGTGGCTCCTCCTGGCTGAAAGATTGCTTGGATCAGCAGGTTCTGCCAGAAACGCTCTCTGTCATCGAGGACCCGCACCGCCCGCGCATTTCCGGTTCCCGGCCGTTCGACGGCGAGGGGCTGGCGACCCGCAAACGCACCGTGGTGGACAACGGCGTGCTGACCGGCTGGACGCTGGACCTCGCCTCCGCCCGCAAGCTGGGGCTGGACAGCACCGGCAACGCCGCCCGCGGCATCGGCGGGGTGCCCTCCCCCTCGACCTGGAACATCGCGCTGACCCAGGGTGATGCCAGCCGTGAAGACCTGATCGCACAGATGGGTACCGGCCTGCTGGTCACTTCGATGATCGGCTCCACCATCAACCCGAACACCGGCGACTATTCCCGCGGCGCATCCGGTTTCTGGGTGGAAAACGGCGAGATTGCCTATCCGGTCAACGAATGCACTATCGCGGGCAGCCTGCACGATATGCTGCGCCGGATTATCCCGGCCAACGACGCGCGCACGCATTTGTCCACCGTGGTGCCGTCGCTTCTGGTCGAAGGAATGACCCTTGCCGGCAACTGACCTATCCCTGCTTGTAAAAGCGGCGGAACAGGCCGGAGACATTGCGTGCCGCTACACTGGTCCCGACGCCAAGCGCTGGGACAAGCCAGGCGGTGCGGGTCCGGTGACCGAAGCCGACCTGGCCGTTAACACCATGCTCGAGGACATGTTGCAGCAAGCGCGGCCCGGCTACGGCTGGCTGTCGGAGGAGACCGAAGATAGCCCAGCCCGACTGACTCGCGAGAAGGTTTTCATCATAGACCCGATCGACGGCACCCGCAGCTTTGCCGAAGGTTCCCGCACCTGGGCGCATTCCATCGCGGTTGCCGAAGCAGGCGAGGTCACGGCTGCGGTGATTTTTCTGCCGCAACGTGAGCTTATGTATACTGCCGCCAAGGGAAAGGGTGCAGCCTGCAACGGCAGCCCGATCGGGATCTCGGCTGCGGCAGAACTTGCAGATACTGAGGTTCTGGCCGCCAAGCCAAATCTGCAACCGCACCACTGGCAGGGTGGCACTCCGCCTGCATTCATCCGCAGTTACCGGCCCTCGCTGGCCTACCGGCTGGCCAAGGTGGCCGACGGCCGGTTCGGGGCCATGCTGACGCTGCGCCCCAGCTGGGAATGGGACATTGCCGCCGGCGATTTGCTGGTGCGCGAGGCAGGCGGCACCATCTCAGACAGGTCAGGCAAGCCCCTGCGCTTCAACAACCCGCATCCCCGCCTGAACGGCGTGGTTGCCGGAAATACGTCTCTGCACACGGCGCTTATCGCAGCCCTGGACCCGGCAGGCCCCGGCATCGCTGGACATTAAACCTGCCCCGGCTTAAGCGGTCTCAGCTGTCCTGCAATGGCTGGACGTAAACTTTTCACAGACAAACCCGCATGTTGCAGCTACCTTTGGCCGGAAAAATCAAATCGAAACAGATGCAACGGCGAAGCACAAATTCCAGCCGCTCTGCGGTGCTGCAACCCCGTCCAAAGGGTGAAGTGCTCTGGGTGCACGCGACAACACCAGAGCGCTACCTCGCGCTCTGCGACATAGGCCGCCGTCTCAAAACCCTGCGCCCGGACCTCTCTGTGCTGGCCAGCTGGGAGCCTGATCTGAGACTGACCGGCACTGTCGGCTGCGACATTCCAGTTGGCCCGCTGGCGGAGGACACATTGGCAGAAGCCCGCGAATTCGTGGCGCACTGGCGGCCCGATGCCTGTATCTGGACAGGCCCGCCAGCCCGCCGGACCCTGCTGCGGCATCTGCGTGACCAGGGAACCGGTGTACTTCTGGCCGATCTTCTTGACGCTGAAATGCCTCACCGCACCAGCCGCTGGCTGCCGGATCAGCGCCGCAGGATGCTGGAAGGGCTGACATGTATCCTGACGCCATCCAAAACTGTGCGGGACCGGCTGATCAGGCTGGGCTTTCCCGCGGAACGGCTGGAAGTGGCTGGCAAGCTGCGCGTATCGGCCATTCCGCCCGGGTGCAACGACGACGAACTGGCCGCCATGCAGCAGACCCTGGGCAGCCGCCCGGTCTGGCTTGCGGCCCACGTCAAACTGAATGAACTGTCCCGCGTTCTGGACGCTCACCGCAATGCCCTGCGTCTGCTGCACCGCTTGCTGCTGGTCGTTGCGCTGGACGATATTGCGGATCTGGAGGCGGCCCGCGGCCTGCTGCAGAAAAGCGGATTGTCCTTTGCCGACTGGGAAAACGGCGGAGAGCCTGAAGACTTCAACCAGGTTCTGCTCACCGGCGGCGAGGACCTCGGCCTCTGGTACCGGTTGTCACCGGTCGCCCTGCTCGCAAACAGTCTCGATCCGGCTGCCCAGGGTCAATCCCCCCTGGATGCCGCGGCTCTGGGCTCTGCGCTGCTGCATGGCCCCGGCATCCACGCGCACCGTGAACTTTATGACAGGCTGACCAAGGCCGGTGCCGCGGTTCAGGTGCAGACCCACAACGAGATGTCAGACACCGTTGTTGCCTTATCAGCTCCAGACAGAGCCGCCGAAATGGCCCTGGCCGGCTGGCAAAGCGTCACCGAAAGCGCTGCAACCACTGACACACTACTGGAGAAGATCCAGAGCCTTCTTGACCAGCGCGAGGACACAAATGCGGGCACCTGATTTCTGGCACAAGCTGCCGGGGGAATTTGACTTGCGATCCGCCCTGCTGGCACCACTTGGCTGGGCCTATGCCCGTGCAACTGCCTCCCGTCTGTCCAAGGGTAATCCGGTTGCACCCGGTGTGCCGGTTATCTGCGTGGGCAATCTGAATGCCGGCGGCACTGGCAAAACGCCAACCGTGATCTGGCTGCTGGAAGCCCTGCGCAGCCTTGGCCATGATCCGCATGTGGTCACCCGCGGTTATGGCGGAACGCTGGAGGGGCCGGTGCATGTGATGCCCGGAAAGCACAAGGCAGCACAAACGGGAGATGAGCCGCTGCTTCTGGCAGCCTTTGGCGAGGTCTGGGTCGCCAAGGACCGCGCCGCGGGCGCCCGCGCTGCAGCCAACGCCGGGGCGACGGTCATTGTACTGGACGATGGCTTTCAGAACCCTGCGGTCGCCAAGGACCTGTCACTTGTTGTGGTCGACGCCCAGCACGGTTTCGGCAACGGCCGCTGCCTGCCGGCCGGCCCGCTGCGCGAACCGGTTGCCATAGGGCTGAAACGCGCCGGCGCGGTGCTGTCGCTGGGGCCGGAGCCCGCCCAAAAAGCATTCACGGACGTTTGGGGCAGCCATCTGCAGGGGCTGCCGCATTTCACCGGCGCGCTGGAACCGTTGCAGACCGGGATGCCCTGGAACGGCACCCGCGTGCTGGCCTTTGCCGGCATCGGCCATCCGCAGAAGTTCTTCAGCACCCTGCGCAACCTTGGTGCCGAAATAGCCCGGGCCGAGGCGCTGGATGACCATCAGCCGCTGACCCCGGCGCTGCTGAACCGGCTGGACAATGAATCAAAGCTTCTGAACGCCCAGTTGGTCACAACGGAAAAAGACGCCGTCCGTCTGCCGGACAGTTTCCGATCCAAGGTGATCACTCTGCCTGTCCGCCTGCAGATCGCCCGTGACGAAAGCCTGAAAGACATGCTGAAAGCAGCTGCTCCTGCGCCTTGACCGCCGAAAAGAAAGCAATTGCTCAAACAAAAAAGCCCAGGCACATGGCCCGGGCTTTTGCTTATCAGCTTACTGCCGCTCAGCTTTCCAGTTCGGCATCCAGCAGTTTCTTGAACTCGTCGTAGGACTGGTTCGAAACTTTCTCGCCGTTCAGGATGAAGGACGGGGTGGATTCGATCCCATGCTCAGTCGCATTTTCCTGATACCAGGTCACCAGAGTTTGCGCCTTCTCGCCGTCCTGCAAACAGGCCTCCAGCTGGTCGTTTTCGATACCGGCCAGGCGGCCGATCTTGCGCAGTTCATCAATGATCTCGGGTGCACCGCCGGCCCGCGCCCATTCCGACTGCCCTTTGTAGATCAGGTCGGAAATGCCAAAGAATTTCTCCTGTCCGCTGCAACGCGCAATCATCGAAGCCCACAGCCCATAGCGGTCGAAATAGACCTCGCGGTAAATGAACTTCACCTTGCCGGTATCGATGTAATCCGCTTTCAACTGCTTGAAGGTGTTGTTGTGGAAATTCGCGCAGTGCGGGCAGGTGTAGGAGGCATATTCGATCAGCGTGACCGGCGCATCCTCCGCCCCCAGGGTCATTTCGGTGATGGTTGAGGTGTCTACTTCTGCTTCCTGTGCGACCGCCGCGCCGACCAGCGGGTTTGCAGGCAGATTGCTCTGGCTGCCCAAACCCGACAGGGCATAACCGCCCGCAACCACCGCAACCGCGGCCAAGACACCAGACATCAAACGGGTCATTTGAACCCCTTTCCTTGCGTTTTCTGTTTTGTCAGCACATTGCGCCCCAGGCGTTCCAAGGCGGCGCGCAAATCATCGTTTTCCACCCCTTCGGCAGCCTTGCTGGCCTCTGCCGCATCCTGCGGATCCGGCTGCAGCGGCGCTTGCACTTTGGGGGCATATTTGAATTCCACGCGGCCGTCGGAAAATCCCGTCGGTGCCGTTTGCGTGATCCGCACCTTGGAAATGGCGTTAAAGCCATAGACCGCATTCACCCGCTCGCGCAGGCGTTCCTTTTGCATTTCCAGCATTGGCGCATTGGCCCCGGTGGTCAGAACCGTCAGCGTCGCGCCAAAAGAGCCCCGCCCGTAGCCGATGTTCACTGGACGCGCCATCGCAGCGATATCCGGCCCGGCGATCTCCTCCCAATGGGTGAGCAGCCGGGACACCGCGAATCCGCGGCTTTCCCCCGCTTTGCGGATCTGCTCGCTAAGGAGCTTGGAGGTCCGGGAGAACCCGCGTGTGGTGCTGCGCCTGAATGCCATGATCTAGGTTTTGCTCGACTGCCCGCCCTATTGTAAAGAGCGGTTATGCAGGCGCCAGCCAAACCGCCGCCCAAGGAATAACGAATGCGTGACTTAAAGAGCGATTCCGCCACGATGAGCGAAGAACTGCTCGCGTGGTATGACGTGCATGCCCGCGAGATGCCCTGGCGGGTAGGTCCGGCAAGCCGCGCTGCAGGCATCCGCCCGGATCCTTACAGGATCTGGCTTAGCGAGGTGATGCTGCAGCAAACCACTGTCGCCGCAGTGCGCGATTACTTCCTGCGCTTCACCAGCCGCTGGCCATCGCTGCTGGACCTGGCCGCCGCGGAAGACGCAGACGTGATGAGCGAATGGGCCGGCCTCGGCTATTACGCCCGCGCCCGCAACCTGCTGAAATGCGCCCGCGCGGTGGCACAGGATCACGGCGGCAGCTTCCCAAACAGCTACGAGGGTCTGCTCAAGCTGCCCGGCATAGGCCCCTACACCGCTGCGGCCATCGCCTCCATCGCCTTTGACCGGGCTGAGACCGTGCTGGATGGCAATGTGGAGCGGGTGATGGCCCGTGTTCACGACATCCACGACCCGCTCCCAGGTGCCAAACCGGTGCTGAAAGACCGTGCAGCAGAGCTCACTCCGGTGCAGCGGCCCGGCGATTACGCGCAGGCGGTGATGGACTTGGGCGCCACCATCTGCACCCCCCGCAACCCGGCCTGCGGCATTTGCCCCTGGCGCGGCCCGTGCGCGGCCCGCGTTGCCGGAACAGCGGCTGAACTGCCCAAGAAGACACCAAAGAAACCCAAACCCACCCGGCAAGGAATTGTCTATCTGGCGGAATCCGCCGATGGAACCTGGCTGCTGGAACGGCGGCCGGACAAGGGGTTGCTGGGCGGCATGCTGGGCTGGCCCGGCTCGGACTGGAGCGATGCGCCCGTCCCGAACCCGCCCTTTGAAGCAGATTGGCAGGAACTGGCTGGAGAAGTGCGGCACACCTTCACCCATTTTCACCTGATCCTGCGTGTCATGACCGCAGAACTGCCTGGCGGGTTCAATCAAAATGCGGAACAGGAATTGATTTCACGCCACCATTTCCGCCCTTCCAGCCTGCCCACGGTGATGCGCAAAGCCTTCGATCTATACAAAGGCCGCTAGGTTACCCCCTGCCCCTATTGGGTTTTCAAATGTCTGAGCATAGGGTTTCCCCAAACGCGCGCTGACTGATTTGGGAGACCTGGCATGATTGCCCCCGAAACTCTTTCCCGCTGGCAAAGCGCCCTGCCGTTCTGGATGTCATTTCTGCTGCTGCCGCTGGTCTGGATCGCGGCGTTGCAGGGCGGCTGGGCGCTGCTGCTGCCGCCACTCGTGACCTGGCACCTGTTTGCGGTGCTGGATGGGGTGTTCGGGCTCAATCTGAAAAACGCCGACCCGGAAACACCGGACAGCGATCTCAAGTGGTACAAGGCACTGACCGCGGCCTGGGTGCCGCTGCAGTTCATCACGCTGTTCGGCCTGATCTGGTACGTCAGCGGTGCAGAACATCTAAGCGCGTTCGAGAAATTCGCAGCCTTCTTCGGCGTCGGCGTTGTGACCGGCGCCGTCGGTATCAACTACAGCCACGAGCTGATGCACCAGTCCAGCCGGATGGAACGCTGGCTGGGGGACATTCTTCTGGCGATGGTGCTGTACTCGCATTTCCGCTCCGAACATCTGCTGGTGCACCACCGCTACGTCGGCACCCCCCGCGATCCGGTCACTGCACGCTACAACGAGGGTTTCCACCGCTTCTATCCCCGGGTGCTGCGGCAATGCTGGCATTCTGCCTTCCGAGCCGAAAAAGAGAAACTTGCCAAGAAGAACCGCCCCTGGACCGACCGCTCCAACCCGTTCTTCCGCTACTGGGCATTGCAGGCCGCAATGCTGCTGCTGGCACTGATGCTCGGCGGTCTGACCGGTGTCCTCCTCTTCCTGGTTCAGGCAGGCACCGCGATCTGGCAGCTGGAAGTGGTCAACTACGTCGAGCACTACGGTCTGACCCGCAAACACCTGGGCGAGGGCAAATACGAGCCGGTCCAGCCGCGCCATTCCTGGAACGCGGCGCACAAGGCATCGAACTGGCTGCTGATCAACCTGCAGCGCCACTCAGATCACCATTATAAGCCTAACCGCCGCTTTCCGCTGCTGCAGAACTACACCGAGGCTGACGCACCGCAGCTGCCATACGGCTATCCGGTAATGACCATTGCCGCGATGATCCCGCCCTTGTGGCGGCGGGTGATGAACCCGCGGGTGCGCCGCTGGCGGCAGACGTATTATCCCGAAATCACCGACTGGCACGCCTATAACAAGGCGCAGAACCCGATGCCGCGCTAAGGGTCAAGCCCAGGCCAGAACTGTCATCGGCTGATCCAGCCCGCGCACTTCCTGATCCGGATGGCGGGCTGCACCGTCCAGCAGGTCCAGCCCTGCCAGCTCAGCCTTGACTTGCGCGGCCATCGTTTCACTGACAACAATGCCGGCCTGCAGCTTGCGGGTCAGGTTCTCAAGCCGCGCGGCGATATTCACAGTCATGCCCAAGACCGCATATTCCAGCCGGTTGGCACCGATATCACCCAGCAACGCCTCGCCATAATGAATACCGATCCCGGCCCGGATCTCGGGCTTGCCCTGTTTTGCACGGTCCCGGTTCCATCTCGCAAGCGAAGCCCGCATCGCGTGGGCGCAGGCCAGCGCATTCGTGGCGTCCTGCTTGCCAGCCACCGGCGTGCCAAAGGTCGCCATCAGCCCGTCTCCTAGATACTTGTCCAGCGTGCCGTGATGGCGGAACACCTCCCGCTCCATCCGGCCATGGAATTCACGCAAAAGATCAATCACCGCGTGCGGATCCATGCCTGCTGACAGCCGGGTAAAGCCGATAATATCGATAAACAGAACCGCCACGTTCTCGCTGCGCACCTGCTTCAGCGGCTCATCGTTCTGGGACAGCTGTTCCACCACGTTGGGTGAAAAGTAACGCGACAGGTTCGCCCGCTCCCGTTCCAGGCTGGCATTGCTGCGCAAAAGCCCGTTGAACCGGCGCACCGAGAAACCCAGCGTCACTGCCACCAGCACAAAAACAAGCGCTTCCTGCACTCGCAATTTGACCACAAAGCTGTTAGGGTCAAAGAACAGTGCCAGTTCCGGCTCAAAACTAAGGGCGTCGCCAACAGCCTCTGTCAGGCCGGGAACCGGGCTGGAGAACCACCAGACCAGCCCCAGCGTACTCAGCCACATCATCGCGGTCCAGGTTCCGATCGCAATCACCGTGCGCCAGGAATAGGCCATGGTGCCCGCTGCAAGAATGATAAAGAAATACTGAAAGTTGTCGAACCTGTAGTGCATCGCCGCCGGAATTTCGCGGAAATCGAAGGGATTCGGCACGATAAACCCGAATGTCATGATTGCCAGGTCTAAAAAGATCAGGAACAGCTCCAGCCTCGATTTGCCGACCTTTCCGGCGCGGCTGATCAACCAGCCGTTCAGGCACAGAAGCGCAAGAAGCCCGTGGTAGTAAAGGACACTCCAAACGGGATTCAGAAAGACGATGAATACCGCGACTATCGGCAACGCAATCCAACGCGCCCGCACAGCCAGCTGCAGCCCGCGCCGCTTGTGCGCGTCCAAAGCAGCTTCCGCAAACCTGCCTTCCGCAGCAGAGAGCTCCTTGCTGCTTGCTTCTGCTGCTCTGGCAGCTCCGGTTCCAGTTGCAAACGCCGTATCGGTCATTGGTTCTCCCTCTTCCCGCTGGCTGCAGCAGCATTCCTGCTTCAGATAGTCACCTCGCCTCAAACAGGGAATAGCCCATCAGGCCGCAAACATGCAAAAAACCCCGCCTGATCCAGGCGGGGCAAGGTGTGCGCCTGCGCAATTTGCACAGGCACCTGCAATAGACTGTTGTGTTCTGAATAGCTCCGGGGGCGTCAGTTCTGCATTTCCGCCCGGATCTGCTGGCGCAGCACATCGATCGGCACGGTCTTGCCGTCGCGCTTGAAGCACCAGTAGGTCCAGCCGTTGCAGGACGGAGCATTCTCCAGATGCGCACCGACCTGATGGATGGACCCCTTGATGTTGTCGCCGATCAGGGTGCCGTCTGCCCGCACCTTCGCCTTGTGGCGGCGGTTCATCGAGTACAGCTCTTCACCCGGGCGCAGCATGCCGCGCTCGACCAGCTGGCCGAAGGGCACCCGCGGCGCCGCGCGCTTGCTGGCGGAAACCTCCAGCGCCTCGCGGTCGAACTTGCGCACTGCCTTGATCCGTTTCTCTGCTACCTTGCGGTAGGCTTCTTCACGTTCAATGCCGATGAATTCGCGGCCCAGCATCTTGGCGACCGCGCCAGTGGTGCCGGTGCCAAAGAACGGATCCAGCACCACGTCGCCCGGGTTGGTCGCGCCCACCAGGATCCGGTGCAGCAGCGATTCCGGCTTCTGCGTCGGATGCGCCTTGTCGCCGTTTTCGTCCTTCAGCCGCTCATGGCCGGTGCAGATCGGCAGCACCCAGTCGCTGCGCATCTGGATGCCCTCGTTCAGGGCCTTCAGCGCTTCGTAGTTGAAGGTGTACTTCGCGCCCTCGGACTTGGACGCCCAGATCATCGTCTCATGCGCGTTGGTGAAGCGTTTGCCGCGGAAGTTCGGCATCGGGTTCGACTTGCGCCAGATGACGTCGTTCAGAACCCAGTAGCCTTCGTCCTGCAGCACGGCGCCAACGCGGAAGATGTTGTGGTAGGAACCGATCACCCAGATAGAGCCATTCGGCTTTAGTACCCGGCGCGCCGCCTTCAGCCACTCACGGGTGAACTGGTCATAGGCCGCAAAGCTGGAAAACTGGTCCCAGTGATCATCCACAGCATCGACTTTAGAGTTGTCAGGGCGGTGCAGCTGGCCTTTCAGCTGCAGGTTATACGGCGGATCCGCAAAGATCAGATCAACCGAATTGGCCGGCAGACTGTTCATCGCTTCGACGCAGTCACCGCCAATAATCGTGTTTAAAGGGAGCGCTGCCGCGCCCTTTGTCATGGTTTTATTCATTGCTCTGCCTCATAACCGCGGCGCATTTTTGCGCTCATTAGGTTGTCAACAGGATGAGTCATCGCGGATTCGAGGTCAATTTGTTTATTACAACAACGCCTTACGGTTCACTCTTGATACAAGATATTGTGTACCGGTTTGAATGAGCGCCGATGATGTGGGGTTATCCCCAGCTGAACTAGCGCATCCCGATGCTGTTTCGAGGGGTAGCCTGCGTTTTTCTCCCAGCCATATCCCGGAAACTGTTGCGCCAAATCCACCATGATCCGGTCGCGAGCCAGTTTCGCCAGGATCGAGGCTGCGGCGATCGACACCGATTTGGCATCGCCCTTCACCACGGCCTCAGCCGGCAAGGCCAGTCCCTTGGGGATCAGGTTGCCATCGATCAGCAGGTAATCCGGTGCCGGATCCAGCGCTGCTACGGCGCGCTCCATTGCCAGATGCGATGCGCGTAAAATGTTCAGGGAATCAATCTCTTCAACCGTCGCATGAGCAATCGCCGTTTGGGCCGAAGACAGGATATCCCCCTCCAGTGCCTCCCGCTTCTTCAGGCTCAGTTTCTTGGAGTCATTAAGACCCTCAGGAATTGCGCTGATATCCAGAACCACCGCGGCAGCGGTCACCGGGCCGGCCAGCGGACCGCGGCCCACCTCATCCACACCTGCAATTCTAAGGAACCCTTTTTCATGGGCTGCGATTTCGAGACTGTAATCTGGCTGTGTCATGGTTCTGACAAAGCCAATCCCGGCGCCGGATGCAACCCGCACAAAAAGAGGGGGCCGAAGCCCCCAAGTTTGCTGCTGCTCGAAACCGTTGTGCGGGTCACCGGTTCACCATCCGGTAGCCATGTCTTTTCAGGCAGCCGGGTTTAAAGCCGGTGCGGTTGCGCTGGCCGTTCCAGAACGTCACCTTACAGGCCCGCGGCAGTTTGTGCGTGTAGCCATAGTTGCGGTCCAGGCAGCGCTTTGCGGCCAGCGGATAGTTCTGGCTGTAGCGCGGGAAGTAGCGGACGCAATGCGCGGGCAGATCATAACGGCGCACAGATTGCGGCAACGGTTTGACGTGGCCGCCGTGACGGTTGTGCCCGCGGTACTTATTGCCGCCGTGCGAATGGTTCTGCGGCGGATTGTACGTGCGGGTCACCGTACGGTCATCCCGATCCCGGGAATGCTTGATGGCTGCGCCCAGGATCCCGAGCAGCGCCAGGCCACCAAGGATTTTCGCGACATCGTCGTCAGCGCGGGCAGGCGCCGCAGAGAAACCGGTAATGGCAATGGCGGCAGCGACAATTATTGCAATGAATTTGCGGTGCGGCTGGGGGCGGTGAATCTGGGTCATGTCGGGACCTTTCTTTTGAATATGCAGAACACTTGATGCCGCCAGCCTGTCCCGGCCTCTTTCAGACAGGCAATATCTGCGGGTTGTTATCAGATATCAGCTGCTCCAACCCCCTGCGGTTATTGAATTTCACGCACCGCGAACGCAGGATGGCCCCATGAAACAGCACCTTCTGATCCCCGCCCTTGCGGCCGCCCTTCTGGCGCTTTCCTCGCCCGTGTTGGCCGCAGACTGCTATGCCGACTACAAGGCCAAGCAGGACAACCCGCTGCGGCTGCACTATGGTGTGATCCAGCTCTCCGGCGCCTGCCAGAAACAGGCCGCCCGCGGTGAAATCCAGGCCCGCATCGCACCCGCTGGATGGACGCTCCTGAATGTCCTCTCCGTCTTCGGCCCCGAAGGCCTGCAGCAAAGGAAGGCCAATGCCGGACCCTACTATCTCCGTTTCTGAGGCCCGTGCGGCCGGCAGCAAGGTCATCGGCTTTGGCATCGCTGTCATCGTGGCAATTCTGGCCGCGGCCGGCACGGTGCTGCTGCTGACGCTGCCCGATGCAAATGCCTTCAACGCCCGGGTCGAACAGCTGTTTATCGAAAACGACCTGACCACCCAGGCCGAGATCAAGCTGCTGGAAATCCTGGCACAGTCCGGCACCGCCTTTGCCGACACGCTGACCAGCTACCGGATGGTGATCTTTGTGCTGCTGGTCTTCGCCGCGGCGATGATGGTGGCGGCGCTGGCAGTTCTGGGCATGCTGGTGATGCTGAACCGCCGCATGGCCCAGATCGAACGCTCCGGCATCCAGGTGAACGAGCTGCTGATCAGCCGCGATGAAAACACCGTCTATCTAAACAACATGGGGTTCAAGCTGACACCCGCCGCGATGGAAACCCTCTCGGTCCTGGCCGAGGCCCGGCTGGACGACGATGTGCTGTCCGGCGCCGAGATTGAGGCTGTGATTTCCGGCCGCACCTCCGCCGATTGCGAGGAGGCCGCCGGCGCCACCCGGATCAAGCGCCTGCGTGATACCCTTGGGAACCAGATGGTCAGCGAACTGCTGGTGAAGAACATTGCCAAGCGCGGCTATGTGCTGGCCATCAGCAAGGACGTGATCCGCATGGTCTGACCCTTCCGCTCCGTTCTGCTCAATATCCTGTGTCCGGCTCTGGATTTTTCCGGCACAGTCCCCAGATAGTTCAGAACCGGCCTGCGCCGGCCGGTCCTGTTTCCGCCGCCTGAACGGCACATAGGACAAGGATCTCTGGGATGGACACACAGGTGCAGACCCGCAACCGGGGCTACGGCATTGTTGTCGAACCGCTGCAAGGCCTGGTCACCGCCCGGCGCAACGGCACAGTTGTGGCGCAAAGCTCACATGCCAAGGTGATGTACGAAACCCGGCTCCCGCCGGCGGTCTACTTCCCCGCGGCAGACGTGACCGCGCCGCTGTCAGCCCATACTCCCCTGCAAACTTTCTGCCCCTTCAAGGGCACCGCCAGCTACCGCGACATCCTGCTGCCCGGCAGCACAGTGCAAAACGGCGTCTGGGCCTACGAAGACGCAATGCCGGAGGCCGCCGCCATTTCCGGCCACATCGGCTTCATGCCCGGCGCCGAAGTTGAGTTCGACTTTGGCAGAAACACTGTTGAGATGCCGGATTACGGCAATATCTCCGGCCCGGTGATCGACTGGCTGCTGCGCGATGCCTCGATGGTGGCAACTCCGGAAGAGCTGACCGCCGCCTTGGCAGAGAAGTTTGTCGAGCAGGGTATCTACCTGTCCCGCCTGTCGGTCATGGCCTGGTCGCTGCACCCGCTGATCGCGGGCAAGAACTACATCTGGCAGAAGAAAACCGGCGAGGTTACCACCTACGCGCCGTCTTATGAAATCCACGACCATCCCGCGTATCAGAACAGTCCGCTGCGCCATGTCTCCAATGGTCTGGGCGGGGTGCGGCACCGGCTGGACGCCTGCTGCACCGACGATGCCTTTCCCATTCTTGAGGATCTGCGCAAGGAAGGCGCCACCGACTATGTCGCGATGCCGCTGCGGTTCTCCGACGGGCGCATCAATGTGCTGACGCTGACCAGCGATCACCCGAATGGTTTCTCCACCGCCAACCTGGGCCTGATTTTCGAATGCTCCGGGGTGATCGCCCGCTACTACGAGATTTTCATGCAGCGCGAAAACGCCCAAGCGCTGCTGGAGACATACGTGGGCAAACGCACCGGCGCCCGGGTGCTCGGCGGCGAGATCCGCCGCGGTGACGGTGATGAGATCGACGCCGCCATAATGTTCTGCGACCTGCGCGGCTCCACCCGGCTGGAGGAACAGCTGGGCCGCCGGGATTACATCGCGCTCTTGAACCAGTTCTTCGAGACCGCCTCTACCATCGTGCACGATCACGGCGGCGAGGTGCTGAAATTCATCGGTGACGCTGTACTCGCCGTCTTCCCGGCCGGCAGCGACCCGGAACAGGCGCGCACCCAGGCCTTGGGCAGCGCCCGCGCCATCGTTGCCCGGCTGGAGGAAATCGCCCAGGAAGAAGACGGCCACCGCTGCGAGGCCGCCATCGGCATTGCCTATGGCCGTGTGACCTACGGCAACATCGGCTCGCGCGAGCGGCTGGACTTCACGGTGATCGGCCAGGCCGCCAATATCGCCGCCCGGCTGGGCGACTACGGCAAAACCGCCGACCACGCGATTGTCGTCAGCCGCGACATCCTGGGCGACACCTCGCAGGGCGTCTCGCTCGGCGCTGTCAGCCTGCACAATGTCTCCCAGCCGGTCACCTGCTTTGCAATTCAGCCTGCCCGGAAATCCCAAGCAGCCGCCGAGTAGCCCAGCCTTTGCTCAGCACCGGGTAAAGGGCGGCGCAGCCGCCGCTTGCCTCTCGATCAGCCCGCGGCCAGGGACCGCTGCGCCGCATCCCCCATCGAAACCAGCAGGGGCGCCTCCTCCTGGCGCGCCTTGAAATCCGCCTTGGAAGTCATCCCCTGCCAGCCCGCCTGCACCAGCGATTGCGCCACCGCGCCGCCCAGCGTGGTGCCCGGACCGGTTACGATGAACAGATCCGGCGCAAATTCATGGGCGGCATTCTGCACCGCAAGCGTGAAATCATAGGGCTCCACCACCTGATGCCCCAACGTGTAGTCCCGCAAGGCCTGCGTATCCGTGGCACCAGGCCACCAGATCTGCCCGCGCCCGTCGATCAGCGGCACTTCTGGCTGGGTGAACATCCCTTGCCCCAGACGCTTGCGCCCTTCCGCAGCCACCGGTGCCTGCAGGCTGGTGTGAAACGCCGCGTGGTTGGCCAGTCGCATCGGGAACCGCTCCTCGACCACCGGTACCGCGCGCACAAACGCCGCCAGACCGGCCTCGTTCCCAGCCAGCACCAGCATCCCGCCCAGATCAATCGACAGCGCCAGGTCATGCCTCTCGCGGTCATTTATCTCTGCCGCCAGCGCCAGCAGCTCTGCCTTGCGCGCGGGGTCGTTCTGCCAGTCCGGCCCAGCAAAGGGATAGACCAGCTGGCCGCCGATCAGCTGCTCCTGCATCAGCGTGCCCATGGTGTTCACAATCTTGAACCCGTCATCAGCGCTCAGCGCCCCGCCCGCCGCCAGTGCGATATACCAGCCCATCGAATTGCCGGTGACAGCAACCACCTCGATGTCCTCCGCCAGAGACTGCGCATCCGCCAATGCCGAGGCGTAGATCAGCGGCGAGGCAATATCCCCGCGCGAATATTTCGACACGGAAAACCGCGTGGCCCTGTCCAGCGCGGTGACCTCTTCCTGCCCGGCGTCCCGGCGCTGCGCGTCAAAACCCGCAAACAGCGCCGCCTTGTCCGCATGATGGCGGTGCAGATACCCCAGCTCCGCCTTGTTGTAGGTTCCCCGGCCCGGGCAGATCAGAACGGCAGTGCGGGTCATTTCTTGCCTCCTGCCAGCTGCAATGCGGCCGCAACAATGCTGTCCTTCGATGGCAGCGTCGCGCCATAGGCCGGCCCGGTAGCAATGAAGCAGTCGCTGGCGGCTATCCTGGCGGTTGGGATATCGCTCTGTTCAGAAAACAGCGCCATCAGCGCCTCGGACTGGCTGCCGGTGACACGGCATTCATCGACGATCAGCACGTTCTTGCAGCCCTCGACCGCATCAAGCAGCGCCGCCTCCGGCAGGGGCGCCAGCCAGCGCAAATCGACGATCCGCGCATCCACGCCCTGCGCCGCCAGCTCCGCCTGCGCCTGGGCCGACAGGTAGCGCCCGTTGCCATAGGTCACGATCGCCAGATCGCTGCCCTCCCCATGCACGCCAACCTCGCCCAAGCCGATGCGGCGGTCCGGAGAGGGATAGCTGCGCATCCAGCCGCCATCTTTCGCCTCATGCAGGTCCCGCATCGGATACAGCGCAATTGGCTCGACAAAGACCACCACCCGCTGCTCCTCGCGCGCCAGCCGTACTGCCTCGCGCATCATCATCGCAGCCTCCGCCCCGTCCGACGGGCAGGCAATCACCAGCCCCGGAATATCGCGCAGCACCGCCAGCGAATTGTCGTTGTGGAAATGGCCGCCAAACCCCTTCTGGTACCCCAGCCCGGCAATCCGCAGCACCATCGGATTGGAAAACTGTCCGTTGGAGAAGAACGGCAGCGTCGCCGCCTCGCCGCGCAGCTGGTCCTCGGCGTTGTGCAGATAGGCAAGGAACTGGATTTCCGGGATCGGCAGGAACCCGTTGTGCCCCATCCCGATCGCCAGCCCCAGGATTGACTGCTCATCCAGCAATGTGTCGATCACCCGGTCCGGCCCGAACCGCTGCTGCAGCTTCTGGCTGACGCCATAGACCCCGCCCTTGCGGCCCACATCCTCGCCCATCATGACGATTTCGCCGTGCTCCAGCATCAGGTCGGTCAGCGCCCAGTTGATCAGGCGCGACATCGGCTGCGGCTCTTCCATTGCCCGCATGTCGCTGCCAAAGGCCGCGGCGCGTGCCTCGGCACTGGGGCCATTGGTGGGCGCACACTCCCGCTTGGGCGGGATCAGGCTGGCCACGACATCGTTAGCCGTCCGCAAATGCGGCCGGGTCACCGCCTCAGCCCGGATCCGCTCCACCCGCGCGCAGGTGTCCTGGTAGATCTTCAGCGCGTCCTCGGGACGCAGCGCCCCCGCCTCATCCAGCAGCCGCACCGAATGCAGCAGCGGATCATTGGCCTCATCCGCCTCCACCTCGGCCTTGGCCATATAGGTCGTCGGCACATCCGCCCCGGCATGACCGTACAGGCGCACGGTGCGCAAATGCAGGAACGCCGGCTTCTTGCGCGTGCGCACATACTCCGCCGCCTCCTGCGCCACCGCGTAGGCGTTGTAGATATCCAGCCCGTCCGCCTTGAAATACTTGATGCCGGGCCGCCCCGCCATCGAGGCCTCGATCCAGCCTTTCGGCGTCTTGGTCGAAATACCGATACCGTTGTCCTCGCAGACAAACAGCAAGGGCAGCGGCGTCGACTGCACCGAGGTCCAGCCGGCCGTGTTGAACGCTCCCTGCGCTGTCGAGTGGTTGGCAGATGCATCGCCGAATGAACACAGGACAATGGCATCCTCCGGCAGCAGCTGATGCTCCGGCTGGTGCCGTTTGGCGGCACCGATGGAATAGGCTGCGCCCACTGCCTTCGGCAGATGCGAGGCAATGGTCGAGGTCTGCGGCGGGATCATCAGCGCCTTGGACCCCAGCACCTTGTGCCGCCCACCCGAGGTCGGGTCTTCGCTAGAACAGGCAAAGGACAGCAACATATCCCAGGCAATCCGCTGCCCCGGCACCTGATCGGCGCGGGCAATCTGAAACGCTGCATCCCGGTAATGAAGAAACGCCATATCAGTGGGGCGCAGGGCGCGGGCCACCGCTGCCATCCCCTCATGCCCGGAGGAGCCGATGGTATAGAACCCCTGCCCCGCTTTCTGCATGTCCCGGCTGGTCAGGTCCAGCGCCCGGCTCAGCACCTGCGCGCGAAAGGTGAAAACAGCCTCAGCCGCCGCCAGCGTCCCGCTTGGTGCAGCACCTGCGGGGAGCTCCCCGGCCTTGACCCGGTCCAGGAAGTTCTGATGCACGATCTGGGCGCGGTCCATGCGGCCTCCTTACGCTGATTGACCATGTCCTTATCCGCGAATCCGGGACGTGAAGCCAATGAGTTTGCGTACTGGCATCATTCCAAAACGGAATGCCAAATCCGCCAATCAGTCCGGATCGTCACAAAATGGCCGGAAGTGCCGCGCGCACGCCCAAGGCCGCAGACCAATACGCGCGCCACTGTTGGCTTTGCCCGTCTTTTCCGTTTGACGGCCCCGGCAAACCATCTTATACGCCCTCTCCACGACACCTGCCCAGGTGGCGGAATTGGTAGACGCGCTAGCTTCAGGTGCTAGTGTCCGTATGGACGTGGAGGTTCGAGTCCTCTCCTGGGCACCATTCCCCAAGAATGACAATCCGCAGCCTCCTTCGGGTCTCATTGCGTGGATAATCGGCCCGCGTAAACCAGCCTGTCTTCGCGCAGTTGAGTTTGCAGGCCAAAGCGCCTATTTCCTCTGCAACAGCTCCGGTGCGGTGAAAATCAAAAGGGAATTCCAGTGGCCAATTACCTATACAAGAGCGACCTGCCCGACGGGCTGGATCTCGGTCCCGTTGTCGCCATTGACTGCGAGACCATGGGTCTGAACCCCCACCGCGACCGTCTATGCGTGATCCAGATGTCCGGTGGCGACGGCAATGCCCATATCGTGCAGGTGGAAATCGGCCAGACCGATGCCCCCAATCTTTGCCGGATGCTGGAAGATCCCAATGTGCTGAAGCTCTTCCATTTCGGCCGCTTCGACATCGCTGCGATGTACCACGCCTTTGGCGCTTTGGCTGCACCGGTTTACTGCACCAAGATCGCCAGCCGCCTGGTACGCACCTACACCGACCGCCACGGGCTCAAGAACCTGACCCAGGAACTGATTGGCATCGACATCTCCAAGCAGCAGCAGATGAGCGACTGGGGCGCCGAAGAACTGACCGAGGCTCAGCTCGACTACGCGGCCTCCGACGTCCTGCACCTGCACAAGCTGCGCGATGCTCTGAATAAACGCCTGGCCCGCGAAGGCCGCACTGAAATGGCCCAGGCCTGTTTCGACTTCCTTCCCATGCGCGCCAAACTGGACCTGGCCGGATGGCCCGAAACTGACATCTTTGCCCACTCATGACCGATACAGAAAAATTCCTCGTCACCGCCCGTCAGGTGATCACCGATGAAGCCAAGGCACTCAACGCGATGGCCGAAGGCCTGGATGAGCGTTTTGCCGAAGCCGTGCGGCTGATCCTTAAGGCCAAGGGCCGCATCATCGTCAGCGGCATCGGCAAGTCCGGCCACATCGGCCACAAGATCGCGGCAACGCTGGCCTCCACCGGCACGCCTGCTTATTTCGTACACCCGGCCGAGGCCAGCCACGGCGATTTGGGCATGCTGTCGGAAGGCGACGTGGTGCTGGCCATCTCCAACTCGGGCGAGGCACCGGAGCTGGCAAACCTGCTGGCCTTCACCCGCCGCTTTGCCATTCCGCTGATCGGGCTCTCCAGCAAAATGGACAGCACCCTGATGAAACAGGCGGATGTCCACCTGCAGATCCCCTCGATGGGCGAGGCCTGCGGCTTTGGCATGGTGCCCTCAATCTCCACCACGCTGACGCTGGCAATGGGCGACGCACTGGCGATTGCGCTGATGAAACACCGCGATTTCCGCCCTGAGAATTTCCGCGATTTCCATCCGGGCGGCAAACTCGGCGCCCAGCTCAGCAAGGTGCGCGACCTGATGCATGCAGAAGACGCGCTGCCGCTGGTTTCCGAGACAACCCCGATGGCCGACGCGCTGATCGAAATCAGCCAGAAAGGCTTCGGCGTGGCAGGCGTTGCTGCCGCCGATGGCTCCCTCGCCGGCATTATCACCGACGGCGACCTGCGCCGCCACATGGACGGGCTGCTGGACAAGACGGCGGCCGAGGTCATGACCACTGGACCGGCCACCATTGCCCCCGGCGCAATGGCGCAAGAGGCCGTCGCAGTGATGAACCAGCGCAAGATCACCTGCCTGTTTGTGGTCGATCCTGACAACGGGCAAAAGGCCGAGGGGCTTCTCCACATCCACGACTGCCTGCGTGCAGGATTGGGCTGACAAGGGGGCCTGAAAGGAAACTATGGACAGCCATTCCAGAGCCGTCGCCTACCTCAAGGTGCTGCTGCCGCTGGCCGCCCTGGTCCTGCTGTCGACCCTGTTCCTGATTTCCCGCGGCGTAAACACCGATGCGGTAATCCCCTTTGCGCAAAGGGATATCGAGGACCGGATGAAAGGCCAGCAGGTCACCTCGCCCTTTTTCTCGGGCACCACCGCGAAGGGTGATGAGATTATGGTCACAGCGGCACTGGCCCGCCCGGGCGGCGAAGGCGCACCCGCGGTTGCAAGCGACCTATCGGCGGAGTTCAGACTGGCGGAAGGCGGCAAGATCACCCTTGCCTCCGACTCCGGTGCCATCCACCCCGGCCAGGATATGGCGCGGTTTACCGGCCATGTGACCATCACCTCTGCGGACGGCCTGATCGTCGAGACGGAAGAGCTCAATACAGCCCTCAGCGGACTGGAAGCCAGCAGCCCCGGTCCGGTCCGCGCAACCGGTGTTATCGGCGAATTGACCGCAGGTAACATGCAGATCCGTGCAAAAACAGAGGGCGGCCCGGTCCATATGGTGTTCAAAAACGGGGTGAAGCTGCTATATGATCCCCAGCAACCGGAAAGATAACCTGTGTCCTATTTGCGCGCATTGATTTTCTGCCTGCCCCTTGCGGTGCTTCCCGGCCTCTTAATGGCACAAACGGCCTCCGTCGCCTTTGGCGCCGTCAAGGCCGACCCCAGCCAGCCGGTTGAGGTCACGGCCGACAATCTGGCAGTGAACCAGGCAGACGGCTCCGCCGAATTCACCGGCAACGTCCTGATCGTGCAGGGTATCATGCGGCTCTCTGCCGACAAGGTTCTGGTGATCTACAAAACGGCAGGCGAAAGCGGCGGCGAGGCCGGGATCGAACGGCTGGAGGCCACCGGCAATGTGATCCTGGTCAGCGGCCCGGACGCAGCCGAGGCGCAGCGCGCCGAATACACCATCGACCGCGGCACCATCGTGATGACCGGAAATGTGCTGCTCAATCAGGAAAACGGCACCCTGGCCTCCAACCGGCTGGAGGTGAACCTCACCTCGGGCACTGCCCGCATGGCCGGCCGGGTGAAAACCATCCTCAATCCAAACGGCGGCAGCAACTGATGGCGAAACCGGACCTGAAAGTGACCGAGGGCTCCTCCGGGCTGCGCATCGAACGGCTGCGCAAATCCTACCGCAAGAAGGTGGTGATCCGGGATGTCTCCATGTCCCTGAACCGCGGCGAGGTGGTGGCGCTGCTCGGTCCCAACGGCTCCGGCAAGACCACCAGTTTCTACACCATTGCCGGGCTGGTGTTTCCGGAGGCCGGCACCGTCAGCATCGACGGCCAGAACGTGACCGGCCTGCCGATGTACCGGCGCGCGCGCCTGGGCATCGGCTACCTGCCGCAGGAAATGTCGATCTTCCGCGGCCTTTCGGTGGAGGACAACATCTCTGCCGTTCTGGACATCTCGCAAAAGCACGAGCACAAGCGCCGCGAACGGCTTGAAGAACTGCTGTCAGACTTCTCCATCGAACACCTTCGCCGCGCCCCCGCGCTGGCACTGTCGGGCGGTGAAAGACGCCGGGTGGAAATCGCCCGCTGCCTGGCCGCCGACCCCAAGTACTTGCTGCTCGACGAACCCTTTGCCGGCGTCGACCCGATCTCGGTCGGAGACATCCGCCACCTGGTCGCAGACCTCAAGAAACGCGGTATCGGGGTGCTGATCACGGACCACAACGTGCGCGAGACGCTGGAGATTGTGGACCGCGCCTACATCCTGCATGACGGCCAGGTGCTGATGTCCGGCAGCCCCGAAGAAGTGGTGGAAAACGAGAACGTGCGCCGCGTTTACCTGGGCGACAACTTCCGTATTTCCTGATCCTTTTCACGCCTCCGCGGCAGCAAATAACCGCCGCAAACCCAGGCTTCTTTTTTCGCGTTATCCATTGACTCTCCCGCTGTCTTGCCGTGGAATTGACCCATGGCATACGCGCAGTCCGATGCAGTCCGAACACCAGCCTTGGCGACAAGGCCCGGACGGATGCAACCGGACCGCTGGCCTGCCCCCCGGTTCCGGACCTGACGTGACACCGCCAAGGATTGCCTTGGCGGCAGGCCCGGCCGCAATAAATTGTGAAGGAGATCACATGCGTTACAAAATCAGCGGCAAACAGATCGACATCGGCGACGCTCTGCAGGTTCATGTGCAGAACGAGCTCGGTTCGGCCGTTCAAAAATACGCCGAACGGCCCACCGACGCGACTGTGGTCTTTTCCCGTTCGGCGCATGAATATGTGTGTGAAGCCACCGTCCATCTGTCGACCGGGCTGAGTGCTCAGGCGAAAGCCCACGAAACCGAAATCTATGCGGCCTTTGATGCCTGCTGCGAGAAAATGGAAAAGCAGCTGCGCCGCTACAAGCGCCGTCTCAAGGATCACCACAAGGACCGCAGCGAGCCGGTTGAACATCTGGGCGCCAACTCGTATATCCTCGCCTCTGAGGAAGCGGATTCCGAACCGGACTCGCTGCAGCCGATCATCGTCGCCGAAATGGAGACCCGCATCCCCTCCCTGTCTGTCGGGGAAGCAGTGATGCAGATGGAGCTGGCAGGCGCACCGGTGCTGGTCTTCCGCAATGAGGGCAAAGACGGATTGAACGTGGTCTACCGCCGTGAAGACGGCAACATCGGCTGGATCGATCCGTAAACACACTTAAGGCATCGGCGCCCCCGCAGGGGCGCCGGAACGGAGCAGACACATGCAGATTTCCAGCATCCTCAAGCCAGAGGCCGTCCGGGTAATCGGAGCGGTCTCAAGCAAGAAGCGCTTGTTTCAGGAAATCGCAGAGGTCGCTCAATCCGCCTACGGGCTGGATGCCCAGCCCACACTCGAAGCGCTGCTGGACCGTGAAAGCCTCGGTCCCACCGGTGTCGGCCACGGCGTGGCTCTTCCGCATGCCCGGCTCGACACCATCAGCGAGGTCTGCGGCACATTCCTGATCCTGGAGAAACCACTGGATTTCGGCGCGGTTGACCGCCAGCCGGTGGACATCGCATTTGCCCTGTTTGCGCCCGAAGACGCCGGTGTCGAACATCTGAAGGCGCTGGCGCTGGTGTCGCGCACCCTGCGGGAGCAAAGCTTCTGCACCAAGCTGCGGGCCAATCACGACCCGGCCACGCTCTACACCATCCTGACAGAAGGCCAGTCCGTCCAGGCGGCCTGAGGCACGGGCATCGACGATGCTACGGCTCCGGCGCGCAACAGCGGCCGCAGGGCATGTGTTCTTGAAAACCGGCAGGCAGAGCGCCAATCCCGCGCCGCACCCCGTGCGGCGCCCGGCCCAAGGCCGTTCCGGCTGGTCAGCCTGCTGAACATCCGGCGGGCGCGGGAGTACTGAGTTTGCAGCGGGAACGGAAGGGTCAGCCCTGCCGCCAGGGCCCGAACCCAAAGGCCAAGTAGTCACGCTGGTAAACCGAGGCGATCAGCGCCTCCAGTTCCGCATCATAAATATCCGCCAGTGCAAACGGCGTTTCCGGCTCTGCTTCAGGCACTGCACCCGGCTCCATCCGGCCCAGTTTGCGGGCCAGCGCCACCAGATCCTCGCCCATTTCCTCTTCGCGGATCAGCAAATCCGGCGGACCCAGTTCGGCAAATCCGGCCAAAGCCTGGCTCTGGGTTGCCCATTCCGCATCCAGCCGGACTGAGGTCTGCCCGGCCAGGCTGGACCTCACAAACTCCAGAAATCCGGTAAATGCTTCCCGGTGCTGCGACCGGGAATAGCCCGCGTCCGGCCCTTGCTCCGGCAACGGCAAGCCAAACTGCCGCCGCAGCGTATTGCGGATCTGCCGGTAGCTGCCCTCGCCTGCATTCAGGATCCGGCGGCAGAACACCGCATGGGCCCGCGCCGCCGGGTGGCGCAGCACCGTAAAGCTGCGAAACCCCTTGTTGCCGCGCTTCCATTGGCGCAGCTGTTTCTGGTTCATGCCCTGGATCAGCCCCTCTGGTGCCACGTGGTCCAGCCCGGCCATCCAGCGTACCACCTCCGCCTCCGGCCCGCCTTTCAGCGGCAGGTACAAGAGCGGTGTCACCACCCCTGCCGCATATCCTGGCACGGCCGGGCCGCGGCGCGGCTCGAAGTTCGGAGTCCGGGTCAGGTTGAACCGGTCCATGCCGGCCAGCGCCTCCTGCATCTCCTCAGGATTGGCAACCTTGGCCAGCACCGGCGCCGGGTTCTGCCGCTTGAGGCTGCCATCCAGAGCTTCCAACTGGTGCGGCACCCCCAGCCACCGGGCCAGCCCGTTCATCACCTCAACGCTCTGCAGGTCCTCATAGGCCACATAAAACGCTGTCTGGCCCAGCGCCTGCAGCCTGTTCAGCAGTGTGACCTGGAAATCCTGCAGCGCGCCCACATGAGCTGCAAACTCCGCCGCGTCAAACCGCGCCTTGGCATCCTTGCGCCGCTTCACATCGGTCAGCTTCCACTGGCCGGTCTCCTTGGCAATTTTCCACGACACATAACTGTCCAGCGGATTGCGGGTCAGGATGATCTTGGCACAGCGCGGATCCTCCAGCATCAGGTCCAGCACCCGCGGGTCATGATCGTGGAAGTAGCGGAAGCCCCCCAGCGCGCGCGGGTCTTCCTTGATCTTCCGGACCAGCCGCGCCGGGTCTGCTTCCCGCATGGACCGGGTCACGCCCAGGATGTCCGTGCTGTTGGGATAGCCGATAAAATGCGGATTGAAAGCCTCGCCATGACAGACCAGCCCGTCAAAGGCATTCAGGTTGGTCTCCAGGAAATTGGAGCCGGTCCGCATTTCTGCAAAGACAACAAAGTAATCAAAGGAAGAAGGCATCAGGAATTATCGCACCAGATAGGGTTTACGCTGCGGCTTCGGTGGGCTGGCAGGGCTTTGCCCGACCGGGAAATCCCCCATCAGATAGGGATGCATGCCCTGGTTTTTCAGATTCTGCAGGAACTGCCCGAAGCCTTCAAGATCTGTCATCCTCGGCGCCTCACCCAGATGCCGCGCGGCCAGCGGGCCGATCTCGTCAATGATGGTCTGCAAGGGCTCCATCGGCGCCTCGACAAACTCTGCCATCGTCCAGATCCGCACCCGCGCCTTGGTCCATTGCGAGCGCAGGATCTGCAGCTGCTCGGCTTCGCGCTGCTGCAGCCGGGCCGCTTCCTGGCGCAGCTCCGCAAAGCTGCGGCTGGACTTGAACAGCGGAACCGCCCAGGCGCCGCTGATGACCGATACCTGCGCATTGGTGTCCCGCGCCACCAGCCAGTTCACAGCCTGGTTGTCGCGCGGGCCGAACTGGAAACACTGGCGCTCGCCGCGGGTGTTCCAGATCAGGCTGGTCAGAAAGCTCTCAGGATTGTAGTCGCGCAGCTTCGCGTTGCCGTTCAGGCAGCCGTTGATCAGGGTCTGGCCTTCAGAAAACGCCGCCCCCTCGGGCGCAAAGATATGCCCGTGCACCCGGGCGCCGGTTGTCCGGGCCAGCCAGATCTCGAAATCCTCGAACAGCTCGGCAAATCCCTGGAACACCGAATAGGGGCTGGAAGTGATCCCGTTCTCCGATCCGTGGCCGGGAAAACGGCTCTGCATATAGAGGCCCGGCCGCCCGCGGGTGCGCCGCTCCACCGCCTTGGCAAAGATCCGGTCGATCTTGCCCGGATTGGGCTCCGCGCCTTTCATCGCCCCGGCCGGATCAGTCAGAAACGCCTGATAGAGCCGTTCCGCATGGGGCCAGATCTTGCGCGCCACAAAGCAGTCGGAGCGGCGCAACAGCTGCAAGTGGTCGTCATAGAAAATATGCGGCTTGCCCTGGAAATCGAACTTGCTCAGCGTCAGCGAGCGGCTCTCGATATTGCTGGAATACTGCCGCGCCAGGGTCTGAAAGTAGCTTTCATCCGGGATCCACACCTTGCGGAAATAGGCATCATAGGCCGGACGTTCCGGGTCCTGCAGAATTGCCGCCAGGGTCCGCCGGGTCAGGCACCACCATTGGCTGCCCATATGCGGCACCAGCCCCGCCGGGATCCGCCGCTTGAACCGCAGCTTGCGCTGCAAGTTCACGTAGCGGTCGAACAGATAGCGATGCTTCTTCCAGGAAAACGGGAACCGCAGCGTGAACCGCTCATGGCTCAGGCCGCCAACGATCCAGGGCACATCCGCGGTGGTGGCGCTTTCAATGAAATCGGTCTCCGGACGCGCCGCCAGATAATCCGCCAGCTCCTGCACCGGCCTCAGCGGCAGGCATGAGCCGGAGGCCAGATAGACATGCCGCACATCCGGAAACTCCGCCAGCATCACCTCGGAGGCCGACTGCGAAGCCGCCACGATGCCCCAGGTGCCCCATTCACAGCGGTGGCGGGCAGAGAACCGCACCAGCGGGCTGCCATCCAGCGACTGCCGGAACCGGTCAAACACGTCACGCCTGACATTGCGGTCCACATGCAGCACCACCGGGCAGCCCGCTGCGGTCCAGTGGCGCACCACCTGCGCCGCCCGGTCCAGCGCCGTGTGCACCAGCATGACAATCCCAACCGTGCTCATGCCCAGTTCCCCTTGGACATCAGCCCCAGGATCTCAAGCTGGCGCCAGTTGATGTATTTCTCGCTCCACTTGCACCACAGCTCCGGCTGCTCCGCCATCTTGGCGGCATAGGCCTTGTATTCCGCCGACCCGCCATAATGCTGGCCGCGCACCAGCTCCTCTTCAGCCTTGGCGGTGAAGGTATCCAAAAACTTGGTGTGCAGCAGCGCGCCGCTGGCTTTTTCGCCGCCATCACTTTCATAAACCTGGTTCAGCCCGCGCGGCAGCAGCGCGTGGGTGGAACTGGCATAGGCATAGCGCCGGTGCCATTTGACCAGCGGAATCTTGTTCAGCGCCGGTGCCTTCTTGGGCTCATCGGCGAAGAACACCCGCGCCCGCGGCCCGCCCTGGATCCACAGGTTGCCGTATTCCTTGTTGCGGCTGATGGTGTAATTGCCGCTGTCGAACCAGTGGGCAATCTCCAGCGGGTTTTGCCCGGGCTGATACGGCACCTCGCCGATCCGGCCCTTGGGGTACACATCCAGCAGCATCGCCGAGAAGCTGCGGATCGCCGAATTGTCCAGCCAGTCGGTCAGCGCCCGGATCGGCCGCGTGTCGCAGAACGGGTAGATAAAGAACTCATCCGGGTCGACCACCAGCACCCAGTGATCATGCGCGTACTTGCGCTTGAGGTAGTTCATCCAATCGATGCCGAAACCCGCCCGCCTGTAACTGGCGGTGGTCTGCCACAGCGAGACATCTTCCATTCCCTGAAGATAATCTGTGGTGCCATCGGTAGAGCCATTGTCCACGAACAGGAAATGATTGACGCCCAGGCCGCGGTAATACTGCAGGAAGTAGGGCAGGCGTATCTGTTCGTTGCGCATGGTGCAGACCAGCAAGATATCCCCCGGACGGATCGCCCTTGTGTTGTCCTGCACAGGCGACAGCTCACCGGACTTGCGCACCGCGCGGACCAGCCGCCGTTTGCGCCGCAACCGCATCCGGTAAGAATCCCAAAGCCCCACGTCTACTCCAAACCGCTATCCAAGGAGCGCACCTGCCCGGTCCAGCCTTCTGCCAGCGGCAAGTTTCCGCGCAATATGTCACGCACGTAGTCTATTAACAACGGATTTAGAAACAGTTACGCGGGCGCACGGCGCAGTTGCAACAGTTCAGGCGATGCCGCCCAGGCGTCACCAGGCCAGCGGTGTCATCAACCCCAGCGCCGCCAGCTGGTCCGGTCCGCGGTACCGGACCGACCCGGCGTGCCACATATCCGGCGCCTCCGTGATCCGGTCGTAATACACATCAAATTCCTGCGGTGTATGGAAATGCTGCTGGCGCTGCTTTTCCGTTGCCGATTTGGAAACAATCTCCGGCAGGAACTTCGTATGCAGCAGCACGCCGGACGGCGCCTCGCCGCCGGGTCCGTCATACAGCATGTTCAGCTGCCGCGGCAGCATGGAATGGGTTGAATTGATATAGGCATAACGCCGGTTCCAGCGCACCAGCGGCAGCTTGTTCAGCGTCGGCGAGCGTTCCGGCTGATCCTGGAAGAACACTCTTTCCCGCGCCCCTCCCTGTACCCACAGGTTGCCCTTCGGCTGCTGCCGCACTGCCCGGTAGGGGCCTTCGTCGAACCATTGCAGCACCTCGCCGGGATCTTGCCCCGGCGCATAGGTCCGGGCGCCCAGCGGCCCCTTGGGGTAAAGGTCCAGCATCAGCGCCCCGAACCCCGCGCGCCCTTGCTGCTCCAGCAGCCGGGTCAAATCGTCCAGCCCGTGCGCGTCCATGCCGGGGTAGACCAGCAGCTCATCGGCATCCACGGTCAGGCACCAGCGCCCGTGGCCATGGCGGATCAGCAGCCAGCCCAGCCAATCCAGGCCAAAGCGCGTGTCCCGGTAACTGCCCTCAGCGCGCCACAGGGAGACATCCGGCTGCTCCGCCAGCAACTCCGCACTGCCGTCATCGCTGCCATTGTCCACCACAAGGAAATGCGCGGCGCCCAGCCGCCGGTAATGCTCCAGGAAATAGGGCAGCCGGGTGATCTCATTGCGCAGAACGGTAAAAACCAGAACGCCGGCATTGGGGATCTGCCGGGTGCGGTCCGCCGTTTTCTGCATCTGCCGGCGGGCACGCAGCGCCCGCCACAGCATCCGCCGCCGCTTCCACCGCATCCGGTAAGCCCCGGTGAGGCCCAGCGGCGGCAGATCAGGAGCGGCGGGGCCAGTCATGCTTAGCCCTCGTAATGGCCCGTCTTATGCCATTTCCAGGCATCAGCAATCATCGTTTCCAAGGTAGAGCGGCGCGGCTCCCAGCCCAGATCGGTGACCGCGCGGGTCGATCCCGACACCAGCTTGGTGCAGTCGCCCGCCCGGCGCGCGCCGGTGTTGCAGGGCACTTTCTGCCCGGTCACGGCTTCCGCCTTGTCCATCACCTCGCGCACCGAAAAACCGCTGCCGGTGCCCAGGTTGAACACTTGGCTGCCCTTGCCGCCTTCCAGCCACTTCAGGCCCAGCACATGCGCATCCACCAGGTCGCAGACATGCACATAATCGCGGATGCAGGTACCGTCCGGGGTGTCATAGTCAGTGCCGAAGATGGTCAGCGCATCGCGCTTGCCCGCAATCGCATCCAGCACCAGCGGCACCAGATGGGTCTCGGGGCGGTGGAACTCGCCCACCTCGGCCTCAGGATCAGCGCCCGCCACGTTGAAATAGCGGAAGATCACCGACCGCAGCCCGTGTGCAGCGCCGAAATCCTTGAGGATATCTTCAACTGCCCGCTTGGAAGCGCCATAGGCGTTCAGCGGCAGCTGCGGAGTGTTTTCGTCCAGCACCACATTGTCATGCTCGCCATAAGTGGCGCAGGTCGAGGAGAACACGAAATCCAGGCATCCCGCCGCCACCGCAGCCTCGACCAGATTGAGCGACCCGCCGGTGTTGTTGGCCCAGTAGCGGCCCGGCTCGCTCATCGCCTCGCCGACCTGGCTCAGCGCCGCGAAATGCATCACCGCGGCCGGCTGGTACTTGGCAAACACCTCATCCAGCCGCGCGCGGTCGTTCAGATCGCCTTTCTCGAAGGGTCCGAATTTCACCGCATCCTGCCAGCCGGTCACCAGGTTGTCATAGGTCACCGGCGTATAACCCGCCGCCTTCAGCGCCTTGCAGGCGTGCGAGCCGATGTATCCGGCACCGCCGGTCACGAGGATATTGATCACTGTCTCTGCCCCATGCTGGGCCGCCCCGGACGGGCGGCCAGTTTGGTTACTGCGCGGCCTTGCCGACCTGCGCGATCTCGGTGATGTAGCTCATCAGGTCATCCCGCAGCTCATCGCGCGCCAGCGCAAAGGCGACGGTCGCCTGCAGGAAGCCCGCCTTGGAGCCGCAATCGAACCGCTGCCCGTTGAAGCGGTAGCCGTAAACCGGCACGTCCTGGGCGATATCCTCGGCAATCGCATCGGTCAGCTGAATCTCGCCGCCGGCGCCGGACTTCATCTTGTTGAGGTTCTTCAGAACCGACGGCGACAGGATATAGCGCCCGATCACCGCCAGATTCGACGGCGCGTCTTCCATCTTGGGCTTTTCCACCATGCCGTTGGCGGCGACCACCCGGCCCATGTCCTCTTTCACGTCGAGCACACCATAGGAAGAGGTCTTCTCCGGCGGAACCTCCATCGCGGCAACCATGTTGCCGCCGGTTTCTTCATAGGCCTCGACCATTTGCTGCAGGCAGGGTTTCTCTGCCGCAATCACGTCGTCCGGCAGGATCACCGCAAAGGGCTCGTTGGCGATCAGGCGGCGGGCGCACCACACCGCGTGGCCCAGGCCCAGCGCCTTGTGCTGGCGCAGATAGGCAATGGCACCGGATTCCATGTCGGTGCTCTTCAGGATCTCCAGAAGCTCATCCTTGCCCTTCTTGCGCAGCTCCTGTTCCAGAACCGGCGAGTGGTCAAAATAGTCTTCCAGCGCACCCTTGCCGCGCGACGTGACAAAGATGAATTCCTTGATCCCGGCAGCCCGTGCCTCGTCGATGGCGTATTGCACCAGCGGCCGGTCGACCAATGTCATGATTTCCTTGGGCACGGATTTGGTTGCCGGCAGGAAACGGGTTCCCAGACCCGCAACGGGAAAAATCGCTTTGGTTACTTTTTTACGCATGTGGTTCTCTCTGCACTCAAATTCCGGGCTGGCCGCCGCAGCCGCCAAACGGCGCTGATAAGCTGGCGCGCATTATGCCCGGCTGTCTCCAACAAAATGTAAAGCAACTGCCCGTTGCCCCCAGCTGCCGTCTTGCAGCAGCGCCCTTTTCATTCGGCTTCTCTTTAACATAATTCACTCACTCGTGCCGCATTTTCTTCATCATGGCTTCCAGCCGCGGCACATCCTCCGGGTTGTTCAGCTCCCAGAATTCACGGCCGCGCGCCTCAACTTCAACACAGAGCACCTTGCGCCCGTTCTCCAGGAATCGCAGCTGCTCCAGCCCTTCGAGCTGTTCCAGCGGCCCTGTATCCCAATCAGGATACGCTGCCAAGGCATCCGGCCGGTAGGCATAGACCCCGACATGGTGAAAGACCGGCGTGTTTTCGCCATCCCCGTAGACATGCCCGCAATAGGGCACCACCTCCTTGGAGAAATAGAGCGCACTGTGGTCCGCGGCAAATACTGCCGTGGTGCCACCGACCCGGCCGTCTTTCCGGTCCGCCAGCAGGCTGTTCAGCGTTTCGCCGTTGCAACGCAGCACCGGCGTTGCCAGCCCCATTCCGGGAGCAGCCTTAAGCCCGGCCACCAGGTCCTCGACAAACCAATGCGGAGTCAGCGGCGCATCGCCCTGCAGGTTCACCACCACCTCATAGCCGCCGCCCAGCGCCGCATGCGCCTCGGCACAGCGCTCGGTGCCGTTGGCGCACTCCGGCGAGGTCATCACCACCTCGGCCCCGAACGCTTCCGCCGCCTGTTTGATGCGATCGTCATCCGTAGCCACAACCACCCGGTCCACACCCTGCACCGAACAGGCCGCCCGCCAGGAACGCTCCACCAGCGAGCGCTTTTCGCCAGTGGCGCCGGTCAGCGGCACCAGCGGCTTGCCGGGATAGCGGGTCGAGGCATAGCGGGCGGGGATGACAATCAGGACGGACATCAGGCTTCCTTCAGTTCCACAGCTGGTGCATAGGCGATGAAGAACGGGTTGGCATAGCCCTCTTTACCGTATTTCAGCAGGGAATGATCGTCAAAACGCACCACTTTGCCGCCAGCGCCTGCAAGCACCGCATGGCCCGCGGCGGTGTCCCATTCCATGGTGCGGCCGACACGCGGATAAATATCCGCTTCGCCAGTGGCAACCAGGCAGAACTTCAGCGAGGAGCCGGCGCTCTTGCTGTCCTTCACATTGTACTTGCCGATGTAGTCGTCGGTGGCCTGGTCGCGGTGCGATTTCGACGCCACCACCATCAGCGCGGAATTGTCGCTGTCTGCGACCCGGATCACCCGGGTTGCGCCGATGGTTTCCGGATCAAAGCTGCCGGTCTCCTCCACCGCGCTGCCGTCAGCCAGAGTAAAGAACATCCGCTGCCGCGCCGGCGCATAGACCACGCCGCGGGTCGGCACGCCGTTTTCCACCAGCGCGATGTTCACCGTGAAATCGCCGCGGCGGTGGATGAACTCCTTGGTGCCGTCCAGTGGATCGACGATCAGGAAGGTGTCGCCGCGCTCCTTGTGCGAGGCCGCCTGCTCCTCGGTGACCAGCATCACGCCCGGAAATGCCGCCCGCAGACCGGCCGAGATCAGCGCATCCGCCGCTTCATCCGCTTCGGTCACCGGGCTGTCGTCGGATTTCACCTTCACGTCGAAATCGTCGGAATTGTAAATCTCCATGATCTTTGCACCGGCCTCGATGGCCAGCTTGCGGATCACGGGCACCAGGTCTTCATAAGTCACGCAGGTCTCCCCAACACGGGTTTAATTGAAAATTTGCCTGTTGCCCCTTATGATGCGCAGACAGCAGAACGGCAAGCAGCCGCATCAGATAAGAGCAGAGAACGCAGGTTCATGTTTCAGCAGCGCACGCAGCAATCGTGGATGTCCGGATTTCTTTCCCTGAGCGAAGTGGTGTTCCACTCCGCCGTGCGCAGCGTCCGCTCCAAGCACAACAACGCCTTCATCGCACTTGGCCTGAACCTGCTGCAGACGATTCTGTTCGTGCTGGCCTTCTATGTCATGTTTGCGGTGCTGGGCCTGCGCGGCTCCGCCATCCGCGGCGATTTTCTGCTCTATGTGATGTCCGGCGTCTACCTGTTCATGGTGCACACCAAGACTGTCAGTGCCGTTGCCGGCGCTGAGGGCCCCAGCAGCCCTATGATGCAGCACGCGCCGATGAACACGATGGTGGCGCTGCTGTCCGCCGCCATCGGCGCGCTCTATATTCAGGTTCTGTCGCTGATCATCATCCTGTTTGCCTATCACGTCGCCTACACGCCTGTGCATATCGAGGAACCCATTCCCGCCTTCGGCATGGTGCTGCTGGCCTGGATCACCGGGTTCGGCGTGGGGCTGGTGTTTCTGGTTCTGAAGCCTTGGGCGCCAAGCTTTGTCAGCATCCTGATGATGATCTACCAGCGCGCCAACATGATTGCCTCGGGCAAGATGTTCCTGGCCAACACGCTGCCCAGCTTCATGCTGGCAATGTTCGACTGGAACCCGCTGTTCCACTGCATCGACCAGTCGCGCGGCTATGTCTTCATCAACTACAACCCGCATTTCAGCTCCTGGCAGTATGCCGCCTGGGTGGCGCTGGTTCTGATCGTGATCGGCCTGATGGGCGAGTTTTACACCCGCCGCCATGTCTCCCTCAGCTGGAACGCGCGCCGGTGAGGGGGCGGCACGCTGCTGCCCTTCTTTGGCTGGCCTTGCTGGCTCTGCCCGCCGCAGCGCAGGAGTATCCCGCGCTCCACAGTGTCACCGGTGTTGCAGCTGATGACGTGCTCAACATCCGCAGCACCCCCTCCGCCAGTGCTGAAGTCATCGGAACCCTGGCACCGGATCAAACCGGTGTGGAAGTGATTCTAGCGGATGAAAGCGGTAAATGGGGCCAGGTGAACAGCGGCGAGCAATCCGGCTGGGCCGCCCTGCGGTATCTGAGCCTGCAACCCCAAAACGACTGGCGCATGATGCACGGACAGGCGCTGGACTGCTTCGGCACCGAGCCCTTCTGGTCCCTGACCCTGGATGACACCGCCCGCATGACCACCCCGGAGGGCCCGGTCACCGGCTTCACACTGCTGGCAAGGCAGCGGGCAGCAGGCCACAGCGGCAAATCCGGCTTCCACGCTGTCCACCACCCCAGCAACGAAACGTCCGTACCAGGAACCGCCAGCCTGTCCGGCACCCTGACGTCACAACACTGCACCGACGGCATGTCGGACCGCAGCTATGGCATTTCGATCGACCTGCTGCACCTGCGCGGCACGGGCCAGCTCGACGTCCTGACCGGCTGCTGCTCGCTGGTGCCCTAGCCGCCGGCCCCAAGACTTTTCAGCAAAAGTCTTGGCAAAAGTTTTCGGCAAAACTTTTGCGCCCCGCCAGCGTCACGTCACCACCCTGAGCGTCAGGTTGATCCGCCCGCCCTTGGGCAAGAGCCGCGACGACTTGAACCGGATCCGGTCCACCCCGTGATAGGTCAGCCGCGCCTCGCCCCCCATCACCACCACGTCGCCGGAACTCAGCCAGAGCGATTCCGTCCTGCCGCCCCGCGTCTGGCTGCCGATCCGGAACAGCCCGTCATCGCCCAGCGAAATGGAAACCACGGGAAAGGAGAAATCCGCCTCATCCTTATCCTGGTGCAGCCCCATCTTCGCACCCTCGCCATAATAGTTCAGCAGGCAGCATTCCGGCTGCCGCTCCAGCCCGGTCAGCTCCGCCCAGATTTCCAGCACCTCCGCCGGGATCGCCGGCCAGTCCCGCCCCGCCGGGTGCTGCTCCGCATAGCGGTAGCCCTTGGCATCCGAATACCAGCCGAACCGTCCGGCCGAGGTCATCCGCACCGACATCTGCCCGCCGCCCGGCACCTTGGGCGAAAACAGCGGCGCCGCCTTCAGCACCCCCCGCAAGGCCTCGATCAGCGCCGCCTGCCGGACGCCATCGAGATACCCCTTGTGAACATCAAATCCGCGCACCCGCAGCAGGGTCATTGCCGTTCATCCATCCTTAACCATAGCCCTTGCAAAAAAGCGCATTGATTCACGCCTCCGGGCGTGCACTGGCGCTTGCAGGGCCGTTTTCACGTCCCTATATACGCCGGGACGCGGCAAGGTGCAGACCAAACCGCAAAACAATCGGGGCCAGGATGCCGCAACGGGTTCAGGCCTCGGGTAATCGCCTTGAGTAGTAAAAAGGGATCGCAAATGAGCAAAGTTATCGGCATCGACCTGGGTACCACCAACTCCTGCGTGGCCATCATGGATGGCTCCCAGCCCCGCGTGATCGAAAACGCCGAGGGCGCGCGCACCACCCCGTCGATCGTTGCCTTCACCGACGACGAGCGCCTGGTCGGCCAGCCGGCCAAACGCCAGGCCGTCACCAACCCCGACAACACCGTGTTCGGCGTCAAGCGCCTGATCGGCCGCCGGTTCGACGACCCCGCCGTCGAAAAAGACAAGAAGATGGTGCCGTTCTCCATCGTCAACGGCGGCAACGGCGACGCATGGGTGGAAGCCAAGGGTGAGAAATACTCCCCGTCGCAAATCTCCGCCTTCACCCTGGGCAAGATGAAGGAAACCGCGGAATCCTACCTGGGCGAGGAAGTCACCCAGGCGGTGATCACCGTGCCTGCCTACTTCAACGACGCCCAGCGTCAGGCCACCAAAGACGCCGGCAAGATCGCGGGCCTCGAAGTGCTGCGCATCATCAACGAGCCGACCGCAGCTGCGCTGGCCTATGGCCTGGACAAGGAAAACACCCAGACCATCGCCGTATATGACCTCGGCGGCGGCACCTTCGACGTGACCATCCTGGAAATCGACGACGGCCTGTTCGAAGTGAAGTCGACCAACGGCGACACCTTCCTGGGCGGCGAAGACTTCGACATGCGCATCGTCAACTACCTGGCGGATGAGTTCAAAAAGGAAAACGGCGTCGATCTGTCCAAGGACAAGATGGCCCTGCAGCGCCTGAAAGAAGCCGCTGAAAAAGCCAAGATCGAACTGTCCTCCACCTCGCAGACCGAGATCAACCAGCCGTTCATCTCGATGGACCCGTCCTCGGGCCAGCCGCTGCACATGGTAATGAAGCTGACCCGCGCCAAGCTGGAAAGCCTGGTCTCCGACCTGATCAAACGCTCGATGGACCCGTGCAAGGCGGCCCTGAAGGACGCAGGCCTGTCGGCTTCCGACATTGACGAGGTGGTTCTGGTCGGCGGTATGACCCGGATGCCGAAAGTCATCGAAGAGGTCTCCAAGTTCTTCGGCAAGGAGCCGCACAAGGGCGTGAACCCGGATGAAGTGGTTGCCATGGGCGCTGCCATCCAGGCCGGCGTTCTGCAGGGCGACGTCAAGGACGTGGTGCTGCTCGACGTGACCCCGCTGTCGCTCGGCATCGAAACCCTGGGCGGTGTCTTCACCCGCCTGATCGACCGCAACACCACCATCCCGACCAAGAAGTCGCAGGTGTTCTCGACCGCGGAAGACAACCAGAACGCCGTGACCATCCGCGTGTTCCAGGGTGAGCGTGAAATGGCGGCCGACAACAAGATGCTCGGCCAGTTCAACCTCGAGGAAATCCCGCCGGCACCGCGCGGCATGCCGCAGATCGAAGTGACCTTCGACATCGACGCCAACGGCATCGTGTCGGTCGGCGCCAAGGACAAGGCGACCGGCAAGGAACAGCAGATCACCATCCAGGCCTCCGGCGGTCTGTCCGACGACGACATCGAAAAGATGGTCAAGGACGCCGAGGACAACGCCGAGGCGGACAAGGAACGCCGCGAGCTGATCGAAGCCAAGAACCAGGCCGAATCGCTGATCCACTCGACCGAGAAATCGGTGGAAGAGCATGGCGACAAGGTCGACCCGTCCACTGTCGAGGTGATCGAGCTGGCCGTGGCCGCGCTGAAGGACGAGCTGGAGAACGAGAAGGCAACCGCCGACAAGATCAAATCCGGCATCCAGAACGTCACCGAAGCTGCGATGAAACTGGGCGAGGCGATCTACAAGGCGCAGGCCGAAGAAGGCGGCGACGACGAGCCGGCAGCAGCTGACGAAGCCGCAGGCCCGGCAGATGACGACATCGTCGATGCCGAGTTCGAAGACCTGGACAACGACAAGCGCTAACGCCTGAGCACTCAGGCCAAGGCGGGCCGGTCCGACCCCGGACCGGCCCATTTTCGTTGAGGCAGATGGGGTAACCGATGTCAAAACGTGACTATTACGACGTTCTGGGCGTGGCCAAAGGCGCCACCGCAGACGAAATCAAAAAAGGCTTTCGCAAGAAGGCCAAGGAACTGCACCCCGACCGGAACTCCGACAATCCGGACGCCGAGGCGCAGTTCAAGGAAGCCAACGAGGCTTATGACGTCCTCAAGGACGCCGAGAAAAAGGCGGCCTATGACCGCTTTGGCCATGCTGCCTTTGAAAACGGCATGGGCGGCGGCCAGCGCGGCGGCGGCGGCCAGGGCTTTGGCGGCGGCGATTTCTCCTCCGCCTTCTCCGACGTGTTCGACGACCTGTTCGGCGATTTCATGGGCGGCCAGCGCGGCGGCGGTGGCGGACGCCAGCGCGCATCGCGCGGCGCAGACCTGCGCTACAACCTGCGCGTCTCTCTGGAGGAAGCCTTCAGCGGGCTGCACAAGACCATCAAGGTCCCGGCCTCCGTTTCCTGCACCTCCTGCGAGGGCACCGGGGCTGAGGGCGGCGTCGAGCCCACTACCTGCCCGACCTGTTCCGGCATGGGCAAGGTCCGCGCGCAGCAGGGCTTCTTCACCGTTGAACGCACCTGTCCGACCTGCTCGGGCCTGGGCCAGATCATCAAGAACCCGTGCAAATCCTGCCACGGCCACGGCCGGGTGGAAAAAGACCGCTCGCTGTCGGTGAACATCCCGGCAGGGGTGGAAACCGGTACCCGCATCCGCCTCGCGGGCGAAGGCGAAGCCGGCCTGCGCGGCGGCCCTCCGGGCGATCTCTACATCTTTGTCGAGGTCGGCCCGCACAAGCTGTTTGAGCGCGACGGCAACAACCTCTACTGCCGGGTGCCGGTCAGCATGGCCAAGGCATCGCTTGGCGGCTCCATCGAGGTGCCGACCATCGACGGCGGCCGCGGCCGGGTGCAGATCCCCGAGGGCAGCCAGTCCGGCCGCCAGATGCGCCTGCGCGGCAAGGGCATGCCGGCGCTGCGCGGTGGCGCCACCGGCGACATGTTCATCGAACTGGCGGTGGAAACCCCGATGAACCTCACCGCCCGCCAGAAGGAGCTTCTGCGCGAGTTCGAGGACATATCCGAGGAAAACACCAACCCCGAATCCCGCAGCTTCTTCTCTTCGGTGAAAAGCTTCTGGGATGGGATGAAGGGGTGAGGCCCGTCTAGGAAACCGTCCGGGGGACGGTTTCAGGGCCGAACGGGCGGAGCCCCGGGCATTGCCACCTCTCCGACTTTCTGAAAGCGTCCCAGCCGGGGCGCTTTCTTTATAAAGAGGTTCAGTAGTGGCCAACAAAGAATGGAAGATCATCGACGGCAAAATCCCTGATGACGCCATGGCATTTATGGAGGATGGCATCGCCAAGGCGAATGCCGCGTGGGACAAGCGCGTCAATGAAGGAACAATCATACCGCCCTGGTGCGAGATCCCTGGTTACGGCCATACTTCGATGTGCTGGCGCATGGGCGGCGGAGAAGACTACATGAGAAATTTTCGCGCGTGGTTTTCGCAGCTGGAAACCAACGACAGAATTCAGTTTGAAACTAAGTTCCCAGAACCTCAGGATTGGTCTGGGTTCTACAAATCCATCGAAACGGGATCATAGACGCCCGCTCACTATCCCCCACGCCGCGCTGCGGCGGTGCACAGGGGGTGCACAAGGGGTGCACGCCTGTCACCCCCTTACAGCCGCCCCTCCGCCACTCTCGCAGGGCATCCATTAACACTTCCTCAACCATGATGGCGGCACCATGGCGCCATGGCACAGGACCCCGCATTCGAGGACGTCTCCCTGCCGCTGTTTCCCGGCAGCGAGGAGGCCCCTGCGGCCCCGCTCTCCCCCGGCCGCCTGCCCTCCTACATCAAGGACCACCGCGCCCGCCTGCGCGAGCGTTTCATGGCCGGCGGCGCCGCCGCGATGCCCGATTACGAGCTGCTGGAACTGGTTCTCTTCCGCTCCATCCCGCGCCGCGACGTGAAACCCTTGGCGCGTCAACTGCTTGATACCTTTGGTGATTTCAACCGCGTGGTGGCAGCCGCACCGGAACGGCTGGCGCAGGTCAGGGGCATCGGCGACGCGGTCATCACTGACCTCAAGGTGCTGGAGGCCGCCGCGCACCGCATGGCCCGCGCCCGGGTGATGCAGCGCCAGGTGATCTCCAGCTGGGACGCGCTGCTGGACTATTGCCACACCACCATGGCGCATCGCGAGACAGAGCAGTTCCGCATCCTGTTCCTGGACCGCAAGAACGTCCTGATCGCCGACGAGGAACAGGCCCGCGGCACCGTCGACCACGTGCCCGTCTACCCCCGCGAGGTCGCCAAACGCGCCCTGGAACTGAACGCCAGCGCCTTGATTCTGGTGCATAATCACCCGTCCGGAGACCCCACGCCCTCGGACAGTGACATCGGTATGACGGATCAGATCCAGGCCGCCCTCAGCGCCTTGGGAATCACCCTGCACGATCACCTGATCATCGGAAAATCCGCCGAACTCAGCTTCCGCGCTCAGGGATACCTGTAGCGCATTTCTCAGTCATCATCAGCGGTTTTGGGAGGAAGTGGTGAGCCGTGCAGGATTCGAACCTGCGACCCACTGATTAAAAGTCAGTTGCTCTACCAACTGAGCTAACGGCCCACTTCTTCGTCGCGGTCTAAGTGTTTTTCCCAGAAGGTTCAAGCACTTATTTCGCTTTGGTCCGGCGTGGCGGTGTGTGTCACGCTGTCCCGATAGGCGGCGTATCTAGGGCCAGTGCGGCGGGGGGTCAACCCCTTTTTTCAACTTTTCTCACCGAAGGCTGGATTCATCTCCGCGCCGGGTCTATATGCCCGCCATGAGCACCTCGGCAGACATAAAAATCCCCTTCATGAAGATGCACGGGCTGGGCAACGACTTCGTCGTTGTCGACGCGCGCGCGCAGGACATTGCCATCACCCCGGCGATGGCCAAGGGAATCGCGCACCGCCAGTTCGGCGTCGGCTTTGACCAGCTGACGGTGATCTCGAACGGGCCGGGCGACGCGCATCTGACCTTCTACAATGCCGACGGCTCCACCTCTGCGGCCTGCGGCAATGCCACCCGCTGCATCGCCCGCCACCTGATCCTGGAGACCGGCAAGCCGGAGCTGCACCTGACCACGGACCGCGGCGACCTTTATGCCCGCGACGCCGGCAACGGGCTCACCTCCGTCAACATGGGGGCGCCGCAGCTGGACTGGCAGGACATTCCCCTGGCCGAGGAAGCGGACACGCTGGAACTGCCGATCGAGGGCGGGCCCACCGCCACCGGCATGGGCAACCCCCACTGCACCTTCTTTGTCGAGGACGCCGAGGTCATCCCGCTGGCGGAGTTCGGTCCCCGCTACGAGCACCACCCGCTCTACCCGCAGCGCACCAATGTACAGGTCGCCCAGGTCACCGGCCCCGACCGCATCCGCATGCGCGTCTGGGAGCGCGGTGTAGGCGTGACACTGGCCTCCGGCTCCTCCTCCTGCGCAACCGCCGTTGCAGCCGCCCGGCGCGGCCTGACGGGCCGCAAGGTGCAGATCGATCTGGATGGCGGCACCCTGTGGATCGACTGGACCGAGGACGGCGTCTGGATGACCGGCCCGACCATGCATGTGTTCGACGGCACCTTCACCCGCAAATTCCTGGAGTCGCTGGCATGAGCGTGCCCAAGTTCACCACCCTCGGCTGCCGCCTGAATGCCTATGAGACCGAGGCGATGAAGGAGCTGAGCCAGCAGGCAGGCCTGGAGAACGCCGTGGTGGTCAACACCTGCGCGGTAACAGCCGAGGCCGTGCGCAAGGCGCGCCAGGAGATCCGCAAGCTGCGCCGCGAAAATCCGGAGGCGCCGATCATCGTGACCGGCTGCGCGGCCCAGACAGAGCCGGAGACCTTTGCCGCAATGGAAGAGGTCACCCGCGTCATCGGCAACACCGAGAAGATGCAGCCCGAGACCTGGCAGCAGATCGCCAAGGGCCCGGATTTCATCGGCACCACGGAGAAGGTCCAGGTCGACGACATCATGTCGGTGACAGAGACCGCAGGCCACCTGATCGACGGTTTCGGCACCCGCAGCCGCGCCTATGTGCAGGTCCAGAACGGCTGCGACCACCGTTGCACCTTCTGCATCATCCCCTACGGCCGCGGCAACTCCCGCTCGGTCCCCGCGGGCGTGGTGATCGACCAGATCAAGCGGCTGGTGGACAGGGGCTACAACGAGGTGGTTCTGACCGGCGTGGACCTCACCTCCTGGGGCGCTGATCTGCCCGCACAGCCCCGCCTGGGCGACCTGGTGATGCGGATCCTGAAGCTGGTGCCGGACCTGCCGCGGCTGCGCATCTCCTCGATCGATTCGATTGAGGCGGACGAGAACCTGATGCAGGCAATCGCCACCGAGCCGCGGCTGATGCCGCATCTGCACCTGTCGCTGCAGCATGGTGACAACCTGATCCTGAAACGCATGGCCCGCCGCCACCTGCGCGACGACGCCATCGCGTTTTGCGAGGAGGCCCGCCGCCTGCGTCCGGAGATGACATTCGGCGCCGACATCATCGCAGGCTTCCCGACCGAGTCCGACGCCCATTTCGAGAACTCGCTGAAACTGGTCACCGACTGCGATCTGACCTGGCTGCACGTCTTCCCCTATTCCAAGCGCGAGGGCACCCCGGCGGCGAAGATCCCGAACCAGGTGAACGGCAACGTGATCAAGGAGCGTGCTGCCCGCCTGCGCGCGGCCGGCGATGCGCAAGTGGAACGCCATCTGGCAGAGCAGGTCGGCAAGACCCACCGCATTCTGATGGAAAACCCGCATATGGGCCGCACCGAACAGTTCACGGAAGTGGCGTTCGCAGCCCCCCAGGAAGAAGGCCGGATCGTCACCGCCGCCATTACCGGTACGGCAGGCAGCCAGCTGGTGGCCTGACCCAGAGGGGAATTGCTTTCCCCGCTCCTACCCGCTAAATCTCACAACACAGGTCCCGGATACCTGCCGCTCGCGGCCGCTGGCCATGGTGAAATCCGGACAAGGTTTATCCTGACGCCTGGGTGCACGCCCAGACAGCAATGCGAGCCCTGTCTGCAACGGCACATGCACTCTTTCGCGAAAGGTACATCCATGCAGACCAACTCTGCCCTTCCTTCTGTTGCGCAGCTCAAGGCCGAGGCCCGGCTCTTGCGCAAGCATTCCAAAGCCCAGGGCCAGCCCATCCCCCACAGCACCGCCCTGGAGCGGATCGCCCAGTACTACGGTTTCCGCGACTGGAACACGCTCCACGCCCGTGCCTCCAACGCGCCGGAGCTGCAGGTGGGGATGCGGGTCGAGGGGCGCTATCTGGGCCAGCCCTTCACCGGCTATGTCCACGGGCTGGCCGCCTGCGGCGGCAATGGCCACCGGCGGATCACCCTGCAATTCGACGCGCCTGTGGACGTGGTCCAGTTCGACAGCTTCTCCTCCTGGCGTCAGCGGGTGTCCGCGGTGATCAATGCGGACGACCGTTCGCCGCAGAAGACTTCCAACGGCCTTCCGCATCTGACGGTCAGCCCGCTGGCCTAGGCTTCCGGCTTCTTTCTGGTCCGAAATACCCCGGGGTGAATGCGCGTCCGCGCGCAGAGGGGCAGCGCCCCTCCCCGTCAGCAACGAAAAACCCCCGCAAGCATCACTTGCGGGGGTTTGATGTTTCCAAGCTTTAGTCAGCTGCCAGGGATCAGTGCTTGCCCTTGTGCGGCGCCCAAAGGCGCTTGTTGGTCAGATACAGCATCACCGACAGCAGGGTCAGGAACAGCACGCCGACAAAACCGGCCTGCTTGCGCGCCATCATCTTGGGCTCTGCGGTCCACATCAGGAAGGCCGCGACGTCCTGCGACATGGCTTCCACGTCGTTGGCGTGGCCGTCGGCAAATTCCACCTGCTCATCGGACAGCGGCGGCGCCATGGAGATCCAGCCGCCCGGGAAGGCAGTGTTCTCATAGAAGGTGGTGCCTGCTTCTTCCTTGGACTCACCGGTGTAGCCGGCCAGCAGCGAGGCGATGTACTCGGCACCGCCCATGCCCTTGAACAGCTGGTTGATGCCCAGGCCATAGGGGCCGTGGAAGCCCGCACGCGCCTTGGCCATCATGCTGAGGTCCGGGGCGCCGGCGTTGTTGTTCTCCGGGAAGTGATCGACCGGCTTGGCCGGGCGGTCCTCATCCAGTTCCGGATCGTAGACGCTGAAGTTGTCAGCTGCGTAGGCACGCACCTGATCCTCCGGCAGCTGCGGGCCGCCCTCGTCTGCCAGGGTGCGCAGCGGCACCAGCTTCAGCCCGTGGCAGGCCGCGCAGACTTCGGTGTAGATCTGCAGGCCGCGCTGCAGCTGGTTGCGGTCGTAAGTGCCGAACGGGCCTTCAAACGAGAAGGCGTAGTCGGTGATGTGCTGCTCGCCGCCGCCTGCTGCGTAAGACGCAGCAGGGATCATGGCCAGAGCGAAGGCGGCACCGGTTGCCAGTTTCTTGAACATTGTCAGGTGTTCCTTCTTCTTACTCGGCAGGAGTGGCGTCAGCAGAAGACTTCTTGCCGTAGTGGGCGTCGAAATCCTCTTCGATGGTTGCAGGCTGAGCCAGCGGCTTCTCGATCACGCCCAGCAGCGGCAGGATCACGAAGAAGTAGCCGAACCAGTAGGCCGATGCGATCAGCGAGAACGATGCATAAGGCTCTTCCGCCGGCATCGCACCCAGCCACATCAGGGCAAAGAAGTCGACGACCAGCAGCGCGAACCACCATTTGAACATCGGGCGGTAACGGCCCGAACGCACGTTGGAGGTGTCCAGCCAGGGCGCCAGCGCCATGGCCAGGATCGCGCCGAACATGGCGATCACGCCAAAGAACTTCGCATCCACAATGCCGCCGGTCACGAAGGACGCGAACTGCACCACCCAGACCTCGGAGGTGAAGGCACGCAGGATCGCGTAGAACGGCAGGAAGTACCATTCCGGAACGATGTGCGCCGGGGTCACCAGCGGGTTGGCTTCGATGTAGTTGTCCGGGTGGCCCAGGTAGTTCGGCATGAAGCCGACGATGGCCCAGAACACAACCAGCACAACGGCCAGGCCCAGGAAGTCCTTGATCACGAAGTACGGCCAGAACGGCAGGGTGTCTTTCTTGGCTTCTTCCTTGGACCCCTTGCGGACATCAACACCGGTCGGGTTGTTGTTGCCGGTGGTGTGGAAGGCCCAGATGTGCACGATCACCAGCGCTGCAATCACGAAGGGCAGCAGGTAGTGCAGCGAGAAGAAGCGGTTCAGGGTTGCGTTGTCCACTGCGGGCCCGCCCAGCAGCCAGGTCTGGATCGCTTCGCCGATGAACGGGATCGCGCCAAACAGGCCGGTGATAACGGTGGCCCCCCAGAAGGACATCTGGCCCCAGGGCAGAACGTAGCCCATGAAGGCGGTGCCCATCATCATCAGGTAGATCAGCATGCCGACAATCCAGGTGACTTCGCGGGGCGCCTTGTAGGAGCCGTAGTACAGGCCGCGGAAGATGTGGATGTAGACGGCAACAAAGAACAGCGACGCGCCGTTCATATGCAGGTAACGCAGCATATGGCCGCCGTTCACGTCGCGCATGATATGCTCGACAGAGGCGAACGCCAGATCAACATGCGGGGTGTAGTGCATCACCAGGACGATGCCGGTGACGATTTGCAGCGCCAGGCAGAAGGCCAGGACGATGCCCCAGATCCACCACCAGTTCAGGTTCTTGGGGGTGGGGATCATGATGGTGTCATAGATCAGGCCGACGATGGGCAGGCGGCTGTGCAGCCACTTTTCTGCGCCTGTCTTCGGCTCGTAATGGTCGTGCGGAATACCGGACATGAGCGCGTTTCCTTATCCCAGCTTGATGGTGTTGGCGTCGGTGAACTCAGCCACCGGCACGTGCAGGTTCTCCGGCGCCGGGCCTTTGCGGATGCGGCCTGCGGTGTCGTAGTGCGAGCCGTGGCACGGGCAGAACCAGCCGTTGAATTCGCCGGCACCGTCGCCCAGCGGCACACAGCCGAGGTGGGTGCAAACACCCATCATCACCAGCCATTCGCCGGCGTCGTCCATGGTGCGGTTGACGTCAGCCGCGTCGGTGCCCGGCTTGTTGGCGTTTTCCGACCGCGGGTCGATCAGTTCGGACAGCTCCACGGCACGGGCTGCCTCGATCTCTTCCTGGGTGCGGCGGCGGATGAACACCGGCTTACCAAGGAACATGACCGAGATCTGCGTGCCAACTTCCACGCCGCTGACATCGACCAGGATCGAGGACAGCGCTTTCACGTCGGCGGAGGGGTTCATCTGGTTGACCAGGGGCCATACGGCGGCACCCGCGGTCACTGCCCCGGCGCCGGCAGTGGCGTAGTAGAGGAAATCTCTCCGGGTTCCTTCGTGGTCTTCTGCGTGGGACACGAGGTTTTCTCCAATTCCAGCGCCCGTTTAGGGCAAACATGCGCATGCACCGCGATTGCTCGCAGTGACTCAGGCGCGTGTCTAGCGGGGAGAAGCCGCTTCGTCCAGCGGTCATAGGCGCGCAGAAAGCCGCAGACGGCAATTCTGTCACGCCTGTGTGACAGTGCCGCACCCATATCGGCGCGACACCTGTCTGTTTCAAGGGGCCTGCTCAGGCCGCGGGTGGTTTTGTCGCCTGCATCGCGGGGCGCGATTCGAAATCCGCGAACCAGTCCGCCAGCGCCTCATTACCCTGGCGCCAGTTGGTTTCGGGGTGGCGGAAATCCACATAAGCCAGGGCGCAGGCCACCGCGATCTGGCCGATATCCAGCGGCCCCTGCAGGTGGCTCATCCAGCGCGCATTCAGCGCCGCGCAGCCGCCCAGCACCTTGCCCCGCTGCGCGTCCAGCCAATTGTCCCACTGTTTATCTTCGGGACGCAGCCGTTTTTCATAAGACATCAGCACCGCCGCATCCATGATTCCGTCGGCCGTGGCCTCCAGCACCTTGCTGTCCCAGCCGCGGCCGTACAATTTGCCGCCTGCGCGCTCATCCAGGTAGGCGCAGATCACCCGGCTGTCATACAAGGCCGGCCCGTCATTGCGCTCCAGCGCCGGGATCTTGGCCAGCGGGTTGCTGGCCTTCACATCCGGGCTGGGCTTCAGGGGCGTGGTGGTGACGTCCATAATATCAACATCCTCCAGCTGCCCGGTTTCATGCAGCAAAACCACAACCTTGCGGGCAAAGGGGGATGCCTGGGAAAAAGTGAGCTTCATGGAAAATCCTCCGGTGTTTGGCCGCAGCCTACTGCAAGCGGGCCTGAGGGGAAGGGGCAAATGCAGCACTGTGCTAGACTGGGCCCGTGTAACAAGTGACAGGAGCCCCACAATGATCATGCGGATATTCCAGGTTACCATACGGCCCGGCAAAGAAGCCGAGTTCAGCAAGTTCTTTCACGAAACCGCAATCCCGCTGATGAAGGGCACCGAGGGCATCGTCTCGGTCCTGCCCGGCGCGCCGCGCTCTGAGACCCCGCGGGAGTTCAGCTTTGTGATGGTCTGGAGGGATCTGGCCTCGCTCAAGGCATTCGTGGGCGAGGATTACACCAGTCCGCACATCGACCCGGCCGAGGCCGAACTGGTCGAGTCGCGCACCATCAAACACTATGATCTGGTAGAAGCCTGACGCATCAGCACCGCCAGCTCCTCCAGCTCCGCGCCCATGCCGCCGGCTATGGCCTCTGCGGCTCCGGCGCGCGCGGCGTCCGGTTTGTTCTGGCTCAGCTTCCAGGTGCCATCAGAGCCCGTGATCCGCATCCGGGCGGGCACGATCATCCGCATCATCCGCGCCAGCGCCGCTGCATCCATCTTGGCCGTCGTCCAGGGCGGCTTCGGCGCCAGCCGCGCCTCATAGAACGCCGACTGCCGGTCCAGCAGATCGCGCAATTCCTCATCCGGACGCAACTCCAGCTCGCCAGTCAGATGCACCGCGACATAGTTCCAGGTCGGCACCTGATCTGGCACCCCGTACCAGTCCGGCGAGACATAGCCATCCGGCCCGCTGACGGCGATCCTGGCCGGGCGCGCTTCCTTCAGCATCCGCACAATCGGATTGGAGCGCACCAGATGCAGATCCGCCCATTCCCCGTCTTCGGAAATCAGGAACGGCACATGGCTGATCAGCGGCGCCTCCTCCGTGGAGACCGCCAGAACGCCAAAGGCCCGCGCACGGGCAAACGCCAGGTTCTGCGCGGTATCCGCATCGTGAAAAACCGGATTGGGGTGCATGAAAATTCTCCTGTGCCTGCCCGTCCCCCGTACCATGGAATGGGGTCCTGCAATTTGAAAAGCTCCACTTCCCGGCCAAGGAACAATACCAATTTCACTTCCCGGACGGGCCCCCAGCGTTCCGATCTTGAAATCGGCTGCGCCGCTTGGCAATGTCCGCGTGTTCTCAGGGCGGGGCGGAATTCCCCACCGGCGGTAAGCGGGCCAAGTCCCGTAAGCCCGCGAGCGGCTTCCAAGCTTTTGGAAGTGTCAGCAGATCTGGTGCGACTCCAGAGCCGACGGTCATAGTCCGGATGGAAGAGAACGTGCAGGCGAGCCACGGATACGTGCGCCCGTCTGTTCGTGATCGCCTTGGGTGACGTGTCATGCCGTGCTGGCAGCGAAAAGTGGACACCGGTTTTCGCGGCCGCCAGCAGGCCACCAAACTGTATAGGAGATTACGAAATGACACACACCCGCTATGCCTTCATCAAGGCGCAATGGCATGCCGATATTGTCGACCAGGCGCTGGAGGGCTTCCTGCAGCTGATCCCGGCGGAGCAGGTCGACGTGTTCGACGTGCCCGGTGCCTTTGAAATGCCGCTCTTGGCACAGGAGTTGGCAAAGACCGGAAAATACGCCGCCGTGGCCTGCGCTGCGCTGGTCGTCGACGGCGGCATCTACCGGCATGATTTCGTGGCGCAGGCCGTGGTTGACGGTCTGATGCGCGCCGGCATGGATACCGGGGTGCCGGTTCTGTCGGTCTCGCTGACACCGCATCATTTCCAGGAAACGGAGCATCACATGGCCATCTACCGCGCGCACTTCGTGCAAAAAGGCAACGAAGCCGCCAGTGCAGCGCTGATGATCACCAAGACGCGGGAGGCGGCGCTGGCCGCATAAACGCAGCACTTACAGTGCATTATCCCCTGCACCAGCCCGCCGCACCGGCGGCGGGCATCCGGCAAAAAGGCCAAAAAATCAGCTTAACCATTTGTTTATAAACAAGGTTTCGTAGCGAAACCCCTTTTCACTTACACGCCTCCGAAACCGGCTCCCGGCGGCGCGTCAGGCAGATCCCAAATAAGCCTTCAAGGCCGGCGGCGGGTTGTTCAGCAGCTCCGCCGTTGCCTGCGGCTCATGCGCCCTGCCCTCCGCCACCAGCACCACCTGGTCCGCTATCCGGCGGGCGTCATTCGGATCATGGCTGACCATCAGCACCGTGGCGCCGCTTTCGCGGGCCAGTTCCGCCACCAGGTCCAGCATCTCTGCCTTCAGCGCCGGGCCCAGCGCGGCAAAGGGCTCATCCAACAGCAGTATGTCCCGCCCCTGCACCAGCACCCGCGCCAGCGCCACCCGGCTTTGCTGCCCGCCGGACAGGGCCGCAGGCTTGCGTGTGCCCATGCCGCCCAGGCCAACCCGCTCCAGCGCGGCCTCAACCTGGCGCCACTCCGCCGCGCTCAGCCGCAGGTTTGCATGCAGCCCCAGCGCCACGTTCTGCGCCACGGTCAGATGCGGGAACAGGTTGCCGTCCTGAAACAGCATTGCCACCGGCCGCTTGCCCGGCGCCTGGCGGGTCAGCTCCGCGCCATTCCACAAAATACGCCCGCGGGTCACCGGCAGGAAACCGGCCACGGCCTCCACCAGCGTCGATTTCCCGGCGCCAGAAGGGCCGATCACCGCGACGCAGGCGCCGGGCGCGATCTCCAGATCGGCTTCCACCGCGTAGTCGCCGTTCATGATCCGGCAATTCTCAAGCCTCAGCATGCCAGCGTCCCCCGCGGTCCAATATCCAGAATGCGCCCATCGACAGCATCAGCAAGAGCAGCGCCGCACCTGCCGCCGCCTCCATCCGGTAAGCGCCCATCAGCCGGTAGATCTGCAACGGCAGCGTAGCAAAGTCCGGATCGGCAAACAGCGCCACCACACCAAGGTCGCCCATCGACAGCGCCGCTGCTAGCCCGGCCGCAAACCCTGTCTGTGCCCGCATCCGCGGCAGGTAGACCCGGCGCACGAACGCCCATCCCTGCATGTCCAGCGACAGCGACAACCGGCCATAGCGCCCCAGAACCTCCCGCGCCCGCGGCACCAGAATGCGCATGGCAAAAGGCAGCGCCATCACCGCATTGACCAGCGCCGTCACCGGCAGCGCCAGCGCAAACGGGTCCGCAATGGGATAGATCAGAATGAACAACCCGGTGCCGATCACCAGCGGCGAGGCCGCAAGGCCGAGGATACCCGAAAGTTCGGCGATGCCGCTGCGCCCCGCGGCAGCCGCAGCGGCCATCGGCAGGGCCAGCATCAGCAGAATCACGGTGCTGAGCGCGGCAACCAGGATGGAGTTTCCGGCGGCCTGCCAAACGGAGCCTTTTAAGGCAGCCAGCCCCGGCAGACCCGCCAGCACGATTGCCGCCAGCGGCAGCAGCAAAAACGCCGCCGACAAGACAATCCAGAACCCGTCCAATCCGCGCGCCAGCAACCCCTGCCCGTCCCAGCGCTGCACAGCCCGGTCAAGCCCGGCCCCAAATCCTTCGCCCGCCGACACCCGCAACGCCACCAGCGCGGCGGCACCGGTCAGCAGCAGCTGCAGCCCCGACAGAAGCGCCGCGCGGCCGAGGTCGAAATCAAAGCGGAACGCCTGATAGATGGCGAGTTCGATGGTGGTCGCCCGGGGGCCGCCGCCCAAGGTCAGCGCCACCGCGAAGCTCGACAGGCAAATGGCAAAGACCACCGCCAGCGCGCCGGGCGCCACCCGCCGCAGCATCGGCCCTTCCAGCAGCCGCCACATCGCCAGCGGCCCGGCATCCAGCTGCGCCGCCAGACGGAAACGCTCGGCAGGAATTTCCTGCCAGCCCTGCAGGATCAGACGCGTCGCCAGCGGCAGGTTGAAGAACACATGCGCCAGCACCACCCCGTGCAGCCCGTAGATTTGAACAGGCTCTAACCCAAGGAAAATCAACCCTTGGCTCAGCCAGCCGGCCCGGCCAAAGACAGCCAACAGACCAAGGATCGCAACAATTACAGGAAGAATGAAGGGCGCGCCCAGCAGTGCAATCAGCAGCGTCCGCCCCGGGAACCGCCGCCGCGCCAGCCCGCGGGCGACGGGAATGGCAAGGCCGACGCTCAAGAGCGCCGACAGACTCGCCTGGGTCAGCGTGAACCGCAGCGCCGCCCAGTCGCTAACGCCAAACCCGGTGCCGGCCTCGGCCCGCAGGGCAACAGCCCCCAGCGTCCCCAGAATCAGCGCCGCCACCAGCAGGGCAGCGGCGCTTCCGGGAAAGGCGCTTACTGGCTGAGCGCGTCCAGCCATTCGCCCAGCGCCGCATCGCGCACTTCTGCCGCTTCCGTTTCGCTCAGCAGCAACGATTTTTCAGGCGCGATCAGGGTGCCGAATCCTTCCGGCAGGCCTGCCGCCGGGGTCACCGCCGGATACATCCAGTTGGTGGTCGGAATGATCGACTGGAACGCATCCGACACCATGAAGGCCAGGAACTGGTCGGCCAGCTCCGGCTGGTCGCTGTTCGCCAGTTTGCCGGCCACCTCCACCTGCATGTAATGCCCCTCATCAAAGGCCGCTGCCGCCTTGGAGCCGTCTTCCTCGGCAATCAGGTGATAGGCCGGCGAAGTGGTATAGGACAGCACCATGTCGGCCTCACCCTCCAGGAACATGCCATAAGCCTCGGACCAGCCCTTGGTCACGGTCACGACGTTGTCAGACAGGCCCTTCCAGATCTCCGGCGCCTCGTCGCCATAGGCGGCCTTGACCCACAGCAGCAGGCCCAGACCGGGGGTTGAGGAGCGCGGATCCTGGATGACGATCTTCTTGTCGCTCGCCGCCAGCGCCTTGAAATCCGCAGGCGCCGCGGCATCGGCGTTATGGACAAAGGCAAAGTAGCCCCAGTCATAGGGCACAAAGGTCGCGTCGTTCCATTCCACCGGCAGCGCAAACTCGGCGCTCACGGAATGCTCTGCAAACAACCCGGTTTCCTTGGCCGCCGCGGTCAGGTTGGTATCCAGCCCCAGCACCACGTCCGCGTCCGAGCGTTCGCCCTCCAGCTTGACCCGCGCCAAGAGCGCCGCGCCATCGCCTGCGCCAACCAGTTTCAGGTCGCAGCCGCAAACCTCCTCAAACGCCTTTTCCACTGCCGGGCCTGGGCCCCAGTCGGAAACAAAGCTGTCATAGGTATAAACGGTGAGTTCGGGCGTTTCGGCAAAGGCTGCCGAGGCGCCAAGCAGTCCCGCTGCAAATGCAAGATGTTTCATGCCATCCTCCTTTGCGGCTTTGGGCAAGGGTGGAGGCTGTCCAGTACCTTCCCTCCGCCGGTGTGATCCGGTTCAGGTTCAACGGGTGTCATCTCAGCGCTTGCGCGCACCCCGAGGTGGCGCGGACATTATGCCCCGGGCGCGGCAATGACAAGCCAAAGCCCCGTCAGGACCTATGACCCTTTGCAAACTGGACCGCCGCCCGCGCCGATCCTGTGTTCTTCCAGCTGAAAATATCCCGGGGGAGCCGCCCCAGGCGGCGGGGGCAACGCCCCCTCTCGCCTTTGCCGCAGAGGAATCCGCTTGAGGCACAGGCCCCTGCCCGCTAAGCACGTCCCGCAAAGGAGACCGCGCCTCATGTCGATGAACAGCTTTGGACACCTCTTCCGCGTCACCACCTGGGGCGAGAGCCACGGGCCCGCGCTAGGCGCCACCGTCGACGGCTGCCCGCCGAACGTGCCGCTGGAGCCGGAAATGCTGCAGCAGTGGCTGGATAAGCGCCGCCCCGGCCAGAACAAGAATACCACCCAGCGCAATGAGCCGGACGCGGTGAAGATCCTCTCCGGCGTGTTCGACGGCATGTCCACCGGCACCCCGATCCAGCTGATGATCGAAAACACCGACCAGCGCTCCAAGGACTACGGCGAGATTTCCCAGACCTTCCGCCCGGGCCACGCCGACATCACCTATTTCCAGAAATACGGCAACCGCGACTACCGCGGCGGCGGCCGCTCCTCGGCGCGCGAGACCGCGGCGCGGGTGGCAGCCGGCGGTGTTGCACGTGAAGCAATCAAGGCACTGGTGCCGGGGCTGGAGATCAAGGGCTACATGACCCAAATGGGCGAGCTGGAGATCGACCGCAGCCGCTTTGACTGGGACGCGATTGAACAGAATGATTTCTGGATCCCCGACGCTGGCGCAGTGCAGGAATGGGAAGACTACCTGCAGGCCCTGCGCAAGGCGCATGATTCCGTTGGCGCCGTGGTTGAGGTTGTTGCCCGGGGTGTCCCCGCAGGCATCGGCGCGCCGGTTTATGGCAAGCTGGACACCGATCTGGCCGCCGCGATGATGTCGATCAACGCCGTGAAGGGCGTCGAGATCGGCGAAGGCATGAACGCCGCGCGCCTCAAAGGTTCGGAAAACGCCGACGAGATTTTCATGGGCGAAAACGGCCCTGAGTATTCCTCCAACCACGCCGGCGGCATCCTCGGCGGCATCTCCACCGGGCAGGATGTTGTGGTGCGCTTTGCGGTCAAGCCAACGTCGTCAATCCTCACCCCGCGCAAATCGATCCGCAAGGACGGCTCCGCCACCGAGGTGATCACCAAGGGCCGCCACGACCCCTGCGTCGGCATCCGCGCGGTGCCGGTGGCCGAGGCGATGATGGCCTGCGTAATCCTCGACCACCTGTTGCTGCACCGCGGCCAGATCGGCGAAAACCAGGGCCGGATCGGCTGAAGGTAAGGCTCTAATAAGCGCCAATTCGCATTCTCAAGGGTGAAGCGTGCAGATGCAGGCTTCGCCTTTTTCGTTCCTCAGCCGTGGTCGCTGCCGCATTGCCCGTGATCGCCCAGCGCCGACAGCACCTTGCAATCTCCGCCCTGCCCGTGGCCGCACAGATGGGTGATGCGCTCCAACTCCCCCGCCAGCCGCTCCAGCCTGGTTATCCGCGCCCGCACCGCATTCAGCTGCGCCTCGGCGATGCGGTGCACCTCTGAGCAATCCTCTCCCAATTGTCCCTCGATCGACATCATCACCTTGATGTCCTCCAGCGAAAACCCAAGGTCGCGGGCATGTCTGATAAAACCCAGCGCGTCCATGCCGTCCTGCCCGTAGCGGCGCTGGTTGCCGGCATTGCGGCCCGGTTGCGGCAGCAGGCCGATTTCCTCGTAATAGCGGATGGTGGGCACCTTCACGCCGGTGGCCTTGGACAGCTGGCCGATGGAAAACATCGCAATGACCTCTTGATGCTCTAGTGACTAGAGGCCCTACATTGATATCGAATCAGGAATGAGGACAAGAGCAATGGCAGGCTGCTGCAATCACAACGCAAGGTTCGACGGGGTATCGGACGACTACAAACGCAGGCTTTGGCTAGTGATCGCCATCAACGCCGGCATGTTCGCGGTGGAAATGGGCGCGGGGCAGATGTCCGGCAGCCAGGCGCTGAAGGCGGACGCGCTGGATTTTCTGGGTGACGCGCTGACCTATGGCATCTCATTGGCGGTGATCGGCGCCACCCTGCGCACCCGCGCGCTGGCGGCCCTGGGCAAGGGCATCAGCCTGTTGCTGATGGGCGCCTGGGTGTTTGGCTCCACAGTGTACCAGGTGTTTTACGTCGGCGTGCCGCAGGCGCAGATCATGGGTGTGATCGGCTTCATGGCGCTGGCGGCCAACCTGATCTCGGTCATGCTGCTGGCCCGCTACAAGGACGGGGACGCCAATGTGCGCTCGGTCTGGCTCTGCTCGCGCAATGATGCGATCGGCAATGTGGCGGTGATGATTGCCGCCCTGGGGGTCTGGGGCACCGCCACCGGCTGGCCGGACCTCATCGTGGCCGGCATCATGGGCGGGCTGTTCCTGAGCTCTGCCTTCCAGATCCTGGTGCAGGCAGTGCGGGAATGGCGCGAGGAAGAGGCACACGCAGAAGCGCACCAACACTAAGGGCAGCGCCCTCCCGTGGAGAGGGGCGGGCGCGGACCGGTATGCCGGCCGGACGGAACAGTGCTTCAGCCAAACAGCCCTGCGTATTCCTCACGCAGGGCTTTCTTCTGCACCTTGCCCATGGTGTTGCGCGGCAAGGCCTCCAGCAGGATGATCTCCTTGGGCTGCTTGAACTTGGCCAATTGCCCCATCAGCGCCGCCTTGATCGCCTCTGCACTGGTGCCCTTGCCTTCCGGCACAACCACCGCCACCACTGCCTCGCCAAAGTCGGGATGCGGCACGCCAATGACGGCGCTTTCCAGAACCCCCGGCAGATCGTCGATCAAGCTTTCGACCTCCTTGGGATAGACATTGAATCCGCCGGTGATGATCAGATCCTTCTCGCGCCCGACAATGGTGACATAACCGTCAGCGTCGATCTTTGCCATGTCGCCGGTGATGAACCAGCCATCCGGCTGCAGCTCCTCCGCCGTTTTCTCCGGCATCTGCCAATAGCCCTGGAACACATTGGCCCCGCGCACCTCCAGCACGCCGATCTCTCCGGCCGGCACCTCAGAACCGTCCCGCATCACCCGCGCCTCCACCCCCGGCAGCGGGAAACCGACGGTGCCGGCCCGGCGCTCTCCGTCATAGGGGTTGGAGGTGCTCATATTGGTTTCGGTCATCCCGTAGCGTTCCAGGATGCGGTGGCCGGTGCGGGCCTCCCACTGCTCGTGGGTATCGACCAGCAGGGGTGCGGAGCCGGAGATGAACAGACGCATGTTTGCAGCGCGCTCCGGCGTCAGCCGGTCATCCGACAGCAGGCGGGTGTAAAAGGTCGGCACCCCCATCAGCGCCGTGGCCTTGGGCATCGCCTCCAAAATGGCATCCCCATCGAACCCCGGCAGGAACACCACCTGGGCGCCGGCAAACAGCGCCACATTGGTTGCCACAAACAGCCCGTGTGTGTGGAAGATCGGCAGCGCATGGATCAGCACGTCGTCCTTGGTGAACCGCCAGCAATCCCGCAGCGTCAGCGAGTTGGAGGCCAAATTGTCATGGCTCAGCATCGCACCCTTGGAGCGCCCGGTGGTGCCGGAGGTATAAAGGATCGCCGCAAGATCATCCGCCTTTCGGGCAACCGCTTCAAATCCGTTCTGCCCGTCAGCCAGATCGCGCAAGCTCCCCTGCCCCGCCGCATCCAATGTCAGCACCTTGGCCGCGCCGGAGACCGCGCTGATCTCCTCCAGCCGTGCAGGATCGCAAACCACCACCCGGGGCGTTGCGTCGCCAACGAAATAGGCGACTTCCGGCCCGGTATAGGCAGTGTTCAAGGGCAGAAAGATGCCGCCCGCCATCACCGTGCCCAGGTACAGCTCAATCGCCTGAATGGTCTTCTGAACCTGCACCGCCACCCGGTCGCCGGGCTGCACCCCCTGGGCCGCCAAGGCTGCCGCCATCCGCTCCGCTCCGGCAAACAGCGCGCCGAAGGTGACCGTGCCGCCCTCCGGGAGCCGGGCAAAAACATCCTCCTCGCGCCCCAGCGAGGACTCGCGCAGCTGGCGGATCAAGTGGTTGGCGTCATACATCGGCGGCTCCTTCATCTGGCGGCGCCATTTGCGCGGCTTGGCCAGCCAAAATCAAGCCATTGATCTTTGCGGCGCTTGGGCGCAGGGTCGCGCCATGGCAAAATCCTTAACATCGCATCGGCCTGTGCTGGCGGTCCTCTTGAAAGTGACCGCGATTGCGCTGTTCACCGCATTGTCCGGGATCATCAAGGCCACCTCGGAAACCGTGCCCGCAGGAGAGGCGGTGTTCTTCCGCTCCTTCTTTGCGATCCCCGCAATTGTGGCCTGGCTGGCGGCGCGCGGCGAGCTGCGGCACGGGCTGATCACCAAGAAGCCGATGTTTCACGTGTGGCGCGGACTGGTCGGCACCTCGGCGATGGGCATGACCTTCATGGGGCTGGCGCTGCTGCCGCTGCCGGAAGTCACGGCCATCGGCTATGCCACGCCGATCTTCACGCTGCTCCTGGCGGCGCTGTTTCTGGGCGAGACCATCCGGCTGGTGCGGATCAGCGCCGTCGCCATCGGCCTTCTGGGCGTTCTGATCATGATCTGGCCGCGCCTGGGCGGCGATCTGGGCGATGGTGCCATGCTGGGGGTGCTGCTGGTGGTCGGGGCCACCGTGGCCCGCGGCTTTGTGCAGATTCACATCCGCCGCATGGTGCAGTCGGAGCATACCGCGGCCATCGTGTTCTATTTCTCGCTGACCGCCTCGGCCCTCGCGCTGCTGACGGCACCTTTCGGCTGGGTGATGCCGGATGCGCAGACCGCCGCGCTGCTGGTCAGCGCCGGGCTGGTCGGCGGCGTGGCACAGATCCTGGTCACCTCCTCCTACCGCTTTGCGCCCGCCTCGATGCTGGCGCCTTATGACTATGCCTCGATGATCTTTGCCATCGTGATCGGCTACGTCTGGTTCGATGAATGGCCGACGCTGGTGATGCTGGCCGGCGCCGCACTGGTGATTGCCGGCAATGTGCTGGTGATCTGGCGCGAGCACCGGCTGGGCCTGCGGCGCGGCAAGGCCAAGCCGCTGATCGACCCCAAGGGCGGATAACAGGCTCTACCAAGGAGTTTTCCGACAGCTGGGCCTGCTTCCCAATCAGCCTGGCTCAGATTGCGCGGGTCAAACCGCCGTCCACGCGAATGTTCTGCCCGGTGGTATAACCCGCATCATCCGAGGCCAGATAGGCCACCAGCGCAGACACCTCGCGCGCAGTGCCATAACGCCCCATCGGGATCCGCGCCTTGCGGTCCTCAGTCTCCGGCAGGCTGTCGATGAAGCCCGGCAGCACGTTGTTCATGCGCACACCCTGGGCCGCGAACTTGTCGGCAAACAGCTTGGTAAAGCTTGCAAGCCCCGCCCGGAACACGCCGGAAGTCGGGAACAGCGGATCCGGCTCAAACACCGCAAAGGTGGAAATGTTGATGATCGACCCCTTGCCCTGCGCCGCCATGATGGGCGCCACCAGCCGCGCCGGGCGGATCACATTCATCAGGTAGAACTCCATCCCCAGATGCCAGTCCTCGTCACTGATTTCCATGATGTCGCCCTTGGGCCCGTGACCTGCGGAATTGACCAGCACGTCGATCCGCCCCCAGCGGTCCATTGCCTTGTCCACCAGCGCCTGCAGATCGGATTGCTCCAAATTAGAGCCAGTGTGGCCCACCCCGCCCAGCTCCTGCGCCAGCGCCTCGCCCTTGCCGGAGGACGACAGGATCGCAACCTCATACCCTTGTTCGTGAAGGTGGCGGGCGGCATCCGCGCCCATGCCGCTGCCTGCGGCGGTGAAGAGAGCAACCTTGGTCATGTCCATACTCCTTTGCTTGCCTCCAAGATGGCGGTTCAGGCCGCGCTTGACCAATCATGTCTCATCGCGCCAGACTGTAGAAAAACTACTGGCTGTAACCTGATGCGCCTGCCCAACCTCAATGCCCTGCGGATGTTCGATGCCGCCGCCCGCCACCTGAACTTCGGCCGCGCTGCGGAGGAGCTGCACCTGACCCAGGGCGCAGTGGCGCAGCAGGTGCGGCGGCTGGAGGCCGATCTGGGCCACAAACTGTTCCACCGCCACGCCCGCGGGCTGACCCTCACGGACACAGGCCGCAGCTATCATGCGCCAGTCCGGCAGGCGCTGATGCTGATCCGCGAAGCCACAGACCAGCTGGCACCCGCGGTGCAGCGGGTGACGCTGTCGGTGCCGCCTTCCTTTGCCTCGAAATGGCTGGTGCCCCGGCTGCCGGAGTTCGAGGCCCGCCACCCCGGCATCGACCTGCGGGTTGTGGCCGAGGAAAGCCTGACGGATTTCAAGCGCGACGGCATCGACATCGCCATCCGCCAGGGCGGCAAGCCGCAGGAAAGCAGCCTGAACTCTGCGCTGCTGTCGCTGGTGGACCTGGTGGCAGTGGCACGCCAGGATTCGGCTCTAACAAAAGAGGATTCTCCCGAACTGGAGGATCTGGCGCAGCACACGCTGATCCAGGACGGGCACCACCACTGGGACCTTCTGCTGCGGCAGGAGGGTCTCTCTGCCACGGGCCGGGTGCTGCAATTCAACCAGACGGCTCTGGCGATGGATGCGGCAATGAACGGCCAGGGCATCGCCCTTGTGCCCCGCATTTTCCTGGGCAGCCAGCCGCTGGCAGAGCTGTGGCAGGCCCCGCGGCTGGGGGATCAGGGCTTCTATGTGCTTTGGCCCAGCACTCAGGGCCGGGCCAAGACGGTGGTGGACTGGCTGCTGCGCCAATAACATTCAGGCAGAGGCGGCCTCAGCTTCTTCCGGCGCGCTGAGCGAGATCACAGCAACAACCGCCGCGCCATTCAGCCAGTAGAAGGCCGCATCCAGCCCGGCAAAGCCAAAGACAAAAGGCGCCGCCAGAAAGATGAGGCCAACAATCAGGTCAACCGTCAGATGCAGCTTGTAAGGCAGCACCCGGATCAGGCCGAGGTGATGGTCCGTCAGCACCGTCAGGACAAATGCGGCGATGCCGGTTGCCACCGACAGCCACAGCGCCAGCGGATTGCTTTCACCGAGGCCCAGCAGGAACGGCAGCCCCATCAGGGCAATGGCCACCGGGTAGTCGAGATAGGCGTGGATGGTGCGCGTCAAAAAACGGAGGGGCATGTGTCAGGTCCTTTTCTGTTTTTCAGGACCGCAAGGTTTGCGGCCATGAACCCAGAGTGGACTCAAAATCAGGAACGAATAACTCTAGCTAAGACAAGAAACCTTGCAGATCGTTCACATGTGCGACGTTTCGGAAAAATCGACATTGGCATGCTTCTGCCGGTACGCCGCCGGAGAGAGGCCAACCTGCTTGCGGAACACCCTGGAAAACGCAGCTTCGGAAGCGTAGCCCGCCAGTTCCGCCGCGTCGGCGACATTCAATCCCTGCTCCGCCAGCCCCTGGCAGGCAATTTGCATCCGCCAGGACGTAAGATACTGCATCGGCGTCACCTCCATCTTGGCAGTAAAGGTTTGGGCAAACCCGGTCCGCGACATTCCCGCCGTCCGGGCCAGGTCCTCCACCGACCAGTTTGCTGCCGGATTTTTGTGAAACGCCGTCAAGGCGCGGTGGAGCCGGGGGTCTGCAAAACCGGCCAAGGCGCTGTCATCCGACGTCAGGCTTTCCAGGTGCACCCGGATCGCCTGCGCAAAGATCGCTTCGGACATTTTCAGCGCAATCAGGTCACCGCCCATGCGCGCCTGCCCGGCTTCCGCGGCAATGACCCGCAACGTTGCCTCCAGCCAGGCACCGCGGGCTTCGCCATAGTCCTGAATATGCATATAGGGCGGCAAACGGTCCAAAAGCATATGCCCGGCACCGGTATGCCCTTGCGCGCCATAAGAAATATGCCCGCAAATCAGCTGCGTATCCCGGTCGTCCTCATCCCCGCCGTAAACCAGCACGCCTTCGCCCTGATACCCGGACAGCTCCAGCACCCGCTCCAGCGTCAGGACTGCCTCTTTGCCGGTGGTGGAGCAAAACAGCATATGTTCCGCCCCATGCGGGATCACCACCAGATCCCCCTGCGCCAGCCGGATCGTGTCACCGGTCTGCGGCAGATGCACCAGGCATTCACCGCGATGGGCAAAATGGAACCGCGCCACATTCTGGAAGGACGGCACATGCACCCCCCACGGCGGCGTGAACGAGGTGCGGAAATAGAGCGTCCCCTTCAGGGAAAGCCGCGTGAGAATGTCGCTTAACAGATCCAGCATGGCAGGAGGATACCCCTTCGGTGCCACGCGTCCAGAGTGCTGGACGATCTGCAATATCTTTCGGCCTATCACGCATTCAACGCCACAACGTTTTCACGGATCAAGGTGGGACTGACAAAACAAGGAGTCGCAAGATGACATTCCGTTTGCTTTCCGCCGCTGTTCTCGCTGGCGCCGTGGTCCTGCCGGCCCATGCCGCAGAGCCGATGAATGACCTCGAAATCGCCCATACCGCCTATACTGCAGGCCAGCTGGACATACGCTATGCCCATCTCGCACTGGCGGTATCTGAAAATGCCGACGTGCGCAGCTTTGCTGAAACCATGATCCGCGACCACTCCGCGGTCAACTCAGCTGCAGTTGATCTGATCACCGAATTGAACGTCACGCCTCAGGACAACGACCTCAGCCGTGCCCTGGTAAAGGGGGCCGCAGACAAGCGGGCAGAGCTGATGGGCCTCTCCGGCAACGCCTTCGACTGCGCCTATGCCCAAAATGAGCTGGGCTACCATCAGGTTGTCAACAAGACCGTCGAGGAAAGCTTTCTCCCGGCAGTCACGGTTGCGCCGCTCAAAGAGCTGCTGACGGATGCGCTGGCGACATTCAAGGTGCACGAAAGCCATGCGGAACAGATGGTCAGCAATCTGCAATGCAGCTGACACGGCGGCGGCTGATCGCAGCGGGCGGACTGACGGCGGCCGCAGCAGCCTTGCCCGCAGCGGCCGCACCAACAGTCCGGGTCCGGATCCGGAAGTTCGCATTTGACCCGAAAACAGTCTCTATTAAGGCTGGTCAGCGTGTCGAGTGGGTGAATGAGGACATTGCCCCGCATACGGCGACTGAAGATAATCATCTGTGGGACACAGGCGAACTGGAAAGGAACGGGTCTGCCACGCTCACCTTTGATACACCGGGAACGTATGCCTATTTCTGCGCCTTCCATCCAAAGATGAAAGCGCAAGTGATCGTCACCGCGTGACAGGCTGCAACGAAAACGGGCGCCCCGCATCGGGACGCCCGTATCTTCTGTGCAGGTCGTGATCTGCCTCAGGCGCGGACCAGCGCCTCATAGTCTTCGGCGATCTCGCGGGTCAGGTCACCAACTTCAAAGGTATAGTCGCCGATCTGCCCGACCGGCGTGACCTCTGCGGCGGTGCCAGTCAGCCAGCACTGCTCAAAGCCTTCCATCTCTTCCGGCTTGATGCGGCGCTCGTGCACGGTGATGCCCTTGTCCTTCAGCATCTGGATCACGGTCTGACGGGTGATGCCGTTGAGGAAGCAATCGGCCAGCGGGGTGTGCACCTCGCCGTCCTTCACAAAGAACACATTGGCGCCGGTGGCTTCGGCCACATAGCCGCGCCAGTCCATGAACAGCGCGTCAGAGCAGCCCTTGGCCTCTGCCTTGTGCTTGGAGATGGTGCAGATCATGTAGAGGCCCGCCGCCTTGGCGTGAACCGGGATGGTTTCCGGGCTCGGGCGCTTCCATTCCGCAATGTCGAGCTTGGCACCCTTCATCTTGGCGTCGCCGTAATAAGCGCCCCAGCCCCAGACCGCGACCGCCATACGCACCGGGTTCTTGGCCGACGCCACGCCCATGTCCTCACCCGAGCCGCGCCAGACCAGCGCGCGGACGTAGGCGTCCTGCAGGCCGGAGGCTTTCAGCGCCTCTTCCTTGGCCGCCTCGATCTGATCGACGCTATAGGGCATCGGCATGTCCAGCGCTTCTGCGCTCGCGATCAGGCGCTCGGAATGTTCGCGGCTCTTGAAGATCTTACCGTTATAGGCGCGCTCGCCCTCGAACACGGAGGAGGCGTAGTGCATCGCATGGGTCAGGATATGCACCTTGGCATCCCGCCAGTCGACCAGCTCCCCATCCATCCAGATCACACCGTCGCGGTCGTCGTAACCAGCCATGCCGCACCCTCCTGATTTCTGCGGTGATTTTCATTTATTGCGCAAGTTAAGGCCGAACCGGACACAATCTTGCGCCAAAGCTGCGATTCGATACATCTTCACCCTTGGAATGTCAACAACACTGACATAAACTGACCGGTAATACAGACGAGGGGGCACCACATGCCTGAGGGCCGGACAGGGCAGGGATACAGCGGCGAAAGCCTGCTGTTTCTGACAGATGAGCAGCTGCGTCAGGGGATCGAGGCAATGTTTTTTGCCTACCGCGGCTTTACCGCCGATCCGGACCGGATATTGGCCGAAATGTCCTATGGCCGGGCGCATCACCGGGCGATCCACTTCATCAACCGCTCGCCGGGCACCACGGTGAACAACCTTCTCAGCATCCTGGGCGTGACCAAACAGTCGCTGAACCGGGTTCTGCGCACTCTGATCGGCGACGGGCTGGTGATCTCCAAAGTGGGGGAGCTCGATAAACGCGAACGCCACCTCTACCTGACCGACCAGGGCGCAGCGCTGGAGGCGACGCTGTCCGATGCCCAGCGCGCCCGGATGCGCGCTGCGTATAAGGACGCAGGCCCCGAGGCGGTGCAGGGTTTCAAGACGGTGCTTGAGGCGATGATGGACGCGGACATGCGCCGCGCCTATGCCAAGCTGCGGGACTGATCAGGCATGACCACCCATGACGCTCATCTGCTGATCGTCGATGACGACGAGCGCATCCGCGGCCTCTTGAAGAAATTCCTGATGCGCTCCGGTTTTCTGGTGACCGCTGCGCGCGATGCCGCCCACGCGCGCCGGGTGCTGGCGGGGCTGGATTTTGACCTGATCGTCATGGATGTGATGATGCCGGGCGAGGACGGTGTGTCGCTGACCCGCTCCCTGCGCGAAACCATGACCACCCCAATCCTGCTGCTGACCGCCAAGGGCGAAACCGAGGACCGGATCGCGGGGTTCGAGGCCGGGGCGGACGACTACCTGCCCAAACCTTTCGAGCCCAAGGAACTGCTGCTGCGCGTCAACGCGATCCTGCGACGGATGCCGGACACGGTTGCACAAGAGGCCGCGCCCAAGGTGCTGCACCTGGGCGCCATCCGCTATGACATCGAGCGCGGCGAGATGTGGCAGGGCGACGAGCTGATCCGCCTCACCGGCACCGAAAGCCAGCTGATGAAAATCTTTTCTGCCCAGCCGGGTGAGCCGGTCTCCCGCACCAAGCTGGTCGAGGATCTGGGCCGCGACCGCGGCCAGGCGCAGGAACGCGCGGTGGACGTGCAGATCACCCGCCTGCGCCGCAAGATCGAGCCGAACCCGAAACAGCCGCAATACCTGCAAACCGTCCGCGGCGCTGGCTACATGCTGGCACCCGACTAGAACCGGCCCGCCTCTTCTTCTGGCCGGAAATATCCCGGGGGGGTGAGGCCCAGCGCCCCTCCCTTTTCGCCCAAATGCTGCCAAGGCGGTGCACAGGGGGTGCACACCCGGTGCACGCATGTCACCCCCCGGTTTTCCCTTGCAGCCAGACACCGCCCCCACCTAGTGTCGCGCCAAGTCCCGCAGCCGGAGGAACGCGCTTATGACCACCGCCCTGATCACCCACGCGGATTGCCTCAATCACGTCACACCCGAGGGCCACCCCGAACGTGTCGCCCGGCTGGAACACATCCTGCACGCGCTGGAGCCGTTGGACCTGAAGCGGGTGACAGCCCCGATGGCGGCGGAGGATGACATCCTGCGCATCCACCCCGCCGGCTACCTCTCGGACCTGCGCAAGGCCTCCCCGGCAGAGGGCTGGGCACAGATCGACGGAGACACCTTCCTGTCTCCCGGTTCCCTCGACGCCGCCTTCCGCGCTGCGGGGGCCGTGGTACGCGGTGTCGACATGGTGCTGGGCGGCGAGGTGCAGAACGCCTTTGCCGCGGTACGCCCGCCGGGCCATCACGCCGAAACAGACACTGCAATGGGGTTTTGCCTGTTCGGCAACGCCGCGCTGGCGGCCAAGCACGCGCTCGATCACCATGGCCTCAGCCGCGTTGCGGTGGTGGACTTCGACGTCCACCACGGCAACGGCACTCAGGACCTGTTGTGGGACGAGCCGCGCGCGCTGGTGATCACCAGCCAGCAGATGCCGCTCTGGCCCGGCTCCGGCCGCCCGGATGAGGACGGCGCCCATGGCCAGATCCTCAACATGCCGCTGCCGCCGGGTTCGGGCCGGACAGAGATGCAGGCGGCCTATGAGGGCCAGGCCTTCCCGCGCCTGCGCGCCTTCAAGCCGGAGCTGATCATTATCTCCGCGGGCTTTGACGCCCATCAGGACGACCCGCTGGCCAGCCTCAACTGGGCCACCGCCGATTTCGCCTGGATCACCGCGGAACTGGGCAAACTTGCCAGTGAGCTGTGCCAGGGCCGTATCGTCTCGACTTTGGAAGGCGGATATGATCTGAACGCGCTGTCCGCGGCAACCCGCGCGCATGTGGAAGAATTGATGAAGGCACCGGCATGACTGAGACCCCCGTAGACCAGATGAGCTTTGAACAAGCGATGCGCGAGCTGGAAGGCGTGGTGGACCAGCTGGAGCGCGGCGACGTGGCGCTGGACGCCTCGATCGCGCTCTATGAACGCGGCGCGGCGCTGAAGAAACGCTGCGAGGACGAGCTGAAGCGCGCCGAGGAGAAAGTCGCCGCCATCACCCTGGACGCAAACGGCACCCCCAAGGGCACCCAGCCATTGGACGCCGGCTGAGCCATGAGTGCCGCCGCAGACACCCAGTTTTCCCTTGAAACTGCGCGCCCCTTTCCGGAGGCGCTGAAAGACGCACAGACCCGCATCACCGCGCATATGGAAGCGCGGCTCGCAGGCGGTGACGAACTGCACGCCGCGATGCGCTATGCCATTACCGGCGGCAAGATGCTGCGCGGCTTCCTGGTGCTGGAAAGCGCCCGGCTGCATGGGGTCGCGGCAGAGGCCGCACTTGACGCCGCGCTGGCCATCGAATGCATCCATGCCTACTCCTTGGTGCATGACGACCTGCCCTGCATGGATGACGACGACCTGCGCCGCGGCCAGCCTACGGTCCATAAGAAATGGGACGAGGCGATGGCGGTTCTGGCAGGCGATAGCCTTCAAACCTTTGCATTTGAGCTGCTGGCAGACCCCAAGGCTGGCCCCCATGCACTGGAGCTGATCCGCAGTCTGGCGCAATCCTCCGGCAAGGACGGCATGGTCTCCGGCCAGATGCTGGATATTGCGGCAGAATCTGCGGCCGCACCGCTTACACTCGAACAAATCACCAAGCTGCAGGGCCGCAAGACCGGCTGCCTGATCGAATGGTCCGCCACCGCCGGCGCGGTGCTGGCAGGCGGCAACCTGGCCCCGCTGCGGCAATACGCACGCGCCCTCGGCCTTGCTTTCCAGATCGCCGACGACATCTTGGATGTGGAAGGTGATGCCGCCAAGGTCGGCAAGGCCGTGCGCAAGGATGCCGATGCCGGCAAGGCGACCTTTGTCTCATTGCTGGGACTGGCAGAGGCAAAAGCCCGCGCACAGTCGCTTTGCGAGGATGCCTGTGCCGCGCTGTCACCCTATGGTGAAGACGCCGCAACCTTGAAGGAAGCCGCGCGTTTCGTTATTGCGCGCGACAGCTAACCCCGCGCCACGCCGCTAAAAGGCGCAGCCCAAGGAGACACCATGCCCGACCGGCCCAAGACCCCGCTTCTGGACCAGATCACGCGCCCCGCGGATCTGAAGGGGCTGACGGATGCGCAGCTGGTGCAGGTGGCGCAGGAGCTGCGGCAGGAAACCATTTCCGCCGTCTCCGTCACCGGCGGCCATCTGGGTGCCGGCCTTGGCGTGGTGGAGCTGACCACCGCCCTGCACGCGGTGTTCGACACCCCGCGGGACAAGGTGATCTGGGACGTTTCCCACCAGTGCTACCCGCACAAGATCCTGACCGGGCGCCGCGACCGCATCCGCACCCTGCGGATGAAGGACGGGCTCAGCGGCTTCACCAAACGCTCCGAGTCACCCTTTGACCCCTTCGGTGCCGCCCACAGCTCCACCTCGATCAGCGCAGCGCTTGGCTTTGCCGTCGCCCGTGACCTTGGCGGGGTAATCCCGGAGGGCAACGGCGACGCCATCGCGGTGATCGGCGACGGCTCGATGTCGGCCGGCATGGCGTTTGAGGCAATGAACAACGCAGGCCACCTGGGCAAGCGCCTGTTCGTGATCCTGAACGACAATGAAATGTCGATCGCCCCGCCGGTCGGCGCGCTGTCCTCCTACCTGTCCCGCCTTTATGCAGGCGAGCCGTTCCAGGAATTGAAAGCCGCCGCCAAGGGCGCGGTCTCACTGTTGCCCGAACCCTTCCGCGAGGGCGCCAAACGCGCCAAGGACATGCTGAAAGGCATGGCGGTCGGCGGCACCATGTTCGAGGCGCTTGGCTTCTCTTACCTCGGCCCCATCGACGGCCACGACATGGACCAGCTGCTGCCGGTCCTGCGCACCGTCAAGGCCCGCGCCACCGGCCCGATCCTGATCCACGTCCTCACCAAAAAGGGTAAGGGCTACGGCCCCGCCGAACGCGCCCGCGACAAGGGCCACGCCACTGCCAAGTTCGACATGGTGACCGGCGAGCAGAAGAAAGCCCCCTCCAACGCTCCTTCCTATACCTCTGTCTTCGGCAACGAACTGGTGAAGCACGCCGCCAAGGACGACAAGATCTGCGCCGTCACCGCGGCGATGCCCGATGGCACCGGCCTCAATCTGATGGCGGAACGCTACCCCTCGCGCACCTTCGACGTCGGCATTGCCGAACAGCATGGCGTGACCTTTGCCGCCGCATTGGCGGCGGGCGGCATGAAGCCCTTCTGCGCGATGTATTCCACCTTCCTGCAGCGCGGCTATGACCAGGTGGTGCATGACGTGGCGATCCAGCGGCTGCCGGTGCGCTTTGCCATCGACCGCGCCGGTCTAGTCGGTGCCGACGGCGCCACCCACGCCGGCAGCTTTGACATCGGTTTCATGGCCAACCTGCCCGGCATGGTGGTGATGGCCGCCGCCGACGAAGCAGAACTGGTGCACATGGTTGCCACCGCCGCTGCGTATGACGACGGCCCCATCGCATTCCGCTACCCGCGCGGCGAGGGCGAAGGCGTCGAAATGCCGGAGATCCCGGAAGTGCTGGAAATCGGCAAGGGCCGGATGATCCAGGAGGGCAAACGCGTGGCGCTTCTGTCCTTCGGCACCCGCCTGGGTGAGGTCCGCAAAGCTGCCGAGGCACTCTCCGCCAAGGGCATTACGCCGACCATCGCCGACGCCCGCTTTGCCAAGCCGCTGGACCGCGGCCTGATCCTGCAGCTGGCCGCGGACCACGAAGCGCTGATCACCATCGAGGAAGGTGCGGTGGGCGGTTTCGGCTCCCACGTGGCGCAGCTCCTGGCGGAGGAAGGCGTGTTTGACAGCGGCCTCAAATACCGCTCGATGGTGCTGCCTGACACCTTCATCGACCAGGCCAGCCCAGCGGATATGTACGAAACCGCCGCAATGAACGCGCCGCAGATCGAAGCGAAGGTGCTGGATGTTCTGGGCGTGGCGACGATAGGCGAGAAGCGGGCTTAAGCCTAGTCTCTCAGCCTGTCAGTTTCTGGAAAGTCCAGTCAGCCGGCTAAGCAACCGATAGCCCGGCGCTGACCAATGCCTGTTCAAAGCAAAGACAAGCTGCGCAATGGTTTCGTCTCCCATCCACGCGGGCCGTATCTCATCCTGACGGGCAACAAATAGATTCAGCAATGCCGCGCGGTCGGAAACCACGGTAAAAATTGACGGTGAAAACGCAATATCGAGCCTTCTGGTGAAACCCAAATCAGACCAGATTGTTTCCAAGCTGTTTGGATAAACCGCTCTCAATCGCCGACGCAACCGCCCCAGCCTGCGAAACTGCAGGAAAACAAACAGAAGGTGCCAGCTTCCCAAACCCTAAACCCCCGGCGGCTCGGCTGGCGGCACAAAGCTCTCCATATCCTCGGCCTCCAGAACCGCCCTCAGCCCCTCCCGGTAGGTCGGGTAAAGAAGCTCCACCCCCAGCTCATCCTTGATCCGGCGGTTGCGGACCCGCTTGTTCTCCCCATAAAAACTGCGCGCCATCGGCGTCATGCCCGCCTCGTCAAAGGGCACCTCGGCCGGCATCGGCAGGCCCAGAAGTTCGGCGGCGTGGCCCAGCACATCCTGCGGCGGCGCCGGGTCGTCATCGCAGACGTTGTAAATGGCGCCCGGACGCGGCTGCGCAATGGAGGCCGCCAGAACCTGGGCGATGTCGTCCACATGGATACGGGAAAAAACCTGCCCCGGCTTGATGATCCGCCGCGCCTTGCCCGCCATCAGCTTGGCAAAGGGGCCGCGGCCGGGTCCGTAGATGCCGGCCAGCCGGAAGATGTGCAGCGGCAGGTCAGGGATCGCCTGCCATTGCATCTCCGCCAGGGCGCGCCAGTCGCCTCGCTGGCTGGAGGGCTTCACCGGCGTCTCTTCATCCACCCAGGCGCCATCGTGGTGGCCGTAGACGGCTGTGGTCGACAGGTAGCCGACCCACTCCAGATCAGGCGCGGTGGCAATCCGGTCCCCCATGGCTGCCAGCACCGGATCCCCATCCGCATTGGGGCCGATCGAGTTCAGCACATGCGTCACGCCGTCCAGCAGCACGTCCTGCCCGGGCCAGGTGATCATCTCAACACCATCAGCCGCCGCCACCTCACGCGAGGTGCCGATGACACGCCATCCCGCCGCCATCAGGCGCGGGGCAAGCGCCCGGGCGGTATAGCCAAATCCAAGACAAAGCAGCGTTTTTCTCATGCCTCCTAGATGCGTTGGCCGTGCCCGGTGCGCAAGGGTTGATTCGAATCCCCCGCACGGCTTTGATGGCCCGATGAAAAAGCAGACACCCGGATTGGCCGATGCCTATGCGCTGAGCACGCCTGAAGATTCACGGCAGCTCTACGCGGAATGGGCCACCTCCTACGATCAGGATTTTGCTGCCGGGCAGGACTACCTGCTGCCCGGACTGACGGCCAAGGCCTTTGCCGCCGCCGGGGGAACAGGCCCGGTTCTGGACGCGGGCGCGGGCACCGGTCTTTGCGGCCAGGCGCTGCGGGCCCTTGGGGTTGAGCCTGTGGACGCCACCGACATCAGCGCCGCCATGCTGGCCGAGGCGCTGCGCAAGGACGCCTACCGCGACGTGATCGAGGCCAACCTGATAGAGGGCATCCCGGTGCCGCGCGGGTCCTACCGCGGGGTGGTCTCCTCCGGCACCTTCACCCACGGCCACCTGGGCCCTGAAGTGTTGCCTGCGCTGCTGCGGGTGGCCGCGCCGGATGCCTGGTTCGCCCTATCGGTGAATGCAAAGTTCTATGAAAAGGCGGGATTTGCCGCAGCCTTTGACAGGCTGCTGCAGGGGCAATGGATCAAAAGCCTGACCCTGCCTGAGCTGCGCATCTATGGCCCCCGGGCCACCGGCGCGCACAAGGACGATACCGCGATTATTGCGCTGTTCCAGAAGGTTTAGCGCCACCCCGTCAGCGCCGGGTCAAGGGAGGCGCAGCCTCCGCGCGGCACGCGCGGCTTGCCCTTGAGGCGGCGATGGCGGATCACACACTCGATCTGGCTGCTTGAGGAGCAGACCTGCTCCTCAAGAGCTTCTCAGCGGAAAGAAAACGCCGCGCGAAGCGCGGCGCCAGGCCCAACTGCGGAGGGGCATCTTCAGATGTCCCGCAGCAGGCGGGAGAGTTGCGTTACCGCCCCTTCCAGACCGGATCGCGTTTTTCGGCAAAGGCGCGGGCGCCTTCCAGGTTGTCCTCCGAGCCGTAAAGCACATCCACCGTCTTGAGCTGGCGCTGGGTGATACGGTTCATCGCGTCCTGGAACTTGCTGTCTTCGGCGTCGCGCACAATCTCCTTGATCGCCGCGTAGACCAGCGGCGGGCCGGAGGCGAGCAGCCTTGCCAGTTCCCAGGCACGGTCCATCAGCTGATCTGCGGCCACGATCTCATTCACCAGCCCCCAACGGTTGGCTTCTTCGGCATCGAACCAGCGCCCGGTCAGCAGCAGCTCCATGGCGATATGGTAGGGGATGCGCTTGGGCAGTTTGACGCTGGCCGCGTCTGCCACGGTGCCGGAGCGGATTTCCGGCAACGCAAATGTGGCGTGATCGGCTGCAATGATCATGTCCGCCGACAGCGCCAGCTCCAACCCGCCGCCGCAGGCGATGCCGTTCACGGCGGCGATCACCGGCTTGTTCATATCACGCAGCTCCTGCAGCCCGCCAAAACCGCCAACGCCATAGTCGCCATCAACGGCATCACCGTCAGCCGCCGCCTTCAGGTCCCAGCCGGGGCAAAAGAACTTCCCCCCGCCGCCGGTCAGGATCGCCACCCGCAGCTCCGGGTCGTCGCGGAAGTCTCGGAATACCTCGCCCATCACCTTGCTGGTGGCCAGGTCAATGGCATTGGCCTTGGGCCGGTCCAGCGTGACTTCCAGAATGGCGCCGTCGCGGCGGGTTTTTACGGGGCTTTCACTCATGTCGTCTCCTCCTGGCATTTGGCATGCCGTTCTGTTTCAGGGCCGAAGCCTCAGTATTTCCGGCGCATCAGCGCGTCTGCCGCAACCGCATCCTTTGGCGTGCACAGAAGCGGGTTGATCTCGATCTCCTCAAGGCCCAGCGCGTTCTCCACCACGTAGGCCTCAACTGCACGGATGGCGCGCAGGATTGCCTCGCGGTCGGCTGCCGGGGCGCCGCGGTAACCGTCCAGCAGCTTCGCGATGCGCAGCGACTGGAGTGCCGCCTCAATCTCCGCATCCGAGGCCGGCAGCAGGAAAGACGCGCTGTCCTCCATCAGCTCGGTCAGGGTGCCGCCCGCCGCCAGTGTCATGACAAACCCGTGCGCCGGGTCTTTCACCACGCCGATCAGCAGCTCCGCCACCGCGCCAGTAACCATCTCCTCCACCAGGAAACGCTCCGCAGGCATGTTGAAGGCGGCGTCGCTCACCTCCTGGCCTGAGTTCAGGTTCAGCGCCACCGCCCCCGCCTCGGTTTTATGCGCGACACCTTCGCCCTTCAGCACTACTGGGAAGCCGACGTCGACCGCCACCGCGCGGGCATTGGTGGCCGAAGCCGCCCGTTTGGAGCGCGGAGTGCGCAGCCCATAGCTGGAAAGCTGCCATTTGGCTTCGGCCTCCGGCACCAGATCGGGCTCCACAACCGGGGTTGGCAGCAACAACGGCGCAGGCGCTTCCGGCAGCGGCAGGCTGGCCGCCTCGCAGGCGGCAATCGCTTCGCTGAGACCGCAGAAGGGCACCACACCCGCGTCCATCAGCCGGGCCGCCACTTCCTCCGGCAGCAGTTCCGGCAGGGTTGCCACCAGACCGACGTTGGCACCGGTCCGTTCACGCGAACCAATGGCGGCCTGAATGGTGCATTCCCAGTCCGAGGCATCGCAGCGGTCATCGCGCGGGAAATCCACAACCAGCATGGTCATTGCCAGCTGCGGATCCATCATGGCTGAGAACGCCTTGGTCATCGCCTCGGTGTCGCGCCAGATATAGGTGTGATAGTCGAGCGGATTTGCCAGCGCCACCATCGGGCCGAGTGCCGCGCGCAGGTCCGTTTTCTGGCGGTCGTTCAAAGGCGGGAACTCCACCTTGCGCGCATGGCCGGTGTCCGCAGCCAGGCTTGCCTCCCCGCCGGAGCAGCTGATGGTTGCGATGCGGTTCGAAGGCAGCCGCCCCGCCACATGCAGCAATTTCAGCGTCTCCAGGAAGGACGGCAGGTCATCCAGACGCGGAATGCCAAGGCGTGAGAGCAAAGCCCCCGCACCCGCGTCACCGCCCGCAAGCGAGGCGGTATGAGAAACAGTTGCGGCCTGGGCCTCAGCCGATTTGCCAACTTTCAGCGCGATGACCGGCTTGCCCAGCTCGCGCGCCCGGGCGGCCAGCCCCTCAAAGGCGCGCAGGTCGCCAAAACCCTCGATATGAAGGCCCAGCGCGGTCACCCGGTCATCCTCCAGCAACGCCTCGCCAATCGCGGCAATGCCCGACTGCGCCTGATTGCCGGCGGTCACCACATAGGCCAGCGGCAGCCCGCGCTTCTGCATGGTCAGGTTGATGGCGATGTTGGAGCTTTGGGTGACCAGTGCCACACCCTTTTCTGCCCGCTGCCCGCCATGCTGGTCCGGCCACAGCAGTGCGCCGTCCAGGTAGTTGATGAAGCCATAGCAGTTGGGGCCAAGGAACGGCATGCCGCCTGCTGCTTCCAGCAGCTGCGCCTGCAGGTCCGCGCCTTCCGCGTCCTCGGCCGCAGCCTCCAGGAACCCGGAGGCAAAGCACACTGCCCCGCCAGCCCCGCGCGCCGACAGCGCCCGCACCACCTCGATCGTGGCAAAACGGTTCACGCCGATGAAGGCTGCGTCAGGTGCCTCCGGCAGGCTGTCCGCATCCTTGAAGGCAGGCAGGCCCGCGACCTCTTCAGCCTTGGGGTGGACGGGCCAAATGGTGCCCTCGAACCCCATCTTCTGGCATTGCTCGATCACCAGGCGGCACCATGCGCCGCCGCCAATCACAGCAATGGTTTTCGGGCGGAAAAGCCTGTTTAGAGACTGCATATGATCTTATTCACCGGTCTTGCCGCGGTCCAGATGGCCGAGGTCTTGTTCAGGGTTGATCCGGTCGCGCACGCGGGTTTTCAGCTCTTTCACATCAGGAAAGCCGCCGTCCCGTTTGCGTTCCCAGACCAGCTCCTTATCAACATGGATCTCAAAGATCCCGCCCAAATCTCCGGGAACCAGAGTCACCCCGCCCAATTGGTCCTGGAAGGTCTGCAGCAGCTCCTGCGCCATCCAGCCCGCCCGCAGCAGCCAGTTGCAGCCGATGCAGTAGGTAATGGTAACAACGGGTTTCCCGGTCTGGGTCATGGATCAGCCTCCGACGGCGCGCAGCATCTCGCGGCTGATGATGTGCCGCTGGATTTCACTGGTGCCTTCCCAGATACGCTCCACCCGTGCGTCGCGCCAGATGCGTTCCAGCGGCAGCTCGTCCATCAGGCCCATGCCGCCGTGAATCTGGATCGCCTCATCGGCAACCATCGCCAGCATCTCGGTTGCCTTCAGCTTGGCCATCGACATGTCGCTCTCGGTGACGGTGCCCTGGTCGAATTTCCAGCCGGCTTCCCAGGTCAAGAGGTTCGCCGCCTTCAGCTCCAGCGCCATGTCGGCCAGCTTGAAGGAAATGCCCTGGAACTTGCCGATCTGCTGGCCGAACTGCTTGCGCTCGGCGGCGTATTCGATCGAGTGCTGCAGCGCCCGTTCGGCGCGGCCCAGGCAAGTGGCGGCGACCTGCAGGCGGGTGGCGCCCAGCCAGGTGTTGGCCACCTCGAACCCCTTGTCGACCTCGCCCAGAATGGCCGAGGACGGCAGGCGGCAGTCGTCGAATTCCAGCACCGCATTGGTGTAGCCGCGGTGGCTGACGTTGCCGTAGCCGTCGCGCACCTCGAAACCGGGTGTGCCCTTGTCGACAAAGAATGCAGTGATCTTCTTCTTCGGCCCGCGCGGTGTGTCCTCAACCCCGGTTGCCATGAAGCAGATGGCAAAATCAGCAATATCGGCGTGGCTGATGAAATGCTTGGTGCCGTTCAGGATCCAGTCGTCACCGTCCTGACGGGCACTGGCCTTCATACCGCGCAGGTCGGATCCCGCATCCGGCTCAGTCATCGCCAGGCAGTCCCATTTCTCGCCCTTCATGCAGGGGAACAGGTATTTCTCTTTCTGCTCCTCTGTGCCTGCCAGCAGGATGTTCGACGGCCGCGCGACCCCGGTCCAGTGCAGCGCATAGTTGGCGCGGCCCAGTTCCTTTTCATACATCAGCCAGGTCAGGGTATCGAGACCGGCACCGCCCACTTCCTCGGGCATGTTGGCGGCATACAGCCCCGCTTCCATTGCCTTCTTCTGCACGTCGCGGATCACATCCATGTCCAGGTGGCCGGTGCGCTCGATCTCCGCCTCATGCGGATAGAGCTCCTTTTCCACAAAGGCGCGGGTGGTCTCAACGATCATCGACTGTTCTTCGGTCTTCCCGAACTGCATGGCGGTCTTCCTTCGGCAAATCTGTTGCGGATCAGATTACGCCGCTTGCACGCGTTCATCATGCAAGGTTAGAAATAATCATGCGAAGTTGGACAAAAGATGCCGCTGCGGCGCAGCAATTGGATGTGCTGCTGTTTGATGCCTTTTCGGCCCATTGCCTGGCCAACACGGTGGAGCCGCTGCGTGCCGCCAACACCTTCGCCGGGCGGCAGGTCTATGCCTGGCGGTTCCTGACGCTGGACGGCGCGCCGGCGGTTTCGTCCTCAGGCATGGAGGTGCGGGCGCATGGAAAACTGGGTGATTGCAGCGGTGATCTGCTGATTGCGATGCCGTCTTATGACTTCCTGCGCCACGCCAATGCGGCGACCGCCCGGGCGCTGAAATCCGCTGCCCGCCGCTACAAAGTGCTGGCAGGGTTTGACACCGGCGCCTGGCTGCTGGCGCAGGCCGGGCTGCTGGACGGGCGCCGGGCCACCATCCACTGGGAAGAGCTGGGCCGCTTCACCGAGGCTTTCCCGGAGGTTGAGGCCGAAAGAGCGCGGCAGGTCCGGGACGGCGACCGCATCACCTGCACCGGCGCGCTGGCGGCCTTTGACACCATGATGGAGCTGATCGGCGATCAGCATGGCGCCGCGCTGCGGCTGGAGGTTGCCACTCTGTTCATGGCGCCCGAGGCGACGGAGACCCAGGACCCGATCCTGGTGCGCGGCAAATCGGTTGCCCGCGCGGTTGCAGTGATGCAGGCCAATCTGGAAACGCCCTTGCCCATCGCTGCCGTGGCCCGAAAGGCGGGCCGCAGCCAGAAGGACCTGGAGGCGCGGATGAAGGGGGAACTGGGGGCCACGCCGCAGGCGGTCTACCGGCGGCTGCGTCTGATACAGGCCAGAAAGCTCGTGTTAGAAACTGTTCTGAGCGTTTCAGAGATTGCCCTGCGCTGCGGCTACGACGACCCGAGCGCGCTGACCCGAGCCTTCAAGGCGGAGTTCGGAACCACTCCGCGCAGCTTGCGCAGTACCGGTTAGACCTGCTTTGCCGCCATCCACTGATTCAGCCGCCACAATCCCCAGGCCAGCGGGATCGCCGCCAGACCGCCAATGACATAGGCCAGCGGCTCATCGGCGAAGGATTCAAACATCTGCGTGTAGGCATGGATCGCGGCAAAGGTCAGCGCCGCGTTGAACAATCCGCGCTGGTGCCGCTGCGCCGCCCAGAAGATCACCGCCGCCAGCACCGCTGCCCAGAGCACGGAATAGACGTTTTCGGAAATGAACAGTGCGCTGTCGCGGAAGGCATCGCGGGCGGCAGAGTAGGCTTCCCAATCCTCGTAACCGTCGCTGTAGCGGCCTGGCCCCCAAACGGTTTCGCCCACCACGTCCCCCCACAAGGAGCCGACCAGCGCGCAAAGGTTTGCAACCACAAACCCCAATATCGCCAGGATGCGCAGGTGCCGCGCATCACGCTCCGCCAGCCGGGACGCCCCCCATACACAGAGCACGATCAGCAGCACCATTTGCAGGATCGTCAGCGTCGATTCCGGCGAATAGAACACATAGGCCGCATGGAAATAGCTGGTGCCGGTCTCCAGCATCTGGGCAAAGGGCGCAATTGCCAGCGCGGTGACAAAACGCACGTCCACTTGCCAGCCGGCCAGCGCCAGTGCCGCCGCATAATACAGCAGCGCCAGGTTCCGCAACGGTGAGCCGATGCCGTATTGCTGCAGCAGCAGTTCGATCCCCGCCAGATGCATCGCCAGCCCCATCAGCAGGATCGCCCCCAGCACAAAGCCCGCGGACCAGGCCCCGTGCCGCCAGCGCCAGGTGCAGATCAGCGCCACCAGCGCGCCGGCAGGCAGCATCACCCAGCCGGCGATGTCCTCGTACTTGTCCACCAGCTCAATTCCGGCGCCGCCCATCAGCATCCCCGCGCCAATCAGGGTGGCGGAATTGCCGAACATCCGCAGCGTCTCGCTTCCGCGCGCCAGAACCGCCAGCCCGCCGCCCAGCATCAGGATGCCCGTCACAGCTACCGCAAGCGGATCCGCCAGCCAGAAGATGAAGCCGGCGGTGGCGGCGATGATTCCGAAACACAGGATCGCGTTGACCGCCAGCGATACCATAACCTCGCGCGAGCGCGCCTCGATGGTGCGGGCCTGATCCGCGGTCAGCACCCCCTCCTCGACCAGGGCAGTTGTATCGGCAATGGCGTGCATCAGCGGTCCCTCGCGGCATCCAAAAGGTTCCGCCCAGCATGGACCGGTCGTCGCCCGGGTAAAAGGGGAGGAATTCCCAGCCCTTACCCCTTGGGCCTGCTTGGCACCCAGGCATAGCCGTTTTCACACAAGATATAGGCCTCGCGCAGGCCATGCGGCTTGTCCGCGGGTGCCTGCAGGATGGTGAAACCCGCGGCTTCCGCCCGCGCCACAGCCGCATCCGGGTCAGTGTCATAAAGCCGGATCTCAATCCCGGCCCCGCGCGGCGGGTTTTCCGGCAGCAGCCCCAGCAGCGGATTTTCCGCATAGGTGCCGTCGCTGTGCAGCTGAAACACCTGACCGCCATAGGTGACAATGGCAAAATCCTTGCTCACCTGATAGCCTTTCATCGCAAAAACAGTCTCTAAAAAAGCGATTTCTGCCGGCACATCCCGCACCAGAAGATTGATCCCGATGCCCCGCAGGGAGCGGCCGAAACTGTCGGCATCTGTATTTTCGTAATCCATACGGACCAGTGTCGCCCCGTTGCGGCTCTGCGGCAACGCCAAATGCGCCAGCCTTCGGCGCCTTTCCACCATCCGCATGAAGCTTTGATGGCAAAGCCAGCAATCCGCTTGCCTTCCCGCCCGCAATCGGAACAATTGGATTATGTCAGAAAACATTTTTCCGAGCTGGCCCGACTCCGCCCCGCAATTGATCGAAGTAGCCGCAGGCCGCGCGCCCGCTGACACGGTGATCCGCCAGGGCATCTGGGTCAATGTCCACACCCGCGAACAGCTGCCGGGCCATGATATTGCGATCAAGGCCGGGCGTATCGCCTATGTCGGGCCGGATGCCTCCTATTGCACCGGGCCAGACACCCAGATCATCGAGGCCAACGGGCGTTACATGATCCCCGGCCTGTGCGATGCCCATATGCATATCGAGAGCGGCATGCTGACGCCTGCGGAATTTGCCCGCGCGGTTATCCCGCATGGTACCACCTCGATGTTCACCGACCCGCATGAGATTGCCAATGTGCTGGGCCTGGACGGGGTGCGCTATATGCATGACGAGGCGCTGATGCAGCCGGTCAACATCTTCACCCAGATGCCCAGCTGCGCGCCCTCGGCGCCGGGGCTGGAGACTACCGGCTATGAAATCTCTGCCGAGGACGTGGCTGAGGCGATGAACTGGCCCGGCATCATCGGGCTGGGGGAGATGATGAACTTCCCCGGCGTCGCCAACGCCGACCCCAAGATGCTGGCCGAAATCGCCGCAACCCAGCGCGCAGGAAAAACCGTGGGCGGCCATTACGCCTCCCCCGACCTTGGCCCGGACTTCGCGGCCTATGTGGCCGGCGGCCCAGCCGATGACCACGAGGGCACCTGCGAGGCTGACGCCATCGCGCGAGTGCGCCAGGGAATGCGGTCGATGATGCGGCTCGGCTCTGCCTGGTACGACGTCGAAAGCCAGATCACCGCAGTCACCGAGAAGGGGCTGGATCCGCGCAACTTCATCCTCTGCACCGATGACTGCCACTCCGGCACGCTGGTCAACGACGGCCACATGAACCGGGTGGTGCGCCACGCCATTGCCTGCGGCTGCGACCCGGTGATTGCGCTGCAGATGGCGACCATCAACACCGCCACCCACTTCGGGCTGGAGCGGGAGATCGGCTCCATCACCCCGGGCCGCCGCGCCGATGTGATCCTGACCTCGGACTTGAGCGAACTGCCGATCGAGGTGGTCATCGCCCGCGGGCAGATCGTGGCGGAATCAGGCTCTATCAAGGTCGACTGCCCGCATTACGACTGGCCCGCCAGCGCCCGCGGCACCGTACACCTGGGCCATGAGCTGACCGCCAAAGACTTCGAACTGGCCGCGCCGGAGGGCGCCAATGCGGTCACCGCCAATGTGATCGGCGTGGTTGAAAACCAGGCCCCGACCAAGGCGCTGCAGGCAGAGCTGCCGGTGGTCGACGGGCTGGTCGAGGGCAGCGGCGACGTTTGCCAGATCGCGCTGGTGGAACGCCACCGCGCCACAGGCGGCGTCACCAACGCGTTTGTTTCCGGCTTTGGCTACACCGGCAAGATGGCAATGGCCTCCACCGTGGCGCATGACAGCCACCACATGATCGTGGTCGGCACCGACCGCGCGCAGATGGCGCTGGCGGCGAACCGGCTGGCACAGGTGGGCGGCGGCATCACCATTTACAGGGACGGGCAGGAACTGGCGCTGATCGAACTGCCGATCGCTGGCCTGATGTCCGACAGCCCCGCCACCGAGGTTGCCGCCAAGGCGCAGGTGATGGTGGAGGCGATGCAGGCCTGCGGCTGCACCCTCAACAACGCCTACATGCAGCACTCGCTTCTGGCGCTGGTGGTGATCCCGGAACTGAGGATCTCCGACCTGGGCCTGGTCGACGTGCGCACATTCCAGAAAATCCCGGTAATCGAGCCTGCCCAATGATAACAACAAAACACCCCGGCCATCCGCCGGACGAAAGCTTCAACGACGCAACCGAGGCCGTGGACCGGCTGGAGCTGCTTTATAATCAGGCCACCGGGTTCCTCTGCGATGAGTTTATCCGCGCAATGGCGGACGGCGCGCCGGACAACCAGCGCATCCGCGCCTATTACCCGGAGATCCGGTTCTCCACCCTGACCTTCGCACAGGTGGACAGCCGCCTCAGCTTTGGCCACGTCTCCGCACCCGGCACCTATGCCACCACGGTGACCCGGCCGGACCTGTTCCGCAATTACCTGATCCAGCAAATCACCCTGCTGATCCGCAATCACGGCCAGCCGGTCACCATCAGCGTCTCGGACACCCCGATCCCGGTGCATTTCGCAGTGGCCTCGCGCCCGGACCTGACGGTGCCGCAAGAGGGTGCGGCGGGCTTCACCCTGCGCGATGTGTTTGACGTGCCGGATCTGTCGACCACAAATGACGACATCGTCAACGGCACCTACCAGCCGCCCAACGGCACCGGCCCGCTGGCGCTATTTACTGCCCAGCGCATCGACTACTCGCTGGCGCGGCTCAGCCATTACACAGCCACCAGCCCGGAGCATTTCCAGAACCACGTCCTGTTCACCAACTACCAGTTCTACGTGGCAGAGTTCGAAGCCTATGCCCGCGCCCAGCTGGCGGATCCGGACAGCGGCTATACCAGTTTTGTCAGCACCGGCGATCACGAAATAGCCGGTCCTGACGCGGTGATCCCCGAGGCCGGCAAGCTGCCGCAAATGCCCACCTACCATCTGAAGCGCGAGGACGGGAACGGCGTCACCCTGGTCAACATCGGCGTCGGGCCGTCAAACGCCAAAACCGCCACCGACCACATCGCGGTGCTGCGCCCGCACGCCTGGCTGATGGTCGGCCATTGCGCCGGCCTCAGGAACACACAGGCGCTGGGGGACTTCGTGCTGGCGCATGGCTACCTGCGCGAAGATCACGTGCTGGACGACGACCTGCCAATCTGGACCCCGATCCCGGCGCTTGCGGAAATCCAAGTCGCGCTGGAGGAGGCGGTGGCCGAGATCACCGAATACGAAGGCTTCGACCTCAAGCGGATCATGCGCACCGGCACCGTCGCCACCATCGACAACCGCAACTGGGAGTTGCGCGACCAGTCCGGCCCGGTGCAGCGCCTCAGCCAGTCCCGCGCGGTGGCGCTGGACATGGAAAGCGCCACCATCGCCGCCAACGGCTACCGCTTCCGGGTACCCTACGGCACGCTGCTCTGTGTTTCGGACAAGCCGCTGCATGGTGAGTTGAAGCTGCCGGGCATGGCGTCGGACTTTTACCGGACCCAGGTTGCGCGCCATCTGCAAATCGGCATAAGAGCTATGGAACGCCTGCGCGGCATGCCTTTGGAGCGCCTGCACAGCCGGAAATTGCGCTCGTTCGACGAAACAGCCTTCCTCTAAGGCGGTTTTTTGCAGTTTTCCTAGAAAAAATGCCCATTTTGGACTGTGCGGAGCACACAAGAAGTTGTGTTATCATACAACATAACGATAATGTCACGCGATGAGGCCCCACAGTTCGGGCAGTTTAAGGAGACGAAGAATGTCCAAACCGATGACCAAAACCCAGCTTGTTGCCGCTCTGGCAGAGGAAATGGGCAGCGACAAGAAAGTCGCAGGTTCCGCACTGGAAGCGGTCTGCTCGCTGATCACCCGCGAAGTGTCGGGCGGCGGTGCCGTGACCCTGCCGGGCGTCGGCAAGATCTACTGCCGCGAGCGTCCCGAGCGCGAAGTGCGCAACCCGGCCACCGGTGAGAAGTTCACCAAGGAAGCCGACAAGGTGGTGAAAATGACCATCGCCAAAGCGCTGAAAGACAGCGTGAACGGCTGATACCGGACCTGATCCGGACGGTTTGAGGGCTGCCCGCTGCGGGCGGCCCTTTTCTTTTGCCCCCGCACATACGGCCAACAGTTCGCCCGCCGCCGCAGCGTTGCTGATTGCAATGCCGGGTCCAGAGGCGCAGGCTGAGGTCAACGCACAAGAGGGGGCCGCACCATGGAGAACGTCAATCTGCTGCTGATCCTGGGTGCCGCTTTGCTGGCCGGCGCCAGCCCCGGACCTGCCACCCTGACCATCGCCGGCACTGCCATGCAGCGCGGCCGCGCCGCCGGGCTGGCACTGGCGGCCGGCGTCAGCAGCGGCTCACTGATCTGGTCGGTCTCTGCCGCATTTGGCCTGGGTGCGGTGATGCTGGCCAATGCCTGGATGTTCGAAGTGGTCCGCTACTTCGGCGCCGCCTACCTGATGTATCTGGCGGTCCGCTCGGCGCGTTCTGCCCTGCGCTCCGGCGCCCCGGAACTGCGCCCCTCGGCAGCGCCCTCGCTGCGCGCAGCTTACGCCAAGGGGCTGGCGCTGCATCTGACTAATCCGAAGGCGATCCTGTTCTTCGGCTCGCTCTACGCCATTGGCATTCCGCCCGGCACCGCGCCCACGGCGCTGCTGGTGGTGATCGCCGCCATCGCAGTGCAAAGCACGCTGATCTTCCACGGCTACGCGATCCTGTTTTCCAGCGCCGCCGCCAGCCGCATCTACATCCGCCTGCGCCGCGTGTTCGAGGCGCTGTTCGCCGCCGCCTTTGGCGCCGCCAGCTGGCAGATCTTTGCAGCCCGGCTCAGCTGACAGGGCTTGAAGAACGGGGCTTGATCCCGCCGCCCGCTTCCCCGACAGTCCGCCGCAGCAGAAAGGGTTGGGACAATGGACGCACGCGCAATTGCCATGGGGCTGGCCTTTGCCCTGATGTGGTCCTCGGCCTTCACCTCGGCGCGGATCATCGTGCAGGACGCCTCGCCGCTGTTCTCGCTGGCCGTGCGGTTCCTGATCTCCGGCCTGATCGGCGTCGCCATTGCCCGCGCCATGGGCCAGACCTGGCGGCTGACTCCGGGCCAGTGGCGCGCGACGGTGATCTTCGGTGTCTGCCAGAACGCGCTCTACCTCGGCCTCAACTTTGTCGCCATGCAATGGATCGAGGCCTCCCTGGCCGCCATCATCGCCTCCACCATGCCGCTGCTGGTGGCACTGGCCGGCTGGATGCTGTTCGGCGAGCGGCTGCGGCCCCTCGGCTACGCCGGACTGCTCGCAGGCATCTTGGGTGTCGCCCTGATCATGGGCACCCGCCTCAGCGCCGGCGTGGACCTGATGGGTGTGTTTCTCTGCGTGATTGGCGTGCTGGCCCTCACCACCGCAACCCTCGCCCTGCGCGGCGCCACCTCGGGCGGCAATTTCATGATGGTGGTGGGGCTGCAGATGCTGATCGGCTCCGCCATCCTGTTCGTGGCCGCACCGCTGAGCGAGGAAATATTCGTCAACCCCACCTGGCGGCTGGCGGCGGCCTTTACCTACACCACCATCGTGCCGGGACTGATGGCGACCTTCATCTGGGTGCTGCTCCTGAACCGCATCGGCGCGGTGCGCGCCGCCACCTTCCACTTCCTGAACCCGGTATTCGGCGTCGCCGTCGCCAGCGTGCTGCTGGGCGAGAAACTGGGGCCGCTCGACGTGCTGGGCGTTGCTATCGTCACCGGCGGCATTCTGGCGGTGCAGCTCTCCCGCCAGCCTGCACAGCCGCAAACAGGGCCCTCCCGCGCGGCAAAGCCGGGCTGACACCCATCCCTGCCCCTTGGGCCCGGCGCCGCTGCCGCGGCGCGGCCCCGTTGCAAGTCCTTGCGTTTCCGCCGTAACCTGATCTCCAAAGACATAAGCAGGAGGACGCGGCATGAGCGCGCAACTATCCCAGGTGCTGGACGCAATCGACGCCGCCAATGCCAAGGATCCGACCCTGGAAGACGGCCAGCCCGCTGCGCTGCTTTACGGCCAGCGGATGAGCGCAGAGCAGCAACGCCTGTTCCCGGACGCAGCCGAGCCGCTGCAGATTGCCGCCCGCGGCCAGCATGTGGAGCGCTGGAAGCTGGAGCGCAGCGCCTTCCCCGAAGGCCGCGCCGGCTACCTCGCCTGGCGCAAGGCCGAGGCAGAGCACCACGCCGAAGTGGTCACCGCCCTGATGCAGGACGCGGGCTACGGCGCAGAAGACGTGGACGCCGCCGCAAAGATGCTCCGCAAGGAGGGCATCAAGCGCGATGATCAGGTGCAGGCGCTGGAGGACATCATCTGCTTTGTCTTCCTGAAATGGTACTTTGAACCCTTCGCCGCCAAACACCCGGCAGACAAGGTGCAGCGCATCGTCGAAAAGACCGCCCGCAAGATGTCGGCAGAAGCCCGCGCCCGTGTGCTGGGTGAGTTCACCCTGCCCGCAGAGCTGGCCGGCGCCTTCGCCGCCTGAGCCGCCCCGCACACGGCTTTGCGAGCCGCCTGTAACAGGGCTTTGCATTTGCGGCTACAGACCCCATGTTCTGCTGCAACGCGAACAGGCGGGAGGACACCATGACCAAATACTTCAAAAACCCGGACGCCGTTGCAGCACTGTCGGAAGAAGAGTTCTATGTGACCCAGAACGCGGGCACCGAACGCCCCGGCACCGGCAAGCTGCTCTATAACAAGGAGCCGGGCATCTATGTCGACATCGTGTCGGGCGAACCGCTGTTTGCCTCCTCCGACAAATACGAATCCGGCTGCGGCTGGCCCAGTTTCACCAAGCCGATCGAATCCGCGCATATCCAGGAACTGGAAGACCGGACCCTCGGCATGATCCGAACCGAGGTCCGCTCCACCCATGGCGACAGCCACCTGGGCCATGTGTTCCCGGACGGGCCGATGGACCGCGGCGGCCTGCGCTACTGCATCAACTCCGCCTCCCTGCGGTTTGTCCATCTGGACGACATGGAGGCCGAGGGCTATGGCGCCTATATCAACCAAGTGGAGGTCGTGAAATGAGCACCACCGAACGCGCCGTCCTGGCAGGCGGCTGTTTCTGGGGCATGCAGGAACTGATCCGCAAACGCCCCGGCGTCATCAGCACCCGTGTCGGCTATACCGGCGGCGACGTGCCCAATGCCACCTACAAGAACCACGGCACCCATGCCGAGGGAATCGAGATCATCTTTGATCCCACCGTCACATCCTTCCGGGAACAGCTGGAGTTCTTCTTCCAGATTCACGACCCGACCACGCTGAACCGCCAGGGCAACGACCTGGGGATGAGCTACCGTTCCGCGATCTACTATACGGACGAGAGGCAAAAGGCCGTGGCCGAAGACACCATCGCAGATGTGAACGCCTCCGGCCTCTGGCCCGGCAAAGTGGTCACCGAACTGGCGCCGGTTGGCGACTTCTGGGAGGCTGAGCCTGAGCATCAGGACTATCTGCAGCGCCTGCCCAATGGCTACACCTGCCATTTCGCCCGCCCCGATTGGGTGCTGCCGAAACGGAACGCCGCCGCAGAATAGGCTCTAACAAGGCCCTTCCTTCAGCCCCGCCCTCCGGCGGGGCTTTACGCTTCCAGAGCAATCCAATCCCCGCGCTTCTTTCTGGTCAGAAATACCCCCACCGGAGGCCGCGGGTTTTCCACGAAAACCCGCTACCTGGAAACAGGTTCAATCGTGCGCCACTCGCGGCCGCCCGCTGGCTTCCACGGTCAGCGTGCCTTCGACAAACACCTCCCGCGACTCCACCTGCGCGGTGCGGATATCCCGCTCCACATGCACATGGATGTCCTCGGCGCCCGCTTCCTCTGCCGCACCGCGGGCCTCACCTGCCAGCGCCGCCTCCAGCGCTGCCAGCGCCTCGTCTGAGGCCTGGTAGTCCACCGGCCCGCTCTCCAGATGCACCCGGTATTTGCCCTCTGCGGGCGAGGTCACAGTGCCGCTGCGCCGCATGGTCACCCGCCCAACCACTGCACCGATGGCATTGGCCACGCCCGCGTGTTCCGGCAGGATCATGTTGCAATGCAGCCGCTCCCCCACCGCCGGGTAATAGCTGGGGGCAGAGGCCCCCAGCCCCACCACATCCACATTCAGCGCCGCATCCAGCGCCAGCAGCCCGCGGTGCTTTGCCAGCCCGCGTTGCATCAGCACATGCCGCGCCAATTGATCCTCTGGCAGGCCAAAATCCTCGGCTTCTTCCGCAAAAGCAGACTCCAGCAAGGTCAAAGCGGTCTGTTCGGTCAGCTGATCAATGATCATCTGCGCCAGGGTTCCGGCGTCTTTCGAAACCATGTCGCCGCTGCCCACCCGGCGGCGGGCAAACAGCGTCAGCGCCTTCTCTGCCGCCTCGCGGTCCCAGGCCTCCACCCGGCCCAGCACATGGCTGGCATCCGAGGGTGTCACGCCGGAAACCTGCACCAGCCCGCGGTCCACCAGCCGGCCCAATGAGCCATGCTCCATCCGGGTGCGCAGGATCTGCCCCAAGGGATGCACCTGCATCCCGATCCGCGCCAGCAGTCCGGCCTCCCGCTCGCTCAGGCCCGCCACCGGCACCCCCGGCACGGCCCGCACAAAGCGCCCGTCAAACTCGCCCACCGTCGAATTGCGCAGCTGCTCGTCCAGCGCCGCATGCACCACCTCCGGCGCGTCGGTGGCAATCAGCGAGACCGGCACTACCCGGCGCGGCCCCAGGGTCAGCCCGCCGGACAGCCCGCTGGTGTTCAGATGCACCTGGCTGTCACCGCCCAGGCCCGTGGTGCGCATCGCCACCGCCTCCACCATGGTGCGGAACGCCCCGACCCGCGCGCCTGCGGGGTCAATCGCGGGCTTGCCGTCCTTGATCAGCGCCACATCCGTGGTGGTGCCGCCGATGTCGCTCACCAGCGCATGATCCGCCCCGGTCATCCAGCGCGCACCGACAATCGACGCCGCCGGGCCGGACAGGATGGTCTCGATCGGCCGCTCCCGCGCCTGCTCGCCGCTCATCAGCGCGCCGTCGCCGCGCACCACCATCATCGGCGCCTCGATCCCCAGATCGCGCAGCGTGTCCTGCGCCCGCCCGATCAGCCGGTCAATCATGCCGATGAGGCGCGCATTCAGCACTGCCGTCACCGCCCGCTTGGGCCCGTTCAGCTTGGCCGACAGCTGGTGTGAGCAGGTGGCCGGCGCGCCGGTCATCTCATGAATGATCCGCGCTGCTTCCACCTCATGCGCCGGATTGCGGGTGGCAAAGACACTGGCCACGGCAAAACCCGTCACCCCCTGGCCCTCGGTGCGCAGGAACAGCTCCAGCGCCTCTGTGTCCAGGGGCGCAGCCTCGCTGCCCGCGTGGGTATGTCCACCCCCGATCACCAGCGCCGGATCACCCTTCAGCGCGTCCCGCAGCCCGTGCCGGTCCAGATCATCCTCTTTAAAGCCGATATAGATCAGCGCCACCCGGCCGCCCTGCCCCTCGACCAGCGCATTGGTGGCCAGGGTGGTGGACAGCGCCGCCAGCGAGACCTCCTGCGGCTGTACTCCGGATTGCTCCAGCACCGCCCGGATCGCGCCGCCGACACCAATTGCCAAATCCTGGCGCGTCGTCAGCGACTTGGCAGAGGCGATCACCTCCTTCTCGTCGCGGATCAGCACCGCATCGGTATAGGTTCCGCCCGTGTCCACTCCCAGCAGCAACGCCATGCCCAGCCCTCTCAAACTCTGTTCGCCGGACCGGGTGTAACGCCTATTTGCGGCCCGTCCATCCTGTTTGCGTCACGAAAGCCGTTGAACCGCCCATCGCGCCGCATCCGCCACCGCCGGGTCCGGATCCTCCGCCAGCCGCTGCGCCACCGCGCGCAGCTCCGCCAGGCCCGAGTTGCCAATCGCATAGAGCACATTGCGCACAAACCGGTCGCGCCCGATACGCTTGATCGGCGAGCCGGAGAACTTCTCCCGGAATGCCGCATCATCCAGCACCGCCAGCTCCGCCAGCCTCGGCGCCTTCAGCTCGTCGCGCGCGGCATAGCGCATGTCGCTGGCCGCCACCGCAAATTTGTTCCAGGGGCAAGCCGCCAGACAGTCATCGCAGCCATAGATCCGGTTGCCCAGCTTGCCGCGCAGTTCTTCCTCGACCGGCCCCTTGTGCTCAATAGTCAGGTAGGAAATGCAGCGCCGTGCGTCGACCTGATAGGGGGCCGGAAAGGCATCGGTCGGGCAGCTGTCCAGACAGGCCCGGCAGGACCCGCAGCGGTCCGGCTCCGCCACATCCGCCGGCAGCTCCAGCGTGGTGAAAACAGACCCTAAAAAGGCCCAATTCCCCCAATCGCGGCTCACCAGGTTGCTGTGCTTGCCCTGCCAGCCCAGCCCTGCCGCCATGCCCAGCGCCTTTTCCGGCACCGGCGCGGTATCGACAAAAACCTTCACCTCGCAATCCGCCCCGGCCTCGGCAATCAGCCAGCGCGCCAGCCGCTTCAGCCGTTTCTTGACCAGATCGTGATAGTCTTTGCCCCGGGCATAAACCGAGACCGCGCCGCGGTCCGCCTGCCCCACCACCGCCATCGGGTCCTCCTCAGGCGTATAGCTTTCGGCCAGCATGATCACCGAGCGCGCCTCGGGCCACAGCTGCGCCGGGTCGCCGCGCCAATGGCTGCGCTCCGCCATCCACCCCATCTGCCCGTGATAGCCCGCGTCCAGAAACGCCTGCAGCCGCCCCGGCACCTGCGGCACATCCCAAGGCCTGCAAATCCGGCAGGAGACAAACCCCTCGGCCAGCGCCTGAGCGACCAGTTTTTCTTTAAGGCCCGACCCGTCTTTCATCTTTGCCCAAATACTCCGGGGGAGCGGCCCATCAGGGCCGCGGGGGCAGCGCCCCTCAACCGGTTGATATCAGAAATCCAGATCGGTGTAATGCGGCGGCGGCCGGAAGCCCGGAACCTGATCCGCCAGGATCGACCGGAACGCAGGCCGCGACTTGATCTTGGCATACCAGTCCTTGACCACCGCCGAGCGGTTCCAGTCCACATCCGAGATGTAGTCCAGCGACGACAAATGTGCCGCCGCGGCGAAATCCGCCAGCGTCATCATATCCCCGGCCAGCCAGCGCCGGTGGTCCAGCAGCCAGGCCATGTAATCCAGGTGGTACTTGATCGCCTTGGCGCCGGCCTTGACGTTGCGGCTGTCGGGATAACCCTCGCCGGTGATCTTCTTGTTCACCCGCTCATACAGCAGCTTTGACGTGACCTCATGGTGGAACTTGTCGTCAAACCAGCTCACCAGGCGGCGCACCTCATAGCGGCCCTCGGCATCTTTGGGCATCAGCGGCGGCTCGGGCCGGGTTTCCTCCAGGTATTCGCAGATCGCCGCGCTTTCGGCCATCATCTGGCCGTCCAGCCGGATCACCGGCACCTTGGCGGCCGGGTTGCGGCGCAGAAAGTCCGGGTCCTGCTCCCAGTAGCGCTCCTCGACCAGTTCAACCTCGATCTTCTTCTCTGCCAGCGACAGCCGCACCTTGCGGCAATAGGGGGACAGGGGAACGTGGTACAGGCGCGCCATGGCTACAGGGGGTCTCCAGAAAACTTACAACGGTTGTTTCAGCAATGCCTTGGGCAGCAGAAAGATTCAATCCTCGAAACAATCCGCGCGCCCGTCTGCGCGAATGGTGGCCGCCCCATCCTGGATCTGCCGCGCCCGGCGCTGCACAAAGTTTGAGGGCTTGCGGGCCGACCGCTCTTTGGGATTGGGCAGCACCGCGGCAATCAGCGCCGCCTGCCGCGCGCTCAGCTGATCCGGGCCAACCCCGAAATACTTGCGCGCTGCCGCTTCGGCGCCGAACACGCCCTCATCCATTTCGGCCACGTTCAGGTAAACCTCAAGAATGCGCCGCTTGCTCCAGAAGATCTCAACCACCGGCGTCAGCAGCGTCTCCAGCACCTTGCGCGGCCAGCTGCGGCCTTGCCACAGGAACACGTTCTTCACAACCTGCTGCGAGATGGTCGAGCCGCCGCGGCTGCCGCCGGCCTCGATCGCGGCCTGAATGGCACGGGCATCAAAGCCCCAATGGCGGCAGAACTGCGCATCCTCCGCCGCCACGACAGAACGCGCCAGCACCGGCGAAATTTCCTCCAGCGGCACCCACATCCGGTCCACCTCGCCCAGGCGGCGCTGTTCAGCCCAGATGGTGTGGGTGATTGGCGGGTTCACCACGGAATAAAGCAGGATCAGCAGCAGGAACACTGCTGAAACCGCCAGCACCGCGCGCAAAACCCAGCGCCGCAGCCAGCGCAGCGGCTGGACCTTCAGCCTTGCCGCCTTCTTGCTGCTCTTGGATTTCTTTTTCTTTGCCACTGCCTTCGCCATGACTCTCTATAGGCCAGCATGCCCCCGGGAACCAACCGCCAAAAAGAAAACCCCGCAAGCATTTGCCTGCGGGGTTCTGATTTTCGTCTCTAACTTGGCTTATTCCGCCGGAACCGCGGCCTGCTCCTGCATCGCAGGATGCGGCAGCTTGTCGAGCATCTCCTTCGGGCAGACCTGCAGGAAGTTTGCTTTCTCGCTCTCCCAATGCTGCAGGATTTCTGCAGCCTTGCGGCTTCCTGTTTCGTCCAGGTGACGGGCAATCAGGCCTTTCAGCTCCGCCTCCCAATGCGCCACGGTGACCGGGCAGGTGACCAGTGATTCCATGTTCATCAGGCTCGCAGCCTTGCCTTCCGGATCATAGAGATAGGCCATGCCGCCGGTCATGCCCGCGCCGAAGTTGGCGCCGATCGAGCCCAGGATCACCGCAACACCGCCGGTCATGTATTCGCAGCCGTTGGAGCCGCAGCCCTCGATCACCACCTTGGCGCCGGAGTTGCGGACAGCGAAACGCTCGCCCGCGCGGCCCGCCGCAAACAGGTAGCCATCGGTGGCGCCGTACAGCACGGTGTTGCCGATGATGGTGTTTTCGCTCGCCACCAGCGGGCTCACCTGCGGCGGGCGCACCACGATGATGCCGCCCGAAAGGCCCTTGCCGACATAGTCGTTGGCATCGCCCGACACTTCCAGCTTCAGCCCTGGCGCCGCAAAGGCGCCCAGCGCCTGGCCGGCAGAGCCCTGCAGCTTCACTGTCAGGTGATCCGGCTGGAACGAATTCCGCATGCCGAAGTTGCGCACGATGTGGCTGGAGGTGCGGGTGCCCACGGTGCGGTGGGTGTTCTGCACCGCATAGGACAGCTGCATCTTCTCGCCGTCCTGCAGGAAGCGGGCCGCGTCGCGCACGATCTCCGCATCCAGCGTGTCCGGCACCGCGTTGCGGTCCTTGTCGCGGTTGTAGACGATATTGGCGGAGCCATCGACGGTGATCAGCAGCGGGTTCAGGTCCAGGTCGTCCAGATGCGCAGAACCGCGCGACACCTGCGCCAGCAGGTCGGCCCGGCCGATGACCTCATCCAGGCTGCGGGCGCCGATGGAGGCGAGGATTTCGCGCACTTCCTGGGCATAGAAGGTGATCAGGTTCACCACCTTGTCCGCACTGCCGGTGAACTTGGCACGCAAGCTCTCGTCCTGGGTGCAGACCCCCACCGGGCAGGTGTTGGACTGGCACTGGCGCACCATGATGCAGCCCATGGCGATCAGCGCCGCGGTGCCGATGCCGTATTCCTCGGCACCCAGCATCGCTGCCATCACGATATCACGCCCGGTGCGCAGGCCGCCGTCGGTGCGCAGCGTGACCCGGTCGCGGAGGTTGTTCATCGCCAGCACCTGATGCGCCTCGGTCAGGCCCATCTCCCACGGCAGGCCCGCGTATTTGATCGAGGTCGCAGGCGACGCCCCGGTGCCGCCGTTGTGGCCCGAGATCAGGATGATATCGGCCTTCGCCTTGGCCACGCCGGCCGCGATCGTGCCAACGCCCGAAGATGCCACCAGCTTGACCGTCACCTTGCAGCGCGGGTTGATCTGCTTCAGGTCATAGATCAGCTGCGCCAGATCCTCGATCGAGTAGATATCGTGGTGCGGCGGCGGCGAGATCAGGGTCACGCCCTTGGTCGAGTGGCGCAGGCGGGCAATCAGGTCGGTAACCTTCATCCCCGGCAGTTGGCCGCCCTCACCGGGCTTGGCGCCCTGGGCCACCTTGATTTCCAGCTCTTCGCACTGGTTCAGATATTCGGCGGTCACGCCAAAGCGGCCCGACGCCACCTGCTTGATCTTGGCAGAGGGGTTGTCGCCGTTCGGCTCCGGCACGAAATGTGCCGGATCTTCACCGCCCTCGCCGGAGTCGGACTTGGCGCCGATCCGGTTCATCGCCACGTTCAGCGTCTTGTGCGCCTCCGGGCTCAGCGCACCCAGGGACATGCCGGGGGTCACGAACCGCTTGCGGATCGAGGTGATCGATTCCACTTCCTCAATCGGCACCGCCTTGCCCAGCGGCTTGATCTGCAAGAGGTCGCGCAGATGGATCGGGGGATTGCTCTGCATCTTCGCCGAATACTGCTTCCACAGCTCATAAGACGCGCGGTTGCAAGCCATCTGCATCATATGCATGGAGGTCGCTTCCCACGCATGTGTCTCACCCGACTTGCGCGCCTTGTAGAAGCCCCCAATGGGCAGGATGCCTTCCGGTGCTTTCCAGGCCTTGGCGTGGATTTCCTCCGCCTTGGTCTGGATGCCAGTGACACCGATGCCGGAAATGCGTGAGGTCATGCCCGGGAAGTATTCTGCACACATGGCGCGGGACAGACCCACGGCTTCGAAGTTCAGACCGCCGCGGTAGGACGACACGACCGAGATCCCCATCTTGGCCATGATCTTCAAGAGGCCCTGGTCGATGGCTTCGCGGTAGCGGGCAACATTGTCGGTCAGCGACCCGTCCAGCAGCCCGCGCTCAATGCGGTCCGCCAGCGAATCCTCAGCCAGATAGGCATTCACCACGGTGGCGCCGCAGCCGATCAGCACCGCAAAGTAATGCGGGTCGATGCATTCCGCGGACCGCACATTCAGCGAGCAGAAAGTGCGCAGCCCCTTGCGGGTCAGATGCGAATGCACGGCAGAGGTCGCCAGGATCATCGGCATCGCCACCTTGTCCGCGCCGGAATGCTGGTCGGTCAGCACAATGTGGCCGGCGCCGGAACGCACGGCTTCCTCGGCCTCGGCCCGGATCCGCGCCAGTGCGGCGTTCAGCGAGCCGCGGCCCGGCGCAAAGGAACAGTCGATCTCTGCCAGCGGCGCGTTGAACTGCTCCACCAGCTTGTCCCACTGGGCATTGCCGACAAACGGGCTTTCCAGCACGATGATCTCAGTCTGGGAGCTGTCCTCGTCCAGCACGTTCTTCAGGTTGCCGAAGCGCGTCTTGAGGCTCATCACCCGGAATTCCCGCAAGCTGTCGATCGGCGGGTTGGTCACCTGGGAGAAGTTCTGGCGGAAGAAGTGGCTCAGCGGCCGGTACATCTTGGACAGAACCGCAGACGGGGTGTCATCGCCCATCGAAGCCAGCGATTCCTTGCCGTCCTCGGCCATCGGCGCCAGGATCTGCTCCAGCTCCTCAATCGTATAGCCCGCGGCCACCTGGCGGCGGCGCAGCTCCTCGCCGCTGAACAGCGGCTGCTCGGTCACTTGGGCCAGGGTTGCGTCCAGATCGTTGATCCGCTTGACCCAATCGCCGAACGGCAGCGCGCGCGCCAGCTTGTCCTTGATCTCGGTGTCGCGGAACAGCTTGCCCTTGTCCATATCCACGGCCAGCATCTGGCCCGGGCCCAGGGCGCCCTTCTCGACCACCGATGCCTCGTCAACCGGCACCATGCCCGCCTCGGAACCCGCAATCACCAGACCGTCGCCGGTCACCACATAGCGCATCGGGCGCAGGCCGTTGCGGTCCAGACCCGCGCAGACCCAGCGGCCGTCGGTCATCGCCAGCGCCGCCGGGCCGTCCCAGGGCTCCATCACGGAGTTGCAGTAGGAATACATGTCGCGCCAGGCCTGCGGCAGTTCCACCGCCTGCTTGGACCAGCTTTCCGGCACCAGCATGGTCTTTGCCATCGGCGCCGAACGGCCCGCGCGCACCAGAACCTCGAACACCCCGTCCAGCGCGGCGGAGTCAGACGCACCACCCGGCACGATCGGCTTGATGTCCTCGGCATAGTCACCAAAGGTCGCCGACGCCATGCGGATCTCATGGCTCTTCATCCAGTTCAGGTTGCCCTTCAGCGTGTTGATCTCGCCGTTATGCGCCAGCATGCGGAACGGCTGCGCCAGCCACCACTGCGGGAAGGTGTTGGTGGAATAGCGCTGGTGATAGATCGCAAAGGCGCTCTCAAACCGCTCATCCATCAGGTCCGGGTAAAACACCGCCACCTGCTCTGCCAGCATCATCCCCTTGTAGATGATCGAGCGGCAGGACAGCGACGCAATGTAGAGGCCCGAGATAGCCGCGGCATTGGCCGCTTTTTCGATCCGGCGGCGGATCACATACAACTCGCGCTCAAACGTTTCCTCGTCCACGCCCTTGGCGTTGGAAATCAGGATCTGCTCGATTTCGGGACGGGTCGCATTGGCCTTTTCACCCAGACAGGTCACATCGACCGGCACATGGCGCCAGCCGTAGATGGAATAGCCCATGCGCAGAACTTCGGTCTCGACGATGGTCCGGCAGCGCTCCTGGGCGCCGAAATCGGTGCGCGGCAGGAACACCTGGCCCACCGCCATCAGCTCATCCTGGCGCGGCTCGTGGCCGGTGCGGCGGATCTGGTCATAGAAAAAGGGCACCGGGATCTGCACATGGATGCCCGCGCCGTCGCCGGTCTTGCCGTCGGCATCCACCGCGCCGCGGTGCCAGATCGCCTTCAGCGCGTCGATGCCGGCCTCAACCACCTTGCGGCTTTTCTTGCCGTCGACCGAGACCACCAGGCCCACGCCGCAGGAGGAATGCTCTTCCTCCTCGGAATACAGGCCGTTTTCAGCCATCCACTTGCGCTTGGCTTCCTCGGCGCGCACCCAATCGGCATCATATTTGGTCATTGGCTGGTTCCTTCTACGGAGGGGGCAAACATCTCGATCACGTCGGCGCCGGTCAGTTTCCGGCTGCTGCTGTCGAAGGCGTAGCCCGCTGGCTTCTTGTCGATGTAAAGTTCCAGGCGCAACTCGTTGCCGCCTGCGTTTTCAAACAGGCCAGCCGACATTTGCGTCTGGCCCTTATGTTCTCCCGCGGTCATCCGGTACCACAGCGCCGATCCGCATTTGCCGCAGAACGCCCGCTCGGCCCAGCCGGAGGACTCATAGGTTTGCACCGGCCCCAGCGCCGCATAGCCGCTGGCCGCCTGAAAGCTCAGGAACGGGCCGCTGGCCCAGCGCTGGCACATTTCGCAGTGGCAGGCGGAAACGGACGCGCGCGCCGGGGTGGCGGTGACGGTCACCGCGCCGCACATGCATTGTCCCTTCAACTCGCTCATTTCCATGTTCCTTCTGCTGGCTGGGTCAGCATTACTGACCTTGCTGCGGTTCGCTCGCTGCTCCGCCGGTGCACAGGGGGTGCACAGACGGTGTACGGGGGGTGCCGGCTTATTCCGCCGCCACCACGGCCTTGCTGTTGAAATTCTCGAGGATCGCTTCGGCGCAGTCGCGGCCGTCCTTGATCGCCCAGACCACCAGCGAGGCGCCGCGCACGATGTCGCCCACCGCATAGACGCCGTCCAGTTCGGTGGCGCCGGTCTTGAACGCCGCCTTGACGGTGCCCCAGCGAGTCACCGGCAGTTCCGGCTGGTTCCACAGGGTGGGCAGCTCCTCCGGTTCAAAGCCCAGGGCTTTGATGACCAGATCGGCCTCCTCGACGTAGTCCGCGCCTTCGATCACTTCTGGCGCCTGACGGCCCGACGCATCCGGCTGGCCCAGGCGCATCTTTTGCACCATCACGCCAGACACCTTGCCGCCCTCGTCGGTGAAACCCTTGGGCGCCGACAGCCACTCGAAGATCACGCCTTCTTCCTCGGCGTTCTGGGTCTCCCGCTGGGAGCCCGGCATGTTGGCCCGGTCGCGGCGGTAGAGGCATTTAACGCTGGTCGCGCCCTGACGGATCGAGGTGCGCACGCAGTCCATTGCGGTATCGCCGCCGCCGATCACCACAACCTTCTTGCCTTCGGCATTCAGGCTGCCGTTGTCGAACTCAGCAACTTCATCGCCAAAGCTCTTCTTGTTGGAGGCACACAGGAAGTCGATCGCCTTGACGATGCCTTCGGAACCGCTGCCCGGCATTGCCAGATCGCGCGACTTATAAACGCCGGTGGCGATGATCACCGCGTCATGCTTGCCACGGATTTCCTCAAACGAGATGTCCTCGCCCACATTGCAGTTCAGCACAAAGGTCACACCGCCGTCTGCCAGCAGCTTGTTGCGGCGCTCAACCACATCCTTTTCCAGCTTGAAGCTGGGGATGCCGTACATCAGCAGCCCGCCGGCGCGGTCATAGCGGTCATAGACCGTGACCTGCACACCGGCCTTGCGCAGCATATCCGCTGCCGCCAGGCCGCCGGGGCCGGCACCGATGATGCCAACGCTTTCGCTGCGCTCGGCCAGCGGTGCGGCGGGCTTCACCCAGCCGTTTTCCCAGGCGGTGTCGGTGATGTATTTCTCAACCGAGCCGATGGTCACGGTGCCGTGGCCCGACTGTTCGATCACGCAGTTGCCTTCGCACAGGCGGTCCTGCGGGCAGATGCGGCCGCAGATCTCCGGGAAGGTATTGGTGGCCTGGCTGGTGGCATAAGCCTCTTCCAGGCGGCCGGTCGCGGTCAGGCGCAGCCAGTCGGGGATGTTGTTGTGCAGCGGGCAGTGGCTCTGGCAATAGGGCACACCGCACTGGCTGCAGCGGCTGGCCTGCTCCTCAGCCTTGGCAGCAGCGTACTCCGCGTAAATCTCATTGAAGTCTTCCTTGCGTACACTCGCGTCACGCTTTTGAGGCATGTCGCGTTCGATCTGCACAAATTTCAGCATCGGTTGCTTGGCCACGGGCTGGACTCCATCGTTTGTCTGGCTGCGCTGGCACCCTTGCAGGTACGGTTACGCTTTTATGTCAACTTTACTGACCTATTTTGTCAGCGCTTTACTCCTGATATCGTGTTTCGTGGAAATGTACAGAATTTTTAGGTCCACATCGGACCTTAATAATGACTTTCCAATCCAGAGCCGGGATTTATACAGAGTCGCGACAGTTTACGGCCCGTCCGCGGCCCTTGAGGAATGATTTCAGCATGCCGCTTTTCCAGCTGATCCTTGTTGCTTTGATCCAGGGCATCACCGAATTCCTGCCTGTTTCCTCCTCCGGCCACCTGATTCTGCTGCCCGGCCTCACCGGGCTGGAGGACCAGGGCCAAGTGATCGACGTCGCCGTGCATGTCGGCACACTGGCGGCTGTGATGATCTATTTCTGGGGTGATGTGCGCGAGGGGCTGATCGGCCTGCCCCGCGCCCTGACCGGCCGAATGGACACACCCGGCGCGCGGCTGGCCATGGGGCTGATCGTGGCCACCATTCCCACCGTCCTGTTCGGCGCCCTGCTGCATTTCACCGGCCTCAGCGATGCGCTGCGGTCCATTACCGTGATCGGCTGGACCATGCTTGGCTTTGGATTGGTGCTCTACTGGGCCGACCAGAAGGGCGCCGAGGTGAAACAGGCAGGTGATTGGGGCCTGCGCGACGCGCTGATCATGGGGCTGTGGCAAATGCTGGCGCTGATCCCCGGCACCTCGCGCTCCGGCATCACCATCACCGGTGCGCGGCAGCTGGGATATACCCGCGAGGACGGCGCCCGCATTGCCATGCTGATGTCGATTCCGACCATTATCGCCTCCGGCGTTCTGCTGGGAACCGAGGTGGCGCTGGAGGCCAACACCGCGCTGCTGCGCGATGCCGGGATCGCCGCCCTCTTGGCAATGCTATCGGCGCTGGCCGCGCTCAGCCTGATGATGCGGCTGCTGCGCTCCGTCAGCTTCACACCTTATGTGATCTACCGGGTGATCCTGGGTGTTGTGCTGCTGACCGTCGCCTACACCAGCTGAGGCGCAAAGAAAAAGCGCGGGGGAAATCCCCGCGCTCTCAGACCTTGAAATACCTTGCAGATCAGGCGCCGTTGCGCAGGTTGCGGGCAGAGCCAGTCATCTCGTCATACTGGCCGGAGGGGCGGAACTTCCAAAGGTAGTCTGGCAGCACGGAGCCAACCGTCACCGGGTCAATGCCCAGATCCGCAAACCCCTTGGCGCCGTCAGACACCACATTGTCCGACTTCAGGCTTTTCAGCTGGTCACGGGTCAGCATCTTGTTCTCGATCAGCTGGAAGCTGACGAACTGCAGCACGTCAAAGCCAAACGCCACCAGCTTGGCAGCAAAGCCGGGCAGCGAGATGATGACGCGGCGGCGGTGGATCACCTCCAGCATCTGCTCCATCAGCGCACGGAAGGTTTTCACTTCCGGCCCGCCCAGCTCATAGACGCCGCCTTCTGCTTCGCCCAGCGCGCCCTTGACTGCAGCTTTGGCCACATCATCGGAAAACACCGGCTGGAATTTGGTGCCGCCAGCCGCAATCGGCAGGAAGGGTGACAAACGCGTCATGCCGGCAAAGCGGTTGAAGAAGCCGTCCTCGGCCCCGAAGATCACCGAGGGGCGCAGGATCACGGCACCCGGGAAATGCTGCTGCACCGCAGCTTCACCAGCGGCCTTGGTGCGGGAATATTCGCTGGCGGCATCCGCATCGGCACCAATCGCCGAGATATGCACCAGATTGGCAACGCCCTGCTCAGACGCGATGCGGGCGATGCGGCCCGCGCCCTCTGCGTGGATGGCGCCAAAGGTGTTCTTGCCCAGCTCGTTCAGCACGCCGACACAGTTCACAACTGCATCCGCCCCCTGCATCACCGACGCGACCGACATATCGTCGCGGACGTTGCAGAACACCGGCTCCACCTGGCCCGGAACACCGTAGGGCTTCACATGCATGGCTTCATTGGGACGGCGCACGGCGACCCGCACGCGCCAGCCTTCCTTGGCCATGCGCCGTGCGATGTAGCGGCCCACGAAACCGGATCCGCCATAGATCGTGACCAGTTTGGACATCATTTGGCTCCTGAACTTAGCTGCCCCTATGCTGTAGCGCCGCAAGAGACGCCGAACAAGGCGCAAAACGTGGGAATACGGTCACTGTGACGGCTGAAAACGCGGGAAACACCGGTCCTTCGCTGCAATTGCAGCGAATTGGTTAACCCGGCCTTCAGTCCTGCCAGCTAGAAGGAAAATGCTGCAGCAAAATCACATGTTTCTGCGGTTGTTACTGGTGCAGGCAGTTGTTCAGGAGGCCAATCAGAATGACGGACGAAGACAACAAGGACCTGATCCGCAAAAGCATCGAAAACGAGAAGATGGATCTCGACGCATTTGTTCCGGCTTTCTATGCCAAATTCTTTTCCGCCTGCCCGGACATACGGGGTCTGTTTCCAGAGGATCTGGCCCAGCAGGAGGAAAAGCTGCTGGCATCACTGACCCATATTGCAGAAGCATTGGACGATTCTGAACGGCTGGATGCGATCCTGAAGCTGCAGGGCGAAAAGCATCGCAAGCTGGAGGTGTCGGATGACCATTTCGATGGCTTCATCAACAGTTTCACCGGCGCCCTGTCGGACACGCTTGGCCCGGACTGGAACCGCGAAACGCAGCAGGCATGGACCGGTTTCCTGACCGATGTGGCCGTAAAAATGAACTTTATGACGCGGGTCTAAGAACCGGCCGGCTGAATTTTTTTCCCGCCTTGCTGTTCGGCTTGTTTTCCGTTTGACGCTGCCTGCGACTCCGCTTATACGCCGGTTCCACGACACCTGCCCAGGTGGCGGAATTGGTAGACGCGCTAGCTTCAGGTGCTAGTGTCCGTATGGACGTGGAGGTTCGAGTCCTCTCCTGGGCACCATTCCCCGAAATACTATTGAACACTGCCAGCGCAGGACAGTTGTGCCTGCGGGCAGCGTGCCGGTTCAGCTACCCGAAAAGAAAAACGGCAGGGCTCGCCTGCCGTTCTCAAACAGCCTTCTGCTGATCTGCAGCCGGTCTCAGTTCACTTCTTTGACCGTGTCCTGCACATCGCCGCCGGATTCTTCCGCGGCATCCACGATCTCAGCATCCTCCACCGGTTCCGCGCTCTTATCCTCCAGCGCGCCGGTGATCAGCGGCAGCATGTGGGCGGCCGCAACGCTGGCAACCTCCGGCGTCTCCGGGCGCTTCCAGGACAAGGTGTCAAAGCTGGAGCAATGCTCGCAGACCGGTGCCCATTCCGCGTGGATGTGGTTGCAGCTGTCGCAGACCCATTGCGGCCCGCGCGGCGCGGTCAGCGCCTTGGCCAGCCAGCCCTGCACCACCTTGTCGCTGGCGCCTTCGCCGCGCTCAATCGCAGCCATCAGCGTCAGCGCGCGGGCATCCGGGGCCCGTTTGGCCAGGTCATTCAGCCAGCGGCGGGCTTCGGGGAAATCCTCTGCCACGATGTTCACCTCCGCCATCACCAGCCGCGCCTCATCATTGAGCGGCTTGATACGCGCCAGCTGGTCAAACCGCTTGACGCGCTCAGCAGGGGTTTCCTCCGGCTCGATTTCGGCAAAGGCATGAGCCAGATCCGGATGCGGCTGGTTTTCCCAGGCTTTCTTCAAGAGCCGCACAGCCGGGCGTTTCTTGCCCTTGGCGATATAGGCGCGGGCGGCCATGGCGGCAGCCGGGACCAGATCCGGCGACAGGCGGTTTGCTTCGATCGCCTGCTCCTGCTGCTCGACCGTTGCGCCCTCATCCAGAATGCCCTTGGAGGCCGACAGCGCCAGCACGGCATCGCGGCGTTTGTACACATCGCGCGGCAGGGTGCCGGTCTTGAGCTTGGTCGACAGCGTCTTGCGTGCGCCGGCCCAGTCTTCCGCTTGGGCCTGCAAGCGCAGCAGGGTGTCTTGCACCTCCTCATGCTTGGGCCGCAGCGCCAGCGCCTTTTCGGCCAGCTGGCGGGCAGTGTCGGTGTCGCCTTCCGAGAGCTTCTGTTTCATGATGCCGCGCACCCCGACAAACCGGGTCGGCTGGTTCGACAGCAGGCGCTTGTAGGCCTCGGCGGCCTTGTGGGTGTCGCCGCTCATCTCTGCCGCCTGGGCCACCAGCAGATCGGTCAGTTCCGGTTTCTGCAGGTATTTCTCGGCCCGCGCCGCCTTGGCCAGCGCCAGCCGCCCCTCGCCGGAGGCCAGCGCCATCAGCCCGTCGGACAGCGCCTGATAGCCTTTGCGCTCGCGGCCCTTGTCCCAATAGCGCGACAGGGCAGTTTCATCGCCATTCAGGAAATGCAGGGTGGCGACCAGCAGCGACAGCAGCTTGAGGAACAGCCAGACGCCAACAACCAGCACGCCCAGCGCGATGACCGATTGCAGTGCGCTCAGCGTGTATTCGGTGCCGGCGACGGTGATTTGCATTCCGCCGGCAGTTTCCATCAGCAGGCGGCCCCCAAAGGCCAGAAGCGCGACAATTGCGACAAATACGAGGATCTTCAACAACGACCAGAGCATGGCGGCTTCCTTATTTGGCTTGCAGGCTTTGGGCCAGTTCAGCAGCTGCCGTCACAGCAGCCACCCGCGCATTTGCCGCGGCTTCCCAGCTGGACAGGGCGGCACGGGCCGTTTCGGGCAATACGGACAATTCATTCAACGCGTCCGGCAGCTTGCCGGCAGCCACCGCGGCCTCGGCACGGGACAGCACCGCGTCCGGGCCATCGCCCTCCTGCGGGGTGACCGAGCGCGCGCCAAGATGCCGGTTCACATAGTCCAGCAGGCCGCCGCTGCCCTTGGATTCTTCGCGGGCTGCGGCCAGCGCGTCCCGCGCCGCCGGGGCAAAGCTGTCGCGCAGGGCGGAAATGGTGGCAACACCGCTGTCAGCCGGGCCGGACAGGGCCGCGGGCACGTCCACGCCAAGGTTCGAAAGCTCCTGCACGTTAGCGGCATAGCTGTTGCCGCTGTCCAAGGCTGAGCGCAGTTGTGCAAGCTGGGTCTGGGCGCTGGCAATCCGTGCGGCCTCGGCACTGGCGGCATCCATTGCCTGGGCTTCGGCCAGCATCTGTTCGACTTCAGCACGCTGCGCGGCAAGGCTATCCTGCAGCTTGCCCAGCTCGGTTTCAAACGCAGCGACGGCCTCGGGCGAGGCGCCCTCCGGAGGCCGGGTTTCCAATGCGGACACGCGGGCGGCCAATGCGTCCAGATCCGCCCGCAAAGCCGCATCCGGTGCCGGCGCGCTCTTCAGCGGCTCAATTTCAGCGGTCAGGGCATCAATGCGGGACGCAAGCGGCGCAAGGTCGGGCGCCTGATTGGCTTCCACCTGCTGTTTCAAAGCGGCAAGGGCTGTTTCCAGCTCTGCCTGGCCGGTCTCAAGCGCGGTCAGATCAACACCGCCGCGCATAGAGGCAGGCAGCACGCTGTCGAGCCAGCCGCCCTGGCCGGCCACAAAGCCGATTACCGCGGCCACGGCGCCGCCCAGAACCGCAGAGCCGAAGCCGCCGCGTTTTTCCACCACCCGTTCGATTTCGCGGGGCGCCTCAGCCGCGGCAAGCGGCTCAACCGAAGCTTCTTCCCGCTCCGCAGCTTTATCCTGGCCGAAAGACGAAATCCCGGTCTCGGTCTCGGTCTCGGAAACCGCAGACTCTACATCATCAGGGGCGTCAACAGACTCAGCACCGGTTTCCTGCGCCGCATCCTGTTCAGAGGTTTCTGCAGCGTCCTCGGCCGGTTTGTTTTCACCGGGGCCGGGCTCAATCACGTCTTCCGGATTTTTCTTGTCAGCCACGCCGGCCTCCCCCTCGATTCCTAAAATACATTCTTGCGAACACGCTGGACCCTACTCCGCGCGCCCCTTGCCCTCAAGCCGGGACAGCTGCGCTGCGGCATCAAGGACAGCCGCAGCCATGGCCGGTGCATCCGGTGCCTTACTTACGCGCAACACCTTGCAATTCAAGCCTTTCAACGGTTCAGCAACGGCCTGGCTAAGCGCAATCAGATGCAAATGCGGCGCGTCCCCGCACAGATTGGCAAAATGGCGCGCAGTCCTGGGTGAAAATAGCGGCACGATCACATCATTTTGCGCAGCAAGCGCAGCCTGCGCCTCCTCCGTCAGCGGCAAAAGCACCTGATCATACACGATTTGCTCCCCGCAGGGGAGGCCGCCATCCGTCAGAAGCTGGGCAATTTCCCCCCGCGCATGGGCACCGCGCAGATGCAAAAGCGGTGCCTCGGGGCGCTTTTGCAGCAGGGCAGCCGTCAGCTCTTCGGCGCATTGGCCCAGAAACTCCGCCTGCCAGCCCAGTTCTGCGGCGGTCTGCGCCGTGCGCTCCCCGACACAATAGGCAGGCAGCCGAACTGCCGTTTCACGTGAAGCGGCCTCAACTGCATTGGCGGAGGTGAAAACCACGCCCTTCACACTCTGCAAGTTTACCGGTGCCTGAACCGGCTGGATTTCCATCAGCGGAGTGTAGACCACATGCAGGCCCGCAAGCGCTCCGGCTGGCAGGCCGTCAGCAAACCGCTTTGCCGCGGCCAGCGGGCGTGTCATCAGCAAAGGCACCATTGCAAGGCTCCCGGGATTGTTTGCACCCCGCTTCGGTGGTAGCCCCGGCAGCAGATTGATGCAACGGTAAGGCCATGACAAAGACCCTGACAATCCTGGGGCTGGAGAGCAGCTGCGACGACACCGCCGCCGCCGTGGTGCGGCAGGCAGAGGGCGGGAATCCCGAGGTTTTGTCTTCGGTTGTGTTCGGCCAGACCGAACTGCACAGCGCCTTTGGCGGCGTGGTGCCGGAAATCGCCGCCCGCGCCCACGCGGAAAAGCTGGACATCTGCGTCCGCGATGCGCTGGCAGAGGCGGGGCTGTGCCTGAAGGACATGGATGCGGTGGCGGTGACGGCCGGACCGGGGCTGATCGGCGGCGTGATGTCCGGCGTGATGTGCGCCAAGGGCATCGCTGCCGCAACCGGCCTACCGCTGATTGGCGTGAACCATCTGGCAGGCCATGCGCTGACACCGCGGCTGACGGACGGGATCATCTATCCCTATCTGATGCTGCTGGTTTCTGGCGGCCACTGCCAGTACCTGCTGGTGCGCGGGCCGGAGGATTTCACCCGGCTGGGCGGCACCATCGATGACGCACCGGGCGAGGCCTTTGACAAAACCGCCCGCCTTCTGGGGCTGCCTCAGCCCGGCGGTCCGGCGGTGCAGGCCGAGGCGGAAACGGGTGATCCCAAGCGGTTCCGCTTTCCCCGGCCCTTGCTCGACCGGCCGGATTGCAACCTGTCCTTTTCCGGCCTGAAAACCGCGCTGATGCGGATGCGGGATCAGATCGTGGCCGAGAAAGGCGGACTAACCCGCCAGGACCGCGCCGACCTCTGTGCCGGGTTTCAGGCTGCGGTGGTTGATACATTGGCGGAGAAAACCCGCCGCGCAATCCGTCTGTATCTGGAAGAGCAGCCAGCGCAGCCAACCGTCGCCGTGGCTGGCGGGGTGGCAGCAAACACAGCCATTCGGGCCGCGTTGGAGACCGTGTGTGCAGAGGCAGGCGCTGCCTTTACTGCCCCGCCGCTGCGGCTGTGCACGGACAATGCCGCGATGATTGCCTATGCGGGCCTTGAGCGGTTCAAGTCCGGTGCGCGTGATGGTCTGGACCTGACCGCCCGCCCCCGCTGGCCGCTGGATCAAAGCAGCCCGGCATTGATCGGATCCGGCCGCAAAGGAGCCAAAGCATGAGCATTTCGGTACTGGGATCGGGCGCCTTTGGCACCGCCCTGGCAATTTCGCTGGCCGGCAACGGGCCGGTGACCCTGTGGGCGCGCAACCCGATGAAAGCCCAGGCGATGCAGGACAGCCGCCGCAACGGCACCCGCCTGCCCGGTGTGGAACTGCCGGAAAACCTCTCTGTCACCGCGGATATTGCTGAGGCCTGCCAGTCCGAAGTCTTGCTGCTGGCGGTGCCAATGCAGACGCTGCGCGGTGTGCTGGAGGAGTACGGCGCGCATCTGGCAGGAAAGACGCTTGTTGCCTGCTGCAAGGGGATTGAGCTGGACAGCGGGCTTGGCCCGGTGGCCGTTATCCGCGAGGTTTTGCCGGATGCGCAGGCCGCGCTGCTGACCGGGCCGAGCTTTGCGGCGGACATTGCAAGGGGCCTGCCAACTGCACTGACTTTGGCCTGCGGCGATGCGGAGGTGTGCAAAAAACTGCAGGAGCAGCTGACCACGGCCAACCTGCGCCTGTACCGGACCACAGACACCATTGGCGCGGAAATCGGCGGTGCCTTGAAGAACGTGATGGCGATTGCCTGCGGTGCGGTCATCGGCGCCGGGCTGGGCGACAGCGCCCGCGCTGCGCTTATGACCCGCGGTTATGCCGAAATGCAGCGCATGGCGCTGGCCGGCGGCTCCAAGCCGGAAACCTTGGCGGGATTGTCCGGCTTTGGCGACCTGGCGCTGACCTGTACCTCTGACCTGTCCAGGAACTACCGGCTGGGGCTGTCCATTGGCCGCGGAGAGGAGTTTGACCCTAGTGTCACGGTAGAAGGCGCAGCCACCGCGCGGGCGGTTGCGGCACAGGCCCAGCGGATGGGGCTGGATATGCCGGTCACGCTCACGGTAACCAATTTAGTAGATCAGCGCTTGACGATCAGCGAGGCTGCGGCACATTTGCTTAAAAGACCATTAAAAGAGGAATAAAATGCTCATCGCATTGATCGCCCGCGACAAACCCGGCCATCTGCAGACCCGGCTCGACAACCGCGACGCCCATCTGGCCTATATCAACGACACCGGCGCCGTGGCGCAGGCAGGTCCGCTGCTGGATCAGGATGGCAATATGGCCGGTTCCCTGGTTATTCTGGACGTCGAAGACATGGCAGCGGGTGAAGCCTGGGCGGCAAATGACCCCTACAACAAGGCCGGCCTGTTTGAAGCTGTCGAATTGATCACCTGGAAAAAGGTCATCGGCTGATGCGCTATTGGCTGTTCAAATCCGAACCCTCCACCTGGAGCTGGGATGACCAAGTTGCCAAGGGTGATGCGGGCGAGGAATGGGACGGCGTGCGCAACTACCAGGCGCGCAACTTCATGCGCGAGATGAATATCGGCGACCGCGGCTTTTTCTATCATTCGCAGAAAGAGAAATCCGTGGTCGGCATCGTCGAGGTCTGCGCCGAAGCGCACCCGGACAGCACCACTGAAGACGACCGCTGGGAATGCGTCGACATCAAGGCGGTGCGGGCCTTTGCCAAGCCGGTCAGCCTGGATCAGATCAAAGCTGACCCGCGGTTGGAGGACATGGTGCTGGTCAAAAACTCCCGCCTGTCGGTGCAGCCGGTGAGCGAGGCGGAATGGCAAGCCATCTGCGCCCTGGGGGAGACAGACCCCGCCTGATCTGCCACTTTGCTCTCAAGTGGCTGAAACCATTGAGGAGAGCATCATGGAATTCCTGAGTGTGATTGTTGCGGCGGCAGCGGCATTTGTGCTGGGCGCCGTCTACTACGGCGCATTGGCCAAGCCCTGGATTGAGGCTTCCGGCGTTGAATGTGATGAAGACGGCAAGCCGAAGGGCGGGCAAAGCCCGATGATCTTTGCCATGGCCTTTGTCCTGCAGTTGATCGTTGCCGGCATGATGCGCCATGTGTTCAGCCTGTCAGGCATCGAAACCCTGGGCGCCGGCCTGATCGGCGGTGCCGGCATCGGCCTGTTCTTCATCAGCCCCTGGATCGCACTGAACAACATGTATGGAATGCGGCCGGTCAAACTGACGCTGATTGATGGCGGCTATGCGACGCTGGCCTGCGCGGCGGCTGGTCTGGTGCTGACGCTGTTCTAAGCTGCCACACATCTGAAATGAAAAAGGGAAGGACCTGAGGACAATCAGGACCTTCCCTTCCACCCCGCGTGCTCCACTATCCACCACACGCGTATGAAAATCTGGTTCCTGGCCGTCCTGGCCGGTTTCTTAGGTATAGGCCGCCTTGCGCCGATTCCGCAAAGCAATAACCCGGACAATGCGAGCTAAATCAGAACTGACGTGAATGCCGGCAGAGGTTTTCACCTTCAGGTATTACCCGCTGAGCCGATCCCATCCTCCGGGACCAGAAATTCAAATCTCTCAATTGGGTTCCCGCCGCCTTTCGCAGCCAGAGCGGATGCCTTTCCGGACCAGGGACCTATATCGAGGCCTGCGTATCAGTGACACGGAGGAGGTTATCCTATGCAAAGGTTTCTCATCGAACGGGACATCCCGAAGGTCGGCAGCATGAGCGGTGAAGAACTTGGCGGCGCGGCGCGCACCTCCAATGACGCGCTGGCCAAACTGGCCCCCCGGGTCCAATGGCAGCACTCCTATGTTGCCGGCGACAAGACCTTCTGCATCTACCTGGCCGACTCCGAAGACGCGATACACGAGCATTCAAAGCTGAGCGGCTTTCCCGCCAGCAAAATCACCAGAATCGAAACTGTTATCGACCCCACCACCGGCAATTAGGGTCAGGTAAAGAAAAGCGCCGCCGGATTTCCCCGGCGGCGCTGTTTTGTGTTCTGCATTGTCCGCTTAGTAGCGGTAGTGCTCCGGCTTGAACGGGCCTTCGGGCTTGACGCCGATATAGGCGGCCTGTTCGGAGCTCAGCTGGGTCAGCTTGACGCCGATCCGGCCCAGGTGCAGGCGGGCGACTTTCTCGTCCAGATGCTTGGGCAGGATGTAGACGTCGTTTTCGTAGTGGTCACCGCGGGTCCACAGCTCAATCTGCGCCAGCACCTGGTTGGTGAAGGACGCCGACATCACAAACGACGGGTGGCCGGTGGCGTTGCCGAGGTTCAGCAGGCGGCCTTCGGACAGCAGGATCATGCGGTTGCCCGAGGGCATCTCGATCATGTCCACCTGGTCCTTGATGTTGGTCCACTTGTGGTTCTTCAGCGCCGCAACCTGGATCTCGTTGTCGAAGTGGCCGATGTTGCCGACAATCGCCATGTCCTTCATCTCGCGCATGTGCTCGATGCGGATCACATCCTTGTTGCCGGTGGTGGTGATGAAGATGTCGGCGGTGGCGACTTCATCTTCCAGCAGGGTCACTTCAAAACCGTCCATCGCAGCCTGCAGGGCGCAGATCGGGTCGGCTTCGGTGACTTTTACACGGGCGCCGGCGCCGCGCAGGGAGGCAGCGGAGCCTTTGCCGACGTCGCCATAACCGCAGACCACGGCAACCTTGCCGGCCATCATGGTGTCGGTGGCGCGGCGGATACCGTCAACCAGCGATTCCTTGCAGCCGTATTTGTTGTCGAACTTCGATTTGGTGACCGAGTCGTTCACGTTGATCGCCGGGAACGGCAGCTGGCCGTTTTTCTGCAGCTCATACAGGCGGTGGACGCCGGTGGTGGTTTCCTCGGAAACGCCCAGGATGGCGTCGCGGGTCTTGGTGAACCAGCCGGGGGAGGCTTCCATGCGCTTCAGGATCTGCGCCTTGATGACCGCTTCTTCCTCGGACTGCGGCACCGGGATGATCTCTTCGCCCGCCTCAGCGCGGGCGCCCAGAAGCACATAAAGGGTGGCGTCGCCGCCGTCGTCCAGGATCAGGTTCGCGCCTTCGGGGAACATGAAGGACTTGTCGAGGTAGTCCCAATGCTCTTCCAGGGTCTGGCCCTTGATCGCAAAGACCGGAATGCCGGCATCGGCGATGGCTGCCGCTGCATGATCCTGGGTCGAGAAGATGTTGCAGGAGGCCCAGCGCACATCCGCGCCCAGCGCCACCAGCGTTTCAATCAGAACCGCTGTCTGGATGGTCATGTGCAGCGAGCCGACGATGCGGGCGCCCTTCAGCGGCTTGCTTGCGCCGTATTCTTCGCGCAGCGCCATCAGGCCCGGCATTTCAGTTTCGGCGATGTCCAGCTCTTTGCGGCCAAAGCCTGCCAGCGCGATGTCCTTGACGATATAATCCCCGGCCATAGTCTGCTCCATTCCGGTTACGAGTACACTTGGTGCAGGGCCTAGCACTGCATTTGTTGATATTCAACGAAGATACCCGCAACCGGAGCCGGATGGCTCAGGCTTTTCATCAAGTGTCAGGCTGTAGGGGAAGCCCGTCAGGCAGCCAAATTCAGCTTGGCGTGCCCGGGTCCGGCGCTTTTTCCGCGATGTGGAAGAAGGAGGATCCGGTTGCGACAACGCAGCTGATCCCGTTTGCATGTGTAACGAGAACCGTAAAGGTGCCGGTTTCATCCGACGACCATACTTCAATCACTGTCGCTTCGGGGCGGCTTTTCTGCAATCCGCCGGCCGTCAGCCGTTCGGAATATCCGCTTTCCAGCTTCTGCGTCATGACCTCGCGGTCGCCGCAGCTGGCGGCCAGGGCTGGCGGCGCTGTCGCTGCCATGCCGAACAACAGGGAAAGACCAAGTAAACGCTTGAACATGACAAACTCCTTTCTGTTGCGTGTCACGTCGCAAAGGGGTTTGCCGCGGGGAGGGGGCGGTGCCCCTTGTGTACTTATAATATTGGTTCGGGACGCACCTTTTTCAAACTCACAGGGCGTAAACTGCCCGTTTTCATCCGTGTTCGCGCAAACACTCAAACGATGGCAAGCATTGCCCGGGCAACGCGCAGAAGGTAGTCAGAGGGTGAATAGAGCGACAGGAATCCCCATGCCCGCCAAACCCGCCCGCGCCTGGCAGAGAATGCTGTCCGGCCGCCGTCTGGACCTGCTGGATCCGACGCCCGTGGATATCGAGATCGAGGATATTGCCCACGGGCTGGCCTTTGTGGCGCGGTGGAACGGCCAGACGATGGGGGATTTTGCCTACTCAGTCGCAGAGCATTCATTGCTGGTTGAGGACATCTTCACCCGGATGCAGCCCAAGGCGCCGGTTAAATGGCGGCTGGCGGCACTGCTGCACGATGCGCCGGAATATGTGATCGGTGACATGATATCCCCTGTGAAGGCCGCAGTAGGACCGGGCTACGGCGATCTGGATCAGCGGCTGACGGCGGCGATTCACCTGCGGTTCGGGCTGCCGGCGGCGCTGCCCAAGACGGTCAAGGCGCAGATCAAGCGGGCAGACAAGGTCAGCGCCTGGATGGAAGCGGTGCAGATCGCGGGTTTTTCAGAAGCCGAAGCCAGCAAGTTCTTTGGCCGCCCGAATGCAGAGATTGCCAAGGGCCTGCTGATCCGCCTGCGCCCGCCGGTTGAGGTGCGGCAGGAGTTCATTGCCCGGCATCAGGCGCTGTTGCAGCAGATGTGAATGAAACGGGTTTTACCCAGCCAGGGCCGCTGCCCTGCCGGTGGGTCAAATCGGTATCCTGCTGCCTGTCCCGCATTTAAAGGATAGCAAAGTAAGGATGGCGGCGCCGCCAAGGGGCGGAGGCGGGACGGGAGGGTCACTCCCGCACGCGAAACGTCGTCTATGCGTGCCCGTGCCAATGGGCCCAGTTCCAAAGTGCCGGGGGTGTCAGGCCCGGCGGTGACCGCGATCAATTGGAACTTTGCCGCAGGCCGCTTAAGATCCCGTGAGACCAGCGTACGCAGGGTGCGCAACACCCTGCGTTGACGGGCGAGCCCCGTGTTTGAAGTGGAAGGCTCAGCGCGGGCTGCGCTTGGCCAGGATCCGCTGCAGGGTGCGGCGGTGCATGTTCAGCCGGCGGGCGGTTTCCGAGACATTGCGGTCGCACAGCTCATAGATCCGCTGGATATGCTCCCAGCGCACCCTGTCGGCGCTCATCGGGTTTTCCGGCGGCGGCGGCAGCTCATCACCGGTGGACAGCAGCGCATTCATGATGTCGGTGGCATCGGCCGGCTTGGACAGGTAGTCAGTCGCGCCGATCTTGACCGCCGCAACCGCTGTGGCGATGGCGCCGTAGCCGGTCAGCACGACAACCCGGCTGTCGGGGCGTTTCTCGCGCAGCACCTCGACCACATCCAGGCCGTTGCCGTCCTCCAGCCGCAGATCAACCACCGCATAGGCCGGCGGGCGAGCGGTTGCGATGGCGCTGCCTGCGGCGACGGATCCCGCAGTCTCTACCTCGAACCCGCGTTTTTCCATGGCCTTGGCCAGGCGCCGCAGAAACGGCTCGTCATCATCGACGAGCAGCAGTGTCTTGTCAGGTCCGATTTCCTGCAGATCAGTTTCGGCCATGCCCGGTCCTCCGCGCGGTTTTATCTATTGGCGCAAGAATATGTCCGGGCAGGGGAAAAGGTCAAACAGCTATCCTGCTTCAGATTTTCCCGACAAAGCAGGCGGTCTTGTCGGCCATCTGCTCTGCCGTTTCATCGCGGCGGAAGAACTCAACAAACCCTTCCTCGGGCAGCACCAGGTAGGAGAAGGTGGAATGGTCGACGAGATAGTAGTCCTCATCCCCTTCGTTCTTTTTGAAGTAGGTCTTGTAGGCCATGCTGGCCGCCTTCACTTGTTCCAGCGAACCGGTCAGGCCGATCATCTTTTCATGCAGGTTGGCGGCGAAATCGCCAACGGCTTCAGGGGTATCGCGGTCCGGGTCGATGGAGATGAACACCGGCGTCACGCTGACGCCGCGCTCAGCCAGAACGTCGATAGCATCAGCGTTGCGTGCTGCGTCCATCGGGCAGACGTCAGGACAGAAGGTGTAGCCGAAATAGACGATGGACGGCTCGGTGATCACATCCTTGTCAGTGACGGTTTCGCCCTTGGCATTGATCAGTTCGAACGGCCCGCCAATGGTTTCGGTGCCGCCTGCGATCTGGCTGCTGCGGCACTGCGCGAATTTGTCACCCCCGCTGCCTCCGCGGGTCAGAAACCAGGCACCGCCCACCAGGGCAGCGACAAAAGCAGCAGCTAGAAGAGCATAGACGCGGGTCATGGGATCACACTTTTCGTCAGGGAAGGGTTGTTGATCGTTTGCGGCGCCAGACCTATCAAGAAATACAGCCGATGCAACTGGCGCACGGCGTCACATCTGCGGGAGCACCGGAACCGGATGAACGACCGACTTTTCATGCTGGCAAGCAGCCACGATCACAGTCATTGGGTCCGGCTGCGGACACTGATCCTGCTGCGCTGGGTCGCCATTGCCGGGCAGATCACCGCCATTGCTGTGGCGCAGCACCGGTTCAACCTGCAGCTGGAACTGGGGTTGTGCTACCTGGCGATCGGCATCTCCGCCGCCGGCAATTTGATTGCCATCTTTGCCTTCCCGGAAAACAAGCGGCTCAGCGAGTTCGAGAACTTCCTGATGGTGCTGTTCGACCTGCTGCAGCTGGCTTTCCTTGTTTACCTGACCGGCGGGCTGAACAATCCCTTTGCCCTGCTGGTGCTGGGGCCGGTTACGATTTCCGCCGCGGTGATGGGCCTGCGCTCGACCCTGATCATCGGGGCAACGGCCATTATCCTGGTCACGCTGATGGCCGAGTTTCACCTGCCGCTGCGGACCGAGCAGGGATTTATCCTGCGGATCCCGGATGTGTTCATCTTCGGCAACTGGATCGCCATCGTCATCGCCATCCTCTTCATCGGTGCCTATTCCTTCCGGGTCAGCAACGAGATGCGGCTGATGTCGGACGCGCTGAGCGCCACCCAGCTCGCCTTGTCGCGCGAACAGAAGCTGACCGATCTGGGCGGCGTGGTGGCAGCGGCAGCGCATGAGCTGGGCACGCCGCTGGCCACCATCAAGCTGACCAGTGCCGAGCTGATCGAGGAGCTGGACGACCGCCCGGACCTGCGCGAGGACGCCGCGCTGATCCGCGAACAGGCCGACCGCTGCCGGGACATCCTGCGCGGCATGGGCCGGGCCGGCAAAGACGACCTGCACCTGCGCCAGGCCCCTTTCTCGACACTGGTGACAGAAGCGGCAGAGCCGCATATGCACCGCGGCAAAGCAGTCCTCTACCACGAGGAGCCGTTGGAAGGCGGCGATTTCCAGCAGCCTACGGTTTTGCGCAAACCGGAGATCATTCACGGGCTGCGCAATCTGGTTCAGAATGCCGTCGATTTCTCGCAGTCCACTGTCTGGATTGATGCGGCATGGGACAACGACCGCATCGTCCTGAAGATCAGCGACGACGGTTCGGGTTTCCCTCCGCATCTGCTGGGCCGTATAGGCGACCCTTTTGTGCGCCGCCGCCGGGGCGAAAGCGAACTGAAGCAGCGCCCGGAGTACGAGGGCATGGGGCTGGGCCTGTTCATTGCCAAGACGCTGCTGCAGCGCACCGGCGCACAGCTGAGATTCGCCAATGGCTCTGACCCCCACCAGACCATTTCCCCCGGCATTGAACAGACGGGCGCCATTGTCGAGGTTGCCTGGCCACGCGAGAAAATCGACGCCATGGAAGCAGGAGGCCCTGTCACCGGCAAAAATTTACCTTTAGAAATTTAACTATTCACTTTTGGGAAACCAATTAAACTTCATTTAACCATTTTTAGGGAACCATGCGGGTAAACGAGAGCTGAACTAGGCAGGAAGACATGCAGGATTTCGCGTCGATCGAATGGTTTGTACTGGCCGCGCTATGCGCTGCCACGGCTGCCGCCGCAGTTTGGTGGCTGTCCCCCTCCCCCCGCCGCAGTGGCATGGAACACGATCTGCTGGCCGCCGATGGCCGGACTGATGCCGTGTTCCTGTTCGATGACAGCAGCCTGATCGGCTGGTCTTCCGGGGCCCGCAAATTTATCGGCGACCAAGCAGAGAACTTTGATTGGAGCATGCTGCGCGACCAGCTGGCCCGCAGCTATCCTGGCCTGCCGCAGTCGCCTGGTTTTCTCAAGGATGTGGGGCCGCTGGTGCTGTCCGGCACCGCCGCCGCTGAAAGCCGCGAAGCACATTGCGAATGGATTGATGGTGTGACCCGCGTTCAGCTGCGCCGCAGCACCTTGGAGGAACACAATAAATCCCTGGATCAAGAGCTGACCACCCTGCGGGCCGCGGTGCATCAGGCGCCCTATCCGGTCTGGCTTCAGTCGGAAGAAGGCAATGTTACCTGGTCCAACCTGGCCTATGACAATCTCGGCCAGAAGATTCGCGGCCGCAGCGCAGATTTTTCTGATCCTCTGTTCGTGGATCTCCATGATCCGATGACCAGCGGCAAACCGGAACGGATTTCCATCCCGCTGCCGGAAAGCACCAAGAAGCTGTGGTACAACGTCTCAACCACCGAAACCGAGGCCGGCTGGCTGTGCCACGCGGTCGATGTGAACGCGGTGGTCGACGCCGAGGTTGCCCAGCGCAATTTTGTGCAGACGCTGGCCAAGACCTTTGCCCAGCTGTCCATTGGCCTGGCGATCTTTGACCGCAACCGCCAGCTGGTTCTGTTCAATCCGGTGCTGATCGACCTGACCGCGCTGCCGGCAAACTTCCTGAGCTCGCGGCCCAACCTGCTGACCTTCTTTGACCGGCTGCGCGATCAGCGGATGATGCCGGAACCCAAGAGCTACTCCAGCTGGCGCCACCAGATGGCGGACCTGCTGGAGGCTGCCGCCGAGGGGCGTTACCAGGAAACCTGGTCGCTGCCTTCAGGGTCTGTCTACAAGGTCTCGGGCCGACCGCATCCGGATGGCGCCATCGCCTTCCTGTTCGAGGATATCACCGCCGAAGTCACCCTTACCCGCCAGTTCCGCTCTGAGCTGGAAATGGGGCAATCAATCCTGGATCAGATGGACGAAGCCATCGCGGTGTTCGCCAATGACGGCAGCATGAGCTTTTCAAACAGCGCGTATGACACCCTTTGGCAGATGGACCCGAACTCCAGCTTTGCCAAAGTGTCTATCATGGATGCCAGCCGCATCTGGCAGGACACCTGTTCACCAACCCCTGTCTGGGGCGAGATCCGTGACTTCGTGGCAGGCTGCGAAGGGCGCGAGGCCTGGTGGTCCCATGTTCAGCTGCGCGACGGCACCGGGTTGGTCTGCAAAGTGTCCGCTATACAGAACGGTGCCACCATGGTCAGCTTCCGCAAGCCTGAAACCGCTGCTCTGCCGGCTGGCCAGGAACGGTTCCCCGCCTCAAGCAAGGGCTGAGCGGGGAAACCCGCTTGCAGCAGCACCGCGGCGGCGCCATTCTAGCGCCATGACATTTGAAACTGCGTCCTGCACGCTGAATTCACCTGATGAAACGGCCCAGCTGGCCGCCAAGATCGCCGGAGCACTGCGCCCCGGCGATTGCCTGTTGCTGGAGGGTGTTATCGGCGCCGGAAAGACCCATTTTGCCCGCCATCTGATACAGTCGCTGATGGACGTTCCCGAGGATGTGCCCTCGCCCACTTTTACATTGGTGCAGACTTATGACGTGCCCGCCGGCGAGTTGTGGCACACCGACCTTTACCGTTTGTCCTCTTTGGACGAACTGGAGGAACTGGGCCTGACCGAAGCCTTTGACAGTGCGATCTGCCTGGTTGAGTGGCCTGACCGGCTGCAGGAACTGACTCCGCCGCACGCCTTGCATCTGACGCTGGCCCTGGATGCCGAACACGAAGACCGCCGCCACCTGACGCTCCGCTGGAGTGATGCAAAGTGGCAGCCCCTTATGGAGCGCATTTGCGCATGAGCGACCGTAATACCCTGTGCGAGAGTTTTCTTTCGCAAACACCCTATGCCAACTGGCAGCGCGGCCCGCTTGCCGGCGATGCCTCCAACCGGCGTTATGAGCGGCTGACTAGCGCTGAAGGCCAGACTGTTGTGCTGATGGACGCGCCGCCGGAAAAAGGCGAGGACATCCGGCCTTTTGTCCGCATTGCAGACTACCTGCGTGCCCAGGGCCTCAGCGCTCCTGAAATTCTGGCGCAGGATCCCGAAAACGGGTTTCTGCTATTGGAGGATCTGGGCGACGATCTTTATGCCCGCATCATCGAACGCGAGCCGGTGCTGGAAAGAGAGCTTTATGAAGCTGCGACCGACGCGCTGGTTGCCCTTCATCAGGCGCCGATGCCGGAATTGGAGTCCTACGGGCCGCGGCTGATGGCGGAAATGGCCGGGCTGGCCTTTTCGAAATACCGCGCCGGCATTCTTGGTGAAGGCGACGCGGATCTGCAGGCCCGGTTCGAAAACCAGTTCGAGGATATCCTGCGCGAAACAGTCAAGGGCGATCCGGTCCTGGTGCAGCGCGACTACCACGCCGAAAACCTGCTGTGGCTGCCGGACCGGGATGGTGTCGCCCGTGTCGGCCTGCTGGATTTTCAGGACGCACGCGCGGGCCACCCGGCCTATGATCTTGTGTCGCTCCTGCAGGACGCCCGACGCGACGTGCCCGCCGGTATCGAGATGCAGATGATCAGCCGCTACATCACGGCTGCCGGCGCGGACGAATCCGGCTTCCGCACTGCCTACACTGTGCTGGGCGTGCAGCGGAACCTGCGCATTCTGGGTGTCTTTGCCCGGCTCAGCCTCGACTACGGAAAACCGCACTACGTGGACCTGATCCCGCGGGTTTGGGATCATTTTTTTCGCGGGCTGGACCACTCTGCATTGGCTCCGGTGGCAGGGCTTCTGCGTGACAGCCTGCCAGCCCCGACCCCGGAGAACCTGGACAGGCTGAGGCCGTGATGCAGCGTTCACCCGAAGCCGTCATGCTGTTTTCCGCAGGCTTTGGCACCCGGATGCGGGAGCTGACCCGCGACAAGCCAAAACCGATGATCGAAGTTTCCGGCCGGCCGTTGATTGCCCATGCATTGGAACTGGCCCAAGCGGTGCAGCCGGTCCGGATTGCAGCCAATGTGCATTACAAGCCAGAACCGCTGAAGGCCTTTTTAGAGCCTGAAAACGTGCTGATCAGCCATGAGATGCCCGAGATTCTCGATACCGGCGGCGGGTTGCGCCATGCCCTGCCCATGCTGGGCGGCGGCCCGGTTTTCACCATGAACACGGATGCCATCTGGAAAGGCCCGAACCCGCTGCAATTGGCGCAAAAGGCCTGGGACCCGGACCGGATGGATGCGCTTTTGGTCTGTGTGCCGCTTGCGAATGCCATCGGCCGCAGTGGGCAGGGCGACTTTTCAGCCGATGCCGAGGGCCGTATCAGCCGCGGCGGAAATCTAGTCTATGGCGGGGTGCAGATCCTGAAAACACAAGGGCTGCAGGACGTTGAGGAGCAGGTGTTCTCGCTTAATGTCCTGTGGAACCGGATGGCTGCAGCCGGGCGGCTGTTTGCACTGGAATATCCTGGCCGCTGGTGCGATGTGGGCCATCCCGAAGGGATCAAACTGGCCGAGGACCTGATAGCCGCAGATGATGTTTGAACCGTCCGCCAAACCGCGCGTCTTTGCCGTGCCCTGCGGCGTGGATTTCCCGCAGGCGCTGGTCGAGGGACTGCGTGAGCGCGCCCGGAAGCTGCCGCCGGAAGCACTGGCCAGGGCAGAGCTGATCGTCAACACCTCCCGCATGGCGCGGCGTATCCGCAGCCTGTTTGACGACGGCCCCGCGATGCTGCTGCCGCGGATGCTGATGCTGAGTGATTTGGCACAACGGGCCGCATTGGACGGGCTGCCGCCTGCCCTGCCCCCGCTGCGGCGCCGGCTGGAGCTGTCGCAGCTGATCGCCAAGCTACTGGACGCGCAGCCCGATCTTGCCTCCCGCGCGTCTCTCTATGATCTGTCCGACAGCCTTGCCGCACTGATTGACGAGATGCAGGGCGAAGGTGTCAGCACGGATGCCATCCGGGAACTGGACGTTTCGGACATGTCCGGCCACTGGGCACGGGCGCAGGCCTTCATCGGCATCGCGGACGAGTTCACCGGCCTGCATGAGGGCGCGATGGACGCACAGGCACGGCAGCGGCAGGTGGTCCTGAACCTGATTGAGGAGTGGCAGGAAAACCCGCCTGCCCACCCGGTCATTCTGGCCGGCTCCACCGGGTCGCGCGGCACCACCTTGATGCTGATGCAGGCCATTGCCCGCCTGCCGCAGGGCGCCGTGGTGCTGCCCGGTTTCGATTTCGACCAGCCGGATCATGTCTGGGGCGGGCTGGATGACCCGATGATCTCGGAAGATCACCCGCAGTACAGGTTTCACAAGCTGATGAAGGACCTGGAACTGGCCCCGGGCGACGTGCAGCCTTGGACCGATACGCGGCCGGTCTCTCCCGAACGGAACCGGCTGGTCTCGCTGGCCTTGCGCCCGGCCCCGGTGACCGACGCCTGGATGAGCGAAGGCCCCAAGCTGACCGGATTGGACAAGGCCACGGAAAACCTCACCCTGGTCGAGGCTCCCAGCCCGCGGGCCGAGGCGCTAGCGATTGCGCTGCGCTTGCGTCAGGCGGCAGAGGACGGCCAGACCGCTGCGCTGATCACGCCTGACCGGATGCTGACCCGTCAGGTTTCCGCCGCGCTGGACCGCTGGAACATCCTGCCGGATGATTCCGCCGGCCTGCCGCTGCAGTTGTCGCCACCAGGCCGGTTTCTGCGCCATGTGGCAGGGCTGTTCTGCAAGCCGCTGGCCTGCGATAGCCTGCTGACGCTGCTGAAGCACCCGCTGACCCATGAAGGTGCGGACCGCGGCAATCACCTGCGCCAGACCCGCGAATTGGAACTGTCGCTGCGCCGCAACGGACCGCCCTTCCCCGATGCCGCGGCCTTTGCCGGCTTTGAAAAGGGCCGTCAGCTGACACAGGGCTGGACCGGCTGGTTGAGCGCCTGTTTCGCGGATCAGGAGATCGCCGGCACCCTGCCCCTGACCGATTGGGTCGAACGGCTGCGCGATCTGGCCGAGCGTATCGCTGCCGGCAGCCAAACGGACGGCGCCGGCACGCTGTGGGACAAGAAGGCGGGCCAAGCCGCCCTCGCCTGTATCGAAAATCTGGAGAGTGAGGCCCCCTATGGCGGCGAGATGACCGCCCGCGATTTTGCCGACCTGCTGGGCGCGCTGCTGAGCCAGGGTGAAGTGCGCGACCGCGATGCGCCATATGGCTCTATCATGATCTGGGGCACGCTGGAGGCGCGTGTGCAGGGCGCCGATCTGGTCATTCTGGGCGGCCTGAACGAAGGCAGCTGGCCTGAGGCCGCCAGTCCCGATCCCTGGCTGAACCGCCAGTTGCGCAATCAGGCAGGTCTGTTGCTGCCCGAACGCCGCATCGGCCTGTCGGCGCATGACTTCCAGCAGGCAATTGCCGCAACTGAGGTCTGGCTGACCCGCGCCGAACGGTCAGAGGAAGCCGACACCGTACCGTCACGCTGGCTGAACCGCCTGTCCAACCTGCTGTCCGGCCTGCCGGACCAGGGCGGCCGGGATGCGCTGGACGCGATGCGAGCCAAAGGCCGGCAATGGCTGGGCTGGGCAGACGCGCTGGAGGAGCCTACGCCCATTCCGCAGATGCCGCGTCCCTCGCCGCGTCCGCCGGTTGCGGCCCGCCCGCGGCGCCTGACCATTACGGAAATTCCGCGGCTGATCCGCGACCCTTATGCGATTTACGCCAAACATGTGCTGCGGCTGAAGCCGCTGAACCCGCTGGTGCAGGAACCCGACGCCCTGCTGCGCGGGATTGTGGTGCATGAGGTATTTGAGCATTTCATCAAGGAAGCCCAGGTGGATCGAAGCCTGCTGACTGCCAGCCAGCTGATCGAAAAGACCCGGGAGCTGCTGGATGCCCATGTGCCTTGGCCCGTTGCCCGTATCCTGTGGCACAGCCGCATCCGCAAGATTGCCGGCGACTTTGTGCTGGCAGAACAGGAACGCCAGGCCCGCGCCAAACCTGTTGCCTTTGAGGCCAAGGGCAGCGCCCGGCTGGATCCGCTGGATTTCACCATCGCCTGCCGCGCCGACCGGATCGACATGGATGAGCGCGGTTTCCTGCATCTGTATGACTACAAGACCGGCGCGCCGCCCAGCGAGTCCCAGCAGAAGAAGTTTGAAAAGCAGCTGCTGATCGAAGCCGCCATGGCTGAGGAAGGCGCCTTTGACGATCTTGGCCCGGCGGAGGTTGCCCGCGCCCTGTTCATCGGTCTTGGCTCCAGCATGAAAGAGGTTCGCGCACCGTTGGAAGAGGAGCCGCCCGCCAAGGTCTGGGACGAGCTGCGCACCCTGATCGGCGCCTATTTCGAGCCTGAGCAGGGCTATTCGAGCCGCCGCATGGTGTATCGGGACGACCTCGCCGGCGACTACGACCACCTGGCGCGCTACGGCGAATGGGACCGCAGCGCCGAACCGCAGCCGGAGGATCTGGCATGACCATCCGCGACGCCGCCTCTGAGGCGCAGTTCCGCGCCGCCCGGCCCGATGCCTCCACCTGGCTGGCGGCAAATGCCGGCTCCGGCAAGACCAAGGTGCTGACCGACCGGGTGGCCCGGCTGCTGCTGAAGGGCGTGCAGCCGCAGCACATCCTGTGCCTCACCTATACCAAGGCCGCCGCCAGCGAGATGCAGAACCGGCTGTTCAAGCGGTTGGGCGAATGGGCGATGCTGGAAGACCCGGCGCTGATTGCGGCCCTGACCGATTTGGGGGAGGTCAACACCGCAGCCGAGGACCTGGCACAAGCACGCACCCTGTTTGCCCGCGCGATTGAGACGCCGGGCGGGCTGAAGATCCAGACCATCCACTCCTTCTGTTCGTCTCTGCTGCGCCGCTTCCCGCTGGAGGCCGGCGTCAGCCCGCAGTTTTCCGAAATGGACGACCGTGCAGGCCAGCTGTTGCGTGCAGAAATCATGGAGGATTTTGCGCAAGGCGCTGATGCCCCGCTGGTCGATGCCCTGGCGCGGCATGTGAGCGACAGCGACTTCGAAACACTCACTTCCTCAATTTGCAATCGCCGGGCCGACTTCGGAGAGACGCTGGACTGGGACGGGCTGCTGGACCTGTTTGGCCTGCCCAAAGGTTTCGATGAAACAGCGCTTGAATCGCTGGTGTTTCTGGGCGGCGAGGAAGAGCTTCTGCAGCGTACCCGGGAGATGCTGGGACAGGGCGGTTCAACCGACCTGAAGGCGGCGGAGAAACTGGCGGGGATTACTAAACCGGCAATCGCCGATCTTGGCGCGCTCGAAAGCGTGTTCCTGACCGGCGCCGGCGCCAAGGAGCCGTTCACCGCCAAAATAGACAAGTTCCCAACTAAGAAACTGCGCGAATCCCACCTGTCGCTGATGGACCAGCTGGAACCGCTGATGCTGCGGGTTGAGGACGCGCGCGCCAAACGTCTGGCGCTGACTGCCGCGCGCAAGAGCCACGACCTGCACCGCTTCGCAGCCGCCTTCCTGCCGGAATATGAACGGCGCAAGCAACTGCGCGGCTGGCTCGACTTTGACGACCTTATCCTGAAGGCCCGGAAACTGCTGAACGATCCCGGCGTGGCTGCCTGGGTGCTGTACCGGCTGGACGGCGGTATTGACCACATTCTGGTGGACGAGGCACAGGACACCAGCCCGGTGCAATGGGACGTGATCGAGAAGCTGGCGCAGGAGTTCACTGCCGGCGAAGGCGCGCGCTCGGATGTGGAGCGCACCATTTTTGTCGTCGGTGACAAGAAGCAGTCGATCTATTCGTTCCAGGGCGCTGACCCGGATGCGTTTGACCGGATGCAGCAGGAGTTCGGCAACCGGCTGGCGGAAACCGGAGCAGGGCTGCAGGATGCCTCGCTCGATTTCTCCTTCCGCTCCTCTGCGGCAATCCTGAAGCTGGTCGATCTGGTGTTCAAGGACAGCCCGCGCGCCGGTTTCCGCAAGGACGCGCTGCATAGGGCCTTCAAGTCGGACCTGCCAGGCCGGGTGGACCTGTGGCCGGTGGTAGAAAAGGTGGAGGATGACGAGGATCCCGATTGGACCAGCCCCGTCGACCGTCCCAGCAGCCGCCATCACACGGTGATCCTGGCAGAACGGATTGCCGGGTCGATCAAGCAGATGATTGAAACCGGCGTCACCATTCCGGAGGATGGGCCCGAACGCGGCACCTTTCAGCGCCGTCCGGTGCAGGCCGGCGATTTCCTGATCCTGGTGCAGCGCCGCTCCGATCTGTTCTCGGAAATCATCCGCGCCTGCAAGAAGGCTGAACTGCCTATCGCCGGCGCTGACCGGCTGAAGGTCGGTGCGGAGCTGGCGGTCAAGGACATTGCCGCGCTGCTGCGGTTCCTGGCGCTGCCCGAGGACTCCTTGTCATTGGCAGAGGCACTGAAATCGCCGCTGTTCGGATGGACCGAGCAGGCGTTGTTTGATCTCGCACACCGGCGGGAGGCGATGTACCTGTGGCCCGCGCTGCGGGAGCGGGCACAGGAGTTCCCGGAGACCATGGCGGTGCTGGATGACCTGCGCGCCAATGCGGATTTCCTGCGGCCCTTTGATCTGATTGAGCGTATCCTGACCCGCCACGGCGGCCGCCAGAAACTGCTGGGCCGGCTGGGGCCGGAAGCGGAAGACGGTATCAACGCGCTGCTGTCGCAGGCGCTGGCCTATGAGCGCACCGATGTGCCCAGCCTCACCGGGTTTCTGGTCTGGATGCAGACCGATGATCTGGAGATCAAACGCCAGATGGGCGCGGCCGGCAATATGATCCGGGTGATGTCGGTGCATGGATCCAAAGGTCTGGAGGCGCCGATCGTGATCCTGCCGGACACCGCCAAACGCCAGGCCCCGCGGGACACGGAGATCATGCTGGCCGAAGGCACACCTGTCTGGAAGCTGCCCAAGGACCAGATGCCTGCTACTATGCTGGCGGCCCGTGAAGCTGCCCAGGAAAAGCTGCAGAATGAACGCCTGCGGCTGCTCTATGTGGCTCTGACCCGGGCGGAAAAGTGGCTGATTGTCGCTGCCGCGGGCGACGCGGGCGAACAGGGCGACAGCTGGTACCGCATGACAGAGGGCGCCTTGCGCGAGGGTGGCGCAGTGGAGTTCGACTGTCCCGGCGGGGCAGGATTACGCCTGCAGCACGGGGATTGGGACGGGCTGCCACGGATTGAAAAGCCGGTGGGGGAAGTCGTGAAATACAGCTTGCCGGAGGTTTTTTCCCGCGCGGCCGGAGCCTATGAGGCCCCGGCGCCGGCACTCAGTCCTTCGGACCTGGGCGGGGCGAAGGCCTTGCCAGGTGACCTGGGCCTGGATGAGGAAGCCGCCAAGGCTCGCGGCAGCCGGCTGCACCTGCTGCTGGAGCACCTGCCGGGCCGGCCTGAAGACCACTGGCCGCAGCTTGCCGGCAACCTTCTGCAGGAAGCCGAGGATATTGCAGAGCTGCTCGCCGAGGCGTCCGGCGTTCTGAAAAACGCCGGCTTGTCCCATATTTTCGCCCCTGAAACCCTGGCAGAAGTGCCCATCACCGCCGACCTGAACGAGGGCCGTCTGCATGGCATCATTGACCGCCTGATCGTCACACCGGACAGGGTTCTGGCGGTGGACTTCAAATCCAATGCCACCGTACCGGAAGTGCCGGAACAATGCCCCGAAGGTTTGCTGCGCCAGATGGGTGCCTATGCCCATGCGCTGGCACAGATTTACCCGGGCCGCACTATCGAAACCGCGCTTCTTTGGACCCGAACGGCCACGCTGATGCCGCTGCCGCACGAACTTGTGACAGCGGCGCTGATGCGGCGTCTGGAACCTTGACGATCCGTTAAGCCGTACATAGGTTCCAACTCCAGTTGCCACACACTCATGGAGACATGCATATGTCCACCGTAGCCGTCACCGACGCCACCTTTGACGCCGAAGTCAAGAACTCCGATATCCCCGTTGTGGTGGATTTCTGGGCCGAGTGGTGCGGTCCCTGCAAACAGATTGGCCCGGCTCTCGAAGAGCTTGCCGCGGAATTCGGCGGCAAGGTGAAAATCGCCAAGGTCGACGTTGACAGCAACCCGAACTCCGCAGCCGCCATGGGCGTGCGCGGCATTCCGGCGCTGTTCATCTTCAAGGACGGCCAGGTGATCTCCAACCGTGCCGGCGCCGCCCCCAAGGCCGCGCTGCAGAGCTGGATCGAAGAGTCGATCTGAGCCGGATCCAAACCGGATTTCCTAGGGCTGTCCCCACGGGGACGGCCCTTTTTTGTTTTGAGCGCTGGCGTACCGGCTGGCGGCAAACTGGCACTGTCCTTTGAGCTGATACCCTGCGACGGTTCGCCTTGAGACAGGTAAAGGAGGCAAAATGGCCAAGACACGGGTACTGGTGGAATTCGGCATGGGCACGTCGCTGAGGCGCGAGGACTATACTGAAGCCGCTCGCCGGGCGATCAAGGACGCGCTGTGGCACAACTCCGTCAACATGGCGGAACTGTTTGATTTCCGTAAGGAAGACATGATTATCGACGCGGAGATCGGTGTGCAGAAACCAGAAGCGGTAGACAGGGACGCACTGCTGGAGATTTTTCCCTACGGCCAGCCCAGCATCCGGGTTGTGGAAGGCGGGCTCAACATTGAAAAACCGCAGGGCGGATGCACGGTGATAGCCAATGCGGCTGTGGTGGTTTCCTTTGACATGGAGACGGTGGAATGAGCGAGAAACGCATCATCCTGGAAATGGGCACCGGCAACGACCTTTACGGCCAGGATTACACCAAGGCGGCGCGGCGCGCGGTGCAGGACGCACTGCATCATTCGTCGATCACCCTGTTTTCCAAGCTTGGCATCGATCACAGCGAAATGCGTGTTGACGTGACCATCGGGGTGCAGCGGCCGGAGGCGGTGGATTGCGATCTGGTAGCGCAGGATCTGCCGCGGGGCAGGGCCAGTGTGCGGGCCGTCAAAGGCGGGCTGGATGTGGAGGATGCGGAAGCCGGCAGCCGCCATGTAGTGGCCACCGCTGCAATCGAGGCCTGGCTGCCGGATCAGGCCGGGAAATACAAAATCACAGCCCCGAAATGAACAAAGCCGCCCGTTTCTGGGCGGCTCATTCAATGTCTTCGACCAATTTAGTCTCAGATCTTGGCGATGTCGGCGCGGCTCATGCCGATGTCGTCCAGCTGTGCGTCGGTCAGCCGGGCCAGAGCCTTGCGGGTCTCGCGGGCTTCATACCACTCCACGATGGAGGTTTTCACATTGGTCATAGCGTCGACCACGCGGAGAACGGTGACTGCTCCGAGCGGCGCATGAATGTTTGCGGTCGTCATTTGCGCATATCCTTCTAAGAAACAGCCGACCCTGTGCCGGTTGTGAGCCCCATGTAGGATGCGTAGCTGAGTCCCGCAATTGCCGGTTCGACAGCCCCGCCTTGCGCTTTCTGCATAGCGGCGAAACCCCTTGCAGTCCTTGCAAAGCCTGTGATCCGGCCCGCTCTCTTGTGCCGGCGGGGGGATGGTTCCATATAGGGGGCAACTTAACGGAGGCATTTATGGCAGACGATCAATTCCCCGGCTGGCACGGCACCACCATCATCGGCGTCAAGAAGGACGGTCAGGTGGTCATCGCCGGCGACGGCCAGGTGTCGCTGGGGCAGACAGTGATCAAGGGCACCGCCCGCAAGGTGCGGCGCCTGTCGCCCGGCGGTTTTGATGTGGTGGCAGGCTTTGCCGGCTCGACCGCCGATGCATTCACCCTGCTGGAGCGTCTTGAAGCCAAGCTGGAAGCAACCCCGGGCCAGCTGGCCCGCGCCAGTGTGGAACTGGCCAAGGACTGGCGCACCGACAAATACCTGCAGAAGCTGGAAGCGATGCTGATCGTCACCGACGGCACCGATATGTTTGTAATCACCGGCGCCGGCGATGTGCTGGAGCCCGAACATGATGTGGCGGCCATCGGATCCGGCGGCAATTTTGCCCTGGCCGCAGCCCGCGGCATGATGGACAGCGATAAATCCGCGGAATCCGTTGCCCGCGACGCCATGGCCATCGCCGCCGATATCTGCGTCTACACCAATGGAAACCTGACCGTCGAGACCATTGGACGGGAAGCCTGAGGTGGGCAGGGTCAACCAGGATGATCTGCGCGCCGCCGTTGGCTCAGGCCTGCTGAGCGAAGCTCAGGCGGCCTCGCTGCTGGCATTGGCCGACAGCCGCCGGGGCGCCAGGGAAAACCTGGCTCCGGGCGATGAACCCTTTGAACTGTTTAAAGGGTTCAACGAGATATTCATCGTCATCGGCCTGTTGATCCTGGCCTCCGGCTGGATGGCTTTTACAGCCGTCGATCTGGCAGGCTCGCTGGGCGGCTATCAGCAGAAGGCGGTCTATTCCGCCATCGCAGGGGCCGCGGTTCTTTGGCTGCTGTCCGAATACTTCATCCGCCGCCGCCGCATGGTTGCACCTGCCATCGCCCTGTCGCTGCTGTGGGCCGGCAATGCAGGCACCGGGTTTACAGCATATTTCTCGCAACCTTTCATGATTGCGCAGAACGACTTCTCCAGCCTGCCGCTGCCTGTTGCAGCCGCAACCGCTACAATCGCGGTGTTCTGGATGCGCTTCCGGGTCCCCTTTGCCATGGCATTGATTGCTTTGGGGGTCTTTGCGGTTGCACTTCTGTCGGGCGCCATACGGGCCGGCACCCCAGCAGGAATAAGCGATCTGTTCCTGCTGTCAGCTAGTGGCCCCTTTGCCTGGATCACTCTGGCCGTCGGGTGTTGCGTTTTTGCGGTTGCGATGGTTTTCGATCTCAGCGACCCGCACCGGGTGACGCGGCGGTCGGCGCAGGGGTTCTGGCTGCATGTCGTTGCCGCACCGGCCCTGGTCAACACCATTGCTCTCAGCCTTCTGGACAGTGGCACCTCCAGTTCAAATTTGCTTTTGTTTGCCGTCCTTGTGCTATTTGCCCTCATAGCAATCATCATCGACCGCCGGTCCTTCCTGATTGCCGCCATCGGCTACAGCGTCACCCTGGCCGGCACCGTGTTCAGCGGCGAAGGCACCGCCATCACCATACTGGCGCTTGGTGTGTTTCTGGTTGCCCTCGGCGCCTTCTGGAGCCGCATCCGAGCGGTCCTGCTTACCCCCTTGTCCGGTGTGCTGCCACTTGACCGGCTGCCGCCCTCACACTGAAACGGAAAGACCCATGACTGATCTGACCCCCCGCGAAATCGTCTCGGAACTGGACCGCTTCATCATCGGCCAGAAGGAAGCCAAGCGCGCCGTCGCCGTGGCGCTGCGCAGCCGCTGGCGGCGCAAGCAGCTGGCCGACGACCTGCGCGATGAAGTGTACCCCAAGAACATCCTGATGATCGGCCCCACCGGCGTCGGCAAAACCGAGATTTCCCGCCGTCTGGCGAAGCTCGCGCGCGCGCCTTTCATCAAGGTTGAGGCCACCAAGTTCACCGAGGTCGGCTATGTCGGCCGGGATGTGGAACAGATCATCCGCGATCTGGTGGACAGCGCCATTGCCCAGACCCGCGAGTACATGCGCGAAGACGTGAAGGCCAACGCCCATAAGGCCGCAGAGGACCGGGTTGTGGAAGCCATCGCCGGCAGCGATGCCCGTGAGGCCACCCGCGAGATGTTCCGCAAAAAACTGAAGGCGGGGGAGCTGGACGACACGGTGATCGAACTGGATGTGGCCGACACCTCCAATCCGATGGGCATGTTCGAAATCCCCGGCCAGCCCGGTGGCGGCAACATGGGAATGCTGAACCTGGGCGATCTGTTCGGCAAGGCGATGGGCGGGCGCACCACGCGCAAGAAGATGACCGTTGCCGAAAGCTATGAGGTGCTGATCAGCGAGGAAGCAGACAAGCTGTTGGATGACGAAACCGTCACCCGCACCGCGCTGGAGTCGGTGGAGCAGAACGGCATCGTCTTCCTGGACGAGATCGACAAGGTTTGCGCGCGCCAGGAAACCCGCGGCGGCGACGTCAGCCGGGAAGGCGTGCAGCGCGACCTGCTGCCGTTGATCGAAGGCACCACCGTCAGCACCAAGCACGGGCCGGTGAAGACCGACCATATCCTGTTCATCGCCTCCGGCGCGTTCCATATCGCCAAGCCGTCGGATCTACTGCCAGAACTGCAGGGCCGGCTGCCGATCCGCGTCAACCTGCGGGCGCTGACCGAAAAGGACTTTGTCCGCATCCTCACGGAGACCGACAATGCGCTGACACGGCAGTACACCGCGCTGATGGGCACCGAGGAAGTTGAAGTGACCTTCACGGAAGACGGGATTGCCGCGCTGGCCAAAATCGCGGCTGAGGTGAACCAGACTGTCGAAAACATCGGCGCGCGGCGGCTTTACACCGTGATGGAGCGGGTGTTCGAAGAACTCTCCTTCACAGCGCCTGACCGCTCGGGCGAGGCGGTCACGGTAGACGCGGCTTTTGTGAAAAAGAACCTGGGTGAGCTTGGCCGCTCTGCGGATGTTAGCCGTTACGTGCTGTAAACTGCCCAAGCCGCGCTGAGCCACTGGACAATGGCGGCAGGTCGGATAGCCTGCCGCTATTTGAATTCGGGGGCAAATATCATGCAGGTTCTGCGCGTAGTTTGCGTATTCTTCGTGACCGTCCTCGTAGGCTGCACGGACAGGTCTTACTCGCCCACAGTTCCTGGAGCTTTGCAGCTGGGTACTGCCAAGACCATTTTTGCAGCGACCAACCGCGATCCCCTGCCGGATGGGACCTTTGGTTCTGACCGGACGGAAGGATTCAGCCTGCTTGAGCTTACGGTTTCAATTCCGCCCAACCGGCAGCCTGGATCCTTGGAATTCGGGTACCAGGATCCCGATCCAGCCACTGAGTTCACCATGGCCGGACGCCGGAAATTCGAGAGCGAAGCTGCTTTTTCTTCACGCCTGAACCAGGAACTGGCCAAGTTTCCGCCGCAGGAGCGGGACGTCACTGTATTTGTGCACGGCTTCAATTCCACCCAGGCCGAAACCGCGTTCCGCGCGGCGCAACTGACCCATGACATCAACGTCCCCGGGGCAACTGTCATTTATTCCTGGCCCAGCAAGGGCAAGGCGCTTGGCTACGCATATGATGCAGATAGTGTCCTGTTTGCCCGCGACGGGCTGGAGATGCTGCTGCGCAAGCTGCGTTCGCCAGGCACCGGCCGGGTTGTGGTGGTGGCGCATTCCATGGGCGGGCTGCTGACCATGGAGGCGCTGCGCCAGATCGAAATCAAGACACCGGGATGGACCGCCCGCAACCTGGGCGGCGTGGTGCTGATGTCTCCGGACCTGGACGTTGATGTGTTCAAATCGCAGATGCAGCGCTTTGCCGAAGTTCCGCAGCCGTTTGCCATCTTCGTTTCGCAAAAAGACAATATCCTGACCCTGTCGCAACGGCTGCGCGGATTGAACGGGCGGGCAAGGCTGGGCAATCTCAACAATATTGAGGAAATCAGCGACCTTCCGGTAGAAGTCATTGATACGACGGCCTTTGCCGACGAAGCGGAATCGCAGCATTTTGTTGCTGCCAGCTCACCGGCGCTGCTGGCGCTGCTGAAAGGCGCCCGGCAAACGGCGCAGACATTCGAACGTGATCAGGACCGTCTGCGCAGGATTTTACCGGGCCAGATCGTTATCCGGGACAGTGCCATAGAAATCGCGCTGGAAGGCCCCCCATCCAATAACCGGTGACAGCCGTCAGCGGCCCCGCCGGAGATAGACGTAATATGCACCTTCTCCGCCATGGCTGATGTGAGCCGGCGTGACCTGCAGAACCGCCTGCGACAACGGCGGCAGGGCAAGCCATTGCGGCACCTTGTGGCGCAGCACCCCGCGCGGCACCGGCATCGGGCCCGGCTCGTCCCGGTCCTTTCCCTTGCCGGTTACCACCAGCACCAGCCGCTTGCCCGATGCCTGAGCCGAAAGGATAAAGCGCGTCAGGGCAGGGTGCGCGGTGTCGATCCGCATGCCATGCAGGTCCAGCTTGCCTTCCGGCCTGATCTTGCCGCGTTTCATCCGGCGGAAGGCCTTTTCGTCCATCTGCAGCGGATCACTGGCCAGGCTACGGGCAATCGACGGCTTCAGATCATGTTTCACCGGCTTGGGTTTGGCATTGCTGCCAACCTTGAACGGCGCCAGGCGCGGTTCCGGTTGCTTGACCGGTTTGGGTTTCGGCATCGGCGCAGCTGGCGGCGTGGAGTGGGTACCCGGGTGCAACCGCTCTGTGTGCTTCACGACCTTGTGCCAAAGGTCGATCTCATCTCCTGTCAGTTTGCGCCGTGTCATTTAGATGTCTTCCGGCAGCATCGCATAGGCCCGCTGGATCGGCAGCAGAACCACCATCCGGCCCGGGTCTTTCATCGTGCCGGCGGTTTCGCCCGCCGCATCCCCTGTGCCGACAAAAATGTCAGCCCGCTGGGCACCTTTGATAGCAGAACCGGTATCTTGCGCCACCATCAGCCGCCGCAGCGGCAGATGCCCGTCCTTTTCCACCCAGACCGGCGCACCAAGAGGTGTATAGGCTGGATCGGCGGCAATAGTCCGCATTGGGGTGACGGAGCGGTTCATGGCGCCAAGCGGCCCCTTGGAAGCCGCGACCTTACGCACCTCACGGAAAAACACATAAGACGGGTTGTGGAACAGCAGCTCCTTGCCGTCCGCCGGATTTCGCCGCACCCAGGACTTGATCACCTGCGCGCTGACCTGATGGGCATTGTAGACGCCGCGGCGCACCAGTTCCTTGCCGATCGACTTGTACGGATGGCCGTTGGCGCCTCCGTATCCGACGCGGATGGTCGAGCCATCCGGCAGGCGGATGCGCCCTGATCCCTGAATCTGAAGAAAGAACAGCTCTACCGGATCATCGACCCAGGCGATTTCCAGCCCGCGGCCCTGCATCACGTCACTGCTCAGGATATCCCGGCGCGGCAGCCACTGATCTGTTGCACGCGCCTCTGGGGGCATCTTGTAGACCGGATAGCGGAACCGGCCCGTGGGGTAGCGTGACCCTGTCAGTTCCGGCTCAAAATATCCGGTAAACAGGGCAGGGTTGCCGTCCTCGATCAGAACCGGACGGAAAAACAGCTCAAAAAACGCACGGGCGCCATCAGGTGACTGGGAGCGAGCCGCCTTGCACAATGCGGCCCAATCCGGATCCTTGAGGTCCCGGCAGGTTCCCAGAAAAACCTCCAGCGCGGCTGCGTGGTCATCATGTGCCCAGCCGTCAAGCTGAGCAAAGTCCAGAATGCTGGACACAGTTTCGGAGTGCGCCCCGGAGGCGGTCATCGCGGCACCTGCAATTGCAGCTGCCCCAAGTGCCCCCCGAAGCGCCGCAATCATGCGTCCGTCGCAACAAGCTGCCAGTTGGGATCATCGCTGCCCATGTTGCGAGCAAAGACCCAAGTGTCTTTCTGGCGTTTCACCGCCTTGGGGTCGCCCTCGACAATATCGCCGCCGCGGTCGCGCACGACGGAGGTAAGCTCACCCACGAAGCGCATGGTAATCTCAGCCCGGCCAGACTGCGCATCAAATTGCGCATCGGCCAGCGTCGTTTCACGCACTCCAATGAATTCGGCTTCGATCTTCAGCCCCTGGTCCTCGCGGTGCGCGACGGCTTCCACGAAGCTATCAAAAACATCCTCCGCCAGGAACGGCTGGATGTCATCCAGATTGCCGTGCTCGAATCCCATCAAGATCATCTCGTACGCACCGCGGGCGCCCTGAACGAAATCCTGCACTTGGAACGAGGGTTCAGCCCGTTTCATCGCAGCCAGGGCCTGAGCCTGCGGGCTGCCTTCAGCAACATAATCGGTGATGTCGCGGTCCGGGCCGCCTTCGATCACTTCCAGATCCGGGCGGCGGCTCTTGGTTTCGGACTTCGGCAGCGGCGGCTTTTCAAAGCCTTCGCGTGTTCCCAGAACGCTTTTCAAGCGCAGGATCAGAAACACGGCAATACCGGCCAGAACCAAAAGCTGAATCACAGGCGACTCCATGGATACCTCATGCTAGGCGTTCGTGCTTTGTTTGAAACCAAAGCGGTCAGACCTTATGTAGGTGACGGGCGGGGGCAAGTCTACCGCCCGGGTGTATGATCGCAAGGAAACCCCCATGTATCTCCTCTTGGCCTTTCTGATGGTTCCCATCATTGAAATTGCTTTGTTTATTCAGGTCGGCGGCGCCATCGGCCTGTGGCCGACCCTGGCCATCGTGGTTCTAACCGCAGTACTGGGCACCTGGCTGGTGAAAACACAGGGACGCATGGCGATGGGACAGCTGCGGTCGTCTTTTCAGCAATTGTCCGATCCGGCTGAACCTTTGGCCCATGGGGCCATGATCCTGGTTGCTGGTGCATTGCTGCTGACCCCCGGTTTCTTCACTGATGCTGTTGGCTTTGCGCTTTTGATGCCGCCGGTCCGGCTGGCGGTCTATCGCTATCTGCGTGCCCGCATCACCGTGGCGCAATTCCAGATGGGACCAGGCAGCATGCAGGGCCGCCACTATCCGGGAAGCGCTGGAAAACCGGATGACATCATCGACGGAGACTACGAAGATGTGACTCCCGGGCAGCGCCCAAGCAGCCCGTCCGGCTGGGTTGACGGGCCCCGTTGAGGTGTCCGGGCCAAGCTGTTAAGCACGGTCCAAAGCATATTTCAGGAGTATCCCGATGGCCGAAAACGGCGAAGCCCAGCAGCAGCCGCAAGTCCAGATGAACGTTCTGGCACAGTTCATCCGCGACATGTCGTTCGAGAACGTGATGGCGCAAAAAGGCACTGGCGGCGAGGTTCAGCCCGACGTCAGCGTGCAGGTTAACCTGGATGCGAAAAAGCGTTCGACTGAGAACCAGTACGAGGTGATCACCAAGCTGACCGTCGAGTCCAAGAACAAGGAAGGCGGCAACGTCCTGTTCGTGCTTGAGCTGGAATATGTCGGCGTCTTTAACATCGTCGGCGTGCCGGAAGACCAGCTGCACCCGTTCCTGCTGATCGAATGCCCGCGCATGACCTTCCCGTTCCTGCGCCGCATCGTGTCCGATGTGACCCGCGACGGCGGCTTCCCGCCGCTGAACCTGGACAACATCGACTTTGTCGGGATCTACCGCAACGAACTGGCGCGCCGCCAGCAAGAAGCGGCTGCAGCCGAACCCACACAGTAAAGTCTTCGGTCTCTGAAGCAGAAAACGCCGCTGGTCTCAGCGGCGTTTTTTCGTTTCCAGCCAATTTGGAGTCAGGTGGCCTTCCACAAGGCATCTTCTCCCATTTTGCCGACAAAGGCCTCGTGTGCCGCCAGTTCATCGGCCGTGATCCGCGGTGGAAGCGGAGATTGCCGCGGGGCAGGGCGCCAGTCATCCTCAACCTGTGCAGAGCCTGACGAGGCGGCTTGAGTGGACAGGCCAAAATCCGGCTGCCGCCCGCCAATAAGCTCAAGATACACATCTGCCAGGATTTCGGAGTCGAGCAGCGCGCCGTGCAGGGTCCGGTTGGAGTTGTCGATATTGAACCGGCGGCAGAGCGCATCAAGCGTCGCCGGCGAACCGGGAAACCGCTGGCGCGCCATTGCCAGAGTATCGATTGCCTGGTCCATCGGCAGCTTTGGCAGCCCCATCCAGTCAAGTTCCGCGTTCAGGAATTTCATATCAAAACTGGCGTTGTGAATGACCATCTTGGAGTCTTTCACAAAATCCAGGAACTTCTGGCCAACTTTGGCAAAAACCGGTTTGTCGCGCAGAGTAACCGCACCGGGTTCCGGTTTCTGGGGCGGCTCCAGCAGGTCCGGGCCGATGCCATGAACCGAGAACGCCTCTGCCGGCATCGAACGTTCCGGATTTATGTAAACGTGAAACGTTTCCCCGGTGGGCATGTGGTTGAACAGCTCCACTGCCCCGATCTCGACGATCCGGTCCCCGGAAAACGGATCAAATCCGGTGGTTTCGGTATCGAGAACGATTTCACGCATGGCCCGGCTTGCTCCTGATATCTGCGAGGACCTCTGCCACCTGTGCCTCTGCGTGGTCGAGCGTGTCTGTCTCGATCACATAGTCAGCCCGGGCTATTTTTTCCTCAATCGGCATCTGTTTTTGCAGGATATGCCGGAATTGCTCAACCGTCATCGTGCCGCGGGCCAGAACCCGTTCCTGCTGAGTTTCTGCATCCACTGTCACACAAGCCACTGCATCCATTTCCGCATCGCCGCCGGTTTCGAACAACAGGGGGATGTCGAAAACCAGGACGTCACTGATTGCCTGCGCCCGGAAAGCGGCCCGGTCCTGAGCCACCAGCGGATGCACGATACTTTCAATCCGTTTCAGAGCGTCCGGGGATTGGCCGATGATCTGTTTCAGGGCAATACGGCTGACTGCGCCATCCTCGATTGCCTCCGGGAAGGCAGCACCCATCGGCGCCACCGCGGCACCGCCTCGGCCGTAAAGCCGGTGAACGGCCGCATCGGCATCCCAAACAGCGCAGCCCTGGGCCGCAAACAGTTTGGCAGTGGTGCTTTTTCCCATACCGATAGAGCCGGTGAGGCCAAGGCTGAAACTCATCTGAGTGCCGCCGCGCGCGTGGCAGCGTCAACCTCAGGCCGGTGTCCAAACCAGCGTTCAAATCCCGGAACCGCCTGATGCAGCAGCATACCCAGACCGTCAACCACAGTGCAGCCCGCATCCTCGGCAGTTTGCAGCAAGTCGGTTTTCAGCGGCGCATAGATGAGGTCGGTCACAACAGCATTTGACCGCAGCCCGTCCAGCGGAACCCTCAGACGCGGCTTGCCCACCATGCCGAGCGAGGTTGTGTTCACGATCAGCGCGCCTTCTTCCACGATATTGCCGGCCTGAACCCATTCCACCACTTTGACACGGTTGCCAAAGTCCTTCTGCAGCTGGTCCGCCCGCTCACGCGTGCGGTTGGTCAGCAGGATTTCCGGCACACCAGCCTCCATCAAGGAAGCGACCACTGCCCGGCATGCCCCGCCAGCCCCCAAAACTACAGCCGGCCCGGACTGCGGATCCCAATCCGGCGCGCCCTGATGCAGGTTGGTGATAAAACCGTAACCGTCCGTATTATCGGCCATGATCGTTCCATCCTTGCGGAAGATCAGCGTATTAGCCGCACCGATCAGCCGCGCCCGGTCCGTCACTTTGTCAGCAATCTCCATCACCGCTTCCTTGTGCGGAATGGTGACATTCGCCCCGACAAACCCCATCTTCGGCATCGTCCGGATGGTTTCGGCAAGATCTTCCGGCTCTACATGCATGGGAACATAGTAACCGGCGATGCCGTGAGTCTTCAGCCAATGGCCATGCAGCTGCGGGGATTTGGAATGCGCCACCGGGCAGCCGATCACGCCGGCGAGCGGGATTTTTGCTTCTGTCATTGCTTGATCACCCCTTGCAAACCCAGGTAACTGATAAGCTCCATCAGCGGCAATCCCAAGACATTAAAGTAGCTGCCGTCGATGCTGGCAAACAGCCGCACACCTTCTTCTTCCAGTTTGTAAGCCCCGACCGCATGGCGAATGCTATCCCAATTGCGGGCGACATAGTCCTCAAGGTAACTGTCCGAACATTTACGCATTACCAGCCGGACCTGGCCCACATGCCGCCAGATCGGTTCACCATCCCGGTAGATCACGGCAGCTGACAATAGCAAATGACGTTTGCCGCGCATCTCCTTGAGCTGGTGCAGTGCGTCCTCAGGACTGACTGGCTTGGAAAGAAGGCTCCCCTCGAATTCAAGCACCTGATCACAGCCTAGAACCAGCTTTCCAGAATGCTTCCCGCTGATTTTGCGCGCCTTTGCCTCTGCCAGCGCATCCGCGATGTCCCGCGGCGGAGCCTCTTCGGCCAATAGGGCTGACTTAATCGCATCCTCATCCAAGCGCGGTACATCGCATTCGAAATCAATACCCGCCTGACGCAGCAGATGCGCCCGGATTTCGGAACCGGAAGCCAGCACAATGTGGGCAGTCATGTGGAAAACCCCGTGGGAAAGACGCAGATCGTTTCAGGACGTTTTGTATGGTTTTCCGCGGTTAAGTAAAGACTCCAGGGGTTGACGCAAATCTCGGGATTCTGCCGGCTGAGTCGTCCTTTGTGAGTCAGGATAACTTTGAAATCGTGGATATGCCGGCTCTCCCCGGATCATCCCGTGGTTATCCCCAAGTTCAGATAGGTAAACTGATCCTTAACAACCCTTATTTTAAGAGCGTTAACCAAATTTCCACGACTCCTGTCCCATGCACGCTGGAATCTTATCCCTGCTGGGGATAAGCGAAGGAAGATTCACTTATCCACTGGAATCCACGCACACTACAAAAACATCATCCTTCTAATATTTCTTTATTTATTAGGGTGGTCAGATCTGAACGGGGAGAACTGCCCATGGACTTGAGCGATCTGATGTTCGCGCTCTACCCATATGCCAAGTCACTTCACATCATGGCAGTACTCAGCTGGATGGCCGGTCTCTTCTACCTCCCCCGTCTGTTCGTGTATCACGTGGAGCAGGCAGAGAAGGTTCAGGAAGCAGTACCGATTTTCCTGACTATGGAAGAGAAGCTTCTCAGGATCATCATGCGCCCTGCAATGTATGTTTCATGGACTGCAGGTCTGTTCATCGTACTGACACCCGGCATTGTCGACTGGAGCTACCTCTGGCCTTGGACCAAGGGTCTATCCGTCATCGCCATGACATGGTTCCACCACTGGCTGCTGTTCCGCCACCGGGATTTCAAAGACGGGCGCAATACGCTGACGGGGCGGCAGTTCAGGATGATGAACGAGGTGCCGACGGTGCTGATGGCAGTGATTGTGATCTCGGTCATCTTCAAATTCTGACGCAGCGGCGCTGGGGTGGGGGCTGTGGCTGCGAAACGTTTTCAGCCGGCGTTTGACTCATCTGAAACGAGTCCCTATGTATGGCTCTCAGCGGGCCCGTCCGGGCAACCGTGTTTTCCTAACCTGTCGTGTGACCGACCCCCGGGTAAGCGGGGAGTAGAGGCCGTATCTATATGACCGTGCAATCCCTGAATCTGTCTGATCTCAAAGCCAAGAGCCCTAAAGCCCTGCTGGCGATGGCTGAGGAGCTGGAGATCGAAAACGCCTCGACCATGCGCAAGGGTGAGATGATGTTCCAGATCCTGCGGGAACGCGCGGATGAGGGCTGGGACATCGGCGGCGACGGTGTGCTGGAAGTGCTGCAGGACGGCTTTGGCTTTCTGCGCTCTCCTGAGGCAAACTATCTACCGGGTCCGGACGACATCTATGTCTCTCCCGACATGATCCGCCAGTATTCTTTGCGCACTGGCGACACGGTCGAAGGCCAGATCAAGGCGCCGCTGGAGTCGGAGCGCTATTTTGCACTGACCAATGTCACCAAGATCAACTTCGAGGAGCCTGAAAAGGCCCGTCACAAGATCGCTTTTGACAACCTGACACCGCTCTATCCGGATGAGCGCCTGAAGATGGAGATCGAGGATCCCACCATCAAGGACCGCTCTGCCCGGGTGATCGACCTGGTGGCCCCCATCGGCAAGGGGCAGCGTTCGCTGATCGTGGCGCCGCCGCGCACCGGTAAGACGGTGATCCTGCAGAACATCGCGCACTCGATCGAAAAGAACCATCCGGAGTGCTACCTGATCGTTCTGCTGATTGACGAACGTCCGGAAGAGGTGACCGACATGCAGCGCTCGGTGAAGGGTGAGGTTGTGTCCTCCACCTTTGACGAACCGGCAACCCGCCATGTTGCAGTGTCCGAAATGGTCATCGAAAAGGCCAAGCGCCTGGTGGAGCATAAACGAGATGTTGTGATTCTTCTCGACTCGATCACAAGACTTGGTAGGGCGTTTAACACGGTGGTTCCGTCTTCAGGTAAAGTTCTGACCGGTGGCGTTGACGCAAACGCGCTGCAGCGGCCCAAGCGCTTCTTTGGTGCCGCGCGGAATATCGAGGAAGGCGGTTCGCTGACCATCATCGCCACCGCGCTGATCGACACCGGCTCGCGCATGGACGAGGTGATCTTTGAAGAATTCAAAGGCACCGGTAACTCGGAGATCGTGCTGGACCGCAAGATTGCCGACAAACGCGTGTTCCCGGCAATCGACATTCTCAAATCCGGCACCCGGAAAGAGGATCTGCTGGTCGACAAGGGCGATCTGGCCAAGACCTTTGTGCTGCGCCGGATCCTGAACCCGATGGGCACTACCGATGCTATCGAGTTCCTGCTGTCGAAGCTGAAGCAGACAAAGTCGAACTCCGAATTCTTCGACTCTATGAACACCTGATCCGGGCCGGCAAGAAAGAAGGGCCATCCCATGGACACGATCTTTGCGCTGGCCTCCGCACAAGGGAAGGCCGGGGTCGCGGTAATCCGCATCTCTGGCCCATTGGCGCTTGACGCTGGCGCGCAGATTTGCGGCGGTGAACTGCCGGCGCGGGGCACCGGTCTGCGAATCTTGCAAGACGAATCAGGTGAACGCCTGGACGAAGCTCTGGTTCTAAGCTTCTCAGCTCCAAAAAGCTTTACGGGTGAAAATACCGTTGAATTTCAAACACATGGAAGTACGGCGGTGGTCTCTGCTGTGTTGGATTCCCTGGGGCGAATCAACGGGCTTCGCATGGCTGAACCGGGGGAGTTCACCCGCCGCGCTTTGGAAAACGGCAACTTGGATCTGGCGCAGGTCGAAGGGCTCGCCGATCTGATAGATGCTGAAACCGAAGCGCAACGCAGACAAGCACAGGTCGTTCTTGCCGGCGGGCTGGGGCGATTGGCCGAATCCTGGCGTACAAGCCTGATCCGTGCCGCATCCTTGATCGAAGTCACAATCGATTTTGCTGATGAAGAGGTGCCGGTTGACGTGACCCCGGAAGTCTCTGAGCTGCTGGCACATGTTCAAGCCGGCCTCGAAAAGGAGACCGCCGGCGTTAGAATAGCAGAACGGATTCGCAGCGGGTTTGAAGTTGCTATTGTTGGTGCTCCGAATGTGGGAAAGTCCACGCTGCTGAACGCGCTGGCCGGCCGGGAAGCCGCGATCACGTCAGAGTATGCCGGCACGACGCGCGATATAATCGAAGTGCGGATGGATCTAGCCGGCCTGCCGGTCACGCTTTTGGATACTGCCGGCCTTCGCGACACGGATGACCATGTCGAGGGCATCGGCATTGCCCTGGCCCGAAAGAGGGCTGAGGAAGCCGATCTGCGTGTGTTTCTTGCGGAAGACAGTGAAGTTCTGGACGTCGAGATGCGCGCCGGCGACATTCGCTTGCGGCCAAAGGCTGATTTGCGCGCAGAACAAGGAAATGCAATCTCGGGCCGGTCGGGGCAGGGTGTCGATCAGCTTGTTGATCATGTGTCCTCTGTCCTCAAGAGCCGTTCAGCACAGGCGGGAATTGCAACGCGTGCCCGTCACCGGGATGCGATGTTGTCGGCTCTGCTCAGCTTGACTGAAGCCCAAGACATTCTGCGGCGCGGACCGGAGTATTATGATATAGCTGCCGAAGAAATGCGTTCGGCAATCCGATCCTTGGAGATGCTTGTTGGCCGGATCGGGGTTGAAAATCTTCTTGATGAGATTTTCTCTAGTTTCTGTCTCGGAAAGTGAAGGAGTGTTTCACGTGAAACATTCATCGTATGACGTGATTGTAGTTGGCGGCGGCCACGCCGGTACCGAAGCTGCCCATGCTTCGGCGAGAATGGGCGCCGCAACTGCACTGGTGACCTTGAACCGTGACGGCATCGGAGTAATGTCATGCAACCCGGCAATTGGTGGCTTGGGCAAAGGGCACTTGGTCCGGGAAATTGACGCAATGGATGGCGTCATGGGCCGTGTTGCTGATTTGGCAGGAATTCAGTTCCGGTTGCTGAACCGCAGAAAGGGACCTGCCGTACAAGGGCCGCGGGCCCAATCGGATAGAGCTATCTATCGCCTAGAAATGCTTCGACTGACGGAGTCTCAACAGAACCTGGACATCGTGGAAGGCGAAGTAACAGACTTTCTGATGTCCGGAGAAACTGTTGCCGGCGTTGTGCTGGCTGACGGCAGCGAAATCCCAGCTAAGTCGGTTGTGCTGACCTCAGGCACGTTTCTTCGCGGCGTTATTCACATTGGAGATGTGTCGAAGCCAGGCGGCCGGATGGGAGATAAACCGTCTGTCAAATTGGCTGAGCGCCTTGATAGTTTTGAACTTCCGCTCGGTCGACTTAAAACTGGCACGCCGCCACGCTTGGATGGGCGGACCATTAACTGGGAGAGTTTGGACGCCCAGCCTGGAGATGATGATCCTGTATTCTTTTCCTTTCTGTCTAAAACCCTGAATGCGCAGCAGGTGTCTTGCGGCATTACGCATACCAATGCCAAAACCCACGACATAATCCGCCGGAACTTGGAACGATCCGCGATGTATGGCGGACATATCGAAGGGGTCGGACCGCGGTATTGCCCCTCGATTGAAGACAAAATTGTGAGGTTCTCGGACAAGGAAAGCCATCAGATCTTTCTGGAGCCAGAAGGGGTGACGGATCACACCGTGTATCCCAATGGCATCTCCACCAGCCTGCCTGTGGAGGTGCAGGAGGAATATGTCCGGTCGATTTCAGGTCTTGAGCACGCAGACATCCTGCAGCCGGGGTATGCGATTGAGTATGACTATGTCGATCCAAGAGCGCTCCAGTTAGATCTATCGCTAAAGGATGTTCCTGGCCTCTATCTTGCAGGACAAATCAACGGAACGACTGGCTATGAGGAAGCTGCTGCGCAGGGACTGGTCGCGGGGCTGAACGCGGCGCACCGGGCCAGGGAAAGAGAGCCTATCACCTTCAGCCGGTCGAACAGCTACATCGGTGTAATGATCGATGATCTTACGACCAACGGCGTTACTGAGCCTTACCGGATGTTCACCTCAAGGGCGGAGTTCAGATTGTCCCTTCGGGCTGACAATGCAGATCAAAGGCTGACACCAAAGGCGATTGATCTGGGGTGTGCCGGAGAAGCACGTCGGCGGGCCTTTGAGAAGAAGAATGAACAACTAGTCTCAGCACGAAAGAGACTTGAGTCCGAGACTTTTACACCCAAACAGGTGGCAACTGCAGGTATCCGGATCAATCAGGATGGCAATAGGCGGACTGGTTTGGATGTTCTGGCTTTTCCTGATGTCACTTTTGAAGATGTGATCCAGCTGATGCCTGACTTGGATGAAGTGGATCCGGAGATTCGCCGGCAGATGGAGCGGGACGCCCTCTATGCAAATTATATTGCGCGTCAGGAGCGGGAAATCTCCGCAATGAAGCGTGATGAAGGTCATGTGATCCCGAAGGGCTTTGTTTTTGAAGATGTCGACGGTCTTTCCAAAGAGCTACAACAGAAGCTAGCGCGAGTGCTTCCGGAAACCCTGGCTCAAGCCGCCCGGATCGACGGAATGACTCCCGCTGCCCTTGCGCTGATCCTTGCCCGTCTTCGCAAGGGAAAATCGGGGCAGGAGAAGACTGCATGAGCAGCAAGAAGCTCCTAGATGACCTCAGTGTTTCACGTGAAACATTTGAACGCCTCGAGATCTTTGAAAGAGTTATTCGCAAGTGGAATCCGAAGATCAACTTGGTCTCCCGTTCCAGTCTTGACGAACTCTGGACGCGTCATATAGCTGATTCTGTTCAAGTTTTCCGCAGTGTCGACGCGCCGAAGCATTGGGTCGACATCGGCAGCGGCGGAGGATTTCCTGGAGTTGTGGTTGCGTTGCTCGCCGCGGATGAAACTCCGGAAACCAAGATAACGTTGATCGAGAGTGATCAACGCAAGTCTGCCTTCCTTCGAACAGCGGCCAGAGAGTGCGGCGCATCGATTACAGTCCTGAGCAGCCGGATTGAACAGGTTGAACCGCAGAGCGCAGATGTATTGTCTGCCAGGGCACTTGCCGGATTGAGTGATCTTTTGGGTTTCGCAGAGCGTCATCTCGCGTCCGATGGCGTTTGCGTGTTCCCCAAAGGTGAGAACTGGAAAAAAGAAGTGGATAACGCTCGGCAGCAATGGCGATTCGAGTTGGAAACGACTAAAAGTTTGACTGAGCCAGAAGCAGTAATCCTGAAAATCAGGGGAGTAGAACGTGTCTGATTTTTCCCGCCCGGAGGGGCCTCGGATCATCGCGGTCGCAAATCAGAAAGGCGGGGTAGGGAAGACAACAACAGCCATAAATCTTGCAGCAGCGCTGGTGGAATGCGGGCTGCGGGTACTGGTTGTCGACCTGGATCCGCAAGGCAATGCCTCCACAGGATTGGGTATTGAACCGTCGGATCGGGACCTGACGACTTATGATCTCCTTGTTGAGGACGCATCTTTGTCGGATGTTATCCGGCAAACGGAGATTGAGGATCTTTGCATTATTCCAGCGACTGTTGATCTCAGTTCTGCCGATATCGAACTATTCACCAATGAGAAGCGCAGCTTCCTATTGCACGATGCTCTTCGGCAAACGGCTATGGATGAATATGATTGGGATTATGTTCTGATTGATTGTCCGCCATCCCTGAATTTGCTGACAGTTAATGCGATGGTTGCTGCGCATTCAGTCCTAGTGCCATTGCAAAGTGAGTTCTTTGCGCTGGAAGGCGTGACACAGTTGATGCTGACGATCCGGGAAGTCCGGCAGTCGGCGAATCCGAATCTGCGGATTGAGGGAATCGTTCTGACCATGTTCGACCGGCGCAATAACCTGTCGCAACAGGTTGAGCAGGACGCACGGGATAATTTGGGTGATCTTGTGTTCCAAACGAAGATCCCGCGCAACGTGCGTGTGAGTGAGGCACCGTCTTACGCACAGCCCGTATTGAACTATGACAGCAACTCCCAGGGTGCACAGGCTTATCGCGCACTGGCAGAAGAAATCCTGAATAAACATCACAAGATAGCGGCGTAAATGCAGAATACGGACCGGAGGCAACCATGGCAGACAAGAAGACAAAACCACGCGGACTTGGCCGGGGGTTGTCGGCGTTGATGGCAGATGTGAACCCTGCGCCAGTCAGCACGCAGGCTGAAGCACCACGAAATGCGGAAATACTGGTGCCAATCGAAAATGTCATTGCCAACCCGAACCAGCCGAGGCGCCAATTCCTGCAGGAAGACCTGGATGACCTGACGGCTTCCATCAAGGAGAAGGGGGTTCTTCAGCCACTGATCGTTCGGCCCCGTCCTGGCGGGAAGTACGAGATTGTTGCTGGTGAGCGCCGCTGGCGCGCGTCGCAGGCAGCCCAGTTGCACGAAGTTCCGGTTCTGATCCGCGATTATTCCGACCTGGAGATGATGGAAGTTGCCATCATCGAAAACATCCAGCGCTCGGATCTGAACGCGATGGAAGAGGCGCAGAGCTACAAGCAACTGATGGAAAAATTCGGGCATACGCAGGAAAAAATGGCAGAGGCGCTGGGGAAAAGCCGTAGCCACATCGCCAATCTTGTGCGCCTTCTGCACCTTCCGGAAGATGTCCAAATCCTGGTTCAGGAACGCAAACTGTCCGCGGGCCATGCCCGCGCTCTGATCACTTCGGATCATGCCTCAGAATTAGCGGCAAAGATCGTGAAGGGTGGTTTGTCCGTTCGTGCTACTGAAGCATTGGTGAAAAAAGACGCGGCTGGCATTCAGGTGGCCGGTGCCAAGAAACCTCGTAAAGCTCCAGAAAAGGACGCCGATACCCGGGCACTGGAAGGCGACTTGTCAGCGATGCTGAAAATGAAGGTCTCGATCGATCACAAGCCTGGCGGTGAGGCGGGTGCGGTGACGATCAGCTATGAGAGCCTGGATCAGTTGGACGAACTGTGCAATCTGCTCAGCCGTTAGGCCTGGTCCAGATGAAGAGAAGCACGGTTGACAGAACTACTGTTTGAATCCCCAGCACGTGACCGGGGACGCCCAACAGCAGAGACAGGCCAAAGACGGCGGCAATCGACAGGGTTGCCGCCTTTTTTGCACCCGGCCGGATAGCGCCATGATCGCGCCAGTCCATGATCATAGGACCAAAGACGTTGTGATCAACGATCCAGTTGTGCAGGCGCTCAGAGGAATTTGCGAAGAAGAACGCTGCAAGAAGTAAGAATGGAACGGTGGGAAGCAGGGGGAGAACAATGCCAATGACGGCCAAGGCGACGCAGAATAATCCCAGGCCGGCGTAGAGGAAACGCATTGCTTCAATCCATCAACAGTTCGCGGAGTACCGCATTCAATACCGCGCGGCCCTGGTCAGTCGCGCGAAGCCTCTGGCCAGAGATAGTCACCATACCCATTTGTGCAAGATCATGCAGCCGGTCTTCTGGCAATTTGCACCCCGAAAGCTGGCTGTATCGCCCCATATCCAGACCTTCAGACAGGCGCATCCCCATCATGAGGTATTCAGCCGCAGCATCTACCCGGTTTAGTTTCTCTCGAAGGGATTCCCCGTTGCCACTACTCACCGCATTCAACCAGGCCCCGGGCGCCAGATGGGTTTCAGTGGCATGACGCAGGCCGTTCAAGGTCAGACGTCCGTGGGCCCCGGGGCCGATGCCGGCATAGTCGCCATAGCGCCAGTAGATCAGGTTGTGGCGTGATTCTGCTCCGGGCTTGGCGTGGTTCGAGATTTCATAGCCAGCCATACCGAAGCCGGCGCAGACCTCCTGGGTAGCCTGGTACATATCTGCTGCCGTGTCGTCTTCCGGCAACCCGCGCAACTTGCCGCGGGCATACCGGTCGCCAAAGGCAGTGCCTTTTTCGATGGTAAGCTGATAGAGCGACAGGTGGTCGATGGCCATGGAGAGCGCTTCGCGCAGTTCCGCCTGCCAAGATTTTAATGTTTGCCCCTGACGCGCGTAGATGAGGTCAAAGCTCACGCGATCGAAACATTTACGGGCTATGTCGAAAGCTGTTTTGGCCTCTGCAACGCTGTGAATACGACCAAGCCGGCGCAGGTCTTCGTCGTTCAGGGCCTGTATGCCCATGGAGACCCTGTTTACGCCTGCGTCGCGGTAGCCCGCAAAACGGCCGGCTTCAACAGATCCAGGGTTTGCTTCAAGAGATATCTCTATGTCATTGGCGAAAGGCCAAATTTCACGTGCGCGCTCAATAACAGCGGCCACAGTGTCCGGCCGCATGAGGGAAGGGGTGCCGCCGCCAAAGAAAATCGAGTTCAGAACACGACCGGAAAGCTGCTCTGAGAGTCTGTCAAGCTCGCTCAGATAGGCTCTAACCCAGAGCTTTTGGTCTATGCTTGCCGAAACATGGCTGTTGAAATCGCAATAGGGGCATTTGGCCTGGCAAAAAGGCCAATGCACGTAAAGGCCAAAGCCCCCATTGCGCCAGTCATCCACCGAAACAGCCCTGGACGAACTGGGCCACCGCCTTGCCGCGGTGGCTGATCTTGTTCTTCTCCGCCGGGTCCATTTCGGCGCAGGTGATGTCAAAGCCGTCAGGCTGGAACATCGGGTCGTAGCCAAAGCCGTGTTCGCCGCGGATCGGCCAGACCAGCTGACCTGGCATCACGCCCTCGAACACTTCGTCATGTCCGTCGGGCCACGCAATCACCAGGGTGCAGCGGAACTGGGCAGTGCGCGGCGCGCTGGCTCCGGCAGCGGTTAGCTCATCATTGGCGCGGGTCATTGCCAGCTTGAAGTCGCGGCCGTTCGGTGTTTCGGCCCAGTCGGCAGTGTAGACGCCGGGCGCTCCGTTGAGTGCGTCGATGGTGATGCCGGAATCATCGGACAGGGCCGGCAGGCCGGTTGCCGTGGCGGCAGCGTGGGCCTTGATGCGGGCATTGCCGACAAATGTGTCCTCGGTTTCCTCGGGTTCCGGCAAATTCATCTCGCCGGCGCCAACAACCTGCACGCCGAAGGGGGCGAGGATTTCGGAGATCTCGTTCAGCTTGCCCTTGTTATGGGTGGCGACAAGCAGCTTGCCGCCTTCCAGTTTGCGGGTCATTTGCAGGCGGCCTTCTGCATTTCTGCCAGCTCGGAGGTGCCTTTAGCGGCCAGGTCCATCAGCTGGTTCATCTGGTCGCGGGAAAAGACGGAGCCCTCGGCAGACATCTGTACTTCGATCAGCTTACCGGATCCGGTCATGATGAAGTTGCCGTCCACGCCGGCCTCAGAATCTTCGGGGTAATCCAGATCCAGCACCGGCTGGCCGGCATAGATGCCACAGGAAACGGCCGACACAGGATCCACCAGCGGATCGATATGCACATCACCAGCTTTCATCAATTTGTTGACGGCCAGACGCAGGGCAACCCAGCCGCCTGTGATCGAGGCGCAGCGGGTGCCGCCGTCGGCCTGCAGGACGTCGCAGTCGATGGTGATCTGGCGCTCGCCCAGGGCAACGCGGTCGACGCCGGCCCGAAGCGCGCGGCCGATCAGGCGCTGGATTTCCACTGTGCGCCCGCCCTGCTTGCCAGAGGCTGCTTCGCGGCGCATCCGGGTGTTTGTGGCACGGGGCAGCATGCCGTATTCGGCGGTAACCCAGCCCAGGCCGGTACCCTTTATGAAGGGCGGCACGCGGTCTTCGATGGTGGCGGTGCACAGGACATGGGTGTCGCCGGCCTTGATCAGGCAGGAGCCCTCGGCGTGTTTGGTGAAGCCGGTCTCGATCGAGACAGGGCGCATTTCATTCAGTTCTCGTCCTGAGGGTCGCATGGCACTTCCTTTTGCTGTTGGCTTGGGGATATCCCCCGGACGCGGGGCTATGCAAGCCCGATTGACCTTTTCCCGAAGTGCTCTTTAATGACATTTTGGAGCCGGGTTCCTATGTTTAGACCGGAAGAAATGCTGGCAGGCTGATGAGCGATCCGAACAACATTCTGAAGGACTTGAATGACCGCTCCCGGGACGTGTTCCGCGCAGTGGTGGAAAGCTATCTAGAGAGCGGCGATCCGGTTGGCAGCCGCACGCTGACCCGTTCGCTGAGTGAAAAGGTCAGCGCAGCTACCGTGCGTAACGTTATGCAAGATCTTGAATACCTTGGCCTGCTGGACAGCCCGCACGTCAGCGCCGGCAGGGTACCCACGCAGATGGGCCTCAGGATGTTTGTTGATGGTCTTTTGGAAGTTGGCGATCTCAACGTAAAAGACCGTGAGAAGATTGATGCGACTCTAGGCCGGAATGCAGGTGACGTTGGCGGGATGCTCGACCGGGTTGGCGCTGCACTGTCTGGTGTCACGCAAGGCGCTTCCCTTGTGCTGACACCCAAGCATGAAGCGGAGATCCGGCACATTGAGTTTGTCTCTTTGGCGCATGACCGCGCACTGGTGGTTCTGGTATTTTCTGACGGTCATGTGGAGAACCGGCTATTCACACCGCCGCCAGGGCAGACGCCCAGTTCGATGCGTGAAGCCGCAAATTTCCTGAATGCACTGATCGAAGGCAAGACACTGAGCGAGGTGCAACGGCAGATCCAGAGAGAGATTTCCGCCCGGCGTCAGGAAATCGACAGTCTTGCACATGCGATGATCGAAAGCGGACTGGCTGTCTGGGAAGAGGAAGGCAGCGAACAGGCACGACTGATAGTGCGAGGCCGCGCGAATCTTTTGGCCGAGACTGGAGCAGCCGAGGAGTTGGAGCGGATCCGCACGCTGTTCGATGATCTGGAACGCAAGCGGGACATTGCCGAATTTCTGGAACTGACCGAAGAAGGCGAGGGTGTGCGCATTTTTATCGGGTCGGAGAACAAACTTTTCTCACTTTCGGGTTCCTCTTTGGTGGTGTCTCCCTATATGAACGCGGATCGAAAGATCATCGGTGCGGTTGGGGTGATTGGCCCAACGCGCCTGAATTACGGACGGATTGTGCCGATCGTGGACTACACGGCACAGCTGGTCGGCAAACTGTTGTCCGACCGGAGTTAGAGGTGAAACATGGCAGAGCTCAAGGACGAAGACTTTCTGGATGACATCGCCGCCGCCGAAGCTGAAGAGCTGGCTGCGCAAACCGAGGAATTTGATGATGCCTCGCTGGAACTTGATGCGCTCCGGGCGGAACGGGATGAGCTGAAGGACCGCTTCATGCGGGCGCTGGCGGATGCGGAAAACGCCCGCAAGCGCGGCGATAAGGCGCGCCGCGAAGCAGAGAACTATGGCGGGTCGAAACTGGCCCGTGACATGCTGCCGGTCTATGACAACATGAAGCGCGCGATTGAAGCGGCCACCGACGAGCAGCGCGAGGTGTCCGCCGCCCTGATTGAGGGCGTGGAACTGACAATGCGTTCGCTGCTTGGCGTGTTTGAGAAGCACGGAATCCGGATTGTGTCGCCCGAGGTTGGCGACAAGTTCGATCCGCAAGTACATGAGGCAATGTTCGAAGCGCCTGTACCGGGCACCAAGGCGGGTGACATCATTCAGGTCTCAGCGGAAGGATTCATGCTGCACGACCGTCTGCTGCGCGCGGCGCAGGTGGGTGTGTCCTCGACCCCGGCCAGCTGATGAGCAGACCCTGGCGGGCCTGCGCCTCCGGCGGGAGTATTTTTGAAAGATGAAAGGGCGGGTCCGTTTGGACCCGCCCTTTGCTTTAGTTCGCAGCTTCCTTGAGCTTGTAGAGCACTTCAAGTGCTTCCCTGGGAGAAAGCTCGTCCGGGTGAATGCTGGCGAGGAGCTCTTCGGTCGGCGAGGGGCCCGCCGGTGCCTTGGGCTGTGGTGGCGGGGCGGCTGCGAACAACGGCAGGTCGTCGATCTGGATCTTGGACCCGCCTTCGCGGCTGCCTTGCTCCAGCATGTCGAGGACGTCGCGGGCGCGGGCGACAACAGTTGCAGGCAGGCCGGCGAGCTGGGCCACTTGAACGCCATAAGAACGGTCAGCGGCGCCCTTGCGCACCTCATGCAGGAAGATCACTTCGCCCTCCCATTCCTTGACTGCTACGGTGGCGTTCTCAACACCTTCCAGTTTGGCGGCAAGCTGGGTCAGCTCGTGGTAGTGGGTGGCAAAGAGTGCACGGGAGCGGTTCACCTCGTGCAGATGCTCCAGTGTCGCCCAGGCGATGGACAGGCCGTCATAGGTGGCAGTGCCGCGGCCGATTTCATCGAGAATGACCAGAGCGCGGTTATCTGCCTGGTTCAGAATCGCGGCGGTCTCGACCATTTCCACCATGAATGTGGAGCGGCCGCGGGCCAGATCATCAGAGGCACCGACGCGGCTGAACAGCTGGCTGACAAGGCCGATATGTGCGGCTTCGGCCGGGACATAGCTGCCCATTTGGGCGAGCAGGGCTATCAATGCGTTCTGACGCAGGAAGGTCGATTTACCAGCCATGTTGGGACCGGTCAGCAGCCAGACTGCGGCGCCGCCCTGCGCGGTCAGATCGCAGTCGTTGGCGACGAAAGCTTCTCCGCCTTGCTGGCGCAGGGCCTGTTCCACAACCGGGTGACGGCCGCCTTCCACGTTAAACGCACGGCTGTTGTCGACCTTGGGGCGGATCCAGTTTTCGCCGCGTGCCAGATCGGCCAGTGCCGTCAGCAAGTCCAGTTCTGCCAGTCCCCGCGCAGCAGTGTTGAGGCGCGCGGCATTGTCCAGAATGGCGCCAGAAAGCCTTGCGTAGAGCCTTTTTTCGATCTCTAGCGCCAGGTTGCCCGCGTTGAGAATACGGGTTTCGATCTCACTCAGCTCTACCGTGGTGAACCGGACCTGGTTTGCTGTGGTCTGGCGGTGGATGTAGGTCTCGTTGAGGGGGGGCGACATCATCTTGTCGGCGTGGGTTGCGGTGGTTTCAATGAAGTAGCCCAGCACGTTGTTGTGCTTGATCTTCAGCGAGGCGACGCCGGTGTGCTCTGCGTATTGCTTTTGCATTGACGCGATTACCGATCGGCCCTCGTCGCGCAGAGTGCGGGCCTCGTCCAGCTCAGGGTCATAGCCGGCTGCAATGAAGCCGCCATCGCGGGCCAGCAGCGGTGGTTCTGCTACAAGTGCAGCGTCAAGCAGTGATACCAGATCATCGAACCCTTGCAGATTGGATATGGCGCCGGATATCAGGTCCGGCAGATCCAAACTGGTGCAGAGGTCCGCGATTACTTCTGCCTGTGACAAACCGTTTCGGATGGCGGCCAGATCGCGAGGGCCGCCGCGTTCCAGCGCGAGACGCGAGAGCGCACGGTCAAGGTCCGGTGTCTTGCGCAGTGCAGCGCGCAGGTCTTCGGCTTTGCGCGTATTTTCAACAGCAAAGTCGAGGGCGGTCAGCCGCTGATGAATGGTGTCCAGATTGCGCGATGGGCTGGACAGCCGCTGTTCCAGCAAGCGGGCGCCGCCGGGGGTGACGGTCCGGTCTACGACAGACAGAAGAGAACCGGCCCGGCCGCCGGATAAGGACCGGGTCAGTTCCAGATTGCGGCGAGTGGCGGCGTCGATTTGAACCACCCGGTCCTGTGCCTCTTGCTGGGGAGGCTGCAGCAGCGGCAGTTTGCCCTTCTGGGTGATCTCCAGATAGTCGATCAGTGCACCCATTGCGGAGACTTCAGCGCGGGTGAAGGTGCCAAAGCCGTCCAGAGCGCTGACGCTGAACAGGGTGCAGATGCGCTTTTCCGCAGCGGTGCTGTCAAAGCTTGATTTGCCCAGCGGGGTCAGCGGGATCTTGTATTCATCGGCCAGCGGGCGGGCGGCCTCGTAGGCTGGGCCATCTGCAACAATCAGCTCTGAGGGCGCGAGGCGGGCCAGCTCTGGAGACAGGCGCACCCGTGCAACCGGCATCACGTGAAATGCGCCGGTGGAGATATCGGCCCAGGCCAGCGCAGCCTCATCGCGCAGTTCGGAGTAGGACACCAGGAAGTTGTGACGGCGGGCTTCCAGCAGGGAATCCTCGGTCAGGGTACCTGGGGTCACCAGTCGAACCACATCTCGCTTCACAACAGATTTGGAGCCGCGTTTTTTGGCTTCGGCTGGGCTTTCCAGCTGTTCACCTACCGCAACGCGGAATCCCTTGCGGATCAGAGTCAGTAGATACCCTTCGGCTGCATGCACCGGCACACCGCACATCGGGATGTCTTCACCGTTGTGCTTGCCGCGTTTGGTCAGTGCGATGTCCAACGCTTCGGCTGCGTTGATGGCGTCCTCAAAGAACATTTCGTAGAAGTCGCCCATCCGGTAGAAAAGCAGCGCATCCGCATGCGCTTCCTTGATCTCGAGATATTGCGCCATCATGGGCGTTACGGTCATTGGAGGTCCCCCGGGGTCGTCTTTGCAAGACATCTACAATGGGGGCGGAGCGAGGAAAACCCGGATATGGCTGCCGCCAGCGCGCCGGCGGCAGCCTGCTGTCAGTAGAGATTGCGCAGAGTGTCAGGCATCGTGTTGACGATGGAGAGCGAGAGGGTGCTCAGCTGTTGCTGTGCTTGCAACGCCAGTATTTTGGTTGCAGCTTCCTCCATGTTGGTGTCGATCATGGAGCTGACACCGCGGGTGAGCGCATCAGATTGCTTGCTGACATAGTCGCCCTGGCCAGCCAGCTGATTGGCACTCGACCCCAAAGCCGCCGAGCCTTCGATTGCGTAGGCAAGAAAGCCTTCGATTTCGCCCAATGCAGTTAGAGCACTTGCGCTGTCTGTGATTGCGGTTCGGCCACCGAGATCGAACAGCGGGCTGCCTTCAAAGTCCACACCGTCCACGCTGAGGGTGCTGAGGGTGCCGTCGCTGGAAATCGCTGACGGTACTGTCAGTCCAGCGCCGCCGGCCCCGTCGACATCGGTTTTCAGCAGGTTCACCCCGTTGAAGCCGGAAGACGAGATGATCGAATTGATCTGCTCGGTCTTCTTTGCCATGGCCGCTTCATATTTGCTGAAGTCGCCCATTCCGCTGCTGGCCATGATTGCAAGTGACCGCATTTCAGTCAGGGTTTCGGTGATCTGCTCTGCCCCGGCTGAGGCAACCGCCACGGTAGCTTCGCCCAGCGACAATGAGTCCGACACCGAGCGTAAGCCGGAAATATCCGAGTTCATCAGCTCGGAAATTGCCCAGAGGGCCGCGTTATCTTGCGCTGAGTTAATGGTCTGACCGGTGGAAATGCTGTCTTGCGTTTGATTGAGCTGAGAATTGACTCCGCCCAATGTCTGCAAGGCCACCATCGCACCGGAATTGTTGTGGAAGCTTATCATTCCTCACTTTTCCTTTGATCCTATGCCCTTTGCGGGCGGACAAACGCCGTTCTGGCCCTTGCTTGCAGGCCTCTGAATTCCTGGCCATAGCGCCACCTGGGAGGCAGGTGCGCGTTAATACCTATTAAGAAATTACAGCATTCCGCGGTCTGCTTTGAGGCGAAAACCTGACGGAATCTATCGTCTTTTAGCCGCTTTTTTCTAAAATCTGGCGATACAGATTCTTGAAACCGCGGATTGAGGGGCGCCGTGGGCTGGGCTAAGACGGTCCGCGACGAGGAGAGGACACGTAATTAAATGCCCAAGAACAAGATCACCGATGAAGAAGCCCTGGCGTTCCACCTGGAGCCGTCTCCGGGTAAGTGGGAGATCAATGCCACCGTCCCGATGACCACACAGCGGGATCTGTCGCTGGCTTACTCTCCGGGCGTAGCGGTGCCTTGTGAAGCGATCGCCGAAAATCCAGAGACAGCCTATGATTATACCAACAAAGGTAACCTGGTTGCGGTGATCTCCAACGGCACGGCTGTTTTGGGTCTGGGCAACCTCGGCGCACTGGGCTCCAAGCCGGTGATGGAAGGCAAATCCGTCCTGTTCAAACGGTTCGCTGACGTCAACTCAATCGACATCGAGCTGGACACTGAGGACCCGGACAAGTTCATCGAAGCGGTTAAGCTGATGGGGCCGACGTTTGGCGGCATCAATCTGGAAGATATCAAGGCACCCGAATGTTTCATCATTGAGCAGAAGCTCAAGGAAGAGATGGACATTCCGGTGTTCCACGACGACCAGCATGGCACCGCGGTGATCTGCGCAGCGGGTCTGATCAACGCTTTGCATCTGTCGGGGAAAAAGATCGAGGATGTGAAGATCGTCCTCAATGGCGCCGGCGCAGCGGGCATTGCCTGTATCGAACTGCTGAAAGCGATGGGTGCGCGGCATGAAAATTGCATCGTCTGCGACACCAAGGGTGTAATCTACCAAGGCCGCACCGAGGGTATGAACCAGTGGAAATCGGCGCATGCGATCAGCACTGATCTGCGCAGCCTGGAGGAAGCGATGCGCGGAGCCGATGTGTTCCTTGGCGTTTCGGTCAAAGGCGCGGTGACCCAGGAGATGGTCGCCTCCATGGCCGACAATCCGGTGATTTTCGCCATGGCAAACCCGGATCCGGAGATTACACCGGAAGAGGCGCATGAAGTGCGGGTGGATGCCATTGTTGCCACTGGCCGGTCGGATTACCCGAACCAGGTCAACAACGTTCTGGGCTTCCCGTATCTGTTCCGCGGTGCACTGGATATTCATGCCCGCGCCATCAATGATGAGATGAAGATTGCCTGCGCCCATGCGCTTGCGGCGCTGGCACGTGAGGATGTGCCGGACGAGGTGGCGCTGGCCTATGGCAAGTCGCTGACCTTTGGCCGCGATTACATCATTCCGACTCCGTTTGATCCGCGGCTGATCCACCGGATTCCGCCGGCTGTGGCCAAGGCAGGTATGGATACCGGCGCGGCGCGGCGCCCCATCGTGGACATGGATGCCTATGAGGTTGGCCTGAAATCTCGCATGGATCCGACGGCGTCGATCCTGCGCGGCCTGAACGCCCGTGCGCGCTCCGCCCAGTCGCGAATGATCTTTGCTGAGGGTGACGATCCCCGGGCGCTGCGGGCCGCGGTTATGTACCAGCGCTCCGGTTTCGGTAAATCGCTGGTTGTGGGCCGCCAGGAAGACGTGCGCGTCAAGCTGGAAAAAGCCGGACTTGGCGATGCGGTGCGTGAACTGGAGATTATCAACGCTGCCAACACGCCGCATTTCGAGGCATACAAGGATTTCCTGTATAACCGCCTGCAACGCAAAGGGTTTGACCGAAAGGACATCCACCGCCTGGTTGGCCGCGACCGGCATGTGTTCTCCAGCTTGATGCTGGCGCACGGGCATGGTGATGGCCTGGTTACCGGCGCAACTCGCAAGTCGGCGCATGTTCTGGACCGGATCAACCATGTGTTTGATGCCGATGCCGACCACGGTGTGGCTGGTGTGACCGCGCTGCTGCACAAGGGCCGGATCGTGCTGATCGGCGACACGCTGGTGCACGAATGGCCGGATGAAAACCACCTGGCCAACATCGCAGAGCGCGCCGCCGTGGTTGCCCGTCACATGGGGCTTGAACCGCGGGTGGCCTTTGTCAGCTTTTCCACCTTCGGCTATCCGGTTTCGGAGCGTGCTGAAAAGATGCATGTCGCGCCGACTGTTCTGGACCAGCGCGGGGTGGATTTCGAGTATGAAGGCGAGATGACCGTGGACGTGGCATTGAATGAGCGCGCGCAGCGGTATTACCCGTTCCAGCGCCTGACCGGTCCTGCCAATATCCTGATCGTTCCGGCCCGACACTCGGCTTCGATCTCGGTCAAGCTGATGCAGGAGATGGGCGGTGCCACCGTGATCGGTCCGATTCTGTCCGGTATCGACAAGCCGATCCAGATCTGCTCGACCACCTCCACGACCAATGACATTCTGAACATGGCGGTGCTGGCGGCCTGCAATATCGGGTGATCTGACATGGCGATCTGGAATCTCGGCTCTATCAATGCGGACATGGTTTATAGCATGCCGCATCTGCCGGCGGCGGGGGAAACCCTTGCCGCCCGCGGCCTTGACCGTTTCCTTGGCGGTAAAGGTGCCAACATGTCTGTTGCTGCCACTCGCGCCGGCAGTGACGTGTACCATATCGGTGCTGTGGGGCCTGACGGTGAATGGGCGGTGGAGCGTCTTAAGGAGTATGGGGTCGGCATCGGCCACATTGTCCAGACGGACACTCCAACCGGGCATGCCATCATTGCGGTGGAACCTGAGGGAGAAAACCAGATCATCCTGTTCCCCGGTGCCAACCGGGCGCTGAGTCTAAAGCAGGTAGAGAAGGCTCTGTCCATGGCGAAGTCTGGTGACATTCTTGTCATGCAGAACGAAACCAGCATGCAGGCAGAGGCGGCGCAGCTGGGCCGCCTCAAAGGGTTGCGCGTCTGCTACGCTGCTGCCCCGTTTGATGCAGACGCTGTGCAGTCGGTCCTTCCATACTTGGATTTCCTGATCTTGAATGAGGTCGAAGCGCAGCAGCTTCAGCAAGCTACGGGAAAGGAACCCGGTGAGCTTGGCATCAAAGACGTGATCATCACTTTAGGTGCCAAGGGTGCGCGGCATATTAACGGGGAGACGGGCGCTGTCAGTGACGTGCCAGCCTTGCCGGTCACGCCGATTGATACAACCGGCGCCGGCGATACCTTTACCGGCTACGTTCTGTCTGGTCTGGATCTGGGGCTGACAGTGGCAGAGGCAATGGCGCAAGCCAGCCGCGCGGGGGCTCTTATGGTCACACGGCACGGTACGGCTGATGTCATCCCTACCTTGGCGGAACTACAAGCCGCCCGGTTCTGAAACCGGACGGCTCCGGCTCAATGCCCTTTGGCAAAGGGCGCAGTATCACCCCACAGCTGGATTACTCTTGCGTCGCGGCCGCAGGCCTGGCGGTAGCGTTTGTAAGCCTCCGCCTGACGCTTGGGACCAAACCGGGTGAATACCAGACTGTCGCCCTTGTAGTAGTCCTGATGGTAATCTTCAGCCTGAAAAAAGGTCTTGGATGAGAGTATTGGGGTCACAATCTTCTGCCCCAACGCCTGCTGAGCCTGTGCCTTTGTTTGTTCGGCTAGGGACCTTTCTTCGCCGTTAGAAACAAATACTGCGGTGCGGTAGCTGTCGCCACGGTCGCAGAACTGGCCTCCAGGGTCGGTGGGGTCTACTGAGCGGAAGAACAAGTTTATTAGGTGCCCGCGAGAGACTTTTGCGGGATCGAAGACGATTTGCACCGCCTCATAATGGCCGGTGCCGCCTTTGGTGACATCTTTATAGGTGGGGCTTACCGTAGTGCCACCAGTATAGCCGGATATGGCTTCAACCACACCCGGCACGCTTTCGAAATCGCTTTCCACGCACCAGAAGCATCCGCCGGCAACGGTCAGAGTTTCTGTGGACTGCGCTTGAACCGGAATACCATGCGCGGCGAACCCGGCAGCAATCAGACCGCTCAGAACCAGGGGTTTAATCTTCTCCAGAACTCGCATTCCCGACTCCTTGAATAGCTTGGGGCCAGACTGCCGGCTGCAGTGGGTTCTCTCAACCCGGCAAGTCAGGATTTCACGGACTGGTGACAGCACGTTATCGTTTGGATTCCGGATCCAGTATCAATAACGTGCCGGCCAAGGAGGACCCCATGACCGAAAAGATGAGCACCCACCAGGCCGAAGAAGATCAGCGCAACGAAGAGATCCTGATTTATCTGAACGGTGAAATTGTGCCCAAGGCCGAGGCCAAGGTCAGTGTATATGACAGCGGTTTCATGCTGGGTGACGGCGTGTGGGAAGGGTTGCGCCTGTATAACGGCACCTGGGCCTTCATGGATGAGCATATGGACCGGCTGTTCGAGGCGGCCAAGGCCATTGATCTGGACATTGGCCTGGACCGAAATGGTGTCAAAAATGCTGTGTTGGAGACTCAAAAAGCCAATGGAATGACGACCAATGCTCACGCCCGGCTGATGGTGACGCGCGGCGTGAAAACCCGGCCGTTCCAGCATCCTTCACTGTCGCGCCAGGGGCCGACGATGACCATTATCATGGAGCACTCCCGCCCCAATCTTCCGCGCCCGATCAAACTGGCGACGGTGCCGCATCTCCGCGGGCTGCCGATGACCCAGGATCCCAAGCTTAACTCCCACTCCAAGCTGAACTGCATCCTCGCCTGTATTGCGGCAGAGAAGGCCGGCGCGGATGAGGCGCTGATGCTGGATGTGAATGGCTTTGTGAACACCACCAACGCCTGCAACTTCTTCATCGTGCGCAAGGGGGAGGTTTGGACTTCCACTGGTGACTACTGCATGAACGGCATCACCCGGCAAAAGGTGATTGATCTCTGCCGTGCAAACAGCATTCCGGTCTACGAGCGGAACTACTCTTTGGTGGATACTTATGGCGCAGACGAGGCCTTTCTCACAGGGACTTTTGGTGCCCAAACCCCGGCCGGCAGCATAGATGGCAGGCAAATCGGCAGCGGCCAGATGGGACCGATGACTGAACGTATTCGCGGCCTTTACAAGGCGCTGATCGAGAAGGAGTGCGCCTGATGCGGATTGCCATGTGGTCCGGGCCAAGGAACCTGTCGACGGCGATGATGTATGCCTTTGGCAACCGCGGCGACTGCGCCGTGGTGGATGAGCCGTTTTATGCAGCCTATCTGGCGATGACCGGACTCGATCACCCTATGCGTGCGGAAATTCTGGAAAGCCAGCCGCAGGACCCTGAAACCGTGGCGCAGGCATTGCTGGGAGCGGTGCCGGCGGCCAAGCCGTTTTACTACCAGAAGCACATGACGCAGCACATGATTCCTGGGGTTCCGAGGGAATGGATGCGGGAGGTCACCAACGTCTTCCTGATCCGCCACCCGGCACGGGTGATCGCCTCATATGCCGCCAAGAGGGAAAACCCGGTTCTGGAAGACATCGGCTTTCGCCAGCAGGCGGAGCTGTTTGATTTGGTGCGAAGCTGGGGGCAGTTGCCGGTTGTGGTGGACAGCCATGACATCCGCGAGGATCCGGCCGCCAAGCTGGAACAACTGTGTGAGATGATCGGGATGCCCTATTCACCAAAGATGCTGAGCTGGCCCAAAGGCGGCCACAGGGATGACGGTGTCTGGGCGGCGCATTGGTACGGCGCTGTCTGGACTTCCACCGGATTCGCCGGCCCTGAAGGCCCTTTGCCGGAGGTGCCGGAGGTATTGCAGCCGGTCCTGCAGGCGGCGATACCCTACTATGAACAAATGAAGGCTGCAAAGATCTGACTTGCCGAGAGGGGTGCCCGGCGCCCCTGCGGCGCGCAGCCCGGGAAACTTGCGGCCAGCAAAGCTGATCAGCTGATCAGCTTGCTCAGTTTCATGGCAACGCCAATATCTCCGGAAACCTTGATCTTGCCCATCATGACAGCGGTCATCGGATTGAGGTTTCCGTTCAGCAGCTTTTTCAGGTTTTCAGCCGACAGCCGCAGCGTGCAATCTGTTTCACGGTCGTCTGTGCCGGCGCTTCCCTCCGACAGGACAATCACACCGTCCGGTCCGCAATCGAACTTCAGCGACCCGTCGAAACTCTTCCCGGCCAGACCGTCCCGGATTCCTGCCGCAATATCGTCCAATGCCATCTTCTTCTCCCTCGCTTAGCGAGAGGGTTAGGCAGAGGGATAAATCCGGGCAAGATTGACCGCGGGAGAGGCGGAAGGATTACGCCGCGGCAAGTGCGGCCTTGGTCAGCGGGCAGGGCTGGCCGCCGTAGAAAGCATCCAGAACCCGCTGGAATTCCACCGGTGCGCCGGGGACCGCGGCAAACAGCGTCATTGAGGAGCGCAGTTTCTTGGCATCAATTCCACCGAGGATCTGCTCGGCATCCTTGTCCTGATGAGACAGCATCAGTTGGCTGACCTCGACCAAGCGCGCGCGCAGTATCTCATGCTTCAAATAGGCCGTGGCTTCAGCCTGATCTTCGATCCCGTAGAGCTGGGCCAAGTGGGAGCGGCCAAGTTCGGCAAGCTGGGGAAAGACGAACCACATCCAGTGGCTCGTCTTCTGTCCTGCGGAGAGTTCACTCAGGACATCAGCCCATACGGTGTCCTGAGCTTCGACGAACATATCCAGCTCTTCCGCGAAATCGTCCTCGAATTCGCCGTCTATGTCGTCGTATTCGCTCACTTTTTGATCCGGCGCTCGCGGGCGGCCAGCAGTTTGAGACGCAGCGCGTTCAGCTGGATGAAGCCTGCGGCGTCTTTCTGGTCATAGGCGCCGGCGTCTTCCTCAAAGGTCACATGCGCCTCGGAGTAGAGCGAGTTTTCGGACCAGCGGCCGACGGTGTTCACCGAACCTTTGTAGAGCTTCACGCGCACGGTGCCGGAGACATGTTTCTGGCTGGCGTCGATGGCTGCTTGCAGCATTTCGCGCTCGGGGCTGTACCAGAAGCCATTGTAGATCAGCTCTGCGTACTGCGGCATCAGCTGGTCCTTAAGGTGCATCGCGCCGCGGTCCATGGTGATGGATTCGATACCGCGGTGGGCTTCCAGCATGATGGTGCCGCCCGGGGTTTCGTAGATGCCGCGGGACTTCATGCCGACGAACCGTCCTTCGACCAGGTCAAGGCGGCCGATGCCGTGCTTGCGGCCGTACTCATTTAGCGCGGTCAGGATGGTTGCCGGGCTCATTGCTTCGCCATTGATGGCAACCGGGTCACCCTTTTCAAAGGTGATCTCGATGAATTCCGGGGTGTCCGGCGCCTCTTCGGGGTGAACGGTGCGCTGGTAGACGTAATCGGGCGCCATTTCCGCCGGATCCTCCAGCACTTTACCCTCAGACGAGGTGTGCAGCAGGTTGGCGTCGACGGAGAAGGGAGCCTCACCACGCTTGTCCTTGGCGATCGGGATCTGGTGCGCCTCGGCAAACTCCAGCAGCTTGGTGCGCGAGGACAGGTCCCATTCGCGCCAGGGTGCGATCACCTTGATGTCGGGGTTCAGCGCATAGGCTGCCAGTTCGAAACGGACCTGGTCGTTGCCTTTGCCGGTGGCGCCGTGGGCAACGGCATCTGCACCAGTGGCTTCGGCGATCTCAACCAGGCGCTTGGAGATCAGCGGGCGCGCAATGGAGGTGCCCAGCAGGTATAGACCCTCATAGACCGCATTGGCGCGGAACATCGGGAAGACGAAGTCGCGGACGAATTCCTCGCGCACATCTTCGATGAAGATGTTTTCCGGCTTGATGCCCAGCATTTCCGCTTTCTTGCGGGCGGGCTCCAGTTCCTCACCCTGGCCGAGGTCGGCGGTGAAGGTGACAACTTCGCAGCCGTATTCGGTCTGCAGCCATTTCAGGATGATCGAGGTGTCGAGGCCGCCGGAATAGGCGAGCACAACTTTCTTGGGCGCGGACATGGAATTCCCTCTCAGGTCAGAACGCCTGCGGCGTAGCGGGTTTTGCCCGGAAGGGCAAGGTTTTCCGGGGTTTCGCACAGCCTGTGCGGCAACTAAGGTCCGCGCTGAACAAGATTTTCAAACTGGAGCGGATTTTCATGAAACCTTGGGCGCTGTTCAGCCATTCAGTGGGAATGCTGACCCGGAATTTCGGCGATATGCTGCGCGTGTTTTTGGTCCCAACGCTGCTGATCGTTGTGGTTTGCGGAGTATTTTTGAAAGTGACGGGCCTTTTGGATGTCTTGCAATTGGGAGTCATGACTCCCTTACAAGAAGATTCAGGCTTGGGCGGCCCACTGTTTATTGTAGCTATACTCTCGCTACTGATCGGGATGTGGAGCGTTGTTGCTTGGCATAGATTTGTACTACTTGAGGAATTGCCGCAAGGCTGGGTACCGCAACTGCGAACCGATAGGGTAATGGCCTACTTCGGCCGGTCTTTGCAGATTGCATTAGTTCTGTTCTGCATGATGCTTCCCGTGCTCTTGGTTATTCTGTTCCTCACAATGGCACTCAGCGGAGCAGGGTCTGCTACCCTACACTTGATCAACCTTCCGATTGCGATCTTCATCACCTATCTGGTTCTCAGGCTTTCGGTGATCTTGCCCGCGGCAGCTCTTGGGAAGGATATGGGCCTGCGTGACGCTTGGAATTCCACCGCAAACTCATTTGGAGATCTGCTGGGACTGGCGGCCATAATGGTTGCGGCACAGTATGCTGGCCAATTCATTGCTGAATCCCTGGATGGATCCTCCCTCGTGGCCATCGGTGTTTCATTTTTTGTGTCCGCTGCATTGGCGCTTTTGAACATCAGTCTGCTGACCACACTTTACGGCCATTACGTCGAAGGCCGCCCGGTCTGATCCCCAGTATTCTTATGTATGCTTTGATGCCCGCCTCTTGCCTTAGCGGCGGGCATACGCCACTGAAGAATGCATGAGCGATTTCAAGATCCAGGCCCGCGCCGCCGAACAGGCGATGCGCGATGTGTTTCCCGCGACACCGCTGCAGCGCAATGTGCATCTTTCCGAACGGTTTGGCGCCGACATCTACCTCAAGCGCGAGGATCTGAGCCCGGTCCGATCCTACAAGATCCGCGGCGCGCTGAATGCGATGCGCAAGCAGCCTGATCAGGAGCTGTTTGTCTGTGCCTCTGCTGGTAACCATGCGCAGGGGGTGGCCTTCATGTGCCGCCACATGGGTAAGCGCGGGGTGATCTTCATGCCCGTCACCACGCCGCAGCAAAAGATCCAGAAGACCCGGATGTTCGGTGGCGACAATATCGAAATCCATCTGGTAGGCGACTACTTCGATGTGTGCCTGGCTGCCGCACAGGAATGGTGCGCCCAGGAGGGCGGGCATTTCCTGTCGCCGTTTGACGACGCCGATGTGATCGAAGGTCAGGCCTCCATCGCGGTGGAGATCGAAGAGCAACTGGGTAAGGCACCGGATCATGTATTGCTGCCAGTCGGAGGCGGTGGCATGTCGGCGGGCGTTTCCTCGTGGTTTGGCGAAGAGGTCCACAGCCTGTTTGTTGAACCTGACGGTGGCGCTTGCCTGCGCGCTGCCTTGGCGGCGGGAAAGCCGGTGCCGCTGGACACGGTCGATACCTTTGTCGATGGCGCCGCGGTAGGACGGATCGGCGAACTGCCTTATGATATTTTGAAGGACGTGCCTTTGCCTGATGTGCTGGCAATTTCCGAAGACAGGATCTGCGCCACTATCATCGAGATGCTGAATGTAGAAGGAATCGTTCTGGAGCCTGCCGGTGCGCTGTCAGTTGAGGCTCTGCAGGATGTGCGCTCATGGATTCGGGGCAAAACCGTTGTTTGCGTTACATCCGGCGGAAATTTTGATTTTGAGCGGCTGCCCGAGGTCAAGGAACGTGCGCAGCGCTATTCTGGAGTGAAGAAATACTTCATTCTGCGGCTGCCGCAGCGGCCCGGCGCGTTGAAGGAATTCCTCGGGATTCTGGGCCCGGAAGACGACATTGCCCGCTTTGAATATATGAAGAAGTCAGCCCGCAATTTCGGTTCTGTTCTGATCGGGATCGAAACAAAACGGCCGGAGAATTTTGAGCAGCTGTTTGCGCGCCTGGATGCTGCCGGGATGACTTTCACGGATATCACCCAGGATGAGACACTCGCGCAGTTCGTGATCTGACGGCGCCGGAGTCAGAACTTCTCCGAAAGGCCGGTCAGAAACACGGACTTGGAAGCTTGGAAGTTCGCAATGATGGCCGGGACATCGACTCCGTCCGCTCCGCCTTGCGCAGAGCGCCGCTCGCCGTCCAGGCACATGGAAGAAAACTCATCAAATCCAAGGTTGAGTGCGCTGCCTTTCAGGAAGTGCAGGTCCTGCTCAAGCTGGCCGCGGTCGCCGCCTTCCAGCTTGCCGATTACTTCTTCGACTTCTTCCAGAAAGATTTCAACAACTTCACCGAAGTCCTCGGCGCCGACTTCTTCACGCAGCTCGGTCACGCGTGGCCAGTCAATCATGTGATACGTCCTTACGATCTTTCGCTGAGTGCACTTCTTAAGTTGATTGCAGTAAAAATATGGTGAAATAAAGGAGGAAGCTCAAATTTTAGGCTTCACCGCCTGTTAAATCTCTGGACCGATAGTATCACAAGATCTTCTGATTTTGCCATTTGTGAGGTGCCTTCGGTGCTGCCAGAAAGTTCGATGGACGACGAGGACCAGACAGTGGCCGGATCAATACGCCGTGTGCTGGTTGTAGACGACAGCCGCCTGCAAAGACGCATCCTTGTGGCCTCTCTCAAGAAGTGGGGATTTGAAGTTGTCGAGGCTGACAGCGGCGAGGCAGCAATGGAAATTTGCCAAGCGGACCCCCCCGACCTGATTCTCAGCGATTGGATGATGCCCGGCATGAACGGGCTGGAGTTCTGCCGCGCGTTCCGCGCGCGCGCCACTGAGGACTACGCTTATTTTATCCTGCTGACCTCAAAGAGCGAAAAAAACGAGGTGGCCGAGGGCCTTGATGCTGGCGCTGATGACTTCCTGACTAAACCTGTCAGCTCTGATGAGCTGCGGGCTAGGATTTCAGCGGGTGAGCGCATTTTGCGGATGCAACGGGAACTGTATGAGAAGAACCGTATCGTGTCAGAGACCCTGGGTGAGCTGCAGCGGGTGTACGACGCAATCGACAAGGACTTGATCCAGGCTCGTAAAATCCAGGAATCACTGGTGCCGGAATTGTCCAAGGATTTCGGCTCTTCCACAGTCAGCCTGCTGTTAAAGCCATGCGGACATATTGGCGGGGACCTGGTTGGGATGTTTTCCCCCGGTGTGAACCGAATCGGCTTCTATTCTATTGACGTGTCCGGCCATGGCATCACCTCTGCAATGATGACGGCGCGGTTGGGTGGTTACCTGTCGTCAAACTACTTCGACCAGAACGTAGGGATGGAGAAACGGTTCAATCGCTTCTATGCATTGCGCCAGCCAGAGGAAGTTGCCAGCCTGCTGAATGCCCGGTTGATTGCTGATACGGGGATCGAAGAGTATTTCACCATGGCCTATTGCATTGCGGATCTGCGCAGTGGTGTCGTCAAGATGGTGCAGGCAGGCCACCCGCATCCGCTGTTATTGCGAAAGAACGGCGAGCTGGAGTTCATCGGCAAAGGCGGTGTCCCAGTAGGCTTGGTCCCGGACATCGGCTACAGCCAGGAAGAGTTCACAATGGAGCGGGGCGATCGCCTGCTGCTGTTTTCTGACGGGTTTACCGAAGCACGGCTGGAGAACGGGGCAATGCTGGAGCCTGAAGGCTTGCTCGACTTGGTTCAGAAATGCGGACCGCAGCAGAACGGCAAGGAGTTCCTTGACGATCTTTACTGGCACTTGACCCAGATGATGAGCAAGGAGCATGGGCTGGAGGATGACGTTTCCGCCACCCTGTTCGAATACCAAGGCCCCTAAACAAGCTTTTATTCTGTCCGATGTGTCCTGGCCTTTGCCGGGATTGTTTGCGTTTTGCAGAATAGGCTGATCTGACTACATGCGGGCCGCCAGTTGGGAGGCAAAATGGCGGTCGCCGGCGTTGCCCAGGCAGACGGCCGCCTCTGCAGGAGCCATCCAAAGCGCTTCATGCCCTTGTTCTGCCGGCGGACCGAGCCTGCGAAGGGGGCGGGCCACATAGATGTGGCACAGCTTTTCTGCCCACAGATCGTATTCCGGCATATAGGCAAACCGCCGGAAAGCACCCAACTTGCGCGGGGGGGAGATCTTCCAGCCGGTTTCCTCGTACACCTCGCGGTGCAGGGCAGGGATTGGTGATTCGCCGGGATCAATACCGCCACCCGGAAGCTGCAGATCGGGGTGCGGATCATACTGGCAAGTAACCAGCAGCTTTCCGTCTCGTGGCAGCAGAGCATAGACCCCGGGACGTATCCGGTAATTCCGGCCCTTCTGAGGTGTGTCGCCAAAACGTCTGATCACAGGCCGGCCTCTTCACTCTTGTGTCGTTTCTCCTATATAGCCCCGGTATGCCAATCCCCGGCGCGTAAGGAAACCCCATGACACTTGGTTCTAAAATCGCGTGGGACGACACCGTCCTGCCTTTCCAGCTTGATGCATCCGACATGCGCGGCCGTGTGGCGCGGCTGGATGGCGTGCTGGATGGTATTCTGAAACAGCATGACTACCCGCCGGTTGTCGAGGCGCTGGTTGCCGAGATGGCGTTGCTGACAGCACTGATCGGGCAAACAATCTCTCTGCGCTGGAAGCTGTCGCTGCAGGTGCAGTCCAAGGGTGCGGTGCGGATGATTGCAACCGATTACTATGCGCCTCAAAAGGAAGGTGAGATCGGCCAGATCCGTGCTTATGCGAGCTTTGACCGCGACCGCCTTACCGACAGCAACCCCTTTGACCAAGTGGGCGAAGGCTATTTTGCCATTCTGATTGACCAGGGCAATGGCACCCAGCCCTACCAAGGGATCACACCGCTGTCCGGCGAATCGCTGAGCGCCTGTGCAGAGGCCTATTTCGCGCAGTCCGAACAATTGCCGACCATGTTCAAACTGAGCTTTGGAAAGTCGGCGGAACCGGGCGTTGCCGAGCATTGGCGTGCGGGAGGTGTGATGCTGCAGAGCATGCCCAAGGCTTCTCCATTTGCGGCGCAAGGCGAAGGTTCCGGCGAAGTCCTGCAGGCCAGCGACCTAGTGTCCGGGGACGAGGAAGAGAACTGGAACCGGGCCACCACACTGCTGAGCACGGTGGAAGAGCTCGAACTGATCGGCCCGTCTGTCACCCCTACCGATCTGCTGATCCGATTGTTTCACGAGGAACAACCGCGGGTCTATGACACCCAGCCTGTGCGCTTTGGCTGCACCTGTTCCGAGGACCGGGTACGTCAAAGCCTGTCGATCTACTCTGCCAAGGACATCGAGAAGATGACCACGGATGATGGCCGTGTGACTGCAGACTGCCAATTCTGCGGAGCGCACTACGATCTGGACCCGTTGAGTGTGGGTTTCGACGCGGAAAACCCGCCCAGTGAGTGACCCTGCCCAGGATCTGACGGACAGGATTGCCGTCGCCCTGAACCGTGAGGGCGGCGGCTCCTCCGATTTTGACCTGAACCCTGGCACTGTGCTGCCGGAGGGGCGCAAGCTGCGCCCGGCTGGTGTGCTGGTTCCGGTTTCCATTGCTTCGGGCGCTCCGCGGCTGATCCTGACCAAACGGTCCTCGGCGCTGAAGCATCATCCGGGGCAGATCGCCTTTCCTGGCGGCAAAGTGGATCCGGGCGACAAGGACGCCTGTGCGGCGGCGCTGCGCGAGGCGTGGGAAGAGATAGGCTTACCGCAGGACGTGCCCCGGATCATCGGCTGCCTGCCGGAGCATGAAACCGTAACTGGCTTCTCCGTGACACCAGTTGTAGCGCTGATCCGTGACCGTTTTGACGAATGTCCCGAGGCGGGCGAGGTGGCAGAGGTGTTTTCAGTTCCTCTGGCGCATGTTTTGGAACCGCAAAACTACATCATCGAATCCCGCCGTTGGCGCGGCACGCGCCGCCGGTACTATACCGTGCCCTATGGTCCCTATTACATTTGGGGCGCTACCGCCCGTATGTTGCGCGGGCTCGCGGCACGGATGGAGGGAGAATGCGGCTAGATCAGCCATGGCTGGAGGACCCGGCTACGCAGGCGGTTTGCGAAGCTGTTTCGGCAGACGGTGCGGAGGTATTGTTTGTTGGCGGCTGCGTGCGCAATGCCTTGCTGGGTGAACCGGTTTCTGATCTGGACATTGCCACCGATTCGCAGCCGGAGCAGGTGATGGAGCTGGCTGCTCGTGCCGGGATCAAGGCAGTGCCGACCGGGATCGACCATGGCACAGTGACATTGGTAAAGAACGGCATCCCGCATGAAATCACCACTTTCCGCAAGGATGTGGCGACCGATGGCCGCCGGGCAGTGGTGGCATTTTCCACCGATATTGCCGAGGATGCCCGCCGCCGCGATTTCACAATGAACGCGATTTATGCGCGCCCGGATGGTGAAGTCGTCGACCCTCTAGGCGGGCTGACGGATATCGCTGGGCGCCGGGTGCGTTTTATCGGCACCGCGGAAAACCGTATCCGGGAGGATTACTTGCGCAGCCTGCGCTACTTCCGCTTTCACGCCTGGTATGGCGATCATGCCTTGGGCTTCGATCCGGACGCGCTAGCGGCGATTGCAGCCAACTTGGACGGACTGGGTTCGCTGTCTAAGGAGCGGGTTGGGGCGGAACTGCTGAAGCTGCTGGCGGCTCCCGATCCTGCTCCTTCGGTTGCGGCGATGCGGCAGGCAGGCGTGCTGGCGCAGGTTCTGCCTGGCGCCGATGACCGTGCGCTGGCGCCGCTGATTCACCTGGAAGCCGGAAGGGCGGCCTCGGGCATCCGGCGCCTTGCCGCGCTGGGCGGCGATGGCTTGCAGGAGACCCTTCGGCTGAGCAAGGCTCAGGCCTCGCATCTGGTGGCAATCCGTGCGGCAGCGGCTGGAACTGCCGGGGCAGGGGAACTGGGATTCAGGCTGGGTGCAGAAATGGCGCTGGACGCATTGCTGTTGCGTGCTGCGCTGCTGGAACAGCCGCTTTCATCCAATTTAGAGACTGATATCGCGCAAGGCGTGGACGCGGAGTTTCCAGTTAAGGCCCGGGATCTGCTGCCGGAACTGAAGGGGCCGGCACTGGGAAAAGCGTTGAAAAAACTGCAAGCGGATTGGATTGCGTCGGGGTTCTCCCTCAGCCGAGAGGAACTGCTGAATTCCTTCCGCTGACAAGGGATGTCAGCAGCGTCACAACCTTGGGGGGTGACAAAACCGCAAATCTTGCGTACGCATGAGGCAGCCACCACATGACGGAGGAATGCTGATGTATTACGGGATCTGGTTTCTTTAACGCCTGAGACCTTGCCCCGTTTGACGTGGGAGCCTTGGGCGACCCGCAGTCTGCATCTGTTTTCCGATTTGCTCGAACACCTGGAGCACCCGCATGTTTCGCTATTTTGAAAATCTCATTGACCCCTATTGCGCCTACCCGGAAGTCAACACGCCACCGACACGGCTGTGGCCTTTCTTGCGCGACTATTCCAAGCCATTCAAAACCATCTTTGTCCTGACTGCGCTGATGTCGGTTGTGGTCGCAGGGATTGAGGTCGGGCTGATCTACTACATGGGCCGGATTGTCGACCTGATGTCGGGCACGCCGGCCGAAGTGTGGGAAGAGCATGGCACTGAACTTATCCTGGTTGCCTTGTTCATACTGCTGCTGCGGCCGCTGATCCAGCTGCTGGATGTCGCGCTGCTGAACAACGCGATTCTGCCGAATTTTGGCACTCTGATCCGCTGGCGGGCGCACAAGCATGTTTTGCGCCAGTCGGTCGGCTGGTTCGAGAACGATTTTGCCGGGAGGATTGCCAACCGGATCATGCAGACCCCGCCTGCCGCGGGGGAGGTGATCTTTCAGGTATTTGACGCAATCACGTTTTCGCTGGCCTATCTCGTAGGCGCGGCAGTTCTGCTGTGGGTCGCGGATATACGGCTGATGCTGCCGCTGGCGCTTTGGTTCGCCCTCTACGCAGTTTTGGTACTGTGGACGGTCAAGCGGGTCGGGCCGGCCAGTCAAGCGTCTTCCGACGCACGCTCGACCGTGACAGGGCGGGTGGTCGACAGCTATTCCAACATCCACTCGGTCAAGATGTTTGCCCATCACAACCGCGAACTGACCTATGCCCGCGATGCGATTGAGAACACCCGCAAGACGTTCCAGACGGAGATGCGGATATTCACCATCATGGACGCCACGCTGGTTACGCTGAACGGGCTGCTGATTGTCGGAGTGGTGGGCTGGGCCGTGATGCTGTGGATGCAAGGCTCTGCTTCGGTTGGGCTGGTTGCTGCAGCGACGGCGCTGACACTGCGCCTGAATGCGATGACCGGCTGGATCATGTGGGCGCTGACGTCCTTTTTCCGGCAGCTGGGTGTTGTGGCTGAGGGAATGGAGACCATTGCGCAGCCGATCGACCTGGTGGATGCGGCCAATGCGGAGCCGCTGCAGCTGGTAAAGGGGGAGATAGAGTTGCGCAACCTCTCGCACCACTACGGGCGTGAGGCTGGCGGGCTGGACAGGATCAGCCTGGTCATTCAGCCGGGGGAGAAGGTAGGCCTGATCGGGCGTTCCGGCGCCGGGAAATCAACCCTGGTCAAACTGCTCTTGCGGTTCTACGACGCCGAAAGTGGACAGATTCTGATCGACGGTCAGGACATCCGCTGTGTGACACAGGACAGCTTGCGCAGCCATATCGGCATGGTGCAGCAGGACAGCTCTCTGATGCACCGCTCGGTTCGGGACAACCTGCTGTACGGACGTCCGGAGGCCACTGAGGAGCAGATGATAGCTGCTGCCAAACAGGCGCAGGCGCATGAGTTCATTCTGGATCTGGAGGACCCGCAGGGGCGCAAGGGGTATGAGGCCCACGTGGGCGAGCGTGGCGTCAAACTGTCCGGTGGGCAGCGTCAGCGGGTGACACTGGCCCGGGTGATCCTGAAGGACGCGCCGATCCTGGTTCTGGATGAGGCGACCTCAGCACTGGATTCAGAGGTTGAAGCGGCGATTCAGGAGACACTGTATGGCATGATGCAGGGCAAAACGGTGATCGCCATCGCACACCGGCTGTCCACCATCGCGCAGATGGACCGTATCCTGGTGATGGATCAGGGCCGTATAGTTGAAGAAGGGTCTCATGAGGCGCTATTGCAGGCGCAGGGGCTTTATGCACAGCTTTGGGCGCGCCAGTCCGGCGGCTTCCTGAACATCGAGGCAGCAGAATGACCATAGGCAACCTGATCGACGCCTTCCGCCCGGCAGACGGTCCGCCACCGCAGCGGCTGGGAGCTTTCTTGCGCTGGTGCCTGGCCGGCGCTTGGCCGATGCTGCTGCTGGCTGCGGCCTTTTCAGCACTGGCAGGCGGGATGGAGGCGGGCACCGCCTTTATCCTGGGCATGGTCATCGACACCGCCATCGCCAGCGGGCCGGAACAGTTCTTTTCGGCTGGTAATGTGGCAGTGATCGCATTGGCGCTGGGCTTTTTCCTGCTTGTGCGTCCGGTGCTGTTCGGCCTGTCCGCAGCCTCCAACGCCATTGTGGTGCAGCCGAACGTGAACCCGCTGGTTCTGTCGCGGCTGAATCGATGGACATTGGGCCAGTCGGTGCGGTTCTTTGACGATGATTTTGCAGGCCGGATAGCGCAGAAACAGATGCAAACGGCAAATGCCGTGACCTCCGTGACCACTGAGGTGATCAATGTTGTGGCCTTTGCGCTGGCCTCTCTTGCGGGCTCTTTGGCCTTGTTAGGGTCTATTGATTGGCGCATCACTGGGGTGTTTCTGATTTGGCTGGTGGGATACTTCGCATTGATCCGCTGGTTCCTGCCAAGAATCCGCAAGAGGTCAGGAAAGCGGGCCGGGGCGCGGGCGATGGTAACCGGCCAGGTCGTCGATTCGATCACCAACATCAAGACGGTGAAGCTGTTTGCCCATGCTGACCATGAGGAACGGACTGCACAGGATGCAATGGTCGAGTTTCGTGAAAAATCGCTGCACTTCGGCTATCTCTCTGCCAGCTTCCGGTTCTTTCTGATGTGCCTTGCAGGCATTCTGCCGGTGCTGCTGATCGGAGCAACCTTGCACCTGTGGCAGTCGGGGAACGCGACCGAGGGCGACATTGTGGCTGCGGGTGCGGTTTCGATACGGATTGCACAGATGACTGGCTGGGTGAGCTTCACGCTGATGGCGATCTACTCCAACATTGGAGAGATCGAAAACGGCATGAAGACTTTGTCCGTCCGCGACAGGGTGGAAGATGCGCCCGGAGCCAAACCGCTGGAAGTGCGAGAGGGCGGGATTGTTTTTGATCAGGTGGAATTCGCCTATGGCCGCGATGTGGGCGGGGTGCAGGGGATCAGCCTGCACATTCATCCGGGGGAGAAACTAGGCATTGTCGGGGCTTCCGGTGCTGGGAAGTCGACACTCGTTTCGCTTCTTCTCAGGCTCTATGAGGAAGAAAACGGGCGTATTTTTGTCGACGGGCAAGAGATCTCGGAGGTTACCCAAAATTCCTTGCGCAGTCAGATCGGCATGGTCACGCAGGAGACTGCAATGTTCAACCGGTCTGCGCGTGAAAATATCCTGTATGGGCGGCCGGATGCGTCTGAGGAAGATCTGATTGCCGCGGCCAAGAAGGCTGAAGCGCATGAGTTCATCACGGAACTGGAAGATGGTCAGGGCCGTACGGGCTATGATGCATATCTTGGCGAACGCGGGGTGAAACTCTCTGGCGGGCAGCGGCAGCGGATTGCCCTGGCCCGCGCCATCCTCAAGGACGCACCGATCCTGGTTCTGGATGAGGCGACCTCGGCCCTGGATTCCGAGGTTGAAGTTTCAATACAGGCTGCGCTGCACCGGGTCATGGAGGGCAAGACGGTTCTGGCCATTGCGCACCGGTTGTCAACGCTGAGCGAAATGGACCGGATTGTCGTGATGGACAAGGGTCGGATCGCCGAAAGCGGCAGCCATCAAGAGTTGCTGGCCAAGGGTGGTCTTTATGCCTCGTTCTGGGCGCACCAGTCCGGCGGGTTTATCTGCACCGATGATGAGCGGACAGCGGCAGCTGAATAAACTTCCCAGCGCATTTTGCTTTTGCTGGCTGGATTGCCGGGGTAATGAGCGCGCATGACTGACACAGCCAGAACCAAAGCAACGATCAGCCGGCTGGGCCATCAGGGTGATGGTGTGGCCGATGGTCCATTGTTTGCCCCTCGGACACTGCCGGGCGAGGTAGTCAGCGGTATTGCCAATGGCAGCCGTTTGACACATATCCGCATCGAAACGCCTTCCGAACACCGTGTGCAACCGCCCTGCCGACATTACAAGGCCTGCGGCGGATGCCAGCTGCAGCACGCCAGCGATGCGTTTGTGGCAGAGTGGAAAACGGATGTGGTGCGCAATGCACTGTCAGCACAAGGTCTGGAGACGGATTTCCGGCCTATACACACATCACCGCCCAGATCCCGCCGTCGAGCCACCTTGTCGGTACGGCGGACCAAAAAAGGGGCGATGGCCGGTTTTTATGGCCAGGCATCAGACGTGATCACGGAAATTCCGGATTGCCAGCTGCTGGAGCCTGAATTGCTGGCCGCCATTCCTGTAGCAGAAGCATTGGCACTTGCAGGAGCCAGCCGCAAGACGCCGCTGGCTGTGACAGTTACTACGTCTGATGCGGGACTCGACATGCTGGTTCGCAATGGCAAGCCGCTGGATGGCCCACTGCGGATCGGACTGGCGCAGCTGGCTGAAAAGCACCGGATTGCGCGACTGACCTGGGATGACGAGCCGGTGGCGATGGAGCAGCCGCCCGTGCAGCCCTTTGGCCCGGCACTGGTCTGCCCGCCGCCGGGCGCATTCCTGCAGGCAACGCGTGAAGGGGAAGCTGCTTTGCTGGCAGCGGTTCTGGAAATCATCAAGGACGCCAAGCGGGTTGTGGACCTGTTTGCCGGCTGCGGGACCTTCTCTCTCCCGATTGCGCAAACGGCAGAAGTTCATGCGGTTGAGGGCGAGCGGGATATGGTAAAGGCCTTGGATGCGGGCTGGCGGGCGGGGAAAGGGCTGAAGAAAATCAGTACTGAAGCTCGCGACCTGTTTCGTAATCCCTTGCTGCCAGAGGACCTCAACCCCTTTGGTGCCGTATTTGACGCCGCGGTGATTGATCCGCCTCGAGCCGGTGCCGAAGCGCAGGTAGCGCAACTGACTAAGGCGCGCACGCCGTTGATTGCTTATGTATCCTGCAATCCGGTTAGCTTTGCCCGTGATGCCAAGACACTGGTTTCAGCAGGCTACGATTTGAACTGGGTTCAAGTTGTTGACCAGTTTCGCTGGTCAGCCCATACCGAGCTGGCCGCAAGGTTTACCCTGAAAGACTGAAATGACGGATATTCAAGTGATGACACCGACCCGACGCATGGAAGCCATTCTGGACAGCAGCCGCTTTGGCCGCTTCATAACCGCTGTCATTTTGGTCAATGCCGTTACTCTTGGGTTGGAAACCGCTCCGTCGGTTATGGAAAAGGCTGGCGGGCTGATTCATCTGATTGACAAAGTTTGCCTGACAATCTTTGTCGTTGAAATTCTGGCAAAGCTTTTGGTGCGCCGGCTGCGGTTCTTCCTGAGCGGATGGAATGTGTTTGACTTCGCAATTGTCGGCATTGCGTTGGCGCCAGGTACACAAGGCCTGTCGGTACTGCGGGCTTTACGTATCCTGCGTGTGCTGAGGGTGATCTCCGTCGCGCCGCGGCTGCGCCGAGTGGTCGAAGGGTTCATCACCGCCCTGCCGGGGATGGGCTCGGTCTTTTTGCTGATGGCGATCATCTTCTATATCGGCTCAGTTATTGCGACCAAGCTGTTCGGCCAGGACTTCCCGGAATGGTTCGGGAACCTTGGCCTCAGCGCCTACTCGCTGTTCCAGATCATGACACTTGAAAGCTGGTCCATGGGCATTGTGCGTCCGGTTATGGAAGTGCATCCGCATGCCTGGGCATTCTTTGTGCCTTTCATCATGGTGACGACCTTTGCCGTGGTGAACCTGTTGGTTGGCCTGATCGTGAACTCTATGCAGGATGCCCACGGCGAAGAAGAAGGTGAGCGCACAGATGCTTACCGGGACGAGGTGCTGAGCCGGCTGGAAGCGATCGAGCAAAAACTGTCCAGTCAGACGGTCCAGGACAGGAAATTGTGAATTTCCTTAACAGCAATTTCGCGCTAAAGCCTGAATAGAGGCAAAAGAAAAATACAGGCTGGGACAATGAACAGAAGGGCATTTGGCATTGGTGCCGCCGCAAGCCTTGCGCTGGCTGGCTGCAGCACCACAGGCGGAGCAGTAAGCAGATTCAAGACTTATAACGGTCCACAAGTCACATCGATCGTGATCAATAAAGGTGCGCGCAAGCTGTACTTGATGAACAACGACGAAATCCTGCGGGAATATAAGGTCGATTTGGGTTTTGCACCGCTTGGGCCGAAGCAGTTTGAGGGTGATGGCAAGACGCCGGAAGGCACTTATTTGATCAACCGGCGCAACCCGAACAGCCGGTACCATCTGTCGGTTGGCATCTCATATCCCAACAACCAAGACCGCGCTCATGCGCAGGCCAATGGCAAGCGGCCTGGCGGAGAGATATTCATCCATGGGCAGCCGAACAACCCGAAGGAACGCAAGCGAGCGGCCAGGGTTGACGACTGGACTGCTGGCTGCATCGCTGTAACCAATGAAGAAATCGAAGAGATTTACGCGATGGTACAGGATGGCACCACTATCGCACTGCGGCCCTGATCGGAGCCAATGATGAGAAGTGAAGGTCCGCTGCGGTTGCGCCGGACCTTTCCCTTTCGTGCAGTTTTCAAGCGAAACGCTGCGCTAAAGCACGGCGTAGTGGCTTAGTTCGCCATAACCAATGTCCACCAGATCTTGCCGTTCGGCTCCTGGAACCAAGAAAAGCCCATGTTCACGGCCTTGGGATCCAGTATCACTGCACGAGTGGCCGGTCTTTCCAGCCAGGCAGTCAGGGTCTGCTGCTCATTCTCGTAGGTTTCGGATATGTTTTCACCCAGCAGTGTGCCCGTGTAGCCAGCACGGGCAACCCGGTCCAGCGGCGACGATCCGTCTGAACCGAAATGCCAAGGACGGTTCTGCACCGACATGTCACGGGAATGGGTGGCTGCGGCGGCAGTCAGTTCAGCGTTCAGTTGCACGTTTTGAGCGCCTGAAGCCTGGCGCAGTGCATTCACCGAGTCGAGCATCCGCAGTTGCACTTTGTCCGCATTCCTGATGCGGTAGGATCCGCCGGATTCCGATGACGGGGTACAGGCGGCTGCCACCGTGAGAATTGCAGCTGCCATCAGCAGAAAAACGCGATTCATAATGCTCTCTCGCTCCATCAGTTGCTGAAGCATGTATCCTTCCTGTGGCAGCTGTGCAAACGGGCCGGCAGAATTATGCAGACTAAGCTTCCGGATTGATTTGCGACTGCGGCTTTCCGGCCATAAAATGCTTCAATCTTGGATCCTCAATGCGCAAGTTGGTAGAAGTGATGCCCCGAAAACCTTTTGAAATATTCAGCCGAAGGCAGTTTCTTGCTGGCAGTGCTGCTTTGATATCCTCCTCCGCGCTTGCGCAGGAGGCTGGCGATACCGCGGAGCAGGCATTTGATCCCCTGCGCCCGCCGCCAGAGCCAGAGCCGCCGGTTCAGCGCAATATCTCAGCTTTCCGTGCTAAATCCTGGCGGCCCTATTTTGATAACCTGCGCAATGGGGCGATACTTGTCGATATAGACAGCCGTGCGCTGCACTATTGGTCACCAGATGAAGGCACCTACAAGCTGTTCCCGTCTTCCGTGCCGCTGTCAGACGATCTGACCCGCCGCGGCCGCACGCAGGTTGTGCGCAAGGTGGAGGGGCCTAGCTGGGCACCAACACCCAATATGCGCAAGCGCAACCCGGAATGGCCGGCCTATATTCCACCGGGGCCGGATAACCCGCTGGGCACTCATGCTTTGTACCTGGGCTGGAAGTACTACCGGATCCACGGAACCCACGATACGCGCAAAATCGGACGCAAATCGTCGAACGGATGCATTGGCCTTTACAATGAGCATATCGCCGAACTGTTCGGCTTGGCGAAAGTCGGCACTCAGGTGTTGCTAATTTGACGACACGCAGCGGGGCGCTAAGCTGTTAACTATAACAAGCAATTGCAATCCCGCGTTTTTGCTGGTTAGAAAAAAATACGAGGTAAGTCTTGGGTGCGCGGTTCAGATGTTTGATCCGCGCAAATTCTGGAGGTTAACATGAAAAAACTCGTTATCGCTGCTGCGCTGACCGCTGCTGCTTCCACTGCCACCGCTGGCAACCTGTCCGAGCCGGTTGTTGAACCGCCGGTCATCGTGGAAGAAGCTCAGGGTTCTTCCAGCGGCATCCTGCTGCCGCTGCTGCTGCTGGTTCTGGTCGGCGCAGCTGTTGCATCGAGCTAATTTCGATACACAGTTACAGAAAAGGCGGTGGGGCAACCCGCCGCCTTTTTTCGTTGCCCGAAGGAATTGCCGGAGGGACTGTCAGACCGCTTCCACCTCCTGCAAAATGTTATCCAAGATTTTGACGATCATGTCTGTATCGTCAGAATCAATAGTCATTGGCGGCCGGATCTTCAGAGTATTGTCCTTGGGGCCTTCACTGCCGATAAGGATGCGGTGATCCCGCATCCGGTTTTTAACGTAGGAGCAGATCTCTGTGGCTTGTGAGCCATCCAGATTGATAAGTTCCAGCCCAAGAAACAACCCCATACCACGGACGTCACCTACGCAGGCATATTTCTGTTCCAGTTCCTTCAGGCCTTCAAACAGCCGCTTGCCTTGGATACGGGCGTTTTCCTGAAGTCCCTCGTCATCAACGATATCCAGAACTTCTTTGCCAATCCGGCAAGAGAGTGTGGAACCGCCAAAAGTAGAGAAAAACTCGATCCCGTTGTCGAAGCTTTCGGCAACTTCTTTTGTGGTGACAAGCACGCCCAAGGGATGGCCGTTGCCGATTGGTTTGCCCAACACAACGATATCAGGCAGGGCACCTTGATGTTCAAACCCGAAGTAGAAGTCGCCGAGTCTGCCCAATCCGGTTTGCACCTCATCGGCAATGCAGACACCGCCTGCAGCGCGAATCTTCTGATAAACCGCACCCAAATACCCCTTGGGAGGAATGATTTGGCCACCGACTGACGGAAAGGTCTCTGCGATGAAGCCGGCAACGCCGTGCCCTCTCTCCTGGAGGCGTGCGATCGCTGGATCTATGAGGCCGGCGTATTTTTTCGCCCGGTCCAGGTCATCCCGGCGGAAGGAGCCGCGGTAGTCATCGGCAACTTCAACAAGTTCTACCCAGTCTGCCTGACCGGTTCCCCCGGGTTTGTTGAATTTGTAGGCTGAAATGCTGATCGCACCGGTGGTGTTGCCATGATAGCCGTGATCCGGCGTCACCATACCCTTGGCGCCGGTATGCGCGCGGGCCAAGCGCAGGGCTAGCTCGTTCGCCTCTGTCCCGGAGTTTACGAAGAAACAGACCTCGAATTGATCCGGCAGCTTGGACAGAACTTTTTTGGCAAAGGCCGTCTGGGCGGGGTGCAGATAGCGTGTGTTTGAGTTCATCCGCTTCAACTGGTCGGCGGCAACTGCCTGGATGCGGGGATGGGCGTGGCCTACATGCGGCACGTTGTTGTAAGCATCCAGATACGGTCGCCCCCATTCGTCAAACAGATGGTGCTTCCAGCCGCGCACTAGCATGACGGGGTCTTTGTATGTCAGGCTCAGGTTGCCGCCGAAATGTGAGCGGCGTTCTGATAGAACTTCTTCCTTGCTGGTAGGCTGAAAAAGAACCTTTTCTTCCGGCAGATTAAGCAGCGCAGCCGGGTTCGGGCAAAGCGCGCGCCACAGGTACATTTCGTCCGGATCACCGACACCGGGCCAGTCGGCTTCGATTCCTTCAGTGGTCAAGGCCAGTTGGAAATGGACATGCGGCGCCCAGCCGCCGTTTTGGCTGGGGTCGCCAAGGCGGCAAAATTCTTCACCTTTCTCGACGACATCGCCAGATTTCAAACGAGTCAAGAATTCGGGGTCCAGATGGCCATAAAGGGTATAGAACGAATCGCCGTCGGGCGTTTCATGCCTCAGGATGATCACCCCACCATAATCCAGATGCCCCTTGCGGTACTCAGCAACAAACACTGTGCCGCGTAACGGCGCGAACATCGCCTTGCCTGCCGGAGCAAAAGCGTCCACCGCCAGATGCACCGTCCGGCGGTTGCTGGCTTTCCACGGACCTTTGCGGAAGGCTGGGTCCGTATAAATAAGCCGCGGCTCGTGGTAGTAGCCTAGCCAGATGCGTCCATTATCCTCAAACTCTTCGCCGACCTTGGCGGCCTCTTCGAAGGGCAAGTGGAAAGGGTTTTGCGGCCAGGTAGACTCTTCAACTGACAGCGTCCCCATCGGCGCATCTGCCAAGTCTTCCCCCATCAGCGGGGCGAAACTTCCGTTTTCCTGCTTGAGCCAGGCCACCACACGGTCCGCACCCTCAACCACCGGCAGGCCGCAGGCAGCGCGCAGCCGGGCATTCAGCAACCCGCCATGTAGCGTATTGCTCTCCAGAAACCGCCAGGCTGGCGCTTGGGAAACTGTCACATAAGGATCATCCGGGTTTTCCGCGGCCATGAGAGTGGAGTTCACCACGCTTACCGCCAGCCGCATCCGAAGCAGCTTCCAGACCATGTCGACCTCGGCGGTGGTCAGCGGATAGGCCTCGTGGTAACCCGCGACCAGTGACGCAAGAGCGGCCTCCGGTGCCGGGTGATCCAATACGATGTAGGCCGCGGCAATTGCCAGATCGCAGATGCGCGGCGCCGCGCACATGTCGCCAAGGTCGATCAGGCCGGATACCCGCCGCGGTTCGTTCAATTCGCCTGCTACCATGATGTTGTAGTCATTGGCGTCATTGTGGATGGCTTGCTTGGATAACTCTGCCAAAGCAGGCTCTAACTTTGAAAATTCTGCGGATATTTCTTCAAGAATTGCATGGCGCGCGGGGTCTTTGATGCAGGAGAGCTGAGCTGTAATCCAGCCGGCGCGCATCAGGTCCCACTTGAAGTTGCGTTCCAAGCCTTCATGGTGGAAGTCCGTCAAAGCTTTTGCAGTGCCGCCCAGCGTCTGGCCGATTTCATGGATCAGCATATCGCTTTTGGGCTCCGCCTTGGCATAGCAGCGCCCCGGCAACTTGTTCAGCAGCCAGACCAGCCGGTTCTGCCCATCTTCATCCGGAAGGGTTAGCAGGGATCGCCGGGAAAGAGAGGCAATGACCCGCGGGCAGGGCAGGTCTGGCTGGCATTCCTGGATATGCTCAAGCGCCTTCACTTGCATATCAACCAGCCATTCTTCGCAGCCGGGGCGCATGGCCTTGAGGATATAGCCTTGGCCATCCTGCCCCGTGGCCAGGAAGTTCAGGTCGTATTCCCCGTCCAGGCGGGTCAGTTCCGCCTCAATGCCCCAGTGCTCCCGGAGGGCTTTGGCCCAATGCGCAAGCGTCATCCAATATCTCCCAGTTTTCCGGTTGGGCCGGAAATTGAATATTGGATACTTTTTGGACTGAGGCGGACGGTTAGTCCAGCCAGCCTTTCAGGTTTTCCTCAATCACATCTGCCAGTGCCGCAACGTGATCGTCATCGTCATTGAGGCAGGGGATATAGAGGAAGTCTTGCCCGCCAGCGTGCTCAAAGCTCTCGCGGATCTCTTCGTTGATTTCTTCCAGTGTCTCGATGCAGTCCGCAGAGAAGGCCGGTGCAATTACTGCGATGCTCTTCTTGCCTTCCTTGGCAAGCGTGGCGACGTGGTCCACTGTGTAGGGTTTAAGCCATTCCTCGGGTCCGAAAACGGACTGGAAAGTGCTGGTGATTTGGGTGTCGTCCCACCCAAGCCGCTCCTTCAGCAACCGAGTCGTTTTCTGGCACTGGCAGTGATACGGGTCCCCCTGCATCAGATACCGCTTTGGCATCCCGTGATAGGAAACTACCAGAATATCCGGGCGTTTCCCGGCTTTGGCATATGCTTCTTCCACCGAGCGCGCCAAAGCATCGATATAGGCGGGCTGATCGAAATAGGGAGCGATCGTGCGCGCGGCAGGCTGCCAAGGTTCCTCCATCAAAGCACGGAAAAACTGATCGTTTGCGGTGCCGGAGGTCGCGCCAGCATATTGCGGATAGAGCGGGACAAACAGGATCTTCTGACAGCCTGCCTCAACCATCTGCCGCACCTTGGACTTGGTGGAGGGATTGCCGTAGCGCATGCAGAAATCGACCATAACCTGATCGCCGTAACGCGCCTTCATCACCTCCGCCATCTTGGTGGTCTGGTCCTTGGTGATGGTCATCAGAGGGCTTTCGCCCGTGTCGTGATTCCAGATCGATTTATAGGCCGCACCGGAAGAGAACGGACGTTTGGTCAGGATGATTAGCTGCAAAAGCGGCTGCCATTTCCATGACGGATAGTCGATGACCCGCTTGTCAGACAGGAACTCACTCAGATACCGGCGCATTGGCCAGTAGGAGTAATCATCCGGAGTGCCGAGGTTGGCCAGCAGGATGCCGACTTTTTCTGCCGGGATCCTGGGGTGATCGGCTGGGGCGTGGGCAGGGCATTTGGCGGTCCGGGCGGCGTCCAGCATGGGCAGGTCCTGTGCGGCTGAGATTTTTGTTGGCGGATAACTACTGTGTTTACGCGCGGAAGGCCAATTGGATCACATTGGCGCAGCAATAGCTTTGTCCAATCAAGGCTAGAGCTTTGATTCAGGCACCTTGAGCGCGTCGGCCAGACGCATCTGGGCTGAACCAGGGCGCAGGGGTTTCTGCTGGTTGTCCGATGGCGACCAGCCGGTCAGGCAGACAAGTTCGAACGTCGCGGGCAGGCGGCCTTCGGCGTTGGCGAAATGCTCCCGGTAGATGTGATCGGCGAGGTGGAAGAGGCCGCGCGGAGGAGTACGTTTCAAGCGTTGGGCGAGCGTGTTGGTCTCTCCCATACCGCGCAGGTCGTGGACCAGGTGGGTCAGGTCGCGGTATTCGGCTGTCAGCGGCACCAAATCAGCAACCGGCAGGGCGAAACCCGCACGTTGCAGCAGGCCGCCCAGATCGCGGATCTCGCCCATCGGCGCAATGCGTGGCGAAAGACCGCCCAGAACAACGGTCTCGGCTTCGGCCATAGCAACACGCAGTTCGTGCAGGGTCTGCCCGCCCAGCAGGATGACCAGAAGCAGCCCGTCTTCCTTCAAAGCGCGGCGGCATTGGATTAGTTGCCCGACAGGATCATTGGACCAATGAAGGCACATGGCGTGGATCACCACATCATGCGTGCCTTCCTTCAGGTCGAGGACATCCTCGTCTGCAACGACCTTTGCTTGTGGATGAAAACCTTCCCAGACTTCGGGGAAAGGGCAAACCACTGCCGGTGCTGTAAAGGTTCTGTTAACCAAGCCCAGGCGATCCTCAGCTTCGTCCCGTGCCATCTGGTGCAGGAACAGGGCGTCCGGCCGCCGTCGTGATCGGCGGGCGTTCAGGGCGCGGCGGTCGAAAAGCTGCATGGGTGCTTGTGTCATGGGTGCTATTTAGATGCTGCCGGCTTGGATTCAAACTGCTGTTTCGCTGATTTATCCGTCCCAGTGCCTGGGTTGCGGCGGGCTGGTTGGCAGTGACTTCGGGCTGTGTGCAAATTGCTGGGCAGATATGTATTTCATCAGTGGAACGGTTTGTGAAGGCTGCGGCGCTCCGCTGCCAGGCGAAGCGGACGGGTTCCGCCTGGAGTGCGACAGTTGCCTGCGCCATCCGCGGCCCTGGAGCCAAGGGCGGTCTGCTTTGCTCTATGAGGGGCAGGGACGCAAACTGGTGTTAGCCCTAAAACATGGTGACCGCACGGAAATTGCCGTTCCGGCTGCTAACTGGCTGCAACGGGCGGCAGAACCTTTGCTGGAGGGGGATCCATTGATTTGCCCGGTGCCACTGCATTGGACCCGGCTGCTGAAGCGAAAGTACAACCAATCCGCCCTGCTGGCTGATGCATTGGCGCGCAGAAAGAACTTGCATCACTGTCCTGATTTGTTGCGGCGCATCCGGCGTACACCTGCACTGGAGGGGAAAACCCGGGACCAGCGTTACCGGCTCTTGGGATCAGCCGTGGGTGTACCGCAAGACCGGAAAGAAAGGGTCAAAGGACGGATTGTGCTGATTGTAGACGATGTGATGACCTCTGGAGCCACTCTCAGCGCGTGCAGCGATGCCTGTTTGCAGGCGGGGGCGGCAGAGGTGCGGGTGGCGGTGCTGGCCCGGGTCACGCAAGCGTGAGGCCATGGGTTGGCCACTGGCAATTGTTGCAATGAATGCCCAATTCCTCCACAACCTTCGAAACCTGAACATGGGGTCCTGAATGAAACCGGTTGAAATCTACACCTCTCCGCTCTGCGGCTTCTGCCATGCGGCCAAGCGGCTGCTGAACCAGAAAGGTGTTACCTTTTCGGAAATCAATGTGCTGGCGCAGCCGGGACGCAAGGCAGAGATGATCCAGCGTGCCAATGGCGGCCGCACCGTGCCGCAGATCTTTATCGGCGACACGCACGTCGGCGGTTGTGACGACCTTTATGCTCTTGAGCAAGCGGGTAAACTTGACCCGTTGCTGGCGGCTTAAAACCGGAGAAATTATATGCGCGCTGCTCTGCTTCAGATGACATCTACTGATATTCCGGCTGAAAATCTGGAAACGGTGAAGGCATTGATGGCGGAAGCTGTGCGCGGCGGGGCGGGCTTTGTACTGACGCCAGAAGTTACTAACTGCCTGTCAGGCAGCCGGACGCATCAGAATGGTGTGCTGTGCCACGAGGAGGATGATCCAACTCTGGCGGCCTTGCAGGAAGAAGCGGCTAGGCATGGCGTGTGGTTGCTGCTCGGATCGCTGGGAATCAAGACACATGACGATGACGGCCGTTTTGCCAACCGCCAGTTCCTGATTTCGCCGGAGGGCGAAATCAAGGGGCGTTACGATAAGATTCACATGTTCGATGTGGAGGTCACCCCAGAAGAAACGTATCGCGAGTCAGATGGATACCGTCCTGGAACCAAGGCAGTGGTGGCGGAAACGCCTTTTGCCAAAATTGGCATGACCATCTGTTATGATGTGCGCTTCCCGCATCTGCATCGCGCTTTGGCCAAGGGAGGAGCACAGATTGTCACTGCTCCCGCCGCCTTTTCCTATGTGACTGGAGCTGCGCATTGGCATTCTCTGTTGCGCGCCCGTGCCATAGAAACCGGCTGTTTTGTGTTGGCGCCCGCACAAACCGGCAAGCACCCGGCCTCCAGGGGGCCGAGCCGCAAGACCTTTGGCCATTCACTGGCAGTTGCTCCATGGGGTGAAATTCTGGCGGATGCAGGTCAGGAACCAGGCGTGACTTACGTTGATCTCGACATGGAAAAAGTGGCAGAAGCGCGCAAGCGTGTGCCTTCTTTAACTCATGACCGGGAGTTCGACGGACCCTGATGGACGAAACCCATTCCCTGGCAGTATCGCTGTTCAGCGAAATTTTGATGGCTGACCAGCTGGCCCGGTCACGCCTCAGCAAAGTGCTGCCCAAGGGGATGGAGCTGTCGCATTTCTCTGTGTTGAACCATCTGGCCCGAGCCGGGCTGGAACGGTCGCCTGCACAGCTGGCCAAAGCGTTTCACGTGACACGCGGCGCAATGACCAACACCTTGAACAAGCTGGAAGTGGCAGGCTATATCCACGTCCGCCCCGACTGGGATGACGCGCGGCGAAAGATGGTTGCTATCAGCCCAGCAGGAAAACAAGCCCGGGATGCAGCCCTGGCGGGTATCATTCCTGTGATTTCGGAAGTGGTGGGGGAGCTGGGCAGCGACCGGGTCCGCGCCACGCTGCCAATTCTGCGTGAGCTTCGCGGTAAACTGGAAGAGAGCGGCTGAGCGAAATAGCCGTCCTCCTAAACATTTTGACCTTAAAGTAAAAAGAAAGACGCCCGCTAGCAGGCGCCTTTCCTCCCCATCAGTCCCCATCAGTCCGTGAGTGGCGGTTCCGGTAACCTTTGGGCGGACCCACCATCATTGCAGTGGCAAGCATTCACTCGATTCAGGAGCTTGCACCCCTGTAGCGAAGCGAAATATTCCAATTCCGCAATCTGACGATAACAAGCAGTGGATAAGCGAAAAAGTGCGCATAGGGATTACCACCTATCCTTTCGGATAGATGGCAGTATCAACGGAAATTCAGGCTGATTCTTCAATCAGGCTTTACGCTGGCGGTTACATAGTTCACCGACAAGTCCCGCTCAGAAATTGACCAATTCCAGGTTATTGGGTTGAATACGAACCCCTTGCGGTCTACCGGCTTCAGCCCGGCCTTGTGCAACAATTCGAACAGTTCGTCGGGAGTGATGAATTTGGACCATTCATGGGTGCCGCGCGGCAGCCAGCGCATGATTACTTCGGCTCCGACAATTGCCATGGCGAAACTCTTGGGGTTTCGGTTGATGGTCGAGCAGATTTCCAAACCGCCAGGTTTCAGAAGTTTCTGCGTGGCGGTCAGGTAGCTGAGCGGATCGGCAACATGCTCGACAACTTCCATATTCAGTACCACGTCGAATTGCTCGCCGGCTTCGGCTAGCGCTTCGGCGGTGGTGTGGAGGTAATCGATTTCCAGTCCGGATTGCTCTGCATGAATGCGGGCGACTGGCAGGTTGCCTTCAGCGGCATCTGCGCCAACCACTTTCGCTCCCAGCCTTGCCATGGGTTCGCTCAGCAGCCCGCCACCGCAGCCAATGTCCAATAGCCGCAGCCCTTCGAAAGGGCGCTGTGACGTCAGGTCGCGGCCAAACTCGCCGGCGATCTGGCTGGTTATGTAGTCGAGTCTGCACGGGTTCAGCATATGCAGTGGCTTGAACTTGCCGTTCGGATCCCACCACTCTGCCGCCATCGCCTCGAATTTGGCGATTTCCGCAGGGTCGACCGTGGATTGAGGCGCTTGCATTCCTGTCTCCGTGTGCTCTTTTGTAGTGTGACGTTTCACTAAGGTCAGTAATGGATAGATACCCGGATCAAAAGCGCGCTGTGCATTATCTTTACCCGCCGGTTGAGCCTTTTGACCAGCGTATGATCGACGCAGGCCAGGGCCACCGCATCTATGCGGAACAAAGCGGCAATCCGAATGGAATTCCGGTGATCGTTTGTCATGGCGGGCCCGGCGGGGGCAGCAGCCCGGCGATGCGGCGCTATTTTGATCCGCATGTCTTTCGAATCATCCTGTTCGACCAGCGCGGATGCGGCCGCTCGCGCCCCTATGCTTCCTGCGAGAACAACACCACATGGCATCTAGTTGCCGATATGGAGTTGATTCGAACCCAGCTGGGAATTGACGCTTGGATCCTGTTCGGCGGCAGTTGGGGGGCAACCCTTGCGCTGATCTATGCCCAGACCCATCCGGACCGGGTGCAGCAAGTCATCCTGCGCGGTGTCTTTCTGATGACCAAGGCGGAGCTGGACTGGTTCTATGGCGGCGGAGCGGGAAAATTCTGGCCAGAGACCTGGGCTAAGTTTGTCTCGCTGATTCCGGACGCAGAGCGCGGCGACATGATTGCGGCATACAAAAAGCGCTTATTCTCGGGCAATCTGGAGGAAGAAGTGCGCTATGGCCGGGCCTGGTCCGCTTGGGAGAACGCCTTGGCCTCCGTCCATTCAAACGGTCAGTGCGGTGAAAGCCCCGGCGATTATGCGCGCGCGTTTGCCCGGCTGGAAAACCACTATTTCAGCAACGGCGGTTTCCTTGACTACGACGGCCAAATTCTCGCCAGCATGGGGCGGATTTCACATATTCCCGGTGTGATCGTACAGGGACGTTATGACATGATCTGCCCGCCGTCCTCCGCCTGGCGCCTGAACGAGCTGTGGCCAAATGCGGAGTTGAAGATGGTGCGCAATGCCGGCCATGCTCTGTCCGAGCCGGGAATCAGCGCAGAACTGGTCCGGGCGATGGACCGGATTGCAGGAGAGCTTGTGCCATGACGCGCATCGACCGCCGCGCGCTGTTCACCTCTGGTGCTGCTGCTGCCTTGCTGGCGGCGGCTGGCGGTTCGGTTCATGCGTCACCCAAGGCTGGCGGCGTGCTGCGCCTGGCGGTTCCGCGTGAGGGCGGCATGCTGGAGCAGGCCGCCCGCGGCGCGGTCTATGAAACGCTGACTGAAATCGCGCCTGACGGGCTCCTGCGCGGCGAGCTTGCAACCAGCTGGCAATCCGCGCCGGATGCACGCGCCTGGACCCTTGATCTGCGAGAAGATGTCACTTTCCACGATGGCATACAGTTGACAGCGGAAGATGCCGCGGCCTCGCTTGATGCGCTGGGCGTAACCGGTGCAGACCTACGGGCTGTTACCGCGTTAGGCGGTCATCAATTGCTGCTGGAACTGGCACAGCCCAATCCGCATCTGCCATATTTGCTGGCCAGTGCTGATCACTATATAGCTCCGGGCGGAGAAATGCCTGCCGCGCTTGATGAAGCGGTTGGAACCGGCTGCTACCGCGTTGAACGTGCTCAAGAAGACCGCCACTTCCGCGCGTCCAAAGTGGCAGGGCATTATAAAGGCAGCACAGCGGGCTGGGCAGACACGGTGGAAATCATCGTGATTCCGGATGCTTTGGTCCGTGCTGAGGCTCTGCGCGACGGTTATGTCGATGTGGCGGCCCTGCCGGAACCGCGCGGCCTGCTGAAGCGCGGTGAGTTTCTGTATCATCCGTCCTCCAAAGACATGGCTTTGGCGGCACGACACGATGTCGGTATTCCACGAAAGGTGGGCCAGCGCGCACCACTGGACGATGGCCGCATTGCAGAACGGTGGTGGCGGCTGTAAGGCCACCGGGAGGCTCTGCACAACACAAGCCTTGCAGTTTTCCCCAATCCCGCCTATATGCCTTTGACAACAGCGGCGCGTTGAACCTCTGGCTCAAGGCTCCACCGGGAATTTCGACGGGCCGCGCGCCCGTTTTTTTGTGTTTGCAGGCCTTTGTCTGCACGCTCCAAGTGGAGGTCTGATGACCAACGACCTGATTGCCAAAGCTGCCATCGACAGGCGCCTGGCCGAGATCGTCACCCCGGTGATCGAGGATCTGGGTTACGAGCTGGTGCGAATCCGGCTGATGTCTGGTAAGGCGACGACGCTGCAGATCATGGCCGATAAGCCTGATGGCGGCATTGAAGTGGACGATTGTGCTGCGATCTCGAACGCGGTCAGTGCGACGTTGGACGTCGAAGATCCGATCATTGACGCCTATGCACTGGAAGTTTCGAGCCCGGGTATCGACCGGCCGCTGACCCGGCTGAAGGACTTTGACATGTTCGAAGGCTACGAGGCCAAGCTGGAGACCGAAGAGCTGGTCGGTGGCCGCCGCCGTTTCAAGGGTGAGCTGGCAGGCACTGAAGAAGATGAGGTTCTGATCAATATTAACGATCAGGGCGAGACCGTGACCATTGGTCTGAAATTTGACTGGCTGAGCGACGCCAAGCTGGTTCTGACTGATGATCTGATCAAAGAAATGCTGCGGCAGCGCAAAGAGGCCGGCACGCTGAACGAAGACGCATTCGACGAAATCGAGACCGAAGAGTCTGACGAGGAGAACAAGTAATGGCTATCACCTCTGCAAACCAGCTGGAGCTGTTGCAAACCGCCGAGGCCGTGGCGCGCGAAAAGATGATCGACCCGGGTCTGGTGATCGAGGCGATGGAAGAGAGCCTCGCCCGCGCGGCCAAGAGCCGCTATGGCGCCGAGATGGACATCCGCGTGTCGATTGACCGCAAGACCGGCCGCGCCACCTTTACCCGAGTGCGCACCGTTGTGGCGGATGAGGAGCTGGAAAACTACCAGGCTGAAATGACCGTCGAGCAGGCGCGCCAGTACATGGCGGAGCCCGAGGTCGGCCAGACCTACGTCGAAGAAGTGCCGCCGGTGGAAATGGGCCGGATTGCCGCCCAGTCGGCCAAGCAGGTGATCCTGCAGAAAGTTCGCGAAGCTGAGCGTGACCGCCAGTATGAAGAGTTTAAAGACCGCGCCGGCACTATCATCAACGGCCTAGTCAAGCGCGAGGAATACGGCAACGTTATCGTAGATGTCGGCGCTGGCGAAGCGATCCTGCGCCGCAATGAGAAGATCGGCCGTGAAAGCTACCGCCCGAACGACCGCGTACGCTGCTACATCAAGGACGTGCGCCGCGAGCCGCGCGGCCCGCAGATTTTCCTGTCGCGCACCGCGCCGGAATTCATGGCCGAGCTGTTCAAGATGGAAGTGCCCGAAATCTATGATGGCATTATCGAGATCAAGGCCGTTGCTCGTGACCCTGGGTCGCGCGCCAAGATTGCGGTTATTTCCTATGACGGCTCGATCGACCCGGTTGGTGCCTGTGTCGGTATGCGCGGTTCCCGCGTGCAGGCCGTTGTGAACGAGCTTCAGGGCGAAAAGATCGACATCATTCCGTGGAATGAGGATCAGCCGACCTTCCTGGTGAACGCGCTGCAGCCGGCCGAAGTGTCCAAGGTTGTTCTGGACGAAGAAGCTGGCAAGATCGAAGTTGTGGTGCCGGAAGAGCAGCTGAGCCTGGCCATCGGCCGCCGCGGCCAGAACGTGCGCCTGGCGTCGCAGCTGACCAACCTCGACATCGACATCATGACCGAGGAAGAGGAATCGGCCCGCCGACAGAAGGAATTCGAAGCGCGTACCAAGTTGTTCATGGAAACCCTGGACCTTGACGAATTCTTTGCCCAGCTTCTGGTGTCCGAAGGCTTCACCAATCTGGAAGAAGTTGCCTATGTCGAACTGGACGAACTGCTGGTGATCGACGGTGTCGATGAAGGCACCGCCGAAGAGCTGCAGGCCCGTGCCCGCGACTTCCTGGAAGCCCAGGCCAAGGCGGCGCTGGACGCGGCGCGCGCTCTGGGTGCCGAAGACAGCCTTATCCAGTTTGAAGGCCTGACCCCGCAGATGGTCGAGGCGCTGGCGAAGGACGACGTGAAATCGCTGGAAGACTTCGCCACCTGTGCCGATTGGGAACTGGCCGGCGGCTGGACCAATGACGGCGGTGAGCGGGTCAAGGACGACGGCATCCTGGAACCCTTCGGCATGTCGCTTGAGGAAGCACAGGATCTGGTGATGACCGCGCGCATCATGCTGGGCTGGGTTGATCCTGAAGAGCTGGAAGCGGAAGCAGCTGAAGGCGAAGAAGCTGGTGAAGAGGAAGGCGAGGCCTGATTTCGGGCCTTGCACAGGAGACCTGCATGACACGCGGCGGCACAACAAAAGACCGGACCGGCGAAAGCGAACGCAAATGCATCGCGACCGGCGAGTCCCAGCCTAAACAGGGCCTCATCCGATTTGTGATGGGGCCTGACGGGCAGGTTGTGCCAGATGTGATGGGCAAGCTGCCCGGCCGCGGTGTCTATGTCGCCTCCAGCCGGGAGGCTCTGGCTGCAGCAGTCAAAAAAAAGCTGTTTGCCCGCGGTTTCAAGGCGCAGGTGCAGGTGCCGGATGAGCTGGTACAGGAAGTCGAGCGGCAGGTAGTCCGCCGCCTGATCGAACTGATCAGCCTGGCGCGCAAATCGGGCGACGCAGTGTCCGGGTTTGAGCGGGTCAAGGATTGGCTGGCCAAGGAAGAGGCCCGGGTGCTGATCCAGGCTTCTGACGGATCCGGGCGCGGGAAGTCGAAGCTGAGCACGCCCTACAAGGGCAAATTCATCGGCTGCCTCACGGCGGACGAGCTGGGAATGGCATTTGGGCGCCAAACTGCGATCCATGCCGCCCTCGCCTCTGGCGGACTCAGCAAACGTGTTGTAGATGAGGCGCAACGACTGCAAGGTTTGCGCGAAATGGTGGGCGGCAACGGCCGCACGGAAGGATAAGTAGCTTTATGAGCGATAGTGACGGCAAAAAGACACTGGGTCTGCGTGGGGGTTCCCGTCCGGGGAACGTGAAACAAAGTTTCAGCCATGGACGGACCAAGAATGTCGTGGTGGAAACCAAGCGCAAACGCGTTGTGGTTCCCAAGCCGGGTGCGGCCAAGGGGGGCAGCGGCGCTGCACCTTCCACATCCGGATCGCGCCGGCCAGCCGGCATCAGCGACGCGGAAATGGAGCGCCGCCTGAAGGCACTGCAGGCTGCAAAAGCCCGCGAAGCTGAGGAAGCCGCGCAGCGCGAAGCCGAAGAAAAGGCCCGCGCTGAAGAGCGTGAGCGCCGCCGGGCCGAGGCTGAAGCCAAGGAACGCGAGCAGCGCGAAGCGGAAGAACGCGCGCGTGCTAAAGCCGAAGAAGAAGAGCGTCAGCGTATTGCAGCCGAAGAAGCCGCGAAGCGTGCTGCAGCCGCGCCGGCACCGGAAGCCGCGAAAGCTGAGCGTGCTGCGCCGAACAAGCCTGCCCCTGCTGCAACACCGCGCAAATCCGAACGCGAGCGCGAGCAACGCCCGTCCCGCGGCAAGGGCCGTGACGACAACCGCCGCTCCGGCAAGCTGACTCTGGGCCAGGCAACTGGCGGTGAAGGTAACCGCCAGCGCTCGATGGCAGCCATGAAGCGTAAGCAGGAACGTGCGCGGCAGAAGGCCATGGGAGGCTCGGTCGAGCGTGAAAAGGTTGTGCGTGACGTGCAGCTGCCGGAAACCATTGTGGTGTCCGAGCTGGCGAACCGTATGGCTGAACGCGTTGCAGATGTGGTGAAATCGCTCATGCAGATGGGTATGATGGTCACCCAGAACCAGTCGATCGACGCCGATACCGCGGAGCTGATCATCGAGGAATTCGGCCACAAGGTAACCCGTGTTTCCGATGCTGACGTCGAGGACGTGATCAAGGAAGTCGAGGACAAGGAAGACGACCTGAAGCCGCGTCCTCCGGTCATCACCATCATGGGTCACGTCGACCATGGCAAGACATCGCTGCTGGACGCTATCCGAGATGCGCGTGTTGTGGCAGGCGAGGCGGGCGGTATTACCCAGCACATTGGCGCCTATCAGGTGACCACCGAAAGCGGCACGGTGCTGAGCTTCCTGGACACCCCTGGCCACGCGGCCTTTACTTCGATGCGCTCCCGCGGCGCGCAGGTGACGGATATCGTGGTTCTGGTTGTGGCTGCGGATGACGCGGTGATGCCGCAGACCGTCGAAGCCATCAACCACGCCAAGGCTGCGCAGGTTCCGATGATCGTGGCGATCAACAAGATCGACAAGCCGGCAGCCGATCCGACGAGGGTCCGCACCGACCTGCTGCAGCACGAGGTGATCGTGGAGCAGATGTCAGGTGAAGTGCAGGACGTCGAAGTTTCCGCCGTTACCGGACAGGGCTTGGATGAACTGCTGGAAGCCATTGCGCTGCAAGCGGAAATCCTGGAACTGAAAGCCAACCCCGACCGCGCTGCCCAAGGCGCCGTGATCGAGGCGCAGCTGGACGTGGGCCGTGGCCCGGTTGCCACCGTTCTGGTTCAGAACGGCACCCTGCGCCAGGGCGACATCTTTGTTGTGGGTGAGCAGTACGGCAAGGTCCGTGCGCTGATCAACGACAAGGGTGAGCGCGTGCAGGAAGCCGGTCCTTCGGTCCCGGTCGAGGTCCTTGGCCTCAACGGCACCCCGGAAGCGGGTGACGTTCTGAACGTGACGGAGACCGAAGCGCAGGCGCGCGAGATCGCCGCCTACCGCGAGCAGGCCGCCAAGGACAAGCGCGCCGCAGCTGGTGCTGCGACCACGCTGGAGCAGCTGATGGCCAAGGCAAAGGAAGACGAAAACGTCTCCGAACTGCCAATCCTGGTCAAGGCCGACGTGCAAGGTTCCGCCGAAGCCATCGTGCAAGCGATGGAGAAGATCGGCAACGACGAGGTACGTGTGCGCGTGTTGCATTCTGGTGTTGGTGCGATCACTGAAACCGATGTGGGCCTGGCCGAAGCCTCTGGTGCGCCGATTATGGGCTTCAACGTCCGTGCCAATGCTTCGGCCCGCAACACTGCAAACCAGAAGGGTGTGGAGATCCGCTATTACTCGGTGATCTATGACCTGGTGGACGATGTGAAAGCGGCGGCTTCCGGCCTGCTGTCTGCCGAGATCCGCGAGAACTTTATCGGTTACGCCCAAATCAAGGAAGTCTTCAAGGTTACCGGTGTTGGCAAGGTTGCTGGCTGCCTGGTTACCGAAGGTGTCGCCCGCCGTTCGGCTGGCGTGCGCCTGCTGCGCGACAACGTGGTGATCCACGAAGGCACGCTGAAGACCCTGAAGCGCTTCAAGGACGAAGTGTCCGAGGTTCAGTCCGGCCAGGAATGCGGTATGGCGTTCGAAAACTACGACGATATCCGTCCAAACGATGTGATCGAGATCTTCGAACGCGAAGAAGTCACGCGTACGTTGGATTGATAGCTGCGGAAAACGGAATGAATGAGGGCTCTGGTTAGTAACCGGGGCCCTTATTTTCTTACTCGGGTCACTAAGGTGTTCGCGGGAATAAAAGGGCAGCCTTGCAGCTGCCCTTTGTGGCGTTGCCTGGCATGTGTGAGTGGCGGCTCAGGCAGAGGGGGTTACCGGGTGGCCCTTGTATGTTTTGCTACCGACCTGCACCGCTATTTTCCCATCTGGGAATGCCCGTATGAATATGCCCTGAACCAGTGAAAAACTTCCAACCGCGATAGTTCTTAGCATGATCGCCTCATAATCCGCTGTAGTACAGCCTACTGAGTTGGTTTGCTTTTTCAGGTTTGACCAGAATGGTTAACAAAAAGTTCACACGTATTGCCGAGGCGCAGTTAAACACCCGGCAAAAATGCGGAATTTATCATCGAAAGCGTGGCGTGTGACGGCTCTGGTGTTACCACTGTGCCGTAGCGTCTTTCGCTTTAGAGCCAGTCGCGCAGGATTGGGATAAGCGGAATATCAGCTGGCGGCATCGCAAAATCGCGAAGGTCCTGCGGGCGGACCCACTTTAAGGTTTGACCTTCCTTTGCCTGTGGAATGCCCTCCCATTTTCGGCAAGCAAACAGCGGCATCAGCAAGTGGAAATCCGCATAGGAATGGCTGGCAAAGGTAAGCGGAGCCAGGCAGGAGGCCCAGGTATCAATGCCCAGCTCCTCGTGCAACTCGCGGATCAGTGCGGCCTCCGGTGTTTCACCCGGCTCGATCTTGCCGCCAGGAAACTCCCACAGGCCAGCCATGGACTTGCCTTCCGGCCGCTGCGCAAGAAGCACGCGTCCATCCGCATCGATGAGCGCAACCGCGGAAACCAGAACTGTTTTCATGACCGGTAATCCGCGTTGATTGAGATGTACTGATGGGTGAGATCGCAAGTCCAAACGGTTGCTGAGCCGCTGCCGAGGCCAAGATCGACCTTTATGGTGATTTCCTGCTTTTTCATCTCCGCCGCGCCTAGCTCCTCATTGTAGCCCGGCGAGACCCAGCCCTTTTCAGCAACTAGAACATCGCCAAAGCGAATCGACAGAAGATCGCGGTCTGCGGCGGCGCCGGATTTACCGATTGCCATCACTACTCGGCCCCAGTTGGGATCCTCTCCGGCTAAAGCGGTTTTTACCAAGGGCGAGTTGGCAATTGCCATGCCATGTACTTTGGCATCCGGATCCGAAGCCGCGCCTGTGACCTGAATTTCCACGAACTTTGTGGCGCCTTCACCGTCTCGTACGACCTGGTGCGACAGGTCTAGCATGACCCGTTCCAGTCCAGCCGCAAACTCGGCATTGCCGGTTGCGTCCACGCCAGAGGCGCCAGTAGCGCAGAGCATCAGGCTGTCTGAAGTGGAGGTGTCGCTGTCCACTGTGATGCAATTGAAGCTCCGGTCGCAAATCGCGGCCAGCTGAGCTTGCAGCGCTGCCTGTTCAACCTTTGCGTCAGTGAAGATGTAGACCAGCATTGTCGCCATGTCCGGTGCAATCATGCCGGAGCCCTTGGCAATACCGGCTATTTTGACCGTTTTACCGTCTATGCCAACGGTGGCGCAGCAGCCTTTGGCAAAGGTGTCAGTGGTCATAATGGCTTTGGCGGCACCCTCCAGTGCAGTTTCATCAACGGAGTTGTGCAATTCGCTGATCTTGGCAACGATCCTGTCATGGGGCAGTGGTTCGCCAATCACACCGGTGGAGGCGGTAAAGACCCTTTCTGCCGGAATGCCTGTTCGAGCAGCCACAGCCGAAGTTATCTCCGCAACCGAAGTTTGGCCGTAATGGCCTGTGAAGGCGTTGGAGTTGCCCGAGTTCACCAAAATTGCCGCGCCTGCGTTTGTTGCGCCACCCAGCTTGGCCTGGCAATCCAACACTGGCGCAGAACGGGTCTTGGACCGTGTAAAGACACCAGCGACGGATGTCCCTGGCTCCATGACTGCTAGCATCACGTCTGTACGGCCTTGGTATTTGACTCCGGCAGCTGCGGACGCAAATCGCACACCCTTGATCACGGGAAGGTCGGGAAAGCCGGCAGGCGCCAGCGGCGAAACGGGCATGGATTTGGCCATGATCAATTCCTAACCAGGCTAAGGTCTTTGAGAATGGCCGGGTCCAGATCCTCGATCTCAGGCCGTTCAATTTCTGCGGCAGCTGTCAGTTCGTTCACCCGGTCCTCAACCGCTTTCTGGCGCAGTTCACCGGCCAGTTCGGCACGCACTTCTTCGAACTCGGGCGCTTCCGTTTTGCGGCGCTGGTTCAACAGGATAATATGCCAGCCGAACTGTGTCTGGACCGGACCGGAGACCTCGCCCGAACGCAGTTTCAGGACAGCCTGTTCGAACTCAGGCACCATGCGGCCTGTGGTGAACCAACCTAGATCGCCTCCATTGGGGCCGGAAGGTCCGGTGGAGCGTTCCTTGGCCAGAGTGGCAAAATCAGCGCCTGCGTCCAGCTCAGCCTTTACGTCCAGCGCGTCCTCTTCACTTTCGACCAGGATATGGGCCGCATGAAACTCGTCGCCGCCTTCACCGGTGGAGTATTTCTCGTCATAGGCTGCCCGCAGCTGGTCCTCGCCGCTGGCTCTGTCCATGACCGTTTCGATCACATCCGCTGCCAGCATCGCGCGTTCCTCGTTTTCAACTGCAAGCTCGACGTAGTGGGGCACTTCGCCACGCAGTTGCTGTTTAAGCGCGGTCTGCTGGACAAGTTGGTCCAGAATAGCGTTGTAGAGCACCTCGTCGGGCAGTTGTTTGTACTGCTCCGGCAAATTTTCGCGCGCCATGACCATGTGGCCGATGGTGATTTCTTCACCGTTGACGGAGGCAACCACTGTATTGGCGTGCGGCGCTGCTGATACGGCTAGCGGCAGCGCAGCACTGGCGGCAACCGCCATACCGCGCAGAAATGTGAGACCTTTACGCATTGAAACCTTCCTATTCCCCGGCCGCAAGGGGCCGTGCCGTTGACACTCTATACCCTGCCGCTTACATCGCCTTGAGGCCATTGGCAGGACCGTCTTTGCACCATTGTTTATGGGTTGCGGACACGGCGGGCAAGCCTGCCCGATGCAAAGGCCGGACATAGGATCGCTGGAGAAGATATGCTGGGTTTCGGAACACTCGCCAAAAAGGTTTTCGGCACGCCGAACGACCGTAAAGTCAAGGCGACACGGCCGCTGATTGCGCAGATCAACGGGCTGGAAGATGAGTTCGCGAAGCTCAGCGATGATGGGCTGATTGCTAAGACCGAAGAACTTCGCAAACGGGCGCTGGACGGTGAAAGCCTGGACGCGCTGCTGCCCGAAGCCTTTGCCAATGTGCGTGAGGCCGCAAAGCGGGCCCTGGGCCTGCGTGCCTTTGACACCCAGCTGATGGGCGGAGTCTTTCTCCATCAGGGTAACATTTCCGAGATGAAGACGGGCGAGGGTAAGACACTAGTGGCGACCTTCCCGGCTTACCTGAACGCGCTGACCGGCAAGGGCGTGCACGTGGTTACCGTGAACGAATACCTGGCCAAGCGCGACAGCGAATGGATGGGCAAGGTGTTTGCTCAGTTGGGTATGACCACCGGCGTGATCTGGTCGGGCCAGCCCGATGCTGAGAAGATGGCCGCCTATCAAAGCGACGTCACCTATGCGACGAACAACGAGCTGGGTTTCGACTACCTGCGCGATAACATGAAACCTTCGCTGGATCAGGTGTTCCAAAAGCAGCACAACTTTGCGATCGTCGACGAGGTGGATTCAATTCTGATCGACGAGGCCCGCACCCCGCTGATCATCTCCGGTCCGGCAGAAGACCGTTCGGAGCTGTACTCTACCATCGACAAAGTGATCCCGCTGCTGGCGGAGGACCATTACGAGATCGACGAGAAGACACGCGGCGTGACCTTCACGGAGGATGGCAACGAATATCTGGAACAGGTCCTGCGTGAGCATGGGCTGCTGGAGGCTGAGGCGTCGCTATACGACCCCGAAAGCACCACAGTGGTGCACCACGTGAATCAGGCGCTGCGTGCACACAAGCTGTTCCAAAGGGACAAGGACTATATCGTCCGCGACGGCCAGGTGGTTCTGATCGACGAATTCACCGGCCGGATGATGCCGGGCCGCCGATTGTCCGAAGGCCTGCATCAGGCCATCGAAGCCAAGGAAGACGTTCAGATCCAGCCGGAGAACACCACGTTGGCCTCCGTCACCTTCCAGAACTACTTCCGTCTCTATGAAAAGCTGTCCGGTATGACCGGCACGGCGATGACCGAGGCTGAGGAATTTGCCGAAATTTATGGTCTTGGTGTGGTAGAAGTGCCGACCAACCGACCGATTGCCCGGGCAGACGAGGACGATCAAGTCTACCGCACCGCCCGTGAAAAATACGAAGCGATGATCAAGGAAGCCACGAAGGCGCATGAAAAGGGCCAGCCGGTCCTTTTGGGCACCACCTCGATCGAGAAATCTGAACTGCTGAGCCAGATGCTGCAGCAAGAAGGTATTCCGCATAACGTTTTGAACGCCCGCCACCACGAGCAGGAAGCGCAAATTGTCGCCGATGCCGGCCGCTTTGGCGCGGTGACTATCGCCACCAACATGGCTGGCCGTGGCACCGACATTCAGCTCGGCGGCAACGTGGAGATGAAGGTACTGGAGGCGCTGGCGGCAAACCCAGAAGCCGATCCAGCAGAACTGCGTGCGGCTGAAGAAGCCAAACACGCGGAAGAGAAGCAAAAGGTGCTGGATGCTGGCGGTCTGTTCGTAATGGCGTCTGAGCGGCACGAAAGCCGCCGCATCGACAATCAGCTGCGCGGCCGCTCCGGCCGTCAGGGCGACCCGGGTCGCACGCGCTTCTATCTCAGCCTCGAAGACGACCTGATGCGCATCTTCGGTTCCGAGCGTCTGGACAAGCTGCTGTCGTCTCTGGGCATGAAAGAGGGTGAAGCGATCATCCACCCCTGGGTGAACAAGTCGCTGGAACGCGCTCAGGCCAAAGTCGAGGGCCGCAATTTCGACATGCGCAAAAACGTGTTGAAATTCGACGACGTGATGAACGATCAGCGTAAGGTGATTTTCAAGCAGCGCCGCGAGATCATGGCGGCAGAAGACTTGTCTGAAATCACCAATGACATGCGCCATGAGGTGATCGACGATCTGCTGGATGTTCACATGCCGCCCAAGACCTATGCTGACCAGTGGGATACACAGGGTTTGCAGGAACAGGTCCGCGAAATGCTGTCCATTGATGCTCCGGTAGCCGATTGGGCCGCGGAGGAAGGTGTCGACGACGAGCAAATCCGCGAGCGGCTGGTAGATGCGTCAGACAAGATGATGGCGGAGAAGGCTGAGGCCTTTGGTCCGGAGAACATGCGGAACATCGAGAAGCAGGTGCTGCTGCAGACCATCGACAAGAAATGGCGCGAGCACTTGCTGACGCTGGAGCATCTGCGTTCGGTCGTAGGTTTCCGCGGCTATGCGCAGCGCGATCCCTTGAACGAGTACAAGAACGAAAGCTTCCAGCTGTTTGAGAGCATGCTTGACAGTTTGCGGGAGGAAGTCTCCCAGCAGCTCAGCCGGGTGCGTCCGATGACTGAGGAAGAGCAGCAGCAGATGCTGATGGAGATGGCTGCGCGCCAGGCAGCCATGCAGCAGATGGCTGCACAGGCTTCGGGGGCAGAGGCCCCGGCGGAGGCTGCGGCTCCCGGTTTTGTTGAAGATGATCCTTCGACTTGGGGAAATCCTTCGCGCAACGACAAGTGCCCTTGCGGATCCGGCAAGAAGTTCAAGCACTGCCACGGCAGCCTAGCCTAACTGATACACTTAAGTCGCCTAGTATCAATTATCGGAGGCACGCTTAGAAGCAAAAGGGGGGGAGTGCCCCTACAGGTTTTCTCAACTTACGGCCTTGGCTTGAAGTGGCGCTGCATTTGCGTGCAGCGCCATAGCTGTCTTTAAAAGGAGAGATAAGGCCGAGCCGGAACGCCCGCAGCGCAGCTAAGTGCGTCTGTATTGTTTCCTAGCGAGCAACGAAGATGGGGGAATTGCCGGATTCTCTCCTGTATGCGGCCACAAACTGGCCGTCTTTTCCGGGCAGGCTTCCTCCACCAAGCTGGTTCAGGAGGTGCCCATGCTGACGAAACAGGTGATGCTGACAAGTGCGCTGACGCTGGCATGCGCCTTGGGGATCGGGGTCTATATGCAGGCATTCGGAACAGACCGTGAAGCTGGTTCTGCCCTTAAAGCTGCCGGTGCTGAATTGCCATCGGAACCTAGCGGGGCGGAACTGCAAATCGAAAAAATTGCTTTGACCTCTGCTAATCCAGCATCTGCCCGGGAATCTGCGGACCACCAGAGTTCAGAGCCGGAGCCTGAGAGCTCTTGCCGTATGACAGCCGCAGCCAAGGCAGCTCCGCTGGCGATGGTTGCTTTCTCGGTTGATGCTGCATGCCGCGCAAACGAACGCCTTACAGTGCACCACAGTGGTATGAGTTTTACTGTCTCTCTGGACGAAGCCGGGCATTATGAAGGGCTTGTGCCGGCCTTAACTCAGACGGCAGTCTTTATCGCTGAAATTTCCGGTGGCGCAGGTGCGGTTGCTGTCGTCGAAGTTCCCGATATTGGGGCTGTGGAACGTGTGGTCGTACAATGGAGTGGCCACAGTGGGATTGAACTGCACGCGCGGGAGTTTGGAGCTGCTTACGGCAGTGCGGGTCATGTCTGGCACGGTGCCGGCGACCAAGCCGGGATTGGCCGGGTCATGCGGCTCGGCGATGAAAGCCAGTTAGCACCGCGCATTGCCGAGATGTACAGCCTGCCGTCCAGATTGCCCGGACAGGACGGGAGAGTTTCCTTGACCGCCGAGGCCGAAATTACCGCCAGAAATTGCGGGCGGGATATCTATGCTCAGGCGCTGCAGCTGCATAGCGGCAGACTCAGCAGCCGTGATCTGGTTATGGCAATGCCGGATTGCGATGCACAAGGCAGTTTTCTGGTGTTGAATAATCTGATGGAAGACCTGAAGATTGCCGCCAACTGATTTGCGGTAATTTCAGGTATCAACATGACCTTCTTCCGTGCGGCCGTTTGCGCCGCACTTTTTCTGGCAGCTCTTGCGCGCGCACTCGCGGCCCAGGACGTCACATTGTCTTCCCCGGACGGCGCCGTTGAAATCACAGGCACTCTGCTGGGTTTTGATGGTGAGTTCTACCGGGTGCAGACCCAATTCGGCGAACTGACTGTTGATGGGTCAGGTGTTTCCTGTGACGGGCCGGGGTGTCCAAGCCTGTCTGGATTTGTTGCGGAGATCACTTTCGCCGGTTCCTCTGCGATGTCGGAAGTTCTGCTGCCTGCGCTGATCGAGGGATTTGCACTGCGCAATGGGTATCAGACGCGCAGGGAAGCTCTTCCTGCAGGGAACTTCAGCCATGTGCTTTTGCGCGGGCAGAAGCCTGCGGCGCGGTTCACTTTTACTGCCAGCAATACTGACGCAGGATTTGCGGCTCTTATCGCTGATGAGGCGGATATTGCTATGGCGCTTCGGGAAATACGTCCCCTTGAACGCAAGGCTGCACGGGCGGCAGGTTTAGGGGATCTAACAGGGGTGGGACGCAGCCGTGTGCTGGCGCTGGATGCCTTTGTGCCAGTGGTGGCGCCGAGCAATCCGGTGCGCGAAATCACTCTGCCGCAGCTGGCTGGCATCTTGTCAGGACAAATCACCAATTGGCGGGAGCTTGGCGGCCCCGATGCTCCCGTTTCGATCCATATGCCGGTGTCCGCTTCCGGTTTGTCTCAGGCGGTCGAAGACAAGCTGATGAACCCATCCGGGACTGCGTTTACTTCTGCCATCCAGAGACATGACCGCAGCAGCTTGCTGGTCCGTAGGGTGATGATTGACCCCTTTGCCATAGGTATCGCTAGCTATGCTGAGAAAGGCGCAGCCCGGGTTCTGACGCTGACTGGGCCCTGCGGATTTTTCCTGCAAGCCGGCCGTCGGGCAGTGAAAACTGAGGACTACCCGCTGACAGTTCCGATGTTCCTGTACCTGCCGGCCCGGCGTCTTCCCAAAGTGGCGCGGGACTTTCTCGCCTATGTGCGCGGACCGGCAGCGCAGGCAGTGATCCGCCGTGCCGGATTTGTGGATCAGGCTCCAGAACTGATCCCGGTCAGCCGTCAAGGCAACCGGCTTGCTAATGCCATTCAAGCAGCGGAAGAAAACGGCGGCCTGGCGGAATTGCAGCGTTTGGTGACTGAGTTGGGTGGAATGCGGCGGCTGACCGTCTCTTTCCGTTTCGAACCTGGCTCCTCGCGCCCGGACGCTCAGTCCCGCTCCAACATTGAGCAACTGGCCAGGGCGCTGGAAGCAGGGGAGTTTGACTCAAAGGAAGTTATCTTTGCAGGATTTTCAGATGGTGTTGGGCCCGCGGCAGGCAACCGGCAAATTGCGTTGAAGCGGGCTGGAGCGGTACGTGATGCGGTGATCAAGGCCGCGGAAACAGCAGACACTGGCCGTGTCAAAATCCGAGCTGAAGGATTTGGTGAAGTTTTGCCAATGGCCTGTGATGACAGCGATTGGGGCCGCGAGATCAATCGCAGGGTAGAGGTCTGGGTGCGCTAGAAAAGAGTATTTAAGAAATTGGTCAACAGTTTGCCGCTGGCTAGGCTGTTGTTGTTCCGAGAAGATAGCGGTAGTCGCGAAGAACTGTCTGCAGCAGTTTAAACCGATTCACTCAACTAGCTAGCTAACCGAGTGGCCCACAGCAGCGGCTGGTCGAAGTTATACATTACAAGTTTTCCATCCCCGGTGACCTCCACACGGTTGGTTAGGCTGATCTGTTGCATGAACTCCCGTTCGGTAATCATGATTGCTTCATCGCACAGCCCTCCACCGATTTGGAACGGTGAGAACATAAAGTTCTCGAGGTCAGGGCCGAAAGTTGTGGTGAAGCTCCGGCAAGGGCTGGAGCCGTAGAGTGTGCCATCTTCGAAATCAAATCGCAGATTTTCAGATGGGTCCAGATCGACGTCCTTAACCTTCTGGACGATCCAGGCACCGTCGAGATCTGCTGCCGTGGTTGTGACCATGGGTATTCCTCCGCTTTGTCCGCTCCCGCCATCAGAGGCAAATGAGAAAACGGCCAACCCGACGCAAACCCCTGAAAACGCCGTAAGAAACACGGCGCCGGCTAAGCGCGAACCCCTCACGTGCCACAACCAGTCGGTCGGATAATCATTTATGCCTCTCTTTAATGCACATGGACCTTTAGTCTGCGCAGCCAGCCAGAATTGACAAGAAAAAATCTTGCTGGAATCCGGCTTCTATGCAACGCTTGATGGTGGCAGAGATAACCTACTGTTTTAAAATAGTTTTTAGCCCTGGGAGTGTCCCCATGCCACTTGACGCATCCGCCGCAAAAGAAATCAAACAGCAGATGACACTCGCCCGCAAACGCGCGTTGTCCTTCGGGTTGTGCTTTGGCAAGAAGATCGAGAATTCGGTGTTCCTCACTCACAAGACCAAGGCTGCCAAGGTGCTGGGCAAGCAAGCGAAATCCGATGGCGAAACCCCGCAGTTCAGCTTCGGCACTCTGAAGCTGGACGGCAAGGAACTGTCGATGTCGGTCGAGGGCAAGATCGTGCCTGGCATGGCCCGCAAGGCCAAGAAGATGTTCATGGTGGTCGGGCTCAAGTACAAGATCCTTATTCTCGACCCCTCCGGCAATGTCGTCGAGTCGGAAGCCGATGATGAGGATGAAACGGCAGAGGACGTCCCCCAGGCCGCCCCGGCCGCCAGCGGCGACACCGCCACCGAAGCGTCGGCTGAGGCGCCGGCCGCCCCCTCCGCCGAACCGGATCCGGCAGAGGCCAAGTGGAAAACCACCGCTGCCAAGGTCGAGACCAACATGGCGAAGCTCCGCGACATCGCCGGCATCGACCTCTCCAAGGCAGAGACGCTGTGGAAGGCGATCCAGGCCAAGGCCGAGGGCAGCGGCTTTACCGCCGCGCTGGAGCATGTCGCCAAGCTCTCCGCCGAGATGAAGACCGCCGCTCAGGATGCCGCCGCCCGCGCCAAGCGGCAGAGCCTGCTGGAAGGCAAGTGGCAGCAGGCGGCAGCCAAGCTGGAGCCGCTGATCGATGAGGTGCTGGCACTGAAGACTGCGCAGTCGGAGAAGATTGAAACCGTCTGGACCCAAATCAAGGCCCGCGTGGCCGCCAGCCCGCCGGATTATGAGGGCGCGCTCAAGGCAGTCGGCCCGCTGGCGCAGGCGATTTCCAAGGCCCGCCAGACCGCCACCGATGCAGGCGGCGGGGAGGCGGCTCCTGCCAGCACCGAGGCAGCAGCAGGCGGTGATACCGCGACCGCAACCAAACCCGAAGCCCCGGCCAAGGCGCCGGAACAGGCCGCACCACCCTCCGGCGACACCGGCAGCGAGACCGGGGACGCCACCGTCGACGAACAGATCGCCCGGATCGAGGCCGCGCTCAAAGCACTAAAGGACGGGCCGGTCAAGACCTACAACACCATGGTGCCGGAAGCGGTCAGCCAGACCCCTGACAAGTGGAAAGCCGCGCTCGACAAGGTTGCGGCGCTGGCCGCGCAGGCCAAGGCCAAGCCCGAGGATGCCAGCGGCGCCAAGCTGGATGCCGGCGAAAAGGCGCTGGACGCTCTGGAAAAGGCGGTTGCCGCCGACACTCAGGCCAAGACCGCGTTCCAAAAGGCTCTGGAAATCTTCGATCTGCGCATGGTGCCTCTGACCAGCCACCCCAAGGCCACGGCGCCCGAAATCGCACCTGAAATCACCCGCATTACCGGACTGCGCACCGCCGCGGCGGACAAGGCCAAAGCGCATGATCTGAAAACGGCCACCGCCGACTTGACTGCGGCCGAAGCGGAGATTGCCAAGGCCGAAATCCTGGCCGATGAGTTCGCCCATTTCATGGCGCTCGATCCCGACCGCAAGGCGCTGGCCGACGCGGCCCGCGGCGTAACAGTCGGCGATCCGGCAGTGGATGACGCCGCGCGCGAGATGGAGCGGCTTTATGATGCCGCGCAGCAGGACAAGGCCGCCAAGAAATTCAAGGATGGCATCCAGAAGCTGGACGAAGTCGCCAAGGTCTATGAACGAACCGCCAAGGTGCGCAAACAGCGCAAGCTGTATGAGGACTGGCGCCCCAAGGTCAAACAGTGGATCGACCACTGGGCGGGCCTCACAGCGGCGATCAAGAACCTGCTCAAGGATAAGTTGGACGAGGCCAAGGGTTATTACACCGATTCAGATGTTGCCACGAGCAAGGATTACACCGAGTCGATCAAGCTACTCAGCAAGTTCTGGGGCCTCCTGCCCTTCCTCAAAAAGGAAATCCCGGTTGTTCAGCAGTATGCTCCGAAGCTGACGGCCTTTGAGGCCAAGCTGAAAGAGTTCAAAGACCACGATGGTGCTTCGGGCATTCAGGTGATCATCCTCAAGATGGAGGCGGACCTCGCCTCGGCAAAGGCCGAAGCGGTGCTGCACAAGTACTCCACCGCCCTGACCCTGCTGGACGCCACCCAGGGCGATTGGCCCGCTGCGACCGCCCAAGCGGACGCCTGTAAGGCCTACAAGGAAAAACGCGTGGCAGTTCAGGGCAAGATCGACCCGCTCAAGAACGTGCCGCAGGCTGCAACCATGCTGGAAGATGCCAAGGCCCTGATGGCCGAGGCGGCAGCAGCGGCGCTGAAGCTGGACTTCACCACCGCCAGCAACTGTGTGGCAGATGCCGAGAAACGCGCCGACAGCGCCAAGGCCGCGGCAGAGGCCGCTGTGGAGCTGGACGGGATGACAGACACCGCCGCGCTCGACGATCTGAAAAAGAAGTGGGATCCGGCATTCAAGGTATTCACTGATGTCCGCGATAAGGTGGTAGCAGCCGATACCGGCAATGACTTCACCGCGCTGATCGCCAAGGCTCAATTGCCCGCGGCGGAGGCCGAAAAAGCCAAGACGGCCAAGAAGTTCGATGATGCCCGGGCGCACCTGGACAGCGCCATCTCCAATCTCAAGATGGCAATGGTGCTGATCCACCAGCACCGCGCCTACGGCGAATTGAAGGCCTCGCTGGCGGCGCAGATTGCGGCGCTGGCACCGCTGAACGATGCCAATTGCCTGCAGCCGCATATCGACGACGCTAACAAACTGAGCGGCGAAGCGGACGATCTGATCAAGCCGGAAGGCTATGATTATAAGGGTGGTGAGGCAAAGATCGCCGCCGCGCGCAAGATTGTAGAGGAAGCCCGCGCCGATGGCGAGCTGTTCAAAACCATCAAGGCGGACCGCACCAAGGCCGCTGCTATCATCGCCAAGATCACCACCGAAGGCGGCGATGTCGAAGCCCAGCTGACCCACCGCAAGACCGAAGTTCAGGACCTGCTCGACGAAAGCACCTCCAAGCAGACCGCCCGCGATTTCAAGGGTGCCGCGGAGAAGGCCAAGGCGGCGGCGGGCTGGGAGAAAGCAACAGACGAGGATCTGAAAAACCTGAAAACCGTGCTGGGCTGGGAAACCCCCTTCTTCAAGACGCCCCGCGCTACCCTGATCGGCCCCGGCAAGGAGGCCGGAGTGCATCAGATCGCCCGTGCCGATGCGGATTTCGCCAAGTATGAGGCGATGAAGGCTGCGCATACCTATTCTGCCGCGCTGCGGATGTTCGAAAAGGCGTATCAGAAGATTGAGGCCTGCAAGCTGCTGATCGCGGCAGCGGCACCTTACAATCAGACCGTGACAGATGCCCAGGCGGCGGTGGATGCGCTGGCGCCGGAAAACAATGATGCCACCAAGGACCGGATTAAGGCGCTATCCGACCGGCTCGATGCCGCAAAACTGGATCTCGCGCGGACTGATCTGGCTGACAACGATTATACCCAGGCAATAAAGCTTCTGAAACAGATTGCCGAAGACGCCAAGGCACTGCTGAAAATCATCAAGGGGTCTTCTGATTATGAACCCGCCCGCGCCGCTGCCGAGGCCAAGCTGGCCGAAGCCAGGGGCCACAAGCACGCAGACGCGATCCAGGCCCAGTTGACCCGGCTGACGGCGAAATACGACAACCTGGTCAAGCTGGCCCCCAGCGATTACGCCACCGCCAAGACTATGGCCGAGGAAGTCACGAAATCCGCCGAGGAGGCAATCAGCTCCGCCAATACCCACGGTATCCTCGAAGCGGTGAACTCCGCCATCGGCGGCGACGAGGACAGCGCCCCCTGGTGGCCGCAGGTGCAGGCGGCGAAACTGTCGATCAAGGCAGTGGGCAGCCGCGACAACGCGGACGTCGCCAAGCCCCATTTGGACACCGCCAATACCGAGATTGAGAACTGCCAGAAGGACGGGCTGGACGCCAAGACCGCCAAGGGCCATCTCAAGGCAGCGCTGGAGGCCTGCAACACTGCCAATGAGGTAATCTCGCAATATGCCTTCATCGCGCAGGAAATCGTCCGCGCCCGCGCCGCCCTGCCGCCGGTTACCGGCCACGCTGAGGCGGCCTATGTGAAGGATGAGACGGACGCGGTTGAAAAACTGCTGGATGGAGCCGAAACCGCGGCCAAGGGCGGCCAGAACTATGCCAAGGTCAGCAGCGATATCGAGGCGGCCATTGCCCAGACCAAGATCGCGCTGGAAATGGCGGGGCAGCACAAGCAATACAAGGAGCTGCGCGCCAAACCGGAGGTCGAGCCGCGCCTGGCAGTGCTGGAAAAACACGAGCACCGCTACGCTATCAAGCCCAGTATCGACACTATGCGCAAGAAGCTGGGTGATGCTGCGGCAGCTGTGGCCGGCAAGAAGCCGGACGAGGGCGTCAAGCTTCTGGAGGAGGCCCGCGCCATTGGCACCAGCGCCTTTGTGATGGCGGAAATGCGCGCCAACACTCCACCCAAGGAAGACGACATCAAGGAAATCCTGTCGCGCCCCAATGGCACGGCTGAACTGGACGCAATGATCGACAACCTGGAGCCGGAAGCTCAGCGTGCCGTGGTCAAGGTCGCGTTCAAGGCGCGTTTTGGATGCGATATCAAGAACTTCAGCAACGAGAACCTGGCCCCGGCCTCGGAAATTGCCGACAACAACCTGAAAGGGCCGAACATCGTCGCCTTCTACAAGGCGATGCAGGACCTGCCGCTGGATCACACGCTGAACAACGACTCGCTGCAAAGCTTTGCGGTGAACGAGGCCGCCAAGGGCGGTTCCAAGTACCAAAGCGACAAGAAGCGGATCGTGATGCACGAAGGCGATGCCGGGGCCTCGCCCAATTACGCCTTTGGTAGCGACGATGCGGTCGGCAGCCTGGACGATGCCGCCACCCCGGAAGAGCGCGCAGAGCTGGAGAAATGCAAACCCGCCAACGAGGAACCGGTCACCTTCTTCAATTGGAACACCCTGCATGAGGTCGGCCATGCGGTCGACGACAAGCAGAGCTTCATGAAGAACAACGGCAAGAAGAAGGACTTTGGCGGCTGGACCGAACACGGCATGGATATTTCTGGCATCGCAGACAAGATTGCCAAGAAATTCAGCTATGATACGGCCTATGTCACTGAATACATGGCCCATAACAAAAGCGCCCATGTGCCGCCCAGGCCGGAGGATGAAACCTGCTCGGATGAGGACTGGGAAAGCCGCCGGATCAAGATGGAGGCCTTTGTCGATATGGCCTCGGAACCGGCCAAACCCTGGTCCAGCATGGCCACCGCCAAGAAGCTGGCAATCGGCGGGGTGGTCTATCAGGAAAGCTACCCCAACAGCTGGAACTCCTATCTGCTCAGCGAGCGCGCCAAGGGGATCACCGGCTACCAATTCCGGGCGCCGGGGGAGTGGTTCTCGGAGCTGTATGCCGCCTTTCATTCCGGCAAGCTGAAGCCGAACCACCCTGCCGTTGGCTGGCTGGAAAAACTCTGACCTATTGAAAGGCTTCTGACCGATGTCCCTATTTCACCCCGTCAATCTGGTCTGCCCGCAGTGCGAGGCGCCGGTGACCATGATGGCCGTGGGCAGCGTAAACGCCGACCGGCGGCCTGACCTGCGCGACGATATCCTGCAAGATCGGTTTCAGGACTGCGCCTGCGATGCCTGCGGCGAAAGCTTCCGGCTGCAGCCTCAGTTCAACTATCTGGATGCAGGCCGCGGCCAGTGGATTGCCGCGATGCCTGCCAGCCGCCTGCGCGACCATCTGGAACTGGAGGATGAGGCCAGGGAGCTGTTCGGCGCCAGCTATGGTGCCAGCGCCCCGGCGGCGGCCCGCGACGTCGGCAGCGGCCTGGCGGCGCGCCTCACTTTCGGCTGGCCTGCAGTGCGGGAGAAGCTGCTGATTAAGCAGCTGGGACTTGATGACGTGATCGTCGAAATGATGAAGCTGCACATCCTACGCAGCGTGGAAACGGTTCCGCTGGCAGAAGGCATCGAACTGCGTCTGACCGAAGCGGATGAAGAGGAAGACAGCTATGTGTTCGCCTGGCTGGAAACGGCGTCAGAGCAATACCTTGAATACATGACCGTCCCGGCAGAGCTCTACCGTGCCATCCAGGGCAACCCGGAGGGCTGGGCCGCCGTCCGCGGGCGGCTGGACAACGGTTATTTCGTGGACATGCAGAAGCTGTACATGGGCGAAGGGCGCCAGGCAGAGTGATCTAGTTCTGTCTGACCAGGCAAGCGTCACGAGTTCAGGTCAGTTTTGCAGTAAATAGGTTTCAGCTAAGGGCAGCCAGACGTTCCTGCAGAACAGGTCTTCTGACAAGGCCTGCAGCTTTGCTCATGGGGGAAACCTTCAGGGATGGCATGCACTGGTGCGGTCTGCAATAATGCCGGCTGGACGGTCCGGCGTCTGCGCAGAAATCAAGCCTTGACCGGGTACCGGAACCCGGCAGTCCAGGTAACCCCGGAAGCAGACCAATGAGCCAGCAAACTGTTCTTGTTACCGGGTCTTCCGGCTTTATCGGCTACCATCTGTGCCAGCGGCTGTTAGCAGACGGATATCGCGTCGTTGGTATCGACAACCTGTCTGACTACTACAGTGTCCAGCTCAAGCGGGACCGCCAGGAGATGCTGGAACGGCATCCGGCTTTCAGCGTCATCAACCGCAGCATCGAAGAGCGCGGTGTCATGATGGAACTTTTCTCGGCGCACAGGCCTGACTTTGTGGTGCATCTCGCGGCCCAGGCTGGGGTACGTTATTCGATCGAAAACCCGCGTTCTTATCTAGATAGCAACATAACCGGCACCTTTGAGATCCTGGAGGCCGCTCGCGCCTATCCACCGCGGCACATGCTGCTGGCCTCCACTTCCTCGGCTTTTGGCGCCAACACCGAGATGCCCTACAAGGAGACCCAAAAGGCCGATCACCAGATGTCCTTCTATGCCGCAACCAAGAAGGCGACGGAGAACATGGCGCATTCCTATGCGCATCTGTTTGAACTTCCGGTCACCATGTTCCGGTTTTTTACAGTCTATGGTCCCTGGGGACGGCCGGACATGGCGCTGTTCAAATTCACCAAGGCGATCCTCGAAGGGAAGCCGATTGATGTTTACAATTACGGCGACATGAAGCGGGATTTCACCTATGTCACCGATTTGGTCGAAGCGATCCGGCTGCTGCTGGATGCCGTTCCGCAACGCCGGCCGGACGGTGTTGTGCCGGAGGGCGACAGCCTGTCGCCTGTAGCACCGCATCGTGTGGTCAACATCGGCAATTCTGAATCCGTGCGGCTGACCGCCTTTATCGAGGCGATCGAGGCGGCTACCGGGCGTAAGGCAGAACAGAACCTGATGCCGATCCAAGCCGGTGATGTTCCGGCGACTTGGGCGGATGCTTCGCTGCTTCACAGGCTCACGGGATACAAACCTCAAACTGCCGTGGCTGAGGGCGTAGAGCATTTCGTCAACTGGTACCGGGAGTATTATGACGCTCCATTCCCTGCAAAAGACGGCAGCTAAAGCGGTCTGTGCGGCACCACGGGAAAGGGCAGGCCCAGTAAGGCAGTTGGTGCCGTTATCGGAGCAATGCCTGACGACTATGCTGGCTGTGTGATTTGGAAGGAAGCCGTTGACGCGAGTGACCTTGGTCATGTTGAAGACAAGCAAAGGTTTATAGCCGATGGTTTTGTAGTTCTGTTTTTAGGGGCTGGCTACAGGCCGCAAAGCAAGAGGAATTTCCGATGAATAAAGTTCTGTTTCCACTTCCAGAGACACCGGTCGTTCCAGTGATGGGAGAGGAGGCTGGCTACCAGGTGGGGCGGATCTTTTGTGTTGGACGCAACTATGCAGCACATGCCGCCGAGATGGGTAACGAAGTGGACCGGGAAGCGCCGTTCTATTTCACCAAGGCGGCTGCCAATGCTGTTCTGACGGATGAAGTTGTGCCTTATCCTCCGGGTACAGATGACTTTCACTATGAAATGGAGCTTGCGGTGGCAATCGGGGCACCGGTTTTCCGGGCCGGGCCGGCAGAAGCAGCGGCTTCCGTATTTGGCTATGGCTGTGCATTGGATATGACCCGGCGTGACCTGCAAATTCGGGAGCGAAGGAAACAGCGTCCATGGGATCTGGGGAAAGATCTGGAGAATGGCACCGTGTTGGCCCCGATGAGCAGGGCGGGTGATTGGGAGGGTCCGGCCGGCCAGCAGATCTGGCTGGAGGTGAATGGGGAGATCAGGCAGGACGCTACGCTGGCGGAGATGATCTGGTCTGTGACTGACATCATTGGTCACCTATCGGGGTTCTACCATCTGCGGCCGGGCGACATAATCCTGACTGGCACACCTGCCGGTGTCGGAGCGGTTCAGACTGGCGATCGGATTCGTGGAGGGGTGGACGGGCTTGCGCCGGTTGAGCTGACATTGGCTGCTGCGGAATGACGCAGGATGTCCCGTGCCGCGATAGTTGTTGCCATGCGGCGGTTTCCATATGTATCAATTTGGATGTGATTTATGGCCGTTTCGTAACGTATTGAGTGGTGAATCCCGCTGACAATGGGGCGAGCGGACAGATTTCATGAGTAAAAAATGCATAATCTGCTGTTGATGGTTACAAACGCACCTAATAGCAGGGAAGCAGTCGGTTCGTTAAACGAACCCGAATGAGGGTTCTGACGGCAGAAACGGAAAGAAAATCGCCGGGCGCCGCAGCAATCTTGCGACGGTGGAGGTCCGGTAAATGATTTGGTCAAAGGGAGGACACACATGACCACTCGCAGAAAGCTTTTGGGGGCAGCGGGCGCAGCGGCCCTGGCGGTGTTTGGCGCGATGCCGGCATTTGCCCAGGAAGTGACCTTGAAACTGCACCAGTTCCTGCCGGCGCAGGCAAACGTGCCGAAACTGATCCTGGATGTCTGGGCGGACAATGTCGAGGAAGCCTCGGGCGGGCGGATCAAGATCGACCGCTTCCCTTCGATGCAGCTGGGCGGCAAGCCGCCGGAGCTGATGGATCAGGCCATTGACGGCGTGGCCGACATCGTCTGGACCGTGGTGGGATACACGCCTGGACGCTATCCCTCGACCGAAGTGTTCGAACTGCCGTTCATGATGACCAATGCGCGCGCTGTTTCACATGCCTATTGGGAAATGTTCGACAAGCACATGAAGGACACTGAGTTCAAGGATGTGCACATCCTGGGCACCTGGGTGCATGGCCCCGGCATGATCCACACCTCTGATCCGGTGGAAACGCCCGAAGATCTGGAAGGCATGAAAATCCGCGGCGGCGGCCGCTCGGTCAACGCACTGCTGACCGAACTGGGCGCAACTCCGGTGGGTATGCCGGTTCCGGCGATTCCGGAAGGCCTGTCCAAAGGCGTGATCGACGGCACCACCATTCCGTGGGAAGTGACCGCGGCGCTGAAGGTTCCGGAACTGGTGGAGAACCACACCGAGTTCACTGGCAAAGCCCTTTACACCCTGACCTTTGTTTTGGCGATGAACAAAGATAAGTATAAAAGCCTGCCGGATGATCTGAAGAAGGCCATCGACGACAACTCCGGCCTGGAGTTCTCGGTCTTTGCCGGCGGCACACAGGCGGATTCCGATGGCCCGTCGCGCGAAATGGCGCTGGACTTGGGTAACAACGTGATCACCCTGGACGAAGAGCAGACCGCTATCTGGCGAGAGCGTGCGCAGCCGATTTACGACCAGTGGATCGCTGACATGAAGGAAAAAGGCATCGACGGTGCCGCGCTGATCGAAGAAGCCAGCGGGCTGATCGAGAAATACACGCCGCAGTACCAGTAAGGCGTTTGAATTGATAAAAGTGAAGGGCCGCGCGGCATTGGCACTGCGGCCCTTTGCATACCGGAACAAGGCAACTGAACCATGCACAAGCTCATGATGCGGCTGGCCAAATCAATGGCCTACCTGGGCGGTGCAGTCCTCACTCTTCTGATCATTCTGACATGTGTTTCAATCGCTGGGCGCCTGCTCAACGGTTTCTTCCATGGCGATTTGATGGAGCGGATTGCGCCCGGGTTTTCGAAATGGATGACAGGCTGGGTCGGGCCAGTGAACGGCGACTTTGAGCTGGTCGAGGCAGGGGTGGCCTTTGCAATCTTCGCCTTCCTGCCGTTGTGCCAGATCACTGCTGGTCATGCCTCGGTCGATGTGGTGGCCAATGCGTTTCCGCGCGGTGTCAAACGGTTCCTTCGGATGGTCACCGAAGTTGTTTTTGCTGCTGTTCTGGTGCTGATCGCCTGGCGGTTGGCTGAAGGCCTTGCAGGCAAGTTTTCCAATGGCGAGACCTCCTTCCTGCTCGAGTTCCCGGTCTGGTGGGCCTACGCCATCAGCCTGCTGGCAGCTGTCGTTGCCGCCATAGTTGGCATCTTTATGGGTGCAATCCGCACCATTGAATTCTTTACCGGCCGGATCCTGATCTGGGACGGCGTGGAGGGTGAACAGTGACGGCTCTTGAAATTGGCATCGCCTCCTTCCCGGTTCTGATGCTTCTGATTTTTTTGCGGGTGCCTATCGGGCTTTCGATGTTTCTTGTTGGCCTCGGCGGACTTATCTGGGTGACAGACGGGACTCAGGTTGCCTTTGGCCGCTTGAAAAGCGAGACCTATACTACCTTTTCCTCCTACTCGCTGACCATCGTGCCGATGTTCCTGCTGATGGGGCATTTCGCAACGCTGGGCGGCATGTCCACCGCGTTATTCAAGGCAGCCGAAGGGTTCCTGGGCCACCGCAAGGGCGGTGTCGCCATGGCGGCAATTGGTGCTTGCGCAGGTTTTGGTGCAATTTGCGGGTCCTCACTTGCGACAGCTGCCACTATGGGCCGGGTCGCACTGCCGGAACTGAAGCAATACGGCTATGCCGGCGGGTTTTCGACGGCGACACTGGCTGCAGGCGGTACGCTGGGCATTCTAATCCCGCCATCCGTGGTGCTGGTGATCTATGCAATTCTGACTGAGCAAAACATTGCCAAGCTGTTCTTGTCGGCCTTCATCCCCGGCCTGCTGGCAGCGCTTGGCTATGTGATTGCGATTTCCATCTATGTCCGCCTTTTCCCGGAAAGCGCAGGCACCCGCCCACCAGTTCCCTGGGGCGAGCGCTTTGCCGCGCTGTTCCATGTATGGCCGGTGCTTCTGGTGTTTGGCCTTGTGGTTGGCGGTATCTACCTGGGCTGGTTCACCCCGACGGAAGGTGCAGCGGTAGGGGCGTTTGGCACCGGCCTGATTGCTTGGCTCAATGGCGGTCTGAACCGCGAAACCCTGGCAGATAGTTTCCTAGTGACCGCGCGCTCCACCGCGATGATCTTCTTCATTGTGCTGGGCGCAGGTTTCTACAACGGCTTTCTGGCGCTGACCAAAGTGCCTCAGGAACTGGCCGACTTCGTGGTAAGTCAGGGCCTTAGCCCCTGGATGGTGCTGACGCTGATCCTCGCCTTCTACTTGGTGTTTGGCTGCCTGATGGATTCGCTGTCGATGATCCTGCTGACTATCCCGATCTTCTTCCCGGTGATTTCCGCGATGGACTTTGGCCTGCTGTCGCTGCCCGCGATGCAGGCGGATGCAGCCATGGAGGTCCTGAGGGCGGGAGTTCCTGAAGGGATGGGGGCTGAGATGCTGGCCTCTATACAGGATGCCATCGCCACTGGTGCCGAACTGACCCGCGAGCAGATGAAGGAACTGGGCATCCGCGTCACAGAAGGCCGGGTAAACCGGATCGAGGCGGAGTATGTCGCCATCTGGTTTGGCGTGCTGGTGCTGATCGTTGTTGAAGTGGGCCTGATCACTCCGCCAGTTGGTATGAACCTGTTCATCATCAACGCGATGGACCGCAAGACCCGGATGATCGACACCTACAAGGCGGTGATGTTCTTCGTCGCTTCCGACATCATCCGGGTGATCATCCTGGTGGCGTTCCCGGTGATTACTCTGCTGCCGCTGATGCTTATGCAGTAAACATAACGGCCCCTTTCCGGTTGTCCGGGGAGGGGCGTGCCAAAGCTTGTGCAGGAAATGGAAATATTATGTGACGCAGGTTTGGATTGACCTGAATCACGTTTCCGGGTTCCGCTTGCGGGAATATGATGCACCAGATGGGGAGACCCGCCATGCAAATCAGCAGAAGCAAAGCCGCCGCGCCGAAGGTTCAGGCGCTGGCAACGGAAGTTTCCGCGCTGCAGGGACCTTGTGTCGGCTGCACCAATTGTGTCGGGCTGTGTGACGCGCTGATAGACGCGCTAGTGCTGCCGGATCTGATTCTGTCCCGGAAGCGCGGCAGTTCGTAAGGCGGACTTGCCTGCCATTGCGGTTTGATACCTCGGACAGGCGCCGGTAGGGTGCTCCTGCAGAGGTATGCGAGGCAGTGAAAATGGCAGAGCAGGACACATTCACCCATGAAATCCGCGTGGGCTGGGGCGATTGCGACCCGGCACGGATTGCCTATACCGGGCGGCTGCCGGCCTTTGCGCTGGAGGCAATCGACGCCTGGTGGGAGCATCACCTGGACGGCGATGGCTGGTATCAGATGGAGCTGGACCGCGGCACCGGCACTCCCTTTGTGCACATGAGCATTGACTTCCGCTCGCCGGTCACCCCGCGGCACCGGTTGCTGTGCGAGGTTTGGCCCTCGGCGCTGGGCAGCAAGTCGGTCACCTTCAGGGTGAACGCACGGCAGGCCGGTACCCTGTGTTTCGAGGGTAAGTTTGTCTGCGTCTTCATTGCTCCGGAAACCTTTACTGCAAGGCCCGCGCCGGACGATTACCGTCGGGTGATCGAGGCGCAGCTGAGGCCGGAGTGAAGCGAATCATCGCAGCCAGCCGTCAGCAAAAAACACGCCGCCAACGCCTGCAAACCTCGCCACCCTGACCAGCTCAGCCTCCAGCCGTTTGGTGCGGGCTGCTGACCACTTAATATCCTGCTCCGGCCAGACTGCAGTAACGCGCAGGAGATCCGCGTCGCGGTCCGCCTTCATGTCAATGCGGCCTACCAGCCGCGTGCCTTCCATCAGCGGAAAGACGTAGTATCCGTATTGCCGTTTGGGAGCGGGGGTGAAGACCTCGATCCGGTAGTGGAACCCGAATAGCCTTTCCGCCCGCTTGCGGTCACGCAGGGCAGGGTCGAAGGGGCTGAGCACGCGTATCCGTCCTGGCGCAGGTCCTAGTTCCGCTGCAGTGTCAACTGTCCCTGGACGGGCGAACACCTTGCGCAGCTTGCCATCCGCCTGTTCGAATTCGATTTCTTCCAGATCACCGAGCCGCATCTGCCCGGCGCACCAGGCCTTGGCTTCTGTTGGTGAGGCCGTGTCCCAGAAAGCGGCGATTTCTCCAGACGTGGCAAAGCCCAACCTGTCCAGCGCGGCGGAACACAGCCAATTGAGAGATGCAGCTTCATCGTAGGAGGAACTGGAGCGCAGATGTTCCTCTATCACCCGGTCCGTCAGATCATAGCGTTTCTGAAATCCTTCGCGCCCGATCACAGTCAGCGCGCCGGAGCGCCATAGGTATTCCAGTGCGGTCTTGGACGGGTGCCAGTCCCACCAGCCGCCAGAGCCTTTCTTCTCATCCTTGCCGACATCGGAGGAGCTGACCGGCCCGTGATCGCGGACATGTTTTAGTACGGCTTCGAACCGCGCCTCGAACCCGTCCCGGCGCCAATTGCGCCAGCGTTTGCGCAGCAGGTCCTTGTCGCGCTCAAAACGCAGGTGCCAGTGCGGATAAAATGCCATCGGAATAACGGCGGCATCATGGGTCCAGTGTTCAAACAGCTCCCGGTCGCGCTCGTAAAGCTGTTTGAGGTTTTGCGCCCTGTAGCCTGGCCGACGCGAGAACAGGATCACATCATGGGCTCGCGCCACGGTGTTGATGCTGTCAAGCTGCACAAATCCAAGTCGTTGGATCAGCGCTAGAAGATCGCTACCCTTGGCAGGGCCTGCGGGCTTCTCCAGCAGGGCGTGGCGGTTCAGGAACAACCGCCGCGCCTTTTGATTGCCAAGCCGCTGAAGCGCCATCAGCGCCGTTTCAGAGTATCGCCATAGGAAATGGTCGGGGTCAGCGTGACATGTTTTTCGATCTCAGTGTCCGGATCTTCCAACTGGGCCGCGATAATCTCTGCAGCTTTGCGTCCGATTTCCAGCCGGCACGCGTCCATAGTAGCGAGCTGCCGGGGCAAACCCTGCAACAGTTCTACACCATTGAAGCCGGCCAAACCAATCTGGCCGGGAACGCTGATGCCCTGCTCCTGAAGGTACAGCAAGCCGCCTGCGCCGATCATATCATTGGAGTAATAGAGAAAATCCAGCTCAGGGGAACGATCCAGCATGACCTGGGTCATCTCACGCCCCTTGGCAAGCGCCGAGCCGCCGGAATAAAACTCCCGGTCCTCGATCTCCACACCTTCTTTGGCCAGCACCTCGGTGAAACCCTCGAAGCGTTTGCGCGCGCGGTGGTCCAGCGGCATCTTGGTGCCCATGAAGCCGATGTGTCGGTACCCGGCCTTGAGGATAGCCTTGGCCATTTCGCGGCCAGCGCGGCGGTGGGAGATACCGACCATAGCGTCCACCGGCTTGCCATCAGTATCCATGATCTCCACCACCGGTATCCCGGCGCTGCTCAGCATGGCGCGGGCGGCGTCCGTATGTTCCAGGCCTGCGATGATTACTCCCGAAGGGCGCCAGGAGAGCATCTCGTAGAGGACTTTTTCCTCCTTCTCAGGCTGATAGTCAGTCACGCCGACGACGGGCTGAAGCTCAGTGTTTTCCAGCACCTTGTTGATGCCGGTCAGCACCTCGGGGAACACCATGTTCGAAAGCGAGGGAATGATCACTGCCACCAGGTTCACCCGGTTCGAGGCCAGCGCGCCGGCAATCTTGTTGGGAACATAGCCCAGTTCCTTGGCGGCAGTCAGCACCTTGGTGCGGGTCTTCTCCGAGACGTCGCCGCGGTTGCGCAGAACCCGGCTCACAGTCATTTCGGAAACACCGGTTGCTTCGGATACATCGCGAAGTGTGAGCGGGCGCTTGCTGTCCGTGGTCACGTTCCTGAGCCTCTTGTTTTGTCTGCCCCTAACGTTAGCGCAGACATGACTTGCTGCACAATGGAAACTGCGCGCGGCAAATCGGCTTTGGCCTGTCCCCATCCCATTGTGATCGCAGGTGGGATTTGCTATCGCGGAAAGACGCGGCCCCGTGGCTCAACTGGATAGAGCAGCCCCCTCCTAAGGGGCAGGTTGCAGGTTCGAATCCTGCCGGGGTCGCCAAATTTTTATTGCAAAACAATACATTGCCCTGTTCTTGTTGATGCAACTTGCAGAAATTTGCACCACAAAGCAGCACTTTACGGTCTGCGATTACTATTGTTCCGTACAAAACCTGTACAGTTTCTCCACGATTTACTGACCTCTAGCGGCCAAAAAGCAAACAGAAACCCCGGCTCGGCGGCAACCGAAGCCGGGGCTAAAGCTCACTTGAAAGCTTCCAACTTTCCTCGCCTGAATAGCATGATTTCGGGTCCTGCTGCAATCGCGGGAGGTGCGCATGCCTATGGGCGCCGATGCGCGAGCGGTAACCTTTGCAACAAGTACATCCAGCGAAACTTTGCTTTACCCAAGCATTGAAGAGCTTGCCGAGTATAAGGTGACTACACCTAAAGGATTTGGGAAATGGTTCCTTGAACCTTATAAGGGCGGTTTGGTGGCCGCTGCCCGCCCCGACCTGCCAACCTCGCTTTTGGTTCAGGCAACTACCTTTTGCCGTAGTAGCGGAGAACCCAAGCTATTGCTGACAATGAAAGGCTTCAGCACCTACTCAATGGCAAGTGGTACCCTTCCTATCGATGGGGCAGAGCTGACTCTGGATGGGGTGATGATCAGTCTAAGTAGCGATCACCTAAGCGCCAGAATTGAAGGGGAGATTCTTTACCTAACCGTGAACCTGCCAACGCGTGTTGCACACGCACTCACTAGGTCTGAAACGGTTGGGTTCCGCCTAATTGTTTCAAGGGCTTTCGGGAACTTCAATGAAACAAGTTCGCTGGATGATCTGGCTAGGAAGTCCATCGCCCTGTCTTGGCGGAATTGCTTTTGATCGATCTGAGAGTGCATGGTTCCCACGCCCTCTCGCCAATGCGTGTCCACAATTGGTGGAGAGAGGATCACGGCTAGAAGGAGCAGGAAGGGCAAAAGAATTTGTAACACAAGCTGTTACACACGTCTTTCCTGCGATGTTGTAACCTATTGATAATGCTTGTATTGATTGAGGTGAAACTGCAACCTAGTCCTGCCGGGGTCGCCAGAGTTCTGGCGAGGAAACAGGCTGCGCGTTCCGTTTTTTCGTACTTTATCGGATCATTTTTGCGCTGGCTGGATCGTGCGAGGCAGGAGGGCATGGATGCTAGTTAAGGGGATGCTATCCGGCCGCATCCGGATAGATTTTTACTAGGCATATTTGTGGTATACGGTGGTGCACCTAAAGCGACAAACTTCAAACCAAATCTTCGAGGAGTTTACTCTTTGGGAGAGCCACTTGGTGTCAGTTAACGATAGCGTCTCCAGTGTCTTTGAGCCTGACTAGCGTTCGCCTATGCTCCCTGAGATCAAGACCTCGGGGTTATCCTTCAAGAATCGAACTAGTGATCAGCTTCTGTCAGTGCCTCCTACCTAGATGCAGCCGGGCTAGCTCCAGAGCTTTGCAAGGTCCACATCACGGCTGTCTGGTTCGCGCTCACCAGTGAGCTTTTCGACTTGGAGAAGCATAGGAATATCAAAAGTGGTTCCGGTAACCACGCAAGCTCCCTTCGGGAGTGTTGGAATCTGGCTCCTAGAGACCGTATCCAGCGTCGAAATAGCATTGTCTAATAATGCTAGGTCCCGATCATTTACGAGGCGGTGAATGAAATAGTTGTGAACTTGAGATACGATTGTAGGCGAGATATCAGAAGGTCGTTGACTGGCGAGCGTTATAAAGAATCCAAACTTTCTACCTTCCTTGATGATCTCCTCAAACAGCTCAAGCCTATAGTCCTTCCAGCTTTCTGCTTCGCGGGAGGACTGTGTGGACAAAATGTTGTGTGCTTCATCGATAATCAAATGAGCTGTTGTCTCTGGGGGAGACGCGACCTCATCTTTATGAGACTCGTAGTAATGTTTCGCTATGAGGATTGGCAGTATCTTCTTGACTTCCTGGCGTGTCTCTCGAAGCGAGATCACTGTAACTGGCAGTTCTGGTAGACCTGCACCTTCTCCAACACGAATTACTTTTGAAAGATCATCTTTCAGAGCATCAATCCTGCGAAGCAGCGGATGAATATGTTCATATTGAACAGAACCTGACAGGACATCCCGAATTATTTGAAGTGACGCACGGACTTGCAATTCGTCAAAACCGTTCAAGTTCGTAACGCTTAGATCATCGACCTTTGTCAAAAACTCCTGCTCTACAAAGCTCTCATCATTTGCAAGCCAGCGCCAATTTCCCTGTGAAACTATGTAGTGAAACGTTTCCACATCGTGACCTCTCTGTAGACCTACTCTGTCCAATGAGGCCATCAGTTCGCTCTCATCTCCAAACGTTCGAGCCAAATGCTTAAGTTGCTCTAACGCTTCCAAGCTCGGGTCTTTTGAGCGCAAAACTCGCTCGAAAGTTGATCTGAGATACCGGGAAAGACTATCCTCAATGGCCGCGAACTTATTTCTCCCTGTAACAACACGGCGCAAGAACGGTTTTTGTGTGTTCTGTGTGGCTTGAAATAAGATTCCAAGGGTTTCAGCATCCCAGAACTCTGAGGCCCTTAGACCAAAGTACCCATCCGCCTCACCTTTTGTTCTTAACTTTGTTACGGACTTGTAGTTATTTGAAGTCAATTGATCCCCAGTATACTCCCCATTGAAGTCAAGGAAGATAAACTTACTACTGGGTGAAATTTTCTCAATCTTCATTTCAAATAGGGCGGTGTATAACTTTGCCAAGGTGTTGGACTTGCCGCTTCCGGTGTTTCCAAAAATTCCGATATGCGTATTAAACAAATCCTTCCATGGGAGTGATATTCGCAAATCCTCTTTTAAAAGGGTTCCTATAACAAGGTCGGAATCTGAATGTTTTTCAAATACCGCCTCAACTTTTTTCTGGGGAAGTAAAAAGACAGCATCTCCAATCTTAGGGAGAAACTTGATGCCGTCTTGAAATTTATTGTCTTCGAAGAATCCGACAGGTCGAGCTTTCAATTTTCGTACATATTGAGTACTGGGTCCTTCGCCTTCAGTAAGTTTCTCATCCAAGAACTCACCTTCGATTAGGCAGATAATTTCTCTGAATCCATGCGAGATGCTGACGAATTCCCGGATTGATATCCCCTTATAAGCTTCTCCCTCATAGAAGTGTGTTTCTAAGTTTGAGTCTTCATTTGCCCTTATTGTTATCTCTACTCCAACTACGGCGGTTACACGTCCAACTTCAATCATCGTCAGGGTTCTCCGCTGTAGTTGGATCTACAGAGAAAACTTCATCGTTGAAGGCGGTGAAGTTTAATTTTCCTTTCACTCGCAGAAAGTCGATGTTTCTTGCGCCTTCAAATTTTTCCTGTAGAGCTTCCTTAGTGGCGTCACTAAAGCAGCAAATAAAAACTTTTAGGGTGGGGTTGGATAGCGACCGCTTCACCAAATTGAGGATGTGTTCGTCAGCAAACGAGAAACCGAACACGACGAATACAGAGTTTGGTCGCTCGAGTTCATAGCTGAGCAATCTGAGAGCTTGGTAATAATGCTCCTCAAAGACGGTCTCGTGAAACTTCCACTTGGTTGGGTTTACAACAGGCAGCGTTTCGTAATGATTCCAAAAATTCTCAATTCGTTTCTCGTCAAAGGCATTTTTAGTTTCTTTTTCAACTTCTTTTTCTGGGGTCTTCAAATTCAAATTGGATGGTTTTTCTTTTTTTGCTGCGCTTGCTTTTATTATGCCGTCTATATCTTTCTCAGTCAGACTCTCATTACTTAGTGCTTTTTCAAAATCTTCGTGTGATAGTAGGGGGACACCCACGACTCGACTTCGTGCTTTTTTCAAGTCGTAGGACACTTCAATTTGCTCGCCTTCCTTGTACCAATAAACAGATCCGTGCGGCTGGATTAAGTTTACTTGCGGAACACTTCTTTCGTGCCGATCAAATACCCCTTGCTCCTTCACGTAGCGGCTGAAGTTTTTCACCTGAAGCTTTCGTTTCGAAAAGCCCACACCACCGTCGTTCAGCGTGAAGTCCCAACGTTCGGAGTGGATTAGGTTTTCCGCCGCATGAGCAACCATTCCATCATAATTTGTTGTGAATATGTTTGCTCTCTTGAAGGATGATTTTTTTTCGATCAGCGTGAGGACGGATTTTAAGAATTTCTCATAGTTGGCAACTGCTTCTTTGGCATCTTCGCTGAGCGCAGATGTGTCGTATGCGTTGAATGATGCGGCTGGCAGGATCACATCTCTTACGTAGTAGGAGAACAAGAGGGCCATAATCTCCTTGTTGTCAGCAAAGTGCGCTGCCAACGTTTCAAACGTATGGCTTTCTGATGTAGAAGAATTCTTAATGCTTAAAGAAAGCGTTGGCAGCAATCCAACGGACGCACCTGAACCAAGGAGAAAGTTCAAGTGCTTGTCGTATATGTCACTCCGATTTATTTTTGCCATCAATAGTTCCAGTTCATTTGGGTTCACCACATCCTGTGGAAGTTTCCGGCGGCACCGGAACCACAAGGCGAGTGCCTTGTTTCGCTCAATCCTTATACGAGCGTGTCCACTCAGGATAGCCTTGCATGCGAAGGAGGATAGTTTTGCGCTCTCGTGAACCAAAGGTGATCTTAGGCCTCTAGCCTCAAGGCAGAACGCCTCCCCCACAAGCACGGCAAGACACCAGGGCAAAGAAGCGGTGATTCGTGTGACGTTTTATGGCAACGCGCTATCCAGCGTCTCACTAACTTGAAGCGCCCCGAAGGGGGCAGTCCGCACATTTTCTGCTTCTTGACGACACCGGTCCGCGAGGAGCTTGAAGTCTAACAGATAAGGAGGACGGACGGCGCTATCTTGCGTTACAAATTTGTGATTTAAGATAACAAAAACAAAGCTTTACATTCCACCTTCCCCCAATGCAAGAATCGTAATCAGGCACCGCTTCGCCTAGTAACCAGTTCTGAAAGGAGGGTTTGAACATGGAAGAATATGGTTCGAAGTGCACCCCCTCAACGTCTAATACCGTGAACGAAGCCGGTCCTCCCGGCAATGATGCTACGGACTCCGATCACCAGCAGTTTATGCAAGATTGTCCCGAGGCGTTCACAGCACTGGAGGCCATCATCTCTGCTTTTGTCGATCTTGGATTTGAGGCTTCTGCAGGCCACCATGCTCAACATGCTGTACGAAAAGATCGCCGTATCAATTCTCTCGCCAAGAAGTTCAGTCGAAACGCAACCTGATATTTCTGTGAAAGAAAGGGTAAGCCATGACTAGCAAAACTACCCAAACCCCACTCAGAAAGAAATGCATCATCTATGCGCGGGTGTCATCGGCTAAGCAAACTATAGATGGTTCCGGGTTGTCCAGCCAAGAGCGAACCTGCCGCGATTTTGCAGAGCGCAACAGTTACGAAGTCGTCGAGGTCTTCACAGATGTAATGTCAGGGGGGGCTGCTGAGCGCCCCGGCATGAATGCTCTTCTTGCCTATCTCCGTCACGTTAATACAAAGGAATTTGTAGTTGTTGTAGACGACATCGCAAGGTTCGCACGTGATGTCTCCATACATACCGCACTAAGGGACAAGATTATTTCCAGTGGGGCTAAGATCGAAAGCCCCAGTCAGAAGTTTGATGAAGATGCAGGAAGTCGATTTATAGAAACGGTCATGGCAGCCATCGCCGAGCACGAGCGTCTAAAAAACGCGGAGCAATCACGTCGCCGAAGCATTGCTCGAATGCAAAACGGATACTGGGTTCTACGCGCGCCCTTCGGTTACCGATACGAGAAGGACCCAAGGGGAGGGAAAAGGCTAGTAAAAGCGGAGCCTGTGGCGAGCATCGTCAAAGAGGCCCTAGAGGGGTTCGCTTCTGGCCGGTTTCAGTCACAATCCGAAGTAAAGCGTTTCCTTGAAGCTAAGCCAGAGTTCCCCAACAACTATAACAAGCGCAACGAAGTCAACTGGGACACGGTGAAGGCGATCCTCACAAACATACTCTATGCTGGGTACATAAAATACCCGAAGTGGGACATCCCGCTCACCAAGGCACAACATGAACCACTCATCACCTATGCGACGCATGAGTTAATTCAAGTACACCTTGATGAACGCAGCGTAGCTCCTGCTCGAAAAGGCATCAGCAATGACTTTCCCCTACGTGGCTTTCTAATTTGTGAGGCTTGCGGTCACGCGCTGACCGCCTGTTGGGCAAGGAGTCATACTGGCAAACGGTACCCCTACTACCTTTGCCAATATCGTGGCTGTTCCGAGAAAGGAAAATCCTCCCCACGGGATAAGGTTGAAAAGCAGTTTTGCGATTACCTCAAAAGGCTTGTTCCAACTCAAACCACGTTCGAACTTGCGAAAGGTCTGTTTCGGAGAGCATGGGAAGCCAGAAACAGTTCCGCTGTCTCCGAAACCAAGCGCTTAAGAACTAAAGCCCGTCAGATTGAGCGTGACGTCAACAAGTTAGTCCAATCTCTTGTTCGATCCGAAAGCGCTCGAGCTAGGGTTGCGTACGAGAAGCGCATCGAGGAACTTGAACAGGAGAAGGCCCTTATCGAAGATGAAGTAGCCAAAACCTCCAACCCCAGACATCCCTTTGAGAAAATGTTCGAACTCTCGATGAGGTTTCTCGCAAACCCTTATGAAATATGGGAGAATGGTGACTTGGCAACCAAGAGAACTGTGCTTCGGCTAGTTTTCGCTAAGCCATTAAGCTTCAATCGGAAAAAGGGCATTCAAACCGGGGAAACCACTTTTCCCTTCAAAGCTTTACGGTTCTTGGAAGGTACGGATGTTAGTTTGGTGCCGCTGAAGGGACTCGAACCCCCGACCCCATCATTACGAATGACGTGCTCTACCAGCTGAGCTACAGCGGCACCGGCCTTGCGCTCGAAGCGTGGCAAGTGATGCTCATTTAAACTTTGCGCATTTGCCGCGCAAGTGTGGATCACACCGAAAAAACTGGAAGGCCCGTCGTGGCGCTGGGCAGCTCACCAAAGCGGGCGCGGTAAAGCTGGGAAAACCGGCCAAGGTGGGAGAACCCGCAGTCATAGGCAATGCTGCAGACCGGTGTTTGCGGGCTCCGCGACAGCATCAGGTAGCGTGCCAGGTCGAGCCGCAAGTCGCGCACGTATTCCATCGGTGTAAGGCCAAAATGCTTGCGGAACCCGGCCTGCAGTGACCGGATGCTGCAGTCTGCGGCGGCAGCTATGGCCGGGACGGAAAGCGGCTCGCCGATATTGGCGTGGATGTAATCGCGGGCGCGCCGGATCTGGCTGCTGCACCCGGATACACGGGATGCCAGCAGGTGGCGGACATTGCTTTGCTGATGGCTCAGCAGGCCAAGGATCAGCTGCTCTTCAATCACTTGCTGCTGTATTGTGCTCCAGCTGCCGAAGCCGGCCTGGTTTTCCGTGGCGTTGACACAGGCTGCGAACTGGCGTGCCCAGCCCTGCAAGGCGCCGCCGGACACGGGGAGCGCGGTGTCAAAGACAACAGCCTCGCGCAGGGACAAGCCGGCAGCCTGTTCGGCAAGTGAATGCAGGTCGCTCCGCCTGATTTGCAGCAGCAGCATCCGGCAATCGGCGTGCCATGTCATCCGGGAATCCCGGGTCGGGTTGAGCACGGTGGCGGTGTGGCGGTCAGATGCCACCGGTGTGGAGCCATTGGCCACCAGAGCCCGGCCGCTGAGCGGCATCTGCACCAGGTAAAAATCCTGCAACTCGCCCGGGTCGATCTGCACCGTGGATCCGTAGCTGAGGTAATTGAGTGACAGGGCCTGACCGCGCACATAGTTGTGGCGGGCACCGGTTCCTCGGGAAGGGCCTGCTGGCTGCAGACTGTGGTCGCAGAACTTTTGCGCCACCAGCGTGCGCACTTCGTCGATGTCGCGGCTGTGGAACTGCCGCCATGCGCGCAGCGGCTCGCGTGCTCCTGAAGACTGCGGTGCTGTCATTTCCGCAGCCTAGCACGGTTTGCAACTCAGGCAATCACGCCGGGCTGCGCTTATTTGCGCATTTTGGATAATCCTTTTCCAGCACTGCCCATAGGCTTTGGGGACGAGCTGATAAGGGAGGAACAAATGGCTCTGGATCAGGGAATCACCAAGGCCGCCGACGGATTGGGCGGCACGTCCTGGAATGTGGTTGGTCACACCTATACGCCCAAGCTGCACAGTGAGAACGCCTTTATCTGGCACGCAGTAATTCCAGACAGCACCTTCGTGCCGCCGCATGTGCATCCAACACAGGATGAATGGATAACCATGCTGGAGGGCACGCTGGACGTGGAATTTGGCGGCGATGTTTACCAGGCGGGGCCGGGTGACACCGTGCGGATGCCGATGGGCGTTGCGCATGGGATCTTCAACCGCTCCGGCATTACTGCGTCCTGTGTTTTCGGCGTAGCGCCTTCACGCAAGCTATATGACCTCTTCTGCGCCCTGGACGGCGTGACCGACCCGGAAGAACTGGTGCGATTGTCGGCTCTGCATGAGGTCGACTTCCTGCCGCCGCCGGCGGAATAAGGGAGGCGGACATGGTGAAGCAAAAAACGATCGCCGTGATCGGCGGCGGGGTAAGCGGGCTGGCCGCGGCCAAGGCCTTTGCGGAAAAGGGGCATCAGGTTCTGGGGTTTGAGCGCAGTCACGACTTGGGCGGGGTGTGGGAGCCTTCGCGATCCTACCCAGGGGTGCAAACGCAATCGCCCAAGGACCTGTATTGCTATACTGACCATCCGATGCCGGAGGAGTATCCGGAATGGCCCAAGGGGCCGCAGGTGCATGCCTATCTGCATTCCTATGCGGACAAGCACGATCTGCACCGCCTGTTCCAGCTGAACACCAACGTGCTGGAGATGGACCGGCGCCCGGACGGGCAGCCGGGCTGGCGGCTGGTGATCGAGACAGGCGGCGAGACCCGGGTGCAGGACGTCGATTTCGCGGTGATCTGCACCGGGCAGTTTTCCGAGAAGAACATCCTGACCCATCCTGGGCAGGAGGCCTTCACCGCGCAGGGCGGGGAGGTGATGCACTCCTCGGAGTACCTGGATCCCGAACACGCGCGCGGCAAGCGGGTGGTGGTGCTGGGCGGCTCCAAATCCGCGACCGACGTGGCGGTGAATGCGGCGCAGAACGGCGCCAGGCAGGTGCATCTGGTCTACCGGCAGAATGTCTGGCGGGTGCCGTATTTCGTCGGCGGCATTAACTTCAAGAAGCTGCTCTATATGCGGGCGCAAGAAGTGCAGTTCAACGGCTGGGGGCGCAGCTGGCTGCATAAGGCATTTTACGGGCTTGCCAAGCCGCTGATATGGGCGAACTTCCGTGGGTTAGAGACGCTATTGAAGCTGCAGCTGGGCTTGAAAAAATGGGATATGGTGCCGGATATTCCGATTGAAAAGGATGTCTCGTGTTCGGTGCCGATCGTGACGCCCGGCCTGTTCGAGGGTTTCAAGGACGGCTCGATCCTCCCGCACCGCACTACCTTCTCGCGGTATGAACGCGATGAAATCGTGCTGGAAAATGGCGTGCGAATCGGCGCGGACTTGGTGATTTCTGCCGTCGGCTGGAAGCTAGGTATTCCCTATCTGGCGCAGCAGCACCTAGATAAGCTGATCGAGGCGGACGGCCAGTACCGGACCTACCGGCTGGCGGTGAACCCGGATCTGCCGGAAATGGGTTTTGTCGGGTTTAACTCCAGCTTCTGCACGATTCTGTCTGCAGAGATGGTGGCGAACTGGCTGGTGCGTTATGCCGACGGCAAGCTGGCACGGCAGCCGTCGCGGGCAGACATGGAGGAAAACATCCAGATGATGCTCGAATGGCGCCGTAAGGAGCGCCCGGCGGCGCAGATCTATGGAGGGCTGTGCTCGGCCCCGTTCCATTTCAAGCATTTCGACGAGCTGCTGATGGATATGGGCGCGACGCAATGGAAACGGTCGAATCCGCTGGCCGAGCAATTTGCGCCGCCTGACGCCAGCGCCTATGGCCGCTTTCTGGCGACGGCGCCGCAATATCAGGCGGCCTGAGGCCCGCCCCTGTGCCTGCCGGAAACGGCGGGCGCACATGCTTTAGCGGTCACGCAGTTACTGCTGCGATGCGCTGCTATTCGAGTGAGGGGGGATGGTGCCCAGGAGAGGACTCGAACCTCCACGTCCATACGGACACTAGCACCTGAAGCTAGCGCGTCTACCAATTCCGCCACCTGGGCAGGTGTCGTGAGGAGGGCGTATAAGCGGAGTCGCGGGCAGCGTCAAACGGAAATTCTGCCTCTTGGGAAATTTTTCCGGAAAACGCGAAGAGTTCCGTTTTCCCATTTAAATCCAGTGCATTGGAGAACTCAGCCGGAATTTCTCCGATCCGTATTTCCGTGTGCCGGTTTGATCCTGCGCAAAGTGGCGGATCTGCAAAAGAGGCATAGGAAAGTCATGAAACAGATTGACCGCCTCCAAGCCCTTGGGCTGTTCGACAGCCGGGTGCCCCGCTACACATCATACCCGACCGCGCCGGTGTTTTCTGCAGCCGTTGGTGCTGCGGAGCAGGCCCTCGAACTGCAGGCATTGAATCCAGATGTGCCGGTCTCGGTCTATTTGCATATCCCGTTCTGCGAGCGGTTGTGCTGGTTCTGCGCCTGCCGCACTCAAGGCACCCAGACGCTGAGCCCGGTCGAGAGCTACATCGGTACGCTGGAACAGGAGCTAAAACTGGTAGCCCCGTTTTTGCCTAAGGGGCTTCGAATGGGGCGGATGCATTGGGGGGGTGGGACACCGACCATTTTGCCGCCCCACCTGATCCACCGGCTGGCGCAGGCGGTGAAGGCGGTTTTTCCGCATACTGAGGATTGGGAATTCTCTGTTGAGATTGACCCCACCATGGTGGACCGCGACAAAATTGAAGCGCTGGCCGCGGAAGGCATGAACCGCGCCAGTATCGGCATCCAGGACTTCGACCCGCTGGTGCAGCAGGCAATCGGCCGGGCGCAGCCGTTCGAGGTGACCAAGGCCTGTGTCGAAGATCTGCGCGCGGCAGGGATCAATTCGCTGAACGCTGATCTGGTCTATGGGCTGCCGCATCAGACGCAGGCGCGGATGGCGGATACGGTGGAGAAGGTGCTGAGCCTCAGCCCTGACCGGCTGGCGCTGTTCGGCTATGCGCACGTGCCTTGGGTGGCCAAACGGCAGAAGCTGATCAAGGAGGAGACGCTGCCCGACGATCTGGCGCGCTATCATCTGGCCGGGATGGCAGCGGAGAAATTTGCTGAGGCCGGGTTTGCGGCAATCGGCATCGACCATTTCGCCAAACCTGGTGACGGGCTGGAGGTTGCGGCCCGCACCGGCCACCTGCGCCGGAACTTCCAGGGCTATACAGACGATACCTGCCCGACGCTGATCGGGTTCGGTGCGTCCTCGATCTCCCGTTTTGCCGGCGGCTTCATCCAAAATGCAGCGGCGACGCCTGCTTATGTGCAGCGGGTCGAGGCCGGGCTTCTGACCGGCGCGCGCGGCCATGTGATGAGCCAGGACGACCTGCTTCGGGGCCGTGCCATCGAGATGCTGATGTGCGAGTTCCGGCTGGACCGGGTAGAGCTGCGGCAGCGGTTCGGAGATCTGGCGGGAAGTCTCGATGCGGATCTGGCTCAGGTTGCAGCCCGGTTTGGTGATCTGGTGAACCTGGATGAGGACGCGCTGGAGATCGTTCCCGAGGGCCGCCCGCTGACCCGGATTATTGCCAGCAGCTTCGATGCCCATGTGCCCGAAGGCGTGCGTTACAGCAGGGCCTCCTAATCTGAAGACGAGCCGCTCCCGCCTGTTCCTGGGCCTCTTGCCGGAGGCTCTTCGAAGTTGGGCTTAGCGCTGCGCTGGCGCACAGCTCGGACAGGCATGGAGCTTTTTAGCGCAGGGCTGAGAGTATGGCTTGCAGCCCGGCGAAGGTGCCAATTGCACTAGGGAGTGGGGCTGCATCACGGTAAGAACGGCTGGTCACGGCAGACCCGGTTCTATGAGATATTCGTTATAAGGCGCAGCGCAGCTGCAGGGCCCAAGGTTGCCAAGGGGGCGGGCGCAGCCGGTGCACCTGCTGGCGGGGGAGATCTCCGGCAGCGTTGATGTCAGCCGTCTTTCACCAGCCTGAACCCCAGATAATCCGGTGGCAGACCAACCGCGCAGCCGCCGACGCTGGCGTCCCGGATGAAGTCGATAACCACCGCCCGGTGGCGGCCGCCGGTGATGCGGGCGCTGCAATAGGGATCGCCAAGCACTAGGCTGCCATCCTTGTTCACTTCGCCATTTTGCATGCAGCCGTCGGTCCATTCCCAGATGTTGCCGCCAAGACCAGCGAGGCCGTTGCTATTGGCACCGGGTTCGCTTTTGGGACCCTGCGCAGGCCCTGGCAGTCCGCGCAGGGTCACGCCGCGCGCATATTGGCGCAGCCAGCGCTGGGCCGGGTCCCTGTTATCCGTTTCAACAGCTTCATCACCAAAAATTTCGGCTGAGGCGAGTTGCCATTCGGCCTCGTCCGGCAGGCGCCAGCGCTGGCCGGTCTGCTTTGAATACCACTGGGCATAGGCGGTTGCGTCGTGCCAGCTGACGTGTGTCTGCGCCTGTCCGCCGTCCGCCGGTGCTCTGTCTGCCTTCTTGCAGGCGCCCGCAGTCACGCAAGCGGCGTATTCACTGCCGGAGACCTGGTCTTTCATGATTTCAAAAGCCGCCACCTGGCGCTGCTGTTCCGGTGGCACCACACTTTTCCCGTTTCTGTGAAAGTTCCCGATTGGACGGTAGGCGATTGTGTCTGCTTCGATGAACACAGTTTCGGCCAGGGGGGCTGGATCCTTAACCGTCGAAAACCAAAGGCCCGGAACGCCAATGGCGGCGGCCAATCCGGCGGCAATCAGCTCAAATTTCATGTCAGCGTCCCTTCAAGCAAAAACGGGCGGCCGCATTGCGCAGCCGCCCGGTCCAGTTTCACGTCCAGCCTAAATTTAGGAGCCGGAGTATTCGGTCGGGGCGACCACCTGTTCCATAAGGTCGTTGTTCCATTCGCCTTCGACCACCACATGTGCGGTTGCGCCAAGGTTTACCGCCTCGATCAGGTTGTGGTTCACATAGGCATAGACGCCTGGCTGCAGGAACTCATAGAGCGCTGCCCCGGCAGAGCCGCCGCGGATGAACCAGGTTTCCAGATCGCGGTCCGGCACGTTGTTGAATTTGCCGGCTTCCCAGACCAGGTCGCCGTGGCCGCCGATCAGGTGCGGCCGGCTGTCGCGGTTGGCTTGGCTGTGGACAAACAGCACTTTCTCGCCTTGCTTTGCCTTCATGGCGTTTTCGCCAGTGAGAGCGCCCACTGCGCCGTTGAAGACCACATGGCTGGGGATCAGCCCGTTCATGACTTCCAATGTATCCGGATAGCTTTCTCCGACGTCCTCATAGCGGATGTAGTCGCCGTTTTCGTCCTTTGGAATGTAGAACTCGTTTTCGCCGATGTAGTAGACGCGGTCGTATTTCACCGGATCGCCATTGTGGTCCGACAGCCCTTCGCGCGGCAGCACCATGATGGTGCCCGCCATGCCGGAGGCGACGTGCCACGGGATCATGGGGCCGCCCGGGGCGCAGTGGTAGACAAAGGTGCCTGGGCGGGTGGCCTTGAAGCGCAGCACGGTTTTTTCGCCCGGGTTCACCAAGGTCAGTGCGCCGCCGCCCAGGGCACCGGTTGCAGCGTGGAAGTCGATATTGTGCTGCAGCATGTTTTCCGGCGGGTTGACCAGCGTCAGTTCGACATAGTCGCCCTCATGCACCACCATCATCGGGCCGGGGATGGAGCCGTCAAAGGTCATGCCCTGCAGGTAGGCACCCTGGTCGACCTCGATTTCCTTTTCGACGATCTTCATTTCGAATTCGACGATCCGGGGTTCGCCGGGGGCCACTTGCTCGTGCTCATGCACGAAGGGCGGTGCGACCAGCTCGCGCTTGATACGCTGCAGGCTGGACAGGTCCACAGGCGCGGCGGCCTCGTGAACTGTGGTGCTTTCGGCTTTGGCGGCTTTGGCAAGTACAGGCAGCGCTGCTACGCCGGCTGCCCCCATCAGTGCGGCTCTGCGGGTCAGCATGATATTCTCCTTTCGGTGTCTCATATGCTGTGTTGCCCGGACTTTAGGCCTGTGGCCGGGGGCTGATATTGCTCTTGATCAACCTTCAATCAGGTTTCTCGATGTCGAGATAAAGAGCTTTTAAGATGCAGGTTTTAACACTGCTGCGGGGATTTCCAGACATTGCTGGCAAGCGCCTGAAATCCAGGTGAAGGAGTACGCACTCCGCAGGGGAACTGCCGGCAAATTTAACTGTTAAGGTCAGTTTAACGCGCCGCCTGCTATTCCGGGGATGGGTGAAAATAGTGGTGGTGGACATGAGCGCACAGAGCAATGTGGCGCCCATTATCATCAAGAGGAAAAAAGTCAGTGGTGGCGATGGCCATCACGGCGGCGCATGGAAGGTGGCCTATGCCGACTTCGTGACCGCGATGATGGCCTTCTTTATGCTGATGTGGCTGCTGAACGCGACGACAGAGAAACAACGCAAAGGGCTGGCGGATTATTTCTCGCCGTCGATTCCGCTGAGCCGGATTTCAGGCGGCGGTAATGGTGCATTCCAGGGGGACAGCATGTTCACCGAGGATATCAGACCGCAGTCCGGCACTGGGGCGACGGACAGAAATCCTATGGACGCCCAGAAAGCGCAAGGGAACACCGGAGTCGAATCCGACGATAAGCGTGAGCAGGAAGACGACAAGTTCCGCGCCCTCGAGGAACAGCTTTCCGGCCGCGGCGGTGAAAGCATGGTGTCGACTGCGATGGCCCGCCACATCGTCACCCGCGTCACCGACGAAGGGCTGATCATTGAGCTGTTCGCCGCAGAAAATGCACCGCTGTTCGAAGAAGGCCAGGCTGTTCCCACTGCATTGTTCCGAGATCTGGTCAGAATGATTGCGCGTGTGTCCGAAGGTGTGACCAACAATATCGCTGTTGGCGGCCACATCCGTTCGCATCCGGTGGTTCTGGCAAAGAACCCGGTCTGGGAATTGTCCCATGACCGGGCTGATGAGACCCGTCAGCTTCTCGAATCGGGTGGGCTGGCGGCGGCACGTATTGACCGGGTGACTGGCCATGCCGACCGTAAGCTGGCCGTCAGAAACCCGATGGCGGCACGTAACGACCGGATAGAAATCATCCTTTTACGCGAATAAACCGCTGAAAACAGGGGAACCGGCGGCTGGCAGATGAGTCATTTTTTATCTGTTAGCCGCCCGTTAATGGCTCCTGCGCTAGCTGTTGCATCCAGAATGATTAGATGCAGCAGAAAGGCGTGCTATGACCATTTCTTCGTCGCTGAACGCGGGCGTTTCAGGATTGAGCGCCAACGCCAGCCGGTTGGCTTCCATTTCCGACAACATCGCCAACTCCTCGACCCGCGGCTACAAGCGGGTTGAAACTGACTTCCACTCCATGGTCTTGTCCGGGTCCGGCGGCACCTACTCGGCGGGCGGTGTTCGCACCACTAATGTCCGCCTGATTGATGAGCGCGGCCCGCTGGTCTCGACCAATAATGCCACCGACTTGGCAGTTCGCGGCCGCGGCATGCTACCGGTTGCCTCGATCACCGAGGTGGAAGCCGGCGGCAGCCCTTCTATGCTGTTAACCTCGACGGGGTCCTTCCGTACCGACTCGAACGGGTATCTCTCGACGGAATCCGGCCTGGTTCTGATGGGGTTCCCGGCGCTGGCGGACGGCACTATCCCTGATGTTGCGCGCGACACCAGTAACTCTCTGGAGCCTGTCCACATCGACCTGAACCGCCTGTCGGCGGAGCCAACAACTGAGATCAGCCTGACCGCAAACCTGCCTGCCTCCGAAACTGATCCGGGTGCAAGCGGCGACCCGGTGGAGCATGTTGTCCAGTACTTTGACAATATGGGCCGGTCGGAGGAACTGGCGATTACTTACACGCCAACGGTCGCAGTGGCGCCTGCAACGACCGGCACCAATGAATGGACGATGCAGATCGTCGATTCGGCAACCGGTGCAACAGTGATCGGCGAATACACACTGACATTTGATGACAGCGCAGCCTCTGCCGGCACGCTGCAAAGCGTGGCCACCACGACCGGCGGCGCCTATGACGCTACGGCCGGCTCAGTCACCATCACCACTGCCAGCGGCCCGGTTGAGATCAACATCGGCGTCATTGGCGAACAAAACGGGATGAGCCAGCTGGGCGACGAGTTTGTTCCAGGCACGACCGTGAAGGACGGCACCGCGGTTGGCTCCTTTGTATCCGTTGAAATCAACGAATCCGGGGAAGTCATTGCCAAGTATGATTCCGGTGACACCCGAGTTATCTATCAGGTTCCGCTGGCGGATGTGTCGAACCTGAACGGCATGCAGTCTCTGGACTCCCAGACCTACAAGCCGACCGATGACTCCGGGGCGTTCTACCTGTGGGATGCTGGCGATGGCCCGACCGGTGAAATCCTGGGCTATGCCCAAGAGGAATCTGCTGTCGACGTAGCGACCGAGCTGACCGACATGATCCAGACTCAGCGGGCCTATTCGTCCAACGCCAAGGTTATTCAAACCGTTGACGAGATGCTGCAGGAAACCACCAACATCAAGCGCTAACGCGCTTGATGGCCCTCTGACACTGGCTTCATGAAAGCAGGCTGAAAATGTCTATTTACTCCGCCCTAAACAGTGCGATGAGCGGCCTGTCTGCGGCCAGCCGCTCTTCGCAGATCGTTTCAGAGAACCTCGCCAATGCCTTGACACCGGGGTACACGCGCCGCGTTCTGGATCTTAATAGTCCCGGTTCCGGTGTTCCCGGAGTCCGGATTGGTGACGTCCAGCGTCTAAACGACCCGGTAGTGATTTCAAACCGCAGGGTTGCCGAAGCGGACTTTGGCGCGGCCAAGGTTCAGGCTGATTTTTTTGAACGGATGTCCGATCTGGTTGGTACCGTGGATGACGAGATGTCTCTTGCATCCCAGCTATCTGAGTTTGAGTCTTCCTTGATTGAAGTCGTATCGCGTCCGGATTCACAGCCTCGGCTGAACGATCTTTCGGTAAAGGCGGAGACATTGGCGGATTCGATTTCCCGCACGGCTGAAGGGCTGCGCGGCCTGAGGATAAACGCTGATAGTGCGATCAACAGCCAGGTTGACACGGTGAACCAGGCGTTAAAGGAAATTGAAAAGCTGAATGCCCGCATCATGGTCGTGGAAGCTGGTGGCATGGATGCTGTCTCAATGCACGACCAGCGGGACCAGCTGATCGACCAAGTGAACAAGATCATTCCAGTTAATGTTGTCCGGCGCGATAACGGGCAAGTGACGCTCTACTCTACCGGTGGGGTGATGCTCTTGGATGGCAAAGCGTCCGAGCTGAGCTTTAATCCTTCGCGGGATATCATGCCGCATATGACGCTTGGCAACGGTATGCTGTCCGGTCTTGAGGTCAATGGCAGGCTGATCGATACCAGCCCGGAGGGGCCGCTGCGTGGCGGCACGCTGACCGCGCAGTTCGAGATCCGCGATGTGACCGCCGTGGAGGCCCAGGAAGATCTGGATGCGATGGCCCGAGACCTGATCGAACGGTTTCAGGACCCGGCTTTGGATGGCACAATCGGCGTGACCGATGCCGGCATCTTTACTGACGACGGCGGCGTCTTTGATGCTTCCAATACCGTCGGTATTTCCAACCGGATCGAATTGAATGATCTGGTGTCCCTGACCGGCAGCGCGGAGACATGGCGTTTTCGTGATGGGCTTTATGCGGCGGCGCCTGGCGACCCCGGCGACTCTAGCCTGCTGCAGGCCTATTCCGATGCGCTCAACACCACCCGTACGGTGTCATCGGTTGGTCTCGGAACGTCGGATCTGACGGCAAGTACATTGAGCGCAAATCTGTTATCGCGTTTTGCGCAGGACAACGAAACTGCCGCCCGAGGCTCCGCTTTTGCGGCCACCAGCTTCAACGAGTTGAGCCAGGCGGAACTCGCACTCGGGGTTGATACTGACGCCGAACTTCAGAATCTGCTGCTGGTGGAAAAGTACTACGCTGCCAACGCACGGGTGATCTCCGTTGTCGATGAGCTTATGGAAACACTTCTGAGGATCTGACGCATGATTATTAATTCTTACGGCGATATGGCGCAGCACCTCTTTCTCCGCAGCCGCAACGCTGATCTGAAGGAAAACGTCACAACGCTTTCCGAGGAATTTGCCACAGGTAAAACTTCCAACTTGACCGAACGGCTGGGGGGAGACTTCACTTACCTGGCGGACCTGGAAAGCAATCTGAACCGGCTTGACAGCTACATGGTTACCAACAGCGAAGTGCAGCTGTTTGCCACCACTATCCAGGGCAGCCTTGAAAAGGTGCAAAGCCAAGTTCAGGCCATGCGCAATGATATCCTGACGCTGTCGCCAGCTATGGATGAGTATAACGCCGAACAGTTCGGCAGCCAGGCCAAGCAAAGGATATCCAGCGCCATCAATCTGATGAACACTTCTGTGGGTGGCCGTACCATTTTTGCTGGTACGGCAACGGATACCAAACCGCTCAACAATTCCGGAACCCTGATGGGCGCAGTGCTGACGGAAGTGTCGGGGCTGACAACAGCCAATGACATCATTCAGGCAGTCAAGGATTGGTTTGACGACCCGGCTGGTTTTGACGCGGTGATGTACAATGGTTCGGCAACTCCTTTGCAGCCGGTAACGGTGGGTGAAGGAGAGCAGGTCTCGCTGGGTATCCAGGCCACAGATCCCAGCCTTAAGCACGCGCTGCAAAGTTATGTCATCACGGCACTGGCTGACGAACCCAGCCTCGGCCTGAGCGAGGACGTGAAAATCGATCTGGTCATCGAGGCCAGCAGCGAGCTGACTGAAAGCGAAGACCGGCTGATCAAGGTACAGGCCGATGTCGGCTTTATCGAAGGGCGGCTGGATGCGATCAACACCCGGAACGAGGCTTCGAAGACCAGCCTGAGCATCGTCAAGAACAACCTGGTTTCTGCTGACCCGTATGAGACATATACCCGGCTGCAGGAAGCGCAAACACAGCTTGAGGGGCTCTACACAGTAACCTCGCGCAGTTCCCAACTTTCCCTGCTGAAGTATATCTCATGATCGGAATTCTGCGTCTCCTTATTGCTTGCCTGTTCCTGCTGCCGGCAGTGGCACAGGCAAACACCATACGCCTCAAGGACTTGGTGGAATTTGACGGTGTCCGTGGTAACGATTTGGTCGGCTATGGCTTGGTTGTCGGTTTGGACGGTACCGGTGACGGTTTGCGCAATTCGCCCTTTACCGAAGAAATCATGTCCAACATTCTGGAGCGCCTCGGCGTCAACGTGACTGGCGAGCAATTCCGGCCAAAAAATGTTGCCGCGGTGTTTGTGACTGCAACTTTGCCGCCCTTTGCCCGTGTCGGAAGCACCATTGATGTCACGGTATCCGCTATCGGCGATTCCAAGAGCTTGCTCGGCGGAACCCTGATCATGACCCCGCTGAATGCGGCTGACGGGCAAATTTACGCGGTTTCCCAGGGCACGATCCTGGCGGGCGGGGCAGTTGCCGAAGGTGATGCGGCTAGTGTGACCCAAGGGGTGCCGACAGCCGGTGTAATTCCTTCAGGCGCCCGGGTTGAGCGGGAGATTGATTTCGATTTGGCTTCGCTCAGCTCAATGAGGCTGGCACTGCGCGAACCGGATTTTACGACCGCCGGGCGGATCGAGCGGGCAATCAATGCCGAATTTGGCGGTAACGTTGCACTTATGCGTGATTCCGGCACGGTTGAGGTAGATATCCGCCGCACTAATACCCGCTCAACTGCCCACGCAGTGGGGCGGATCGAAAACATCCTTGTCGAGCCGCAGCGCAAAGCGCGCGTCGTTGTGGATCAGCGTTCCGGCACGATCGTGATGGGCAGTGATGTGCGGATCTCTCGTGTGGCCGTAGCCCAGGGGAATCTGACCTTGCGGATCGAGGAAACTCCGCTGGTTGTGCAGCCAAATCCGTTCTCTGACGGCGAGACTGTAGTCGTGCCGCGCACTGGCGCGGCAATTGAGGAAGAGGAAGGCATTCAATTGGCGGAAGTTCCGGAGACTACTTCACTGTCTGAAGTTGTTGCAGGATTGAACGCCTTGGGCGTTTCGCCACGGGACATGATCGATATTCTCAAGAGCCTGAAGGCGGCCGGAGCCCTGCATGCGGAATTCGTGGTTCGCTGACCCAAAGTACTGAAGGTGAAAACTGGCCCGGCCCCTTACAAAAAGGGCCGGGTTTTTATTGTCAGCTGCTGTCGCACGCAGCCGTAGTTGGTGAGGAGACCGGCTGGAAATGGCTAGTTGAACTGTATTGCTCACCGGGACTTCGGGCATGTCGCAGACAGAGTGCAATGCAGGGTTTATCCCAAAGGACGTTGGAGACTGAGTGACGAATCCGGGTTCGCACGTCTGCAACATGCTGGAACTGCTGTGGTAAACTTGCCCGAAGGCTACTGGCTTGGAAGCAGTGTCCCTGGCAAGCAGAGTGTTTACGGGCGTAATAGAAAGCCGCAGGTGCTGCTGCTCCGGCCGTAAAAATCGCCGGGCACTGCAGGTGCCCGGCATTTCCAGTCGTATTTTATTAAGTCTTAGGGGTAATAGCTGCGCACCAGTGCCGTGGCGATCAGGCTCCAGCCATCTGCGACAACGAAGAACGCCAGTTTGAAGGGCAGGGAGACGATGGCAGGAGGAACCATCATCATGCCCATCGACATCAGGATCGCGGCAACGACGAGATCGATGACGAGGAAAGGCAGAAAAACCAGAAAACCGATCTGAAAAGCGCGGGCGATCTCAGACAGCAGGAAACTCGGCACCAGCGCCGAAAGTGGCGCTTCCGGTACCGGGTCAAGGCCCTGGGTTTCCGGCCTGAGATCCGCAATTGCATAGAAAGTATCCGGATCCAGCCGGTTGGCCATGAATGCCCGGAACGGCTCCAGACTGCGGGTAATGGCCTCACCTGGTTCCAGCCGCTCTTCCAGAAGCGGGTTGATTCCGGTGGTCCAGGCTTCAGTGAAGACCGGCTCCATCACGAAATAGGTCAGAAAAAGAGCCAAGCTGATAATCAGCATGTTGGGGGGCGCCTGCTGCAGGCCGATGCCTTGGCGAAGGATCGACAGAACTGTCACCAGGAACGGGAAGCAAGTGATCATGATCAGAAGGCCAGGGGCCAGACTGAGCACCGTAATCAGAAGGATCAGCTGGATTGAGCGGGCGGAGATTGACTGCCCGTCTGCCAGCGAGAGGCTCAATTCTTGAGCCAGGGCGGTGTGCGGCAAGGCCAGCAGAAGCACTGAGACCAGAGCCGCCCGCACAAATGTAGTATGTGTCATCCCAAACCGCTTTGCAGATCGGCAATTTCCGTCAGGCGCACGGCCAACTGGCCTGCTTGGTCACCTTCCAGCTCTTCCAACTGGCCGCGGGCAACCAACCGGTCACCGACATATAGATCCACCGGGTCTTCGACGCGTTTGTCCAAGGTCAGGATGGCATTTTCGCCGAGGCTGACCAGGTCGCGGATCAGCGGCCGGGCCTTGCCGACCGAGACGACCACTTCGACCGGAACTGAAACGAAAGGGTTGCTTGCGTCAGCGGATTTCATGTTGAGATCGGCAGCATCATCCATAGTGGCTGTCCTCATTTGCGTGATAGGTAAAGGCCTCAATCGAGTCCTGGATCGATTCGAGAAGGGCATCGCAGTTGATCTCGCACTCAGCGCTTCCGACTCTCAGATAGGCTTGGCCTGCAGACAGCACGCCGTCCTCCTTTACAGTCACCGGCACCGAGAAATTTTCCGGTAGTAGGCTGCGCACCGCAGCGCTCTCGCCAGGAGCCACCACGATCTGCATCGGCTGGTCTGTCTGGCCCTTGGCCATGCCTGCTAGCTGGTCGACAATGTGGTGCCCGAAAGAGGCCGCCATCGTGTCAGGCAGTACCGCGCTGGTTAGCACCTTAAACATCGGATCCAGCGAATCGAGCAGCTGGTTTTGCGCTTCTTGATAAGTGAAATTGAGGTCTTCCAGCGAGCTGGCCAGTTCGGCAGAAATTCTCGTGTTCTCCTGATCCTTGGCCGTCACCGCGTCATCCCAGCCAGCGCTGTAGCCATTCTCGAAAGACGCGAGTCGCTGTTCCTCGATGAGTTCCTCGGAAATTGCAGGTGCAGCTGGCTCCACCAGTGTTTTCATTCCGAAATCTTCAAGCAAGTGTGCAATTGTCATCAGGCCTGCTCCTTATTTTCTTCCAGCCATCCGCGCAGAATCTGAACCGTTTCTTCCTGCCGTTCACCGATTAGGCTGCGCAGGCGATCGACGGGATCATCCGTGCTGCCGCCCAGAGCCGGCAGGCCGACGGCCCCCATCATGTCACCAGTACCCATTGCCGGCAGTCCGCCGAGAGGCTCAAACTGGCCGGTTTCGTTATTCTCAATTTCGCCATCCAAGGCCAAGCCGGCACCCAAGTCTGGCGCGGTCATGAAGCCATCTCCGCCCATTCCGGGAAGGCCAGGCAGGGCATCGGGACCCGCACCAGGGGCAGGAAGTGCTGCTGCCGATGCTCCCTGGTTCGACAGGATCGGCCGAACAACAAAAAGGCCTAGGATCAGGCTAACGATGGCCAGCGCTGCGATTTGAACCAGAGACATGGCGTCAAAGTTGAGCGTGTCCAGGAAAGAAGAGGTCGCCACAACACCCTGCGGTTCCACGGCAGGCAGTTCCATCGACTTGAGGGTGATTACGTCGCCCCGGTTTTCATCGAAACCGACGGCTGCTGAAATCAGCTCCCGCATTGCTGCGAGTTCTTCTTCCGGGCGCGGCTGGAATACTGTTTCCCCTGCGTCGTTAGTGGCGGCGGTGCCATTGATCAGAACGGCAACGGTCAGGCGCTTAATCGCGCCGGGGCCGCGCAGAATTTCTTTTTCAGTTTCCGAGATCTCGTAGTTGATTCGCTCCCGGGTCGCGCTGGTGTTGGCTTTGGATCCCTGGCCCGACGCGGCGTCGCCATCGGGAATATTTGAAGCAACCGTGACTTCCCCGGACTGGTTGGTAGAGGAATCTGCGCGTTCTTCGACATCGGTGCTGACCGCGACACGGCTTTTGGGGTCCACCAGCTTTTCACGGATCGATTCGGTATCGGTGACGGTTTCCACGCTCACCTCGACAACGGCATTGCCCTGGCCAACGCGGGCTTCAACCAGCCTCAAAACCCGCTCGCGAATCGTCTGTGAGCGGTCATCCGTTCCGGCGCCCGCCGCTGCCGTCGCGTCCGTCGAACCGATCAGAGCGCCATTGGCGTCGATCACGGCCACATTGTCCACGGCCAGGCCGGTAACGGCAGACGAAACCAGGAAACGAATTGCATTGGCCTGAGCTGGTGTGATCGGTGACCCCATGGGCACAATTGATACAGAAGCCGTGGGTTCAACAGTGCGCTGAAAGGGGTTCGATCCGGTATTGGCAATATGCACCCGAGCCTGGCTGACATGCGGGCTGGCAACAATGGTACGGGCCAATTCGCCTTCTTTCGCGCGCCAATATGCTGCATCGAACATCTGAGAGGTTGTGCCGAACCCGCTAAGCGAATCAAGCAGTTCGTAACCTTTGCCGCCGTTGGCCGGCAGTCCTTCACTGGCCAGTGTCATGCGAAGTTCGTCGCGTTGCGTGGACGGTACGTAGATAGAGCCGCCGCGCACCTCAAATTGAGTGCCGCGCTGCTCGAGCGACCGCACCACATCTCCGGCCGAGCCGCTTTCCAGCCCGGCATAGAGCAGTGTCATTGTTGGCTTGCTTGCCACATGGGACATGGCGATGACGCTAAGAATCATGATTACCGTGGCCCCCACGGCAATCAGACGCTTCCGCATGTCCATTTCTGCCCAGACATTCTTGATCTGCTGCACATTAACCTCCGTCGCACCGGCGTTCTCTCCGGCATGCAACCGTTTTGACGGATCGGCCTTAACATTCGGTTAGTTCCTCGCAGGTTATGAAGAGGCTGCACGACGTTTTAGGGATAGCCATGACAGATGCTGCAGTAGATATCGAAGCAGATGCCCCGGCCAAGAAAGGCAAATTGCCCCTCATCATTGGGGCGGTGCTGGCTTTGGCGGGCGCGGGCGGCGGATTCTTTGCCGTTCAGTCTGGCCTTCTTCCCTTTGGTCAGAAAGCGGCACCAGAAACGGTGCACGCGGCCGAAGTGGCGCCAGAAGGCGTGGACACTGGTGAGACGGCGGAGGATATCGCGAATCTCGCCTTTATCGAAATGGACCCGATTGTGATTACCCTGCGCAAAGCCAGCGGTTTGAGGCATTTGAGGTTCCGTGCGCAACTTGAGGTCGGCCTGGTGCACCAGGCTGAGGTCGAAAGAGTCCTCCCGCGGGTTGTCGATGTCCTGAACAGCTACCTGAGAGCACTGGAGCTTGAGGATCTTTCTGATCCGATGGCGCTGCCGAAACTGAGGGCACAGATGCTGCGGCGGATCAATATTGCCACCGGCCAGGGCCGGGTGCGTGATCTGCTGATTATGGATTTCGTACTGAACTAGGAGGACAGGATGGACATTATTGCTGATATCCTGCTTGCAGCCGGAGCGCTGGGCGCCGGATTCTACTGTCTGGTGCTGTCGCGCCGGCTGAAGCGGTTCAATGACCTGGAAAAAGGTGTGGGCGGTGCGGTTGCCGTTCTGTCTGCGCAGGTTGATGACCTGAACAAATCGCTGCAATCGGCCCAGCAGGTGTCGGACGGATCCAGCAAGGCGCTGCAGCAGCTGACGGGCCGAGCCGAATCGGTGGCCCAGCGGTTGGAGCTTATGATGGCTTCCATGCATGACATTCCAGACACAGGCGCTGCACCGGCTGCGGCCGCAACTGCAGCGGAGGACGAGGCGATGGCAACTGCCTATGAAGCTGACCCGCAGCCCGCTGCCGAGACGCAGGAAGAACCCAAATCTTCCGGCTTGATGTTTGTGCGTCACAACCGCAGCCAGAACCGGGTGGCGTGATGGCGAAGGCGGTAAAGAAGACCAAACGCTTCAGGCGCAGCGGAACGCTGATGATGCTGGCACTGCTGCTGATGGGCTCTGCTGTTGTGCGGTTGGGGCTTGAAGCAGGACCGGCTATCGCTCGAGAGGTGGCGAGCCTGAACGAAAGTGGCCAGAAAGAGGCCGCGCACAAAGGTGAGCCGCATCGTGATGCAATGCCTACCTCTGCAGAACTGCAGACCATGCTGGCTGCGTTTCAGCAGAGGGAAGAGGTCTTGGCCGCCCGGGAGGCGGAAATCCAGGACCGGATGAAAGCGCTGGAAATAGCCGATCAGGCAATCGAGAAGAAACTGGCCGCTCTGGAGCAGGCAGAAGAAAACCTGCGCGCCACCTTGGCGCTTGCGGATGGTGCGACAGAGGCGGATGTAACCCGGTTGACCACGGTCTACGAGCAAATGAAGCCTAAAGAAGCATCCGCGTTGTTTGAGGAAATGGACCCGGCCTTTGCGGCTGGTTTCCTGGCCCGGATGCAACCTGAGGCCGCAGCTGGAATCATGGCCGGTCTCAGCCCTGAAGCCGCCTATACTATCAGCGTGGTGCTGGCCGGCCGCAACGGTTCCGTGCCCAAGGAGTAACTTGGGCGCGACGGCTTAGTCTTTCCTTAGGAAGACTCACCTAAACTAATAAAAACCAACGAAATTCGGAGTGGACCTATGATCGGGATTGTAGGCATTGTGGTGATCTTTGCCATGGTGTTCGGCGGATACCTTCTGGCCGGCGGCAAGATGGCGATCATTCTGAAGTCGCTGCCGTTTGAGATGATGATGATTGGCGGTGCCGCGGTCGGGGCGTTCCTGATTGCCAATGACATGGGCGGCGTCAAACACACTCTCAAGGATATCGGCAAGGTGTTCAAAGGCCCCAAATGGAAGCCGGATGACTACCGCGACCTGCTGTGCCTGCTGTTTGCTCTGATCCGCATCGCCCGGGCAAATCCGGTTGAAGTGGAACAGCATATCGAGGACCCGGAGAATTCCTCAGTCTTCAACAAGTACCCCAAGATCCTGGCCGACAAGGAGGCCGTGAACCTGATCTGCGACACCATGCGTTCGGCCTCGATGAACTACGACGATCCGCATCAGGTCGAAGAGGTGCTGGAAAAGCGGATGGAAGCAAATCTGCATCATGCGCTGCACTCAAGCCACGCCTTGCAAACTATGGCTGACGGCCTGCCGGCGCTTGGAATTGTTGCGGCGGTTTTGGGTGTGATCAAGACCATGGGGTCAATTGACCAGCCGCCCGAGGTGCTGGGTAAGCTGATCGGCGGTGCTCTGGTTGGCACGTTCCTTGGGGTTTTCCTGTCTTACGGCCTTGTTGCCCCTTTCGCAGGTAAAGTGAAGGCCGTGGTCGAGGAAGACTCACACTTTTATCAGCTGATCCGAGAGGTTCTGGTTGCCAATCTTCACAACCACGCAGCGGCGATCTGCATTGAGGTCGGCCGTCAGAATACGCCCTCGCATTTCCGGCCCGGCTTCTCGGAACTTGAAGAAGCTCTCAAATCGGTGAAACAGGACGCAGCATGATCTGGCGAGCATTTGCCATTGCAGCCGTTCTTCTGACGGCAGGCACTGCCCAAGCGCAAACAATCGTAACCCGCTCAGGCGAGCACAAGGGGTTCACGCGCCTGGTGATGCGGCTGCCGAACGGCGCGGACTGGTCGCTGACGCAAAGCGGCATGACGGCCACGGTGAATATTGATGCTCCAGAGGCTGTTTTTGACACCTCTCGAGTGTTCAATCTTATTCCCCGCACAAGATTGCAATCTTTAGCGCAAAATGGTCCAGGCAAACCACTGCGGTTGCAGTTGGGTTGCGATTGCTCTGTTACGTCATACGTTCAAAAAGACGGTTATCTGGTGGTAGATATCCGCGACGGCGGCAAACCGGCGCGAACGCCGCAGTTCCGTTCTGCCGCAGGTGTTTTGCCGCTCACCACTCCGGCACCGCAGTCCGGCTACCGGTTCGGGTTTACCCAATCGGCTGCTGCGGATGCACGTCTGGCGCTGGAACTGGCTGCGGCGGTAGCCAGGAAACAGGACGGAGTACAATTGGCTCCGCCGCAAAATGGATCTGCTCCGGAAGTTTCGGGGTCGGCCTCTACCACTGCACTGGCGCCCGGTGCCGGGCAAATGGATGTGGAACTGCCTTTGTACGGCGGTCAAGCACCCGTAGAAGAAGCAGATGCAGAATCAGATGCCGTAGTTGAGGCTGAAACGGTTCCTGCCGGTCTCCCCGAAACCGCCTTGCTGCTGGACATGGAGGAGTCGGAACGCGCCGCTGTTGTGGGCAAATCCGAACAACGCTTGTTGCAACAGATTGGCCGGGCGGCCAATCAAGGTCTGCTGACAGTAGCGGTAGATGAGCTTTCGGTTGCGGTCACGTCTTCCGGGCTAGACCCGCTCAGCGGTGCTGACCGGCCGCTCAATCCGCTTGACCACATTTCCGTAACTTCGGCAATTGACCGAGAAACCGGGCTGATCGCAGCTCTGTCTGATGCCAGTAACGAGGCGTCACACTGCCTCAAGAATCAGGATGTTGCTATCCAGACTTGGGGTAATGAAAGCACCTTTACGGACCAACTCTCGCCGCTGCGCAGTGCTCTGGTCCAGGAATTTGATGATGTAAACCCGGCAAGCGTTCATGCACTCGCCAGGCTCTATCTGTTTTTCAGCTTCGGGGCCGAGGCCCGTCTGATCATGACCATCCTGCCCCCTGAACAGCAGGAAAGTCCTGAAGTGTCTGTACTGAACACCATGGCGAAGCTGATGGATGGCATCGCGTTGCCAGTCAATCATGTGTTTTCCGGCCAGCAGGGTTGTGAAGGCGACAGTGCCTTGTGGGGGGCCTTGGCTGACGGCGCGGTCAAGAAAAGCGCCAATACCGACGCCATTCAGCAAGCGTTCTCCAAACTGCCGATCCATCTTCGTGTGCATCTGGGGCCGCGGCTCAGCAAGATGTTTGCCGAAGCTGGGAACCACCACATCGCTGAAGCGGTGCTGCGGGCGGTTGACCGGACAGGTGTTGAAGAGGTTCCGGAGATCAATCTGGCTGAAGCGGCGATTGCAGAGCTGGAAGGCGACAGCGAGAAGATGGCTGAGGAACTGACCAGCGAAGTGGCCGAGAGGACAGGCAACGCCCCGGAAGCTCTCATTGACTTAGTGGCGCTGAGCGTAAAGGAGCGCAAAGCTCTTTCACCCGATGTACCGGACCTGATCGCCTCTTATGAGCTCGAACACCGCGAAACGGAGCTTGGTGCGGAACTGCGCCGCTCTCTGGTATCCTCCCTGGCATTGATGGGGCAGTTCCACGAAGCGTTCCAGGAACTGCAAGGGGTGACCGAGAGGGACGGGCCAAATGCGCGCGCAGCGGCGCTAGAGCCGTTGATGCTGTTGCTGGCTGAACGTGCGGATGATGTGACATTCCTGCAGTACTCTCTGGTTTTTGCTAAGCAGGCAACACCAGCTGAGGCTGCGCCAGTGGCTGCTCAGGTGTCACGCCGGCTTCTTGATCTTGGCTTTGCGCAACAGGCACAGGAGCTTCTTACGAAGCTTGCTCTGGAGCCGGAAAATGAAACCCGCCGCCTGCTGATGGCGGAGGCCGCATTGGTGCTGGAAAAACCGCATCGGGCGCTTGTTGAACTGATGGGTTTGGAAGGGTCGGCCGCCAATCATATGCGGGCTCAAGCCTTGTGGCGGAACGGTGAATACGGCCGAGCCGGTGAGTACCTGCTGGCCGAAGAGGAAGCCGACGCGGCTGCCCGCGGTTTCTGGCATTCAGAAAACCTGAGCGCCATTGAAACCATCGAAGAAGAATCTGCTGTGCCGTTTGGGGCCGTTGCATCTGTCACAACACAGATCGGAGAGACTGCACAGGATCCTGTCGGTTTGACGCCGCTGGCTCACGCTAGGGCACTGGTAGAAAGCAGCGAAGGCACGCGCGGGGGCATTGCGGACCTGCTGGACCAAGTCGGTACAGGTCTGGAGAAACCAACTGACAATCAGTGATCTGAGCAGATTTGATGGATTTCGGCGGCCGTCTCACCCAGGGGCGGCCGCTGACAATTCTGCTAACACTTTGTCAACTGGTGGCCGGTAACGTCACAAGCGGGTGAATCCTGACTTGGAACGGGCAGAATGCCAGACAACAAAAATATTAGTTGCCCGCATGGGCCGATTCCGCGCGCAGCAGGCGCAGCCACCGGCTTAGCGTGCACGCATGTGCAAACTCTCTACACAGCAATTCTGCAGAACTCCTGGTTGGCTGCCTGGGCTGTATTTGCCGCTCGCCTATTGCCGCAGTCAGCCAACAGCATTTTTCCTGTGCTTGTGCTGAGAGCGTTTCTGGGAGGTTTTGACGATACGCCGTCCGTCCGGCCGGCCAGAACGCGAAACCACGCCTTCACCCGATCCAGTAGGACAAAATTGCGGGGCGTGACCATTGCCTAAATTGACTACAGAACAACTTTTCAGCCCAACGGTCCTCCTGGCGCTGGCGCTGATGGCGATCATTGTGATGATGATCCTCCCTATGCCGGCCTGGGTGCTGGACGTGGGTCTGGCGGCATCCTTTGCACTGGCAATTTTGATTTTCACCATCACACTGTTCATCGAGCGGCCTTTGGATTTTTCTTCGTTTCCGACGATCCTGCTGGCTTCTCTGATGCTTCGGTTGTCATTGAATGTGTCTTCAACCAAGCTGATCATTGGCCAGGGGCACTCGGGGACTGATGCGGCAGGCAACGTTATCGAAGGCTTCGCACAGTTTGTCATGGGCGGAAGTGTTTTCCTCGGTCTTGTGGTGTTTGGCGTATTGCTGATCGTTAACTTCATGGTGATCACCAAGGGTGCGGCGCGGATGGCCGAAGTGGGCGCCCGCTTTGCTCTGGACGGGATGCCGGGTAAGCAATTGGCGATTGATGCTGACATGTCGGCGGGGGCAATCGACCACCAGACTGCCAAGGAGCGCCGAGAGCGCGATCAGCAGGAAACCACGTTCTTCGGCTCGCTGGACGGTGCCTCGAAGTTCGTCAAGGGTGATGCAGTTGCCGGTCTGCTGATCACTCTGCTGAACCTTGTGATGGGGTTGATCATGGGCGTTCTGGTCCATGGCATGCCGGTCGGCAGCGCGTTTGAGACTTACGCCATTCTGACCGTGGGCGACGGTTTGGTGTCGCAGATCCCGTCAGTGATCATCTCCATCGCCGCTGCCCTTCTGTTGGCTCGCGGCGGCACAACCGGCGCCACCGACATCGCACTTTTCGATCAGTTCGGCCGCCACCCAGCCGCGCTGACCACTGTTGCGGTTTTGATGGTTCTGTTTGCACTGGTTCCCGGTTTGCCGTTTCTGCCTTTCGTGACAGGCGGTGGCGTATTGGGTTTCATCGCGTTCCGAATGGCCAAGAAAAAGATGAATGATGCCGAGGCTGAGATCGAGGAGAAGATCGAAGAAGCCTCTGATCCTGCGGCATCGCGGCCGCTCGGTGATATTCTGGACCTGGACGACCTTCACCTGGAGTTCTCGCCTGATCTTGTGAGCATGGTTTTGGATGCAGGCACTGGGCTGGACGCACGGATCGCCAATATGCGGTCCCATATCGCCACAACTTTTGGCCTTATCCTTCCAGAAATTCGGCTTACGGATCAGCATGAACTGGAAAGGGGCACATATGTGATCAAAGTTCAGGGTGTTGAACAGGTGCGCGGCACGCTGCATCCAGACATGGTTCTGGCACTGATGCCAGACAACCACGAAGCACTGCCGCCCGGAACTGACGTGACTGAGCCGGTTTACGGCGCGCCGGCCCGTTGGATCTCTTCTAAGTCGCAGGAACAGGCGGCGCTGGCCGGCGCCACAGTTGTCACCCCGCCGGAAATCCTGGCCACTCATCTGCTGGAGATTATCAAGCAGAACTTCTCCCGCCTGTTGACGCTCAAGTCACTGCGCCGCCTGCTCGACGAGATGACGCAGTTGTCCGATGGCTTCCGGGCAGAGGCGAACCGCAAACTTCTGGATGCTCTGGTGCCGGAAAAGGTGCCGATGGATACACTGCATGCGGTGTTGCGGCTGCTGCTCGAGGAGCGGGTTTCGATCCGCAATATGCCGTTGATCCTTGAATCGATTGCCGAGGCGCGGATGCACACCACACAGCCGGAACTGATCTGCGAGCATGTGCGCCAGCGTCTGGGGTTCCAGCTGGTTGCAGAAATGAAGCGCGAGGACGGCACCATTCCATTGATCCAGCTGGCGCCGGAGTGGGAAGACAAGTTTTCGACTTACCAAGTGGACGCGCAGGGTGCGGGGCTGGATATCGCCTTGCCGCCTGACTTGTTCAACCTGCTTGCCGATGGGCTGAGCGACAAGCTGGGCTCAATCACCGATCAGGGGATTTTTGCTGCGGTTGTGACTTCTACACGCCGCCGCCGGTACCTGAAGACGATTCTGAAATCGCGTGGAATCACCAACCCAGTTCTGTCGTTCGAGGAAATCGGTCTCGAGGCGCGGCCGGCTTTGGTTGGGATGGTCCAGGCATGAACATGAACTTCCTGCCACCAGAGCTGGTACTGCTGCTGGGGGCAGGATTCTGGCATGCTGCCATCGTTTTCCTACGGGTTTCTGCTATGGTTTCGGTTTTGCCCGCGATGGGGGAACTTTATGTTCCCACCCGCGTGAAGCTGGCGATCGCGGTTGCCTTTACATTTGTGGTTGCCCCGGCATTGCCGCCCTTCCCGGAACCGGACGGGGTCATGGGCTATGCCCGGTTTGCGGTAACCGAAGCGATCATCGGCCTGGCACTTGGCATCGGCGCTCGGATTTTTGTTCTGGCGCTGCAAACTGCTGGGGCTATGGCGGCGCAAAGTACCTCCTTATCGCAGGTTTTGGGAGGAATCGGAGCTGAACCGATGCCGGCGCTTGGGGCTGTTCTAATGATCTCCGGCGTGACCCTGGCAGTGATGCTGGGGCTGCATGTCCGGGTGGCAGAGTTGCTGATCGGATCCTACCGGATGTTTCCCGCCGGCCAGTTTCCTGCCGCAGCAGGACTGACGGAATGGGGCGTGTTTCGGGTGTCGGAGAGCTTTTCGATGGCCTTCACGCTGGCAGCTCCGTTCGTCATCACCGCGGTCATCTACAACTTGGCGCTTGGGGTGATTAACCGGGCAATGCCGCAGCTGATGGTCGCCATGGTCGGCGCACCGGTCATCACCTTCTTTGGATTGTTCATCCTGATGGTCGGCAGTCCGATGATTCTGGATGTCTGGTCCCGGGCCTTGATGACTTTTCTGGCAAATCCAGGAGCAGGAATGCCATGAGCGGCCAGGACGACGACTCTGACAAGTCATTCGAGCCGACGGAGCAGAAGCTCCGGAAGGCCCGGGAGAAGGGCGAAGTTGCCAAATCCACCGACCTGTCTGTGGCCGCGGCTTACCTTGGGCTAATCGTAGCATTTTATGCGGCCGGAAGCAGTAGTGTTGAAGGGACCGGTACCGCTCTGATGGCTTTTCTGGACCAGCCCGACAGACTGGCGCCGCTGTTCTTTGATGGCGGGTCCGCGGCGGCACCAGTGGGGGGCTTTGCCAGCAGCGTGCTGCGGCCAATTCTGCCGTGGTTCCTAGTGCCATTTGCTCTTGTTCTTCTGTCGATCGTCGGTCAGCGCGCCTTGGTTTTTGCCCCCAGTAAGCTGGAGCCGAAACTGTCGCGTGTCTCAATTATTTCCAATGCCAAGAACAAATTCGGCAGGTCGGGCCTGTTCGAATTCCTGAAAAGCTTTCTGAAGCTGATGCTCTATTCGATATGCTTGGGTGTCTATTTAAGCCATCGGCTGCCTGACATGATTTCGTCGTCTGGCACCGGGCCGCAATCGGTCGTGCTGATGCTGTCGCAACTGGCGTTGGAGTTTCTGTTCCTTGCACTGGTGATTTCTTTGGCGATCGGAGTTGTGGATGCTGTCTTCCAGCATGCTGAACACCGCCGTAAAAACATGATGTCGCGCAAGGAAATCCAGGACGAAATGAAGGATGCCGAAGGGGATCCCCATATGAAAGGCAAGCGGCGTCAGCGTGGCCAGGAGATCGCGTTGGGCCAGATGATGGCCGAGGTGCCGAATGCGGATGTGGTGATCGTCAACCCAACCCATTACGCAGTTGCCCTGAAATGGAGCAGAGAGAAGGGTGCCGCGCCGGTTTGTATAGCCAAAGGGGTTGATGAAGTTGCCGCAGCAATCCGGCGCGTGGCCAATGAAAATGCCGTCCCGATCCACAGCGACCCGCCAACCGCCCGTGCGTTGCATGCCACAATCGAAATTGGCGACGAAATCCTGGAAGAACACTATGCGCCAGTGGCTGCGGCAATCCGTTTTGCCGAGGAAATGCGTAAGCGCGCCAAAGGAAAAATCACATGAAGCAAAAGATGCTCGACCAAATGGCGGCAGTGACTGCTGCGCAGTACATGCAGGAGCATGCCAAAATCCAGCCGGCACTTGCGCGTGAAGCAGAACTGCGCGGCCAGCTGGCCAAGCTCAATGAACAAGTGCAGGCCACCCGGGAACAAGCAGATGGCGACCACGCTATGAAAGCTATGGGTGCGGATCTTCTTTGGCAGGGTTGGCATACACGCACACGGCGCCAGCTGAACATGGATCTTGCTAAGGCTACAGCGCAAAAACTGCGGATGATGGATCAGTTGCGCAAGGCATTCGGGCGGAAGCATGCTGTTGAAACTATGGCCGCCGCAGAGCGTAAACGCCAAAAGACCGCGCAGAACAAGGCCTTTATGGACAAACTTCTGGAAGGTTGAAGCGTGCGGTTTCGGGCAGACGGAAAAGGCCGGTCCCTATGGACCGGCCTTCGTGCTTAACACGTTCCTGCCTGGTCAGACGTCCTGACGGGATATCTCCATGATCAGCACATCATAAATTCCCTTACCGACATGCTTCTGTGCGGCTTCGCGCAGGGCGGTGCGCAGCGGCTCCAGCACGTCCGAACGGGTGAAGGCGCCACGGAAGCCGCCCATATTCGCATGATCGAACAATACTTGCAGGAAGACATCGCGCAGCTTGGGCTCATAGGCACGCACCTTCTCGCTGGTTCCCTTTGCAGTTTCCAGGCTTAGGGAAATGACCACCAGTGAAGTCAGCTGGTCGCGATCAACAACCGGCACCACGAACTGGTTGTTGATCTTGATGTATTCGCGCAGGTCCTCTTCGCTTTCTTCAGAGGGATCCTCGGCAACCGCTGCGGGGACATGGCTTGGGTCCGTTCCGGACGCGGCGTGGTTTTCCTCAGGTGCTGGCGCCAGCATGATGCCGGCGCCGATGCCGCCCCCGGTTCCCAGGATCAGCAGAATGACTGGCAGGAGTTTCGAAAGCATGGCAATCCTCAGAACGGCAGGACAACATCAAGCAGCTGCTGGCCGTAGCGTGGCTGCTGCACATCGGTGATTTGACCGCGGCCGCCATAGGACACACGGGCAGAAGCGATCTTGTCATACGTAATTTCGTTTTGGCGGCTGATATCCTGAGGCCGGACATAACCCGTAACCAGAAGCTCGCGCAGTTCGAAATTCACGCGCAGTTCCTGGGTGCCGCTGATTGCCAGCACCCCGTTGGGCAGCACGTCGACAACTGTTGCTGCGACCCGCAACTCCAGCTTCTCACTGCGCTTGACAGATCCCTTACCGCCGGAGGCGCTAGAGCTGCCAAGTTCTACTGCGTCAGCCGAGGAGGCGCCTTCCGGCAGTTTCCGGTCAAGCCGTTGCGGCAGACCCAGAAGCTGCGGCATGTTCAGGGTCTCGGAACCCGAGCGCGACCTCTGGGTGTCGTTGGAAATTTCCGCCTCTTCGTCGATTTCGATCACCACCGTCAGGATGTCGCCGCGCTTGATGGCGCGGCGGTCGCCGAGCAGCGACTGCTGAGAGCCGCTCCAAAGCGAGGAGCCATCGACGGTGCGCCGTGTCTGGGTTTGCGTCGGCAGGCCTTGGTAAAGCATAGCAACATGCTCAGGCGATTCATTGGCCGGGGTGAAGGACGGCGCCTTGCCCAGATGATCCATCCGGCCGCAGGCCCCAAGAAGGGCCAGTCCAAAGAGAAGCGGTTTTACGGGGGAGAATTTCTTAGACATCAGTTTACCTCTACGGAGCCGTCGTTGGTGATCCGCCCGGTGACGGTTGTGCGGGAAGAAAGGTTCATGACCCGGAGAGCTTCGCCTGCAGCGCCGCGGCCTAAGGCACGGCCCTCGGCTGCGATGGTCAGACCGCCCTGGCGGAATATCAAAGTCACAAGGTCATTACGTTCGACAATGGCAGGCGGGCCGATATCGCCCGGCCGCATAGGCCTGCCTGCATAAAGCGCCACGCGTGCTTCCATGCCGATCACGTCTGAAGGATCTGATAGCGCGCCAAGAATTTCGCCCTTTTTCAGAGCCAGATCCTCTGCGTTCACGATAGCTTTTGCCCGGATTGTGCGCAGCGGAACCAAGTACTCCGCCCAAGCAGGCGGGGTACAAAGCGCAGCGGCAGTCAGGCAGGCAAGGGCAAGTTTCATCAGCGCACCTGTGTGGTTGCACCCATCATCTGGTCGACAGCCGAGATGACCTTGGCATTCATTTCGTAGCCGCGCTGGGCTTCGATCAGCTCGGTGACTTCACGCACCGCATCAACCGAGCTGGCTTCCAGGTAACCCTGGCGGAAAGTGCCCAGTCCGTCCTCGCCCGCCGTGGAAACCGCCGCATTTCCGGAAGCCTCGGTCTCGGTGAACAGGTTGCTGCCGATTGCCTCAAGCCCTTTGGGATTGGTGAAACTGGCCAGGGACAGCTGGCCCAAAAGCTGGCCTTCGGTGGTTTCGTTGAAATACCCGTAGACTTCGCCCTCGGCATTAATCGAGATGCTGGTGGCGTCGTCGGGGATGGTGATTTCAGGCGAAACCGCAAACCCGTCCGAAGTCACAATCAGCCCTTCTGCCGTGCGTTTCAGCGCGCCATCGCGTGTATAGGCGCTTTGGCCGGACGGCAGGGTCACCTCCAGGTACCCTTTGCCGTCGATGGCGACATCCAGGTCGTTGTTGGTCTGTTGCAGCGCGCCCTGTGCCAGATGCACCGAGACGGCAGCCGCACGCACACCGAGCCCCACCTGGACGCCGGTTGGCAGCACCGTGCCGTCGGAAGCATTCACGGTACCAGCCCGCGAAATCTGCTGATAATGCAGGTCGGCAAATTCGGCGCGCCGTGCGTTGTAGGCGGTGGTGTTCATGTTGGCGAGGTTGTTGGAGATGGTCTCCACCCGCAGCTGCTGGGCGCTCATGCCGGTCGCGGCGATCTTCAGGGCACGCATCTGGATTCTCCTAGGTCTTGATCAAGTTCTTGATGGCGTTGCGGATGCGCTCGTCTTCCGATTGGAGGAAGCTCTGGCCCATTTCATAGGCGCGCTGCACTTCGATCATCCGGGTCACCTCGGATATCGCGTTCACGTTGGAGCCTTCGAGGAAGCCTTGCAGGACTTTTGCGTCCAATGTTTCTTCAATTTCCCCATCGACGCGGAACATTACCCCGTCCTCACGCACCAGCGTGTGGCTCTCCACAGGCTTGAAAAGCCCCAGCTGCCCCAGCAACCGTCCGTTTGCGCTGATGGAGCCATCAGCACCCACTTCAATCTTGCCTGCGTCCGGCGGGACAAAGACTGGCGCGCGGCCAGCATCCAGGACCCGGAAACCATCCATGGTCACAAGATCGCCTGCGGCATTGGGAGAGAATGCACCGGAGCGGGTCAACCGCTCACCCTGGGGTGTTTCGACCATGAAGAAGCCGTCACCCTCAACTGCGAAATCAAAGTTTCCGCCGGTTTCTGTGAGCTGACCCTGCTCCATGGAAGTGTTGAAAATGTTCGCACGCGACATCGACAGTGATTGCTGCCCCTGAGAGGACTGCACGAATTCTGAGAAGATCAGCCCTTCCTGCCGGTAACCTGTTGTCGCTGAGTTGGCGATGTTGTTTGCAATGACACGCATTTCGCGCATCAGCCCCGACTGGCGGGAAAGTGTAGCGTAGCCTGCAGTTTCCATTACGAGCCTCCCGCAATCATCGGAATGACGTGGCCATTAAAAAAGGCCACCAGTGTTTGTGTCATGAAGCCCATGGTCATCCAGAACACGACTATGATTGCTGTCAACTTGGGCACGAATGTCAGGGTCATCTCCTGCACCGAGGTCAGCGCCTGGAACAGGCCGATGGACAGGCCGACAACCAGGGCGACAACCAGAATCGGAGTCGACATGGTGACAGCCGCCCACATGGCCTGGCGCAGGGTGTCATAGAAGAGGCTCTCGCTCATCATGGCTCAGACCGGCATCCTCAGGATTTCCTGGTAGGCCTCTACAACCTTGTTGCGCACGGTGACGGCGGTCTCGACCGCCAGCTCGGTTTGGGCGAGTGCCTGCACAAGTGCATGCGGGTCAGCCTGAGAGGTCATTGCTTGCACGGAAACCTGCTCGCTGCTCTGAAGGGTTGCTGCGAAGCTCTCGAAGCTTTCTTTCAGACGTGCGCCTGCCCCCGCGCCAGCGGCGTCATGATTGGGGTCGACTTTGGTGGCGGGCCGGGCGGCGGCATAGCCGCTGGCGGCGGAAAGACTGCGAATATCCATTCTGGATCTCCAAAAATTTCAGTTATCGTCTCAAAAGGTCCATCAAGGAGGCCGACATCGAGCGGGTCTGCTCAAACATTTTCAGGTTGGCCTCGTAGCTGCGCTGTGCTTCGCGGGCATCGGCGATCTCGATCATCAGATCGACATTCGAGCCCTCATAATGCCCGCTTTCATCCGCCAGCGGATGGGAGGGGTCATAGACCTCCTCCAGGTCCCGCCGGTCCAGGGTGACCTTGCCGGTGCGCACATGCTCCACGTCCGTTTGCAGCTCGCGCACGGCTTCAAATGGTACGGTTTTGCGGCGGTAGCCCGGGGTGTCGGCGTTGGAAATGTTCTCGGACACGTGCCGCAGCCGCGAAGCCTGGGCCTTGAGGCCGCTGGCAGTGACGGAAAGGGCTCTGGAAAACTCACTCATCGCTCATCCTCCTCAGTTCTTGCCCAGGCTGGTGCGCAAAATGTTCATGGAGGATTTGTAGATCGCCATGGCGCGCTTGTGCTGGCGGGCGACCTCCACCCCTTTCAGGAGTTCGGTCTCGACAGAAACCGAATTGTCATTGGGATCGCTGCCGGCATCAGTTGAGGTGACAGCCCAGTCCATGCCGCTGCCAGCGGTGCCATTCAGATGGCTGCCGCGGGACGCGATCATGCTGGCCGGGCGGGCACCGGCAGCGAAGACTTCTTTGAAGGGTTTGATATCCTTGGCGTGGTAACCCGGTGTATCGGCATTGGCGATATTCTGGGAAACCAGAGCCTGGCGTTTGCCGGCATGGGTCGCCATGGAATAGGCGATTTTGAATACGTTCAATTCTGTGAACACCAGGGCTTCTCCCTTGATCGATTTCAATCAAGGCTTAACCCCGATTCCTTTAGAAATTGTTTTCAGGACACCAAGGGAGGCCGCTGCGATGAAAGCAGAGCTGCAAGCACTGACCCGTCAAATTGCCGGAAAACGGCTGGTAACCCAAGTCGGCCGGGTGACAGGGATTTCGGGCGGGGAAATCGAAATCAGCGGCCTGGCTGCAGCGGCGCGAATCGGTGATCGGCTGGTGCTGCGCCGTGGGCCGCAGGACGCGTTGCATGGCGAAGTCCTGAAGATTAATGGTAGCAATATCAGTATGTTGCCTGACCGGTCTCCGGATGGTGCTGCGATCGGGGATCCGGTTTTGCTGCACCCGTCACCGGAGTTTTCCCCCAGCGACCATTGGATCGGTCGGGTTATTGATCCGTTTGGCGAGCCGCTGGATGGCCGCCCAATGCTGCCGGGCAGCACACCGCGCGATCTGATGGCACCGCCCCCCAAGGCTGCAGGCCGCCGGTCCATGGGTGAGCGGCTGGCCACCGGGCAGGCAGTCTTGAACACGATTCTCCCGATTGTGCGCGGGCAGAGGGTTGGTCTTTTTGCCGGCTCCGGGGTCGGGAAGTCCTCGCTTCTGGCAAAACTGGCGCAAAGCATGGAAGCCGATGTGGTGGTAATGGCACTGATTGGCGAGCGCGGGCGAGAGGTGAATCACTTTGTCGAACAGGTGCTGGGGCCTGAGGGCATGCGCCGGGCCGTTGTGGTGGCTGCGACGTCCGACCAGTCCGCACTGGTGCGCCGCCGCTGTGCCTGGGCGGCCATGACGGTGGCGGAACACTTCCGCGATCAAGGCAAAAACGTGCTTTTCCTGGCTGATTCCGTCACCCGTTTTGCTGAGGCGCACCGGGAAATCTCCGCGGCCTCCGGCGAGGCACCTGCGCTGCGCGGATACCCGCCTTCAGTGACACCGCTGATTACCGGGCTCTGCGAACGGGCCGGGCCTGGGGGCGAAGGGCAGGGCGATATTACAGCCGTTTTCAGTGTTCTTGTCGCCGGATCCGATATGGATGAACCGATTGCGGATATTCTACGCGGTGTTCTGGATGGGCACATTGTCCTGAACCGCGAAATCGCCGAACGCGGCCGGTTTCCCGCGATCGACGTTTCACGTTCGGTGTCACGCAGTCTGCCTGCGGCTGCCTCTGCTGATGAAAACGAGGCGATCAAAGATGTGCGAAAATACCTGGGCGCTTATGAGCAGTCAGAGGTGATGATCAGGGCTGGGCTGTACGCCGAAGGCAATGACGCAGTGCTGGATCAGGCAGTAAAATTGTGGCCAGAACTGGATGCGTTCTTCGGACGTGAGGACCCGGAGGGCATTACCAGCAGTTTCAATCGCCTGCTCCTGATGTTGCGCCGGGCCAAGGCTGGGCGTTGAAACCAATTACGAAGATACGATGAGGTGGAATCCGCAAAGGTAGCAAGCTGATGCCTTAGCCGCGCTGTTCTGCCCGTGTTCGGCTGCCTAACAGGGTTGCTTCAGCAAAACTCATTAAGCCGCTTGGCTGTGCGGGGCTCCTTTCTGCAAAAGGGCAGTGCCATCCAGCTAGTCCGCTGCCCGTGGATTAAGGACAAAGGTTTCCGTAAGCAGGAGACATAACCCGCTTTCTGTGAATTGCCGTCTGCGGATCTTCTGGGCAAGGTTGACGAGGACAGGTTGCTGGCCTCAACGAGTATGCAGTCAAGCTGCGGTGCGCCGGTTTGTAAACACCGGAGGTGTCTCTGGAGCATCAATAGATTGCGATTTTGCACTGCTGAAGGAGAATGTTTCCATCATTTCCGGTAAGTTTGGCCGTTGTCGCATGATGACAGTAGGCCGCCGCAGCAGACGGTCACTCGGCTGGCAATCACTTGTTTTCAAGCTGATACTTAACTTCAGGAGTTAAGTTTTGCGCCTTATTCTTATCAAGAAGTCTCTCTTGCGAATGGGATAACTTGCAACCTGGCCACAGCAAGTGTTTCGGCAGAGAAAAGAACTTTCTGAATACTCTGTTTCAAGCGGGTTTTTACCGGCTTTGACGTGAAAACCAGGATGTTCAGCGGGGTGTGAGGATACCGGAAGCTTGAGCAGGCGCTATCGGCACAGCCTAATCCCGAAAGACGACAGGAAAGCAGTCATGGTGTTCATTAGGCAAGTTCAGCCCGCCTTTGCCTCGATAGGCCAGGCGGGCGGACGATTATGATGGCCGGACCGCAAACAAGCGGTCTTCCCGCGGCAGCAATGTGCGCAAAGCTTTCAGGCAGCGGTAATGGTTGTTGCTGATCAGGGCATCGGTTGCTTCAGCAATTGATGACCGGCTGTCCGGGTCGGTGAAAACCTGACTCAGTTCCTCGATCCGGCGCAGCATCGGCAGGCGTTCCTCTTCGGGATCCGCATCACCGGACAAGATCAGTTGTGCTGCATAGCATACGCGGCGCACCGGAGTGTTGGCTTCTTCCGGATGAATTGCGTCGCGCAAACGCAGGATATTGGCATCCGGTGTTACAATGGACAGGCGGCTGCGGCGGTCGCCGTTTTCAATTACCGCGCCATTCACAAGGACACGCTCCTTGGGGGCAAGTTTCAGGACAAGTCCGCTCATATTCAGGATGCTCCGCTGCGGAGGCCACGCATGATGGCCGTATTGATTTCCACCAGCGGCCGGACATCGGCCTTGCGCTGAAGCACTTTGGTGGTGTGTTGTCTTGTGAATTCTCCCAGCTCGAACAAGTTCTGCTTGAGATCATCGGGCAGAGGATTGCCTTTCGAAGCGATGTCGACAGTGAAAATGGACCAAAGCTTCCGGTTGTCATTCAAGGCTGTTGCGAGTTCATTGAAGCCGCCACGGCCCTTTTGTGTCGCCGTGATCATCCTGCGGGTAATGCGGGCAATCACTTCATATTCGAAATTCTTTGCTGTCCGGGTCGGGGTCTTTGCCGCCGAATAGGCACTCTTCGCCTTCAGAAGGGCATTCACGTGTTTTCCTAACGTATTATTCTTCAGGTTCTCTGAGAGGGGAAGACCGGGGCGCCATCAGCGCCCCGGTAAGGGCTGTTAACGGAACAGCTGCTGCAGGGTCTGCGGCGCCTGGTTTGCGATCGAGAGCGATTGCACCGCCAGCTGCTGCTGGGTCTGCAAGGCCTTCAGCCGGGCCGACGCTTCTTCCATATTGGTGTCTGCCATGGTGCTGACACCGGATTTCAGCGAGTCGGTCAGTTTCGACACAAAGTCGTTCTGGTCAGACAGGCGGTTGCTGTCCGCACCCAGCTGGGCCGCAGAGTCGATTGCAAAGGTCAGCAGCGCTTCGATCTGGGTCAGAACGTCGTCGGCGTTGGCCGAAGTCAGCGCGTCAATGGTGCCGGTGCTCAGGGAAGCGCCGGTGTCGATCGCGGAAACGGTGATCACGTCGGCGGTTGCGCTGATGCCGCCCAGGACGTCGAGCTGCGAGGTTACTGCTGTATCCAGCAGGTTGGCGCCGTTGAAGCTGGCCGAGTCGATGATCGAATCGATCTGCTCTTTCTTCTTGGCCAGGTCAGCCTCGATCTTGGCGTGGTCGACGTTCTGCGAAACGCCGGCAACTGCCAGTTCACGCATTTCCTTCAGGGTTTCAACGATCTGCTCCATGCCGGAGGAGGCGACAGCCACGGTTGCTTCGCCGAAGTTCAGGGCGTCGCCCACCGCTTCGTAAGCCTGGATGTCGGATTCCATGGTCTTGGAGATGGCCCAGACAGCGGAGTTGTCCTTCGCCATGCCGACCTCTTTACCGGTCGAGATCTGGTTCTGGGTTTCTTCCAGATTGTTGTTCACGGACTTCAGGGTCTGCAGTGCAACCATTGCGCCGTTGTTGGTCAGAATGCTGGTCATAGCTTTTTCCTTTAGCTGCGGGGCGCTTTGGCCCCTGAATTACTTGCCCCTCCGGGGCGCTGTGTGACGTCTTTCTGACTGTGCGTTCCACCGTCCGGTTTCCGCGCCACCCTTCATCAGGTGCAAGGCGACTTTGGCGCAGGAGTTGCTAAGGGAGTGCTAATGACCGGATTTGGTTTTTTAGAATTTTCCCCAAATTTATTTTACGCCCGTTTTTCCAGCTTGGCGCCGTTGCGGGTGCCGTAGCGGGTTCTGCGGCCGGATTGATCATATACGTCCAACCCTTTGCGGATACGGCGCAATTCCGCCATCCGGGCGGCAACGGTGCGGATCCCGTCCATTGCGCTGTCCAGAAGATTCTGATTACGGGACAATTTGGTCTGCACCTGTTCCAGCGCCTCGCGTTCCAGCTCAGAAACAGAATTCAGCTTGCCGATGATTTTCTCTTTCTTGGTAAGCAAACTTTCCAGCTTACCAAGGTCGCCGGCCATCAGGGCGGTGCGTTCTTTGTCCAGGATCTCATCCAGCTCATCAATGAGCTGCTGCGGTTCAGGTTTACTCACCTTGGGTCTCCTTCAGTGCATGATAAAGTGATTCGGCCAGACCGATGCCGCCCGCGCGGGCGATCTGGTTGGCTTGTTCGCGGATGAGAAAACTGGAGAATTGTTCTTCGCCGGCACCGCCGCCAAAGGCCTCGCTGGCGTCACCCAGGCCAGCTGATTTCAGCATTTCCGCAAGAAAAGAGGCTTCCAGTTCGATTGCAGCCTCCCGCAGCGGGTCGCTTTTTGCTGGCCGCACCGGGGTTGTTGCAGACGTGGTCTGAAGCGGGATCGGCAATAGATCTGACATGTCCGGTTCTCCGGTTTGCATTCGAATTCCATCGATTTTTCAGAGACTGCCCTGCAACCGGTTAAAATTGCCGTAACCGCTTTGGGGTAACTCTGACCGGGTCGAGATAGAATGTCTGGAACAGAACATGATGATGAATCCGATCCTTGGTATTGAGCCTACTGCTGGCGGAAAGGCACCGCCTGCGTCCGCAAGGCTTCAAAATAAAATGAATAATTCCAATGACTTTTCGGATTTCGTGGCTGCAGAGGCCGGACGCGAAACTGTGACCGGTGATCCTTCCTCAACAGATCGCGAATCTGCCGTGCCGAAAGCGGAGACGGAAGATTCGGTGAGCCTTTCCGTAGCTGCGGGAGAAAACGGAAACGCAGCCGGCGCGGACGCTACGACGGAAGAAACTGTGTTGCCGGAAAGTGCTGTTGAAGCAGAACCGGATGTTTCCCTACTGGGTCAGGAAGCGGTTGAAACAGCAGGAACGGATGAATCCGAACTAGACGGAACAACACAGGTGGAAACTGGTGGCCAAGGCACCGGTGGCAGCGCCAAGCAATCTATGGACGGTGCTGATGCAGACGAGGACGCAAGCGTCAAAGAGGCTGCAGATGTCACAGGGGCGCAGGAGATACCCAAGACAACGGCACTGCCTGCCAGCGAACCGGAGTCTGGAACGCAAGGTATGCCTTTGGACCGGAGCAAGACCCCAGCCGAAAGCGGCCTTCCCAAGAAAAGCATGTTTGGGGATACGTCCAAACTAGCCTCGCCCGCTGGAACGGTTGGGGGGCAGGGAAATGAACGGGTCGGCACGAACGAACAAGGTGCGCAACGGCAGCCTCTTCAGGCTACGCCAGAATCCGTGTCAGAAAGTGCGGTGGCGGCGCCGGAAGCTGAGGCCGGTAAAAGGTCTGCAACAGGCGCCGGCGCCAGCACCAAGCCGGAGTTTGCAGGACAAGCGGCTTTGGGTTCGAAGGGCAGCGTTTCGGCAGCAATGAGCACAAAAGCCCCTGGCGCAGGCACAACAGTTTCGGGTTTTCCAAATGAGAAAGCAGTCGAGCAGATTGTCTCACGGCAGCCGGAAGGCGTTACGCGCGCGATTGCAGCTGGTACGCAAGGCGCAGTGCAGGTGCTTGCAGCGGGTCAGCCGGCCTCTCGTGAAGGAGCTGGGAAAGCAGAGCTCGGTACGGTTAGCGTAACGGTCCCCGAAGAGGATTCGGCCAAAGATTTTGCCGCGGGAAAGTCTGGTTCAGGAGCGGTTCGGAATGGGGATTTTCAAGCCGCGCAAACTCCTCAGGCGGCCCAACAGGGTGCGGCGATGTTCCAGCCATTGCTGGCGGCGGGGCTCGCCGAAGCAGCAGGCGAGGCAAATCCGCTTTCTCAGGCTCTTGGCCTGACCGGCGAAGCGCCAGGGCTAAGCCAGCTTTTGACTGAAGCCTCCATCGGCACGCAGGCAGCACACCGTCCGGAAATGCCGCGAATGATTGCAGCCCAGATTGCAGAGGCATTTGCTGCCAAGGGCGAACAGAAGGTTGAGGTGAGCCTGAATCCGCAGGAGCTGGGGCATGTAAAAATGCGCGTCGTGACCAGCGAGACGGGTATAACGATGATTATCCAAACAGAACGCCCGGAAACGGGGGATCTGATGCGCCGCCATATCAATGAGCTGGCTGAGGAGTTCCGCCGAATGGGCTATGAGGACATCTCGTTCGAATTTAGCGGCGGTCAGACGGGCAGTGGCGGCACAGGAGACGGTGGCGAGGACGGAACCGGACAAGCAGGCAGTATGGCAAATTCGCAACCCGGAACTGAACCTGTCGCAGAACAAGCAACACAGAATCTCCGGCTCGGAACCGCCGGTGTGGACATGAGGGTCTGATCAAATGACAACAGCAGTTACCTCCGCGACCAGCCCGGCAGTACAATCCAATACAGCGCCGGCGGCCTCCCAGAAAACGTCCGGGCTGACGTCGGATTTCGAGACATTTGTGAAGATGCTGACAGCCCAGGCAACAAACCAGGATCCTCTGGAGCCAATGGATTCGACGGAGTATGCAGCGCAGCTTGCGCAATTCTCGATGGTCGAACAGCAGACAAAGAGCAACACGCTGCTGGAGGGGCTGCAATCGCAGCTTGGGCTGGCGAACATGGCAGCACTATCAGGCTGGGTGGGGATGGAAGCCCGTGCTGTGGCTCCTGGTTACTTCGATGGCAGTAACACTGTCACTATTGCACCTAACCCGGCCGCCGCCGCAGATTCGGTGACATTGGTTGTGAAGAATGCAAGCGGTACTGAAGTTCAGCGCGTCACCCTGCCTGTCTCGGCTGAGCCTTATGAATGGAATGGGCTGGATGGTGATGGAAACCCAGTAGAGGCTGGTGAGTATTCCTTTGTTGTTGAAAGCCGGAAAGGCGATGAACTTCTGCTGGAAGAATATGCCGAAGTTTACTTCAAGGTGAACGAAACCAGGATGCAAGGCGGTGAAGTGGGGCTGATCACAAAAGGTGGTTCGGTCGTTTTGGCGTCGTCCGTCAGTGCGTTGCGTGACCCCGCGGGATAACCCGGCTGTATCAACAGGCAGAAAAACTGTCTAAGAACGGGGCGGCTTAACTCTGGAGACCGCTCTGCAACCGTTGCCTGATCACTTTGTAGCCCGTTTCTTTGCGAATTTATCCGCAAAAGGGCTGCATGTGCCCGCCCCCCGGCGTTTGACCGGCGGGCGGTCAAATCATGTCTGGCGGTCTGGGGGGCTGGTGATCAAGCTTTATGCCTCAGATGGGGCTAACCCGCTGTTTGCTAATGACCCGGCGAGGGAAGGAGTGATCCTTGCGGCATTGTCCGGCACAGGCATGGTGCCGCCGCTGGTTCAAACCGGAACCTTCGAGGGGCATAGCTGGCTGAGCTATGCTCATGTCAATGGCAGCCCCTGGCAGGAAGACACCAGCCATGTGGCGCGGCTTTTGGGGCGGCTGCATGATCTGGCAGCCCCGTCCGGATTGCCGAAAGGCGTGAACGGCAGCATAGCCTTGGAAGCGCAAACACAGGCAATTCTTCAAGAATGCAAAAATGGCGAGCAGCTGGCCGACTTGCGTCCTTTGGGCCGGGTTCCGCCGTTGTCGCAACTGCAGCTTATTCATGGTGACCCGGTGCCAGGCAACCTTCTGGCGCATGATGGCACATTGACACTGATCGACTGGCAATGCCCGCAGATCGGCGATCCGGCAGAAGACTTGTCGCTGTTTCTTTCGCCCGCGATGCAGCTGATGTACCGCGGTGCGCCGCTGACGCAGCCGGAGGAAGACAGCTTTTTGCAGGCCTATCCCGATCCGCGGATTGCGGGCAGAACTTTGGCCTTGAAACCGTGGTTCCACTGGCGAATGGCAGCGTATTGCCTGTGGCGGGCGGAACGCGGCGGGGAAAGGGACTGGCAGGCTTTTGAACTGGAGCGTGCAGCGCTTCAGTCCATCAGGCCCAGAACTGCATAAGCCGGCGGCATCAATACCCGCCGGGCGCGGCCAAATGGGAAGCGCGGCATTTTTTGCACTGCAGGCGAATAGGGCAATTCTGGCCTGCGCCCTTGCACCAGATCGCTGAGCAGGCGCCCGGCATAGCTGCCCATTGCAACGCCGTTGCCGTGATAGCAGAGACCTGCAAACAGGCCCGGATGATCGGGCACCGGCCCGATGAAAGGCACCAGGTTGCGCGACAGGCAGACCATGCCGGACCAGCAATGGGTGGTTTCCACATTCCGCCACTTCGGGAACATGGCCTCGAAGTCTTGCCGCAGCTTGGCCCGGATTCCGGCCTCGGCCCGGGGTGAGGCCAGCAGCCCGCCGCGCATGCCGAACAGGAAGCGCCTGTCCGGCATCAGCCGGAAGTAATGCAGCAGGTTGCGGGTATCATAGGCCATCTGATGCGAAAACCAGCCTTGTGCTTGCAGTTCCTGGTCCGTCAGGGGGCGGGTTACCATGACCGTGGATTGTGCCGGCATGTACCGCCCGGCCAGCCAATCTGGCAAATCCTCAGAGGAATAGCCGTTGGTGGCAATGATGACCTTGGATGCTTTCAGATGACCCTTATTAGTCTCTATTTCATGCCCGCCACCCACATGCCGAACAGAGAGGGCCGGGCTCCGCTGGTACAGTCTTGCTCCGGCATCTGCCGCGGCGGATGCCAAGCCGAACAGGTATTTGCGCGGGTTCAGCGCAAAGCCCGTCGGCGTTGTCAGCGCGGCCTGAAAACTGCCATTCAGCCCGTGATCCGCCAGCTGATGACGAGAGAGGAACTCCGGTTCTTCACCAGTTTTCCGCAACTCCTCTGCGAGGGCTGACAGACGGCGCGCGGCTTTCTCATTGTGGGCCAGTTGGGTTTCCCCGTGCGAATGGGTGTCTGCGTCAATGGCGTGAGCTTCCAGCAGCCCCTTCACAAGGTTCACAGCGGCCACTTCGCTGGCGTCATAGGTGTCAGCGGCGGGCTTGCCGAAAACCTTACGCATCGTGCCGCTGGACAGTTTCGAACCGCCGAGGCAGCAGAACCCGCCATTGCGACCGGAGGCGCCCCAGCCGGGAGTTTCAGCTTCCAGCAGGACTACTGAAGCACCGCTTTCAGCCAAATGCAGGGCCGCTGACATTCCAGTGAAGCCGCCGCCGATGATTGCTACATCGGCAGAAGCTTCCCCTTCAAAAACCGGCCAGTCCGGTGCTGAGGCGGTCTCGTCCCACCAGCAGTTGCTGCGCGGGCCGGGACCATAGGCGTAGCCGGAGAAGATCCGGCGCATCAGGCCCGCTCCGCGGCCTGTTCCTCGCGCTTCTGGCGGGCCACCTGGTGCTTGGTCACCAGCGAGGCGGTGATGACGCCCACGGTGACGATCGAGATCATGATCGTCGACAGAGCGTTGATCTCAGGGCTGACGCCCAGGCGCACGGCGGAGAAGATCTTGATCGGCAGGGTGGTGGCCGAAGGACCGGAAGTGAAGGAGGCAATCACCAGATCATCCAGCGACAGGGTGAAGGCCAGCAGCCAGCCGGAAATCACCGCGGGAGCAATGATCGGCAGGGTCACCAGCCGGAACGCTTCAGCGGGTGAACAGCCCAGGTCCAGTGCGGCTTCCTCCAGCGAGCGGTCGAATGTCACCAGACGAGAGGACACCACCACCGAGACATAGCACATCGCGAATGTGGTATGGGCCAGAACGATGGTGAATACACCGCGGTCCAGACCGATGCCGATGAATAGCAGGAGCAGTGACAGGCCGGTGATCACCTCGGGCATCACCAGCGGCGCATAGATCATGCCGGAGAACAGCGTCCGCCCCATGAACCGCCCGCCGCGCACCAGCACATAGGCCGCAATGGTGCCCAGAACGGTGGCCATGGTTGAGGAGAACACCGCCACCTTGATGGTCACCCAGGCGGCGTTCAGGAACGCCTCATTCTGGAGCAATTCGCCGTACCACTTGGTCGAGAACCCGGCCCAAACGGTGACCAGCTTGCTTTCGTTGAAGCTGAAAATCACTAGGATCACCATCGGGATATAGAGGAAGGCGAAGCCAAGGGTCAGCGATACGGCGTTAAACCAGCTCATACGGTTCATTGCTCGGCCTCCTGCTGTTTTTGCTGGTTGCGCTGGAACAGCACGATCGGGATCACCAGCAGCAGCAGCAGAACCACTGCCACCGCGGATGCCACGGGCCAGTCGCGGTTGGAGAAGAACTCCTCCCACAGAACCTTGCCGATCATCAGCGTGTCGGAACCGCCCAGCAGCGACGGGATCACAAATTCACCGAGCACCGGGATGAAAACCAGGAAGCTGCCTGCAATGATGCCGGTTCTAGACAGCGGAATGGTCACCAGCCAGAAGGCCGTGAGGCGCGAGCAGCCAAGATCCTCTGCCGCTTCAATCAACGAGCCGTCCAGCCGTTCCAGCGCCGAATAAACCGGCAGGATCATGAACGGCAGGTAGGTGTAGACGATGCCGATATAGACTGCCGAATTGGTGTTGAGGATGGTCAGCGGTTCAGAGATCACTCCTATCCACATCAGGAACTGGTTCAGGAACCCCTCGTTCGACAAGATCCCCATCCACGCATAGACGCGGATCAGGAAGGACGTCCAGAAAGGTAGGATCACCAGCATCATCAGGGTCGGGCGCCACTCCTCAGGTGCGCGGGCCATGCCATAGGCAATGGGGTAGCCGGCCAGCAGTGTAAAGAAGGTCGAGATGACCGCAATTTTCAGGGAACTGAGGTAGGCCTTCCAATAGAGGTCATCTTCAGTCAGCCAGACAAAGTTCTCGAAATCCAGCTCTGCGATGAAGGCGGCGATGCCCTCAGCCCAGTCGAACTGCGGGAAATAGGGCGGGCGGGCAATCGCTGCGTCCGACAGCGAGATTTTCAGAACGATGGCAAATGGCACCAGGAACAGGGCCAGCAGCCAGACATAGGGGATGGCGATCAGGACAAAGCGGCGCATCAGTCAGCCAGCAGAACGCCTGCCGTGGCGGTCCAGGACAGCCAGACAGTGTCTTCCCAAGTATAGGCACGGCGGGCGATGCGGCGGGTGTTGGCGGTCTGCGCCTTGATCACTGCACCGGTTGGCAGTTCCACATGATAGGTGGAAATGTTGCCGAGATAGGCGATATCCAGAATGCGGCCCTGAACGGCGTTGTCCGCGTCGGCCGGCTTTTCGGCGCTGATCGCCACTTTCTCTGGCCGGATCGCCAGATGGCACTTTTGCCCGTCGGAAAACGCGTTCGGCGATTTGACAGTCAACGGTTCGTGGCCCTCGTGCCAGGACATGGCGTAGGCTTCGCTGCCATTGAGCTTGGCGGTGCCTTCAATCAGGTTCACGTCGCCAATGAAATCAGCCACATAGACGGAGTTCGGGCTTTCATAGATCCGGTCGGGCGTCGCCACCTGGATGATCTTGCCGTGGTCCATAACTGCCACGCGAGACGCGACAGTCATCGCCTCTTCCTGATCGTGGGTTACGATCACAAAGGTAGTGCCAGTCTTTTCCTGAATGTCCATCAGTTCGAACTGGGTTTCCTGGCGCAGCTTTTTGTCCAGCGCGCCCAGAGGTTCGTCGAGTAGCAGCAGCTTCGGGTGTTTCGCAAGCGAACGGGCGAGGGCAACGCGCTGGCGCTGGCCGCCGGAAATCTGATGCGGCTTGCGGCGGGCGAATTTCTCCAGCCGGGTCAGCCGTAGCATTTCTTCAACGCGGTCGTTGATGTCGTGCTTGGGCATCTTTTCGCGCTTCAGGCCAAAGGCGATGTTCTCCCAGATCGACAGATGCGGGAACAGCGCATAGGATTGGAACATCATGTTCACCGCGCGCTTGTTCGGCGGAACCGGCGCAATGTCTTGTCCGGCAAGAAAGATCTTGCCCTCGGTCGGGGTTTCGAACCCGGCCAGCATCCGCATCAGCGTGGTCTTGCCACAGCCGGATGGGCCCAGAAGCGCGTAGAATTCCCGCTCGTAGATGTCGATGGTCAGATTGTCGATGGCGGTGAACTCACCATAGCGTTTGGTGACGTTCTGGAAGTGGATCAAGGGCTTAGCCTCAGGATCGTTCCAGGGTTCGAATACGGAAGCAGTCAAGCCGGGCCTCTTCTGCGAAATATCACGCGGATGTATGGGATGGGCGCGCTTGGAGGACCCAGGCGCGTTACGATAGGCGGGGCGGCTGGAGCGCGCCCCGCGGGTCAGGCAACGGCTGATCAGGTGCCGGACTTGACCTTGGTCCACATGCGGGTGGCCTTGCGCTGTACTTTCGGCGGGTAGCCTTCCTTGATGTACAGGTTCTGGACGGTTTCTTCGTTCGGATAGATAGCGGGATCGCCAATCACATCCTCTTCGAGGAATTCCTGGGAGGCCTTGTTGCCGTTGGCGTAATAGACGTAGTTGGACGCAGCCGCCATGTTCTGCGCGTCCATGATGAAGTTCAGGAACTTGTGGGCGCCTTCCGGGTTCGGAGCATCAACCGGAATGGTCATCTGGTCGAACCACATCAGCGCGCCTTCCTTGGGCGCGTTGTATTCGATCTCGACACCGTTCTCGGCTTCCGCCGCGCGGTCACGCGCCTGCAGAATGTCGCCGGACCAGCCGAAGGCCACGCAGATATCGCCGTTGGCCAGGGCGTTAATGTATTCGGAGCTGTGGAACTTGGTGATATAGGGGCGAACACCCAACAGAACCGGCTCAGCCTTGGCGACCACATCCGCGTCCATGCTGTTGGGATCTTCGCCGATGTACTTGAGCGCTGCCGGGATCATTTCATCCGGGGCATCGAGGAAATGCACACCGCAGCTTGAGAGCTTTTCCATGTTGGCTGGGTTGAACACTAGCTCCAGCGAGTCGATCGGGGCGTCATCACCCAGGACTTCCTTCACTTTGGCGACGTTCACGCCGATGCCGGTGGTGCCCCACATGTAGTTGATGGAGTATTCGTTGCCGGGGTCATATTTTCCGGTACGCTCCTCGATTGCGTCCCACATGTTTCCTTTGTTTGGCAGTTTCGACGGGTCCAGCTTCTGGAAGGCACCGGCCTGGATCTGGCGCGCCATGAATGAGCCGGTCGGCACCACCACATCATAGCCGGAACCGCCTGCTAGCATTTTGGTTTCCAAAACCTCGTTGCTGTCGAAGACGTCATAGATCAGGTCGATGCCGGTTTCTTTCTCGAATTTCTCCAGCAGGCCTTCGTCGATATAGTCCGACCAGTTATAGACGCGCACTTCTTCCGCGGTTGCGGCCGCAGCGGTACCAAGAGCGACGACAGCGGTCATGGTCAACGTTTTAAGTGTCATGAATTTCTCCCTGTGGGTGCCGGCTTCCAGGTCCGGCTGCAAATAGATTTGATCAAGTTTTGAGGCGTTCGGCAATACTCTTTATGTTTTCACTTGGCTCAGGATGGTGCAAGCTGGCCAAAATCGAGGAGGAAAACCCCAGGTGACAGAGACCACTTCGCCCCCCGCAGCGGCGCAGGAAAACCCCGCAAAATTGCCTGCGCATGAGATCGTTTACCAGAAGCTGAGAGCACAGGTTCTGTTCGGCGAGCTGGTGCCCGGGCAGGCGGTAACGATCCAAGGCTTGGTCGAGGCGCTGGAGGCCGGCATGACACCGGTACGAGAGGCGATCCGGCGGCTGATCTCGGACGGAGCTCTGATGTTCCAGGGCAACCGCCGTGTGTCGGTGCCTCTGCTTGGCCCGCAGGAACTTGAAGAGTTGATTTTCGCAAGAAAAACAATAGAATGCGAGCTTGCACGCCGGGCAACTTTGCAGATCTGTGCAACAGATATCGAGGAGCTTGTGGCTATCGATAACGCGCTGGACAAAGCGATCTCGACCGGCGATGTCGCAGGGTATCTGGTGCAGAACTACAGCTTTCACACAGCTCTGTACGCGCACGCAAACGCGCCGATTCTCAGCGACATTGCCGACCGTCTGTGGCTGCGTTTCGGACCTTCGCTGAGGGTGGTCAGCGGTCGTCTTGGCACTCAAAGCTTTCCGGACCGCCACAAGGACATCCTTGATGCGCTGCGGCGTCAGGACCCGGAAATGGCTGCTTTGGCAATGGAGCGCGATGTTTTTGAGGGCATGGAACATGTGGTTCAGGGATTGAAGGCCGCTAACTGATTCGATTGACACCTGAGAATTTGATCATATTCTGGTGCCAATCAGTCATTCTCAGGAGCGAGTCTCATGACCGTTATCACCAATCACATGCCGACGGCCGAGTTGCAGGCGCTGGATGCCGCCCACCACATGCATCCGTTCACCGCAAATGGTGAGTTGTCGCAAAAAGGCGCGCGCATCATCACCCGCGCAGATGGCGTGCACCTGACCGACAGCGAAGGTCACCAGATTCTCGACGCGATGGCGGGCCTCTGGTGCGTCAACATCGGTTACGGCCGCGAGGAGCTGGCGGAAGTTGCCGCCCGCCAGATGCGTGAGCTGCCCTATTACAACACCTTCTTCCAGACCACCCATGTGCCGGCCATCGCGCTGGCGGCCAAAATTGCAGAGCTGGCGCCGGGCGACCTGAACAATGTGTTCTTTGCCGGTTCCGGGTCTGAAGCAAATGACACCAACATCCGTATGGTGCGCCACTATTGGGCGCTGAAGGGCAAGTCGACCAAATCCGTCATCATCAGCCGAAAGAACGCGTATCACGGGTCTTCGGTCGGCAGCGGCTCGCTGGGCGGCATGAGCGGCATGCATGCCCAGGGCGGAATGCCGATCCCGGATATCCACCATATCAATCAGCCGAACTGGTGGGCGGAGGGCGGCGACATGCCGCCGGAAGAATTCGGTCTGCAGCGCGCGCGTGAGCTGGAAGAGGCAATCCTGGAGCTGGGCGAAGACCGGGTTGCGGCTTTCATCGCTGAGCCGGTGCAGGGCGCAGGCGGGGTGATCGTGCCGCCGGACAGCTACTGGCCGGAAATCCAGCGCATCTGCGACAAGTATGAAATCCTGCTGATCGCAGATGAGGTGATCTGCGGCTTCGGGCGCACGGGCAACTGGTTCGGCAGCGAAACCCTGAACATCCGGCCTGACATCATGACAATCGCCAAGGGCCTCAGCTCCGGCTATGCGCCGATCGGCGGGTCGATTGTGAGTGATGAGGTCGCTTCGGTTATCGCAAGTGATGAGTTCAACCACGGTTACACCTATTCCGGCCACCCGGTCGCAGCGGCGGTTGCCTTGGAAAACCTGCGCATTCTGGAAGAGGAAAACATCCTTAGCCATGTGCGCGACGTGGCGGCCCCCTATCTGAAACAGAAATGGGAAGCACTGACCGACCACCCGCTGATCGGCGAAGCCAAGATCGTCGGCATGATGGGATCGATTGCGCTGACCCCGAACAAGGAAACCCGCGCCGCGTTTGCATCTGACGCCGGCACCGTAGGGTATATCTGCCGTGAACGCTGCTTTGCCAACAATCTGGTGATGCGCCATGTCGGCGACCGGATGATCATCTCACCGCCGCTGGTGATCACGCCGGAACAGATCGACGTGCTGATCAAGCGTGCCGTGAAGTCGCTGGATGAGTGCTACGCTGAACTGAAAGAAAAGGATCTGCTGCACAGCGCCTGATTCCATTTTCCCACCCCGGCATGGGGCGACTCACCAAGGTCCGGCAATAATATTGCCGGGCCTTTTTCTTCGTTTCCGGAGGTGAAAGAGTCGGTTTTTGGCTGGGAATACAAACTCTGCGGCGCAAAATGTCATAGAGGCGTCGCAAAAAGTCCGATCAAAGGACGCGGAACATGACTAGGGTTCAATCAAGGTATTCTTTGTCCGCTTGAAGTGGTTCGAAGTATGAATTTCGTACGTTCACCGGTGAAAGAATATTTTTTTCATATCTAGCGCAGGATAGCGTTGGTGTGATTAACTTCAAACAAGTGCAGAGCAAATCTGCCGGAATGACAAAACTACGGGGAGCCTGCTTTGGCTGATGCGTCAAACGTTGATGCGTTCGTTGAATTCGAACGTGTCCAAAAGAGCTATGATGGCGAAAATCTCGTTGTCAAAGACCTCAACCTCACCATGCCCAAAGGTGAATTCCTGACAATGCTTGGCCCGTCCGGGTCCGGGAAGACAACCTGCCTGATGATGCTGGCTGGTTTCGAGACCGCGACCCATGGCGATATCCGTCTGGACGGGACGTCGATCAACAACATCCCGCCGCACAAGCGCGGCATCGGCATGGTGTTTCAGAACTACGCGCTGTTTCCGCATATGACGATTGCGGAAAACCTCTCTTTCCCGCTGGAAGTCCGCAAGATGGGCAAATCCGAGCGCGAGGAAAAAGTGAAACGGGCGCTGGACATGGTGGAAATGGGCGCCTTCGGCGGCCGCCGCCCGGCGCAGCTTTCGGGCGGTCAGCAGCAGCGGATCGCGCTGGCCCGCGCGCTGGTGTTCGAGCCCGAGCTGGTTCTGATGGACGAACCGCTGGGCGCGCTCGACAAGCAGCTGCGCGAGAAGATGCAGTTCGAGATCACCCATCTGGCACACCGTCTGGGGATCACCGTGGTTTATGTGACCCACGACCAGACCGAAGCGCTCACCATGTCCGACCGTGTTGCGGTCTTTGACGACGGCCGCATCCAGCAGATCGCGCCGCCGGACCAGCTGTATGAAAGCCCGGAAAACAGCTTCGTGGCCCAGTTCATCGGCGAAAACAACACGCTCGAAGGCACCGTCAAGGAAATCAACAACGGTATCGCGCTGGTGCAGCTTGACGATGGCGAGCTGATTGACTGCAAACCGGTCAATGTCTCGCAGCCCGGCGAGCGCACCCGCGTTTCAATCCGCCCCGAACGGGTGGAATACAACAAGGACCGCCTGCAAGCAGGCGTCCATACGCTCAAGGCGGAAGTTCTGGAGTTCATCTACATGGGCGACATCTTCCGCACCCGTCTGCGGGTGGCCGGCAATGATGAATTCATCATCAAGACCCGGAATGCCCCGGACCAAGTCCGTCTTCAGCCCGGTCAGCAGATCGAAATCGGCTGGCTGCCGGAAGACTGCCGCGCGCTGGACGCCTGATCCGCGCGCGCCGAACCCCCGGCAGAAGAACGACCGGGGGAACCTCACTTCTGTGAATTTCAACAAGGAGAGACTCTCTATGAAACTCAGCAAACTGTCTGCATTGGCAATGACAACTGCCCTTTGCGCTCCTTCGGCTTTTGCCGAAGAAATGGCCAATGAGCTGACCCTGGTGTCCTGGGGCGGTGCCTATCAGACCAGCCAGCACAAGGCTTATGTTGAGCCCTATATTGCGGCCAACCCTGATGTGAAAGTGGTTTGGGATGAAAGCTCGGCAGAAGCCGTGGCTAAGATCCGCGCCATGAACGAAGCCGGCAATGTCACCTGGGACCTGGTTGACGTTGTGGCCTCCGACTCCATGCGTCTTTGCGACGAAGGTCTGGCGGAAGAAATCAACCATGACGAGGACCTGGCAGCGGCACCGGATGGCACCGCGGCCACCGAAGACTTCGGCGACCTGATCGTAAGCGACTGCTTCGTCCCGCAGATCGTTTACTCAACCACTTTCGGCTACCGCACCGACCTGATCGACCAGCCGGATTCGGTTTGCGCGATCTTCGACACAGAGAAATATCCGGGCAAGCGTTCGCTGCAGAAACGTCCGATCGACAACATGGAGTGGGCGCTCTACTGCGACGGCGTGGCCAAGGATGAAATCTACGACGTGCTGGGCACCGACGAAGGTGTGGCACAGGCTCTGGCCAAGCTCGACACCATCAAGGACCAGGTGGTCTGGTGGACTGCTGGCGCGGAAACCCCGCAGCTGCTGGCTGACGGCGAAGTGGTTATGGGCTCTACCTTCAACGGCCGCCTGTTCTCTGCAATTGCCGAACAGGGCCAGCCGATCGGCATGCTCTGGGACATGCAGTCCTTTGACCTCGACGGCTGGGTTGTTCCGGCAGGCCTGCCCGCGGACCGCAAGGCGCGCGTGATGGACTTCCTGAAGTTCGCAACCGACACCCAACGTTTGGCTGACCAAGCTGCCTACATCTCCTATGGCCCGGCCCGTGCCTCTTCGGCACCGCTGGTTGGCAAGCACGCCGAACTGGGTATCGACATGGCACCGCACATGCCGACCGATCCGGCAAACGCCGGCAACGTGCATGTCTATGACTACGAATGGTGGGCAGACAACCGCGATGATCTGGACGCCAAGTTCCAGGCATGGCTGGCAAACTAATCTGACCTTTCCAAGATTGCAGGGGGCCTGCTGCGCCCAGGCCCCCTGCCCAAAAAAATAAAGACCCGACGGGGAACCCTATGACTGACATTAGCCAATCCGGCCCTGTGCTGGCCGCGGACGGCACACCGCTGAAGCGGAGCCTGTCGCGGGCATTGCGGATGCAGAAATTGCGCGCGCTGATGCTGATTGCGCCGCTTCTGCTGTTCATCCTTGTGACCTTCATCTTGCCGGTGGCTGACATGCTGTTCCGCTCGGTGGAGAACCGGATTGTCCAGGACACGCTGCCCCGAACGGTTGAGGCGCTGGCGGATTGGGATCCCGCTTCGGGGCAACTGCCCGAAGAGGCCGTGTTTGCCGCGATGGCCGCGGACCTCCAGATTGCCGCCAAAGAAAAGACACACACCAGAGTCGCCAAGCGCCTGAACTATGAAAACCCGGGCGTGTCCTCTGTGTTCCGTAAATCGGGCCGCAAAGTCGGAAAATGGGACCTCGCGACCGACGGTCCGTTCCGGGAAAAACTAATCGAAATTGATGATGGCTGGGGTGACGTTGAACTGTGGCGCACCATCAAGACTTATTCCGGGTCCTTCACGTCCGGCTACTTCCTGAACGCCGTTGACATGCAACTGGGCGCCGAAGGCCCGGAGATCCGGCCCGAGAATGAGCGGATCTACAACACCATGCTGGTTCGCACCATGCGGATGTCCCTGATCATCACCTTCAGCTGCATTCTGCTGGGCTATCCGGTGGCGTGGATTCTGGCCAACCTGCCGGCACGCAAGGCGAACCTGCTGCTGATCCTGGTGCTGCTGCCCTTCTGGACCTCTCTGCTGGTGCGGACATCAGCCTGGAAAATCCTGCTGCAGCAGCAGGGCGTGATCAACGACACCCTTGTCTGGATCGGCCTTGTGGATGATGCCAACCGATTGGTTCTGATCAACAACGAGCTCGGCACCATTATCGCGATGACGCACATCCTGCTGCCGTTTATGATCCTGCCAATGTACTCAGTGATGCAGACCATCAATCCGTCCTACCTGCGCGCCGCCAAATCGCTGGGCGCGACCGACTGGACCGCTTTCTGGCGGGTCTACTTCCCGCAGACCGTGCCGGGCATCGGCGCTGGCTCGATCCTCGTCTTCATACTGGCCGTTGGTTACTACATCACTCCGGCCCTTGTCGGCGGCACCAAAGGCACCTTCATCTCCAACCTGATTGCCTACCACATCTCGACGTCGGGCAACTGGGGCCTGGGTGCGGCGCTGGGCGCAATCCTTCTGGCGGTCGTCCTGCTCCTCTACTGGGTCTACGACAAGGTCGTCGGCATCGACAACGTTAAGCTGGGATAACCGATATGAGCGCACTTCCTCCTTATGCGACCGTTGGCCAGCGCACCTGGCACTATACCTTCCGGGTGATCTGCGGTCTGGTCTTCTTCTTCCTGATCGCACCGATCGTGGTGATTATCCCGCTCAGCTTCAACGCGCAGGACTTCTTCACCTTTACGCCGGAAATGCTGCGGCTGGACCCGGAAGGCTACTCGCTGAAGCACTACCGCGATTTCTTCAACAATGACTCCTGGCAGTCTGCGATGTGGAACTCGCTCAAGATCGCGCCGATGGCGACTATCGTTTCAGTCACCTTCGGCACGCTGGCCGCCATCGGCCTCAGCCAGCCGCATGTGCCGTTCCGCCGTGCGATCATGGCGATCCTGATTTCGCCGATGATCGTGCCGCTCATCATCTCCGCGGCGGGCATGTACTTCTTTTACAGCCGCATCGGCCTGCAGGGGACCTACATTGGCGTGGTTCTGGCGCATGCCGCGCTGGGCATTCCCTTCGTGATCATCACGGTGACGGCGACGCTAGTGGGCTTTGACCGCTCGCTGACCCGCGCCGCGGCCAACATGGGGGCAGACCCGGTCACCACCTTCTTCCGGGTGCAGATGCCGCTGATCCTGCCGGGGGTGATCTCGGGCGGCCTGTTCGCCTTCATCACTTCCTTCGACGAAGTGGTTGTGGTGCTGTTCGTCGGCTCGGCCGGGCAAAAGACGCTGCCTTGGCAGATGTTCATCGGCCTGCGCGAGCAGATCTCGCCGACCATCCTGGCGGTGGCGACAATCCTGGTAGCGATCTCCATCATGCTGCTGGCGACGGTGGAAATGCTGCGCCGCCGCTCCGAGCGCCTGCGCGGGATGTCTCCTGGCTAAACAGTACCCGCTTTGCCAGACACAAAGAGGCCCCGCGTTGCGGGGCCTTTTGCTTGAAGCCGGGTCAAAAGGGAGACGGCTCGCTCCCTTGGTTCTACCGCAGCCGCTGCAACAGATGCAGCGAGGCATAGCCATCCGGCGTCAGCCCGTTTGCCACCTGATAGGCGCGCACTGCCCCGATGGTCTTGGGCCCGATCTTGCCGTCGATACCGTCTGTGTCGAAACCAGCGCTTGTCAGCCGCTCTTGCATTTCCTCCCGTTCGGACAGCGTCAGCGCCCGGTCACCGCGCGGCCAATTCGCCTTGATCGGCGAACCACCCTTGATCCGGTCCGCCAAATGCCCGACGCCGATCACATAGGCATCTGCCGTGTTATAGCGTTCCAGTACAGCGAAGTTTTGGAAGATCATAAACGCAGCACCCTCGCTGCCCGCAGGCAGCAGGATTGAGGCGGGCCCGTGATCCTTCACCGCACGCCCATCCAGCCCCTTGATGCCTAAAGCCGCCCAGTCGGCGGGCGATTTCTCAATGTCGCGATCAGCCAGGGTATAATCAAACCCCTTGGGCAGGGTCACCTCCACCCCCCAAGGCTGCCCTTTCACCCAGCCAAACTGCTTCAGATACGCGGCGGTTGAGGCCAGCGCATCAGCCGGGTTGTCCGACCAGATGTCCCGCTTGCCGTCACCGGTGAAATCCACCGCATAGTCCAGATAGGACGTAGGGATGAATTGGGTATGTCCCATCGCCCCGGCCCAGCTGCCGGTCATCTTGCGGGCGGCAACATCGCCTGCCTGCAGGATCTTCAGCGCCGCAAACAGCTGACCCTCAAAGAACTCTCCGCGCCGCCCGTCAAAGGCGAGGGTCGCAAGCGAGCGGACCACATCCATCTTTCCGCGGAAGGTGCCATAGCTGCTTTCCAGCCCCCAGATCGCCACCACGATCTCTTTCTCGACGCCGTATTTGCCCTCGATCTGATCCAGCCGCGCCTGCTGGTCGCGCAGCGCTGCCTTGCCGTTCTTCACCCGCAGGTCCGACGCCGCGCTGTCCAGGTAGTCCCAGATCGTCTTGGTGAACTCCGACTGGTTGCGGTCGCGGCGGATCACTTCGGGGTCATAGCTCACACCGTCAAAGGCACTGTCCAGCACCGGCACGCTGATCCCTTGTGCCCCTGCGCGGTCTTTGAATTCCATGATCCAGTCTTTGAAACTGACTTCAGCTGCAGCCTGTTCCACCGCGGCCTGCTGGAGCGCGGCTGGCCTAGCGACCGGTCTCAAAGTTGTGGCAGACGCCAGCAAATAGCTTTCACCTTGCCCCTCCTGTTTCGCGGCCCCGGGCCGCTCGGCGGGCCTCAAGGAGTTGTCCGTCGCGGCCTCTGCCGCCATTGCGCTGCCTGCTACCAGCGATACAGCCATCCATTTGCGCATGATGCACCTCGTTATTCACTGCCCAGCTCCAGTTTAGCGGCAGCGCGAACCGGGTAAAGAGGTCAGTCCCGGCGTGTGCGGGGCGCCGCCTGCCATTGCTACTGCCGGTGCTCCTGGCGCAGCTGGTCCAGGGCGTCGCGCAGCATGGGCACCCGGTGCGGACGAAAGCTTTGATCCGTCACTTGCAGGCCGCGCATCCGGTCCAGCCGGAACACCCGCACCGCCTGACGCAGGCAGCACCAGGCGATCAGCACGGTCGAGCGGTCGAAGTACACCACGCTCAGCGGTTTCACCTGCCGCTCGGTCACCGCGCCATACCCGTCTGTATAGCCGAAACGCACCTCGACCTCGTCCCAGGCAGCCTGGCGCAGGTCCTGCGCCGAGATTGCTGGCGGGATCGGGCGCTCAAACCGGTAAGGTGCCAGCACCGCGTGGCGCAGCCGGTGTGCCTGCCTTGGCGGCAGCCGCGCCTGCAGCTTGCGTAATGCTTCAGAGGCTGCGGTGGCCAGCTCCGGGTCGCCGATCAGCTCCACTTCCCGCAGGCCAAGCACCAGTGCCTCCAGTTCCGTGTCCCGGAAACCCATCGGCGGCAGCGCATTGTCCTCAATCAGGGTAAAGCCGTACCCCGCCTCGCCATCAATCACCGCCCCCATCTCGCGCAGAGTCGCGATGTCGCGGTGGATGCTGCGGGCTGACACGCCCAGTTCCTCCCCCAGCCGCGCCGCGGTATGCGGGCCGGGCCCCAGGCGCAGGGCCTGCATCAGCTGAAAGAGGCGGTGAGTTCGGGACATGCCTGATCATCCTATGCCCTGATGACACTATCTGTCATCAGGCGGGTTTAGAGAAAGGCGAGTAAACGCAACGAACAGGATTTGACAAATGCTTTCCCTCCTCACCTTCCCTAAAGGCTTCGGCTTGTTCAGCATGAGCCCCTTCTGCATAAAATCTGCTCTGATGCTGGAGCTGTCCGGCCAGCCCTGGCAGCGCAGCGACATGCTGGACCCGACCGAAATGCCGCACCGGAAGCTGCCGGTTCTTGCGACGCCTGACGGGCAGATTGCTGACAGCGACGGCATCCGCGACTGGCTTGAGGGGCAGGGGGCCGACTTCGACGAAGGTCTGACCACTGCAGATCGCGCCCACACTCGTGCCTGGGTCCGGCTGGCGGAATACCACCTGGGCCTGCACCTGCTGCAAATGCGCTGGAATGACGATGCGGTCTGGCCCGAGGTGCGGGATCAGATCTTCCAGCCGGTTCCCGAACCCATGCGCGAAGAGATCAGCGCCCCGGTCAGGAAGGAAATCCAGAACGGGCTTCAGTGGCAGGGCCTCGCACGTTTCACCGATGCGGAGCGGATGCACCGGCTGGAACAGGATCTGAAACCCATAAAAGCACTTACCAGTGAACGTCCGTACTTGATGGGGGACCGCATCACCTCGGCTGACTTGAGCGTGGCTCCGTTCCTGATCTCCATGCTGCAGACGTCTGAGGCGTCACAGATCAGCAAACGCTTGCGCGATGATGCGGTTCTGTGCGCCTATCTAAGCCGTGTAACCGAAACGGTGCCCTTGCCATGAAACCTGCCTTTGCCAACCCGGAGATCGAGGCCGCCTTTGCGGTCTCCGACCCGCTGGCGCGGGAGGGGTTGCTTAGGCTCCGGCAGCTGATCTTTGAAACCGCCGCCGAAACGCCGGAAGCGGGCCGGGTGGAGGAAGTGCTGCGCTGGGGCCAGCCTTCTTACGTCACGCCAGAAACCAGAACGGGGTCCACCATCCGGTTGGGGGTGCCGAAGGGTGCACGCTTTGCGCTCTTTGTGCATTGCCAAAGCCGCCTGATCTCGGAGTTCGCCTTGGCATTCCCTGCCTGGGACCGGTTTGAGGGGACCCGCGCCGTCCTGTTTGACGACCCGCAGAATGTGGAGCCGCTGCGTCACGGCTGGCTGATCAAGCGGGCGCTGACCTACAAGATCCGCGCGCCGCTGGAAATTCCGGCATAGACCCGATCAGGTCTGCCCTATCGGGGCAGACTTTATTTGCGCCGCTTGCGCTCCACCTTGCGCTTCACCTTGGCAGCCTTGTGTTTGGACTTGGCCGCCTTCCGCTTCACCGTGCGGCCTGCCGGGCTGCGGCGGCCGCGCTGGCCTCCGCCTGCGGGTATCGGGACCTCTTCCAGCGCCAGCAGTTCCAGCTCCAGCCCGCCAGTGACAGGTGCCGCCTGAGTCAGCCGCACCGTCACACGCTGGCCGATAGTCAGGGTCATGCCGGTGTCCGCCCCTGTCAGCGTGCCGGACTGGGCGTCAAAGTGGAAGAACTCCCGTCCGATGGAGCGCACCGGCACCAGACCGTCAGCGCCGGTCTCGTCCAGCTTCACAAAGGCACCAAATCGGGCAATGCCGCTGATCCGGCCTTCGAACTCGTTGCCCACACGCTCGCTGAGGTAAGAGGCCAAATAACGGTCCGTGGTGTCCCGCTCCGCAATCATTGAGCGCCGCTCGGTATCCGAGATATGGGTTGCAGTATCTTCCAGCAGCTCGATCTGGGTCTCATCCAGCCCGTCGTCGCCCCAGCCGTGCGAGGAGACCAGCGAGCGGTGCACGATCAGGTCGGCATAACGGCGGATCGGCGAGGTGAAATGCGCGTAGTTCCTAAGCGCTAGGCCAAAGTGCCCGAAGTTCTCCGGGTTGTAATAGGCCTGCTGCATCGATCTCAGGGTGGAGATATTGATCAGTTCCGCATCGTCCGTTCCTGCCGCCTGGTTCAAAAGCGCATTCAAATGCCGGGTCTGCAGCACCTGCCCTTTGGCCAGGCTGAGGCCCGCCGCCTGCGCGGTCTCGCGCAAACTTTCCAGTTTCTCCTGTGCCGGCTCCTCGTGCACCCGGAACAGCAAGGGCGAGCGTTTCTTGATCAGCGTTTCAGCTGCGGCCACATTGGCGAGGATCATGAACTCCTCGATCAGCTTGTGCGCATCCAGCCGGTCACGGAAGGCAACCGAGGTCACGTTGCCATCCTCATCTAGCACGATCTTGCGTTCCGGCAGGTCCAGATCCAGAGGCTCGCGCGCGGCTCTTGCCTTTGTTAGAGCCTTGTATGCGGCAAACAGCGGCTGGATAACATCATCGAGCAGGGGTGCTGTCTTGTCGTTCGCATTGCCGTCCTGCGCCTCCTGCACTTCGGCGTAATTGAGTGAGGCTACAGACTGCATCAGCCCGCGCACGAATGTGTGGGCAATCTTGTTGCCCTCGGCGTCCACCTGCATCCGCACCGCGATACAGGCGCGCGGCACGCCTTCGTGCAAACTGCACAGGTCGCCCGACAACCGGTCCGGCAGCATCGGCACCACGCGGTCGGGGAAATAGCTGGAATTGCCGCGCTTCTTCGCCTCGCGGTCCAGCGCCGAGCCGGGGCGCACATAGGCGGCCACATCGGCAATCGCCACCCAGATCACATGGCCGCCCGGGTTTTTGGGATCGTCGTCGGCGTGGGCATAACACGCGTCGTCATGATCGCGCGCATCCGCCGGGTCGATGGTGACCAGCGGCAGTTCCCGCAGATCCTTGCGGCCCTTCAGGCCCGCGGGTTTTGCGGCATCAGCCTCTGCCATCACCGGATCGGGGAAATGGTCGGGAATGCCATGCTGGTGAATGGCGATGAGCGACACCGCCTTGGGGGCGGTCGGGTCGCCCAGCCGTTCCACGATACGCGCGCGCGGCAGGCCCATGCGGCCCTTGGGGCCTGCCTGCTCAGCCTCGACCAGTTCGCCGTCCTTGGCGCCATTGACCGCGTCCGGCGCCACCATCCACTCATTCGACGCGGCCTTGTCGATTGGAACAATCCGCCCGCCCTCGGAGCCTTTGCGGAAGATGCCCAGAACCCGCTTGGGGTTGGTGCCGATCCGGCGGATCAGCCGCGCCTCGTAATTGTGGTCCTGATCCGGGACCATCTGCAGCTTGGCCAGGATCTTATCGCCCTCGCCCAGTGCCGGGTCCGAGGGTTTGGTCAGGATCAGAATAATGGGTTCCACACCCTCGCCGTGCCATTCCAATGGACGTCCGTACAGGTCGCCATCCTCATTCGGCGCCTTTACCTGCAGGACCGTTACTGGCGGCAACTGGTCCGGGTCGCGGTAGGTCTTCTTGCGCTTCTGCAAATGCCCTTCGGCCTCCAGCTCCTTCAGGATGCGCTTGAGGTCGATGCGGTCGGCGCCCTTGATGCCAAAGGCCTTGGCAATGTCGCGCTTGGAGGTATGGGGCGGGTTGGCGGAGATCCAGTCGAGGATTTCGGCCTTGGAGGGAATGCGGCTCATACCTCCCGCCTAGCATGGCGCGGGGGCGGCGTCATTGTGAAAAGCGAAACGTCAGCGCCGCGGCAGGTCCGCCACGGTGTCGACGTCCTGCAGGGTATCGGTCAGCGCAATGCGCCAGCCGGGCAGGGTGTTCAGCGTATCGGCCAGCGCATGTTCGCTGGACCAGCGGACATTTTCGAACATGCCATGCGGAAGGCGGGTGGGGTGCTTGGCGCCCACCAGCCAATAACCGCCGTCCGCTGCCGGACCAAAAACCGCGTCATGACCGCCAAGGGCTGCAAAGGCGCGGGCGATATGGGCGCGGGTGATGCCGGGGATGTCGGCACCGATCAGGCAGACAGGCCCAGGAACGGCCCGCAGCATCCGCTTCATGCGTGCGCCCAGATCGCCTGGCCCTTGCGGCCAACGCGGCAAATCAGCAGGCCAGACCTTGGAGCGCACCGCCAGGTCTGGCGCCACCGCCAATACGATCTGCCAGCGCGGATCCCGCAAGGACCGGACCAACCGTGCGGACTGATGGCGGAACCACCAGGTGGCCGGGATCACGCCGATATCCCGTCCCAGCCGGGTCTTGACTCGTCCGGGACGAGGTTCCTTGACCATGATGATCAGGGTGCGTTTCACGTGAAATCACGCACCATGTCCCGATGATCGATACCGGCATCGTCATAGACTGGGCCAAAGGCGGTGAAGCCAAGCTTCTCATAGAACCCGAGCGCATGGATCTGCGCACCAAGTTTGGCCTTGGTTACCCCGGGACGCGCCCGGGCGGCATCCACTGCAGCTTCAATCAATTTGGCGCCAAGCCCGGTGCCGCGGGTCGAGGACAGCACGCAAACCCGGCCGATCTTGGCGGTGTTCCCATTGAACACAATCCGCGCCGTCCCAACCGGGACACCGTCCTGCAGCGCCAGAAGATGGGTGGCAGAGCCGTCCAGCGCGTCTTGCTCCTCCTCCACCGGCACCCCTTGCTCCTCCACGAACACTTGGTGGCGCAAGGCAAAGCATGTCTCTAGATCCTCGGTGACTGAAATGCTCAGACTCATGCGAAATAGTCCTGCAGGATGCGGGTATAGATGGCTTTCAGCTGGTGGATATGTGCGACCTCCACGCGCTCATCCACCTGGTGCATGGTCTTGCCAACCAGCCCGAACTCCACCACCGGGCAGTGGCTCTTGACGAACCGCGCATCCGAGGTGCCGCCAGTGGTCGACAGTTCCGGCTTGCGGCCGGTCTCCGCCTCGACCGCTTTTGAAACCAGATCCGAGAGCGCGCCCGGCGGGGTTATGAAGCTCTCACCTGAGATCTTCACCTTCATCCCGATATCAACGCCGAACTCCGCTGCTGCCTTGTCCGCCTCGCTTTGGAGCCAGTCCGTTAGGCCGGCACCTGTGTGGGCGTCGTTGAAACGGATATTCACGGCTGAAGTGGCCTGAGCCGGGATCACGTTGGTCGCGGTATTTCCGGTGTCGATAGTGACAACAGCCAGGGTGGAGGCGTCAAAGTGTTCAGTGCCTTGATCAAGCTCATGGCTCGCCAGCCGGTCCATCAGCCGCGCCATTGCGTTCAGCGGATTGTTGGCCCGGTGCGGGTAGGCCGAATGGCCCTGCACACCGGTCACCGTGAACCAGGCCGTCATCGACCCGCGGCGGCCGATCTTGATCATCTCGCCCATCTCATTGGGGCAGGTCGGTTCGCCCACAAGGCAGACCGACATCTGTTCACCTTCGCGGTCCATGTAATCCAGCAGCGCAGTGGTGCCGTCCACGGCAGGGCCTTCCTCGTCGCCGGTGATGGTCAGGATGATGGCACCCTCCGGCGGTGTGTGCCGCACAAAGTCCACGGCCGCCGCCGCAAAGGCCGCAACCCCCGATTTCATGTCGGTGGCGCCGCGCCCGTACATGAACCCGTCCTTCTCATCGGCGCCGAAGGGCGGCATGGTCCAGGCGGCCTCGTCCCCCAGCGGCACCACATCGGTGTGGCCGTTGAAGCCAAAAGTCTTGGCGTGGCCCTTGGCGCCCCAGCGGGCAAACAGGTTGCTGACCTCGCCACGGTCGGTGCGGGTGCAGGTGAATCCGGCCTCGCTCAGCAGTTTTTCCAGCAGCACCAATGCGCCGCCTTCCTTAGGCGTGACCGACGGGCAGCGGATCAGGTCGGCAGTCAGGCGGGCGGGATCGGTTTGCGGCATTGGCGGGCTCCTCAGGTTCCGGTTGCCACAGGCCTAGCGCGGAACGGAGCGCTGTGCAATTCGCAGGGAGGCCCGTAAATGTGGCGCAAAAGCAGCGGTTTCACGGCCCTGCAAAGGAGAGCCTGCCCAGTATCCGGGAATCATGTTAATGATTTGTTAATCATAATTAACCCGAGGCAGGGTATCCCGAGAGCAGCACCACCGTAACAGCGGGGCGCGCAGAACTGACTGGCGGCGGGTCCGCTGGCGACGCGGCAGTGGCAGCTGTCTGCGCGGGACGCTTGTCCGGATGGCGGGAGCAGGCGGCGCAATGGTCAGGGCACGAGAGCTTAATTACGATACCAATGCATCCGCATTGGAGATGGCAGACACCATCTTTGGTGACGGGATTACCGTTTTAGATGCCAGCTATACCGGTGACAGCCGTTCTTCAGCGATTTATTCCAACGGCGATGCGCTGGCACCCGGTGCGACACCCAGTGACACAGGCGTAATACTGTCGACGGGGCGCGCCGATCAGTTCACCAATTCGCGCGGCCAAGCCAATCAGGACACCAACCAATCCACCAACACCTGGGGGCCAAGCAACCAAGCCGATTTCAATGAAATCGCCGGCACCAGAACCTATGACGCCTCCTATCTGGATGTGAGCTTTATTCCGGATTCGCAGGTGATGACGCTGCAGTTTGTATTCTCTTCTGAGGAGTTTCCCGAATTTCAGAACTCCGTTTACCAGGACATGGTTGCGGTTTGGGTGAATGGCGAACCGGCCCAATTGGAAATTGCAGGCGGTGCCGCGAACCCGGCAAATGTAAGTGCCTCAATTAATGAGAACCTATATCTCGACAACACCAGCGATGATTTCAACACGGAGATGGACGGCCTGACGGTCACCATGACCCTGACGATGCGGGTGAACCCGGATCAGGTGAACAACATCCGGATCGGCATAGCCGACGTTGGCGACAGCAGCTATGACAGCAATCTCCTGATTGCAGGCAAGTCGGGACAGACCAATCTGATTGCCATTACAGACAAAGTGTTTGTAACGCCGGATGGCAGCAAGACCATCGAAATTCTGGAAAACGATATCAACATATGGGACGGCGGCACGGATGGAGCTGACGGCAGCACTCTGACCGTGACACACATCAACGGGGTTGCAGTCACCGCAGGGTCCGTAGTCACGCTGCCCTCAGGCCAGCAGGTGACGCTGAACGAAGATGGCACAATCACCCTGGCGGGTGACGGTGATACCGAGCATTTCAATTTCACTTATACAGTCAGCAACGGCACCATCAGCGACACCGGCTTTGTCAACGCAAGCTCAATCCCCTGTTTTGTGGCCGGAACTCTTATCCGCACTCCGCTCGGAGAAGTGCCGGTTGAGGATCTGATGCCAGGTGACCTGGTTGAAACCCGCGACGAGGGGGCCCAGCCGCTAAGCTGGACCGGTGGCCGCTCGGTTGCAGCTGTAGGGGATTTTGCACCAATTCGTATTGCTGCGGATACCTTTGGGCGGCATGGCGCGCTGCTGGTCTCGCCGCAGCACCGGGTGCTTGTGCGCGGGGCCCATGCTGAGCTGTTCTTCGGTGAAGAAGAGGTTCTGGTAGCGGCCAAGGATCTGGTGAACGGCCGCAGCGTTACCTGCTGTCCGGGCGGTGAGGTCACCTATGTGCACCTTATGTTCGATAGCCACCAAGTGATCTACTCGGAAGGATTGGAGACGGAAAGTTTCCTGCCGGGACCGCAGATCGTTAATCTTTTCGAACAGGCGGTGGCTGAGGAGATTTGCGCGCTGTTTCCCGAATTGGACCCGGAAACCGGCGCGGGCTACAGCGCTGCTGCCCGGCCTGCGCTTAAGTCTTATGAGGGCCAGCTTTTGGCCGCAACGCAGGCGGCCTGAGGAAGGTGTCCTGGTTTTCGGCCTCTGGCAGCGGGCTCGATTGGTGCAATACGCAGGCGCTGCGCTCTGGCGGGACAGCCGACGGAGACAGTTTGCTTGTGTGCGGCACAATCATGCTTGAATGCCACTTGCCGGAAATCACCCGTCCTGAGCCATTGCTCCTTTATTCCCAGGGCGGAGACTGGCCTCTGCGGCTGGCAATTCAGGCGGTTCCGGGCGGCGGTCTGAGTTTCGTTCTGGAGCAGTGCGGGGCCGTTCTGCATCAGACACTGAATCCGACCAGTTCTGGACGCGCCGGACGGTTGCGGCTGAGCTACGCCTGGGATGCCCCTGCAAGAACAGGGCAGCTGACATTGGAACAGCCGGATGGCGGGCAGATGCAGATTGCCGCGCTGGCGGATCCAAAACCTTGGCGGCTGCGTGATCTGCAGGCGCTGGCGGGGCCGCTGGGCTACAGGGGAGCTTCAGTGGAATATCTGGCCCTGTCCGCCAAGGTTGAGCCAGCTGGTCCAGCCCCCGGGCTGCTGCCAGCCACGCCAATTGCCGTACCGCAAGGCTACCGCGCACTGGGCTGCCTGAAACGGGGGGACCTGGTGCTGACCAGCGGCGGTGCGGCAGTACCCGTGCTGCAGGTGGTGGAGCGCCAGGTGCCTGCGCTGGGCTCCTTCGCTCCAGTGCGTCTCAGAGCACCGTACTTCGGATTGCTGCAAGACATTCAGGTCGCGCCGTTTCAACGGCTGGTATTGACCGGCTCAGAGGTCGAATACCTGTTTGGCAAGCCCGCGGTTCTGGTGCCAGCCGGCAATCTGCTGGGCACCGGCACCGCGCAGCCGGGCCAGGCTGGTGCGCCTCTGATAACCTATTGCCAGGCGGTCCTGCCGGACCATGAGCCGCTGATTGCTGCAGGGGCGATGACTGAAAGCCTGTACCTGGGCCGCTTGCGCCGCGACCCGCAGCGCCTGGCGGCCAGTCTTGTGGCGCCGCACGGTGCCGCTGCTCTTCCGGAACACCGGCAGCCGAAATTCCCGGTTCTGCGTGCCTTTGACGCTGCGGTGCTGGCTGACAGGCGGACGGCCTGACACAGTCTTTGACGCAATTTCTGCCTCTGCATCCTTGATGCTTGCGTGAAAACCGTGATCCGCCTAAGGACGTTAAAACCCTTTCAGAGGCCAATCCGAGCGTTTCCGTGCCGTATCTCCGCCTGATCTCAGCCGTCCTGTTTATGCTATGGGGGCAATTGCTTTCCGCGCAGGTGCTGACGGTCAATACCGTCACCCGGCCGCCCTTTTCAATGGTGGAAGAGGGGCGCGACACCGGCTTCTCACTGGAATTGTTCAAAATCTTGGCAGAGCGGCTGGATTTGGACTACCGCGTCAGCCGCGCTGACAGCTTTTCGGACATGCTGGAAGGCGTGCGGAGCGGAGAGGCCGATCTGGCAGCCGCCAATATCTCGATCACCGCCTCGCGGGAGATCGAAATGGATTTCAGCCACCCGATTTTTGAAAGCGGTTTGCAGATCATGGTGCAGGCTGATGACGTCCGCGAGCCATCGCTGCTGCGGGCGATCATGTCCTGGGACCTGGCAGCGGCGATCGGGATCGCCTTTCTGCTGCTGTTTGGCGGCGGCATGATGATGTGGACGTTCGAACGCCGCGCACAGCCCTATTTCGACCGCCCTCTGAAAGAGGCATGGTTCCCCTCTTTCTGGTGGGCGCTGAACCTTGTGGTGAATGGCGGCTTCGAGGAACGGGTGCCGCGCACACCCATTGGCCGGATGTTCGGCGTGGTGCTGGTGGTATCTTCGCTGTTCATCGTCTCAATCTTCGTCGCCAAGATCACAGCGGTTATGACAGTGGAGGCAATCACCGGCTCAGTGAACTCCGTGAATGACCTCTATGGCAGATCCGTCGGCACCATCGGCGGCTCCACAGCCGCCGGTTTCCTGGACCGGCGCGAGATCGACTATGCTGCCTTCTCCGGATTGGAGGAGATGCTGGCTGCCTTTGAAGCGGGGGAGATCAAGGCCGTAGTCTTTGATGCGCCGGTACTGAATTTCTACGTGCAGCAAGGCGGCCATCAATACGGCCACACCATCGGCCAGCCGTTCCTGCGGGAAAACTACGGGCTGGTGTTCCCGGCCGGCTCGCCGCTGGTGGAAGAGGTCAACCAGGCGCTTTTGACGATGCAGGAGGACGGCAGCTATGACGCCCTCTACCGCAAATGGTTCGGCAGCCAGAACTGAAGTTAGTGAAAAACAGGCTCTTCACCGTCAAAGAACGGGGTCATTTGAGCGACAATCACCGCGTTTTCCTCCAGTGCCCGCTGCATCAGATCGCGTTCCTCATCGCCGATTTCATGGCCTTCGGCCTCGCGCTCTTCCAGCGTACCGTATCCGGTCACGTCCAGCGGTGCAGTATCGGCTTGCTTTAGGATCGCCACTGTTTCCCGCACCGCCTCGGCTTCATCAATACCGGAGGCATAGATCATCAGCGCAGCGCCGGTGGCGCCGTCGGGCAGGCCGTCCCCCTCCTTGCGTCCGATCTGGACAAGCAGGGTATAGACTTGCTGGCGGGAGGGTTTCTTCTTTTCCATGCCGCCGCCATAGCGTCGGGGCAGGGGGATGGTCAATCCATTTGACACACCGGTACCGGAGTGATGAGCAATCAACTGAAGGCTTGCGGCGGTTTGCAGCCGGGCTCTATGTCTAAGCTTGTTGAATTGAACCCCGAGGATGCCCGATGCGTTTTTCCGCCCTGACTGCCCAGCCGGTGCCCTGGAAAAACGGCGGCGGCATTACCCGCGAACTGGCCGTGCACGAAGAAGACGGCCAAATTGTCTGGCGTCTCAGCCTGGCAGAAATTGAGCGAAGCGGCCCGTTTTCAGCCTTTTCAGGATACGCCCGCATTCATTGCATCGTCGAAGGCGCCGGCCACACCCTGTCGGATGGGCACATCCGGCTGGAGGCCCGGCCGCTGAAACCGGTGTCTTTTGATGGCGGGCTGGCATTGGATTGCCGACTGCGCGATGGCGTCTGCAAGGCGTTCAATGTGATTTATGATCCGAACCGTGTCACGGCAAAGGCGGAAATTCTGAGTGGAGGTGCCGTGCGTGACTGTGAGGGCATCCAAGCCTTCTTTGTGGTTTCCGGCAGTCTGGAGATGCACGGCCAGGGACGTTTTCTCCCAGGCGAGGGTGTTACAGCAAAAGGTGCCGCCACCGGAGAGGTTTCCGATGGCGGCGCGGTTATCCATGTGCAGTTTTTGCCGGTTTAGAGACTATTCAGCAGCTCTTTGATGGCTGTCTGATATCCCGCAACCACAGTGTCGCGGGCAATGTGGCGGCCCTGCTGCACTACGTGGCGGCCTGCGCTCCAGACGTCTGTTACGGTGTCATCGCCCGCGGCAAAACACAGACCGTCCAGCAACTGCTCCGGCTTCAGCGCGCAGAGGGCGGGCACTGTGCTGTCTATCGCCACCAGATCTGCCAGCGCGCCTTCCTCGATCCGCCCGGCATCGCGTCCCAAAGCCTGCGCACCGCTTTTCGCCGCGCCTAGGTACAACGTTTCGCCCACCGAGCCCTCACCCGGCACCAGCACATTGCGCGCCAGGTCCCTCAGCCGCTGGGAATATTCCAGCGTTCGCAGTTCCTCTGGCAGCGATATACGCACGTTTGAGTCTGAACCAACCCCAAATGCCCCGTTATGCGCCAGGTATTCCACCCCGTTGAACGGCCCGTCGCCCAGGTTCGCCTCTGTGATCGGACAGAGACCTGCAACGGCACCGGACCGCGCCATGGCGATAGTTTCGGTGCTGGTCATGTGGGTGGCGTGGATCAGGCACCATTTGCCATCCACGGGCGCGTTTTCCAGCAGCCATTCCACTGGCCGCGCCCCCAGCCAATCGCTGATATCGGCCACTTCCTTGGGCTGCTCTGCGATGTGGATATGCACCGGCAGCCCGTCCTGGATCTGCAGCACTTCCGCCAGATCCTTGGGGCAGGTAGCACGCAGCGAATGCGGCGCAATGCCGACACAGGCATCCGCGGGCAGATCGCGCGCTGCAATCCCGCGGGCGCGGCTGACGAGATCAGAAAAGTCCGCCACGGAGTTGCCAAACCTCTGCTGACCACCGCTCAACTCCTGCTTGCCGGCACCGCCATAGGTGTAAAGCACCGGCAGGTGCGTCAGGCCGATGCCTGTCTGGCTGGCCGCCGCAAACACCCGCTCGCTCAGCTCTGTCACCGACGTAAAACGCGCACCGCCGGGCTGGTGGTGGACGTAGTGGAACTCGCCGACAGATGCATACCCTGCCTCCAGCATTTCCATGAACACCAGTGCGGCGATGGCCTCATACTGCTCAGGCGTGATGCGGTCCATGAAGCGGTACATCAGCTCGCGCCAGGTCCAGAAGCTGTCCTTGCCGGCCGCGCGGTATTCGGTCATGCCCGCCATCGCGCGCTGGAAGCTGTGTGAGTGCAGGTTGCCCAGCGATGGCAGCAGCACATCCGCCCGCGCGTCCCCGGGTTGCGGCCCGGCACCGGTTTCCAATGCGGTGATCCGGCCGCTATCAACTGTCAGCCGGAGGTTCTCAGCCCATCCCTGGGGCAGGCGGGCGCGCTGGGCGAAAATGGTTTGCATCTGACTCTCTTATGTGTAGATGTAATATCATTAGCGCCAGGTTTATTGCGCGGCAAGGGTTTTGAACAGAAGGGGCGCTGCCCCTCGGCCTAGCAACATCACACAGGGACATTTATGTGCCAGAAGAATACAGGATCTAGGTTTCATCTGGCTGAAAATATCCTGGGGTTTGGGGTAAAGCCCCAATGAAAAACGCGCCCGGATGGGGCGCGTTTTGTCTTGTCAGCTATGAGGTGCGGATCAGTCGCGCAGCAGCTCGTTGATGCCGGTCTTGGAACGGGTCTTCTCATCAACGCGCTTCACGATCACCGCGCAGTAGAGGCTGATGTTGTTCTTGGACGGCATCGAACCCGCCACCACAACCGAGTAGGGCGGCACTTCGCCGTACATCACTTCGCCGGTTTCGCGGTCGACGATCTTGGTCGATTTGCCGATGAACACACCCATGCCCAGGACAGAGCCTTCGCGCACGATGCAGCCTTCGACCACCTCGGAACGGGCGCCGATGAAGCAGTTGTCTTCAATGATAGTGGGGCCGGCCTGCATCGGCTCAAGCACACCGCCGATGCCGACGCCGCCCGACAGGTGCACGTTCTTGCCGATCTGAGCGCAGGAGCCGACGGTGGCCCAGGTGTCGACCATGGTGCCTTCGTCGACATAGGCGCCAAGGTTCACGAAGGAGGGCATCAGCACCGCGCCCGGCGCGATATAGGCGGATTTGCGGACCACGCAGTTCGGCACCGCGCGGAAGCCTGCGGATTTCCAGTCGGCCTCGCCCCAGCCGTTGAACTTGCTGTCGACCTTGTCCCACCAGCCGCCGGCCTGCGGGCCGCCTTCGTGGATTTCCATGTCCTTGATGCGGAAGCCCAGCAGCACGGCCTTCTTGGCCCACTGGTTCACATGCCAGTCGCCGCTGTCCAGTTTCTCGGCCACCCGCAGCCTGCCTGAGTCAAGCTCGTTCAGGGTGTCTTCGATCGCTTCTCGCTGTTCGCCGGTGGTGGCGGGGGTGATGGTGTCGCGCGCCTCCCAGGCGGCTTCGATTGCTGCTTCCAGCTGGGCGTTGGACATGGATGTTCCTCCGGCATCGGTTAGATTCGGAGCTTCATACCGGCAAACTGCCCGCAGGTCATGTCCGGATTGCGTCCAAATTGCCGCCCCTGACGGCGTTTTGCCGGGTTCCAGCCGGTCAGCGCACCCGGCGCAAGTGGCGGCGCAGGATCTCACAGGCTCCTGCAGCATCGCGCCGGGTCATCGCCTGGACAATGGCGGCGTGATCGGCGTCCACCCGGCGGCTCCACTGGTGCTGCCAATTGGCGAACAGATGCCGGGCTGCGGCGATATGCAGATCGTCGATCGATGCCAGTAGCCTTGGCATTGCGCAGGGCGCCAGAATCACGCGGTGGAAGGCGCGGTTCAAGCGCTCCCAGCTGGCCATGTCCTCGGCTGCATCGCATGCCAGACGGGCAGCCTCGGCGGCTTTGACATCGTCAGAGGTGAGCCGGCCAAAGGCGTGCGTCAAAGCCAGCACTTCCAGCGCCACCCGCATCTCGATCACTTCGCGGATCTCAGCAGGGTTCAGGGCGCTGACCCGTGTGCCGCGCCGCGGTTCGGACACCGCCAGCCCGTGCGCCTCCAGCCGCAGCAGCGCCTCGCGCACCGGCACATGGCTGGCCGCAAACTCCCGCGCGATATGGTCCTGGCGCAACTTTTCGCCAGCCGGAAGCGCACCGGTAATGATGCGTTCGCTCAGGCTCAGATAGATTGTATCGGCGATGGTTGCGGACATGCTATTCCGATAGGGCTGCCTGGGGATTGCTGCAAGAGTTATCCCAGCGGATCCGGGGCAATGTTGCCGCCGCAGACCAGTACCGCCACGCGTTCGCCTGGCTCCGGCCGGTAGGCACCGCACATCAGCGACGCCAGCGCGGTAGCGCCCGCAGGCTCTACCAGGATCCGGCGTTCGCGCCAGAGCGCCGTCTGGGCCTGGGTGATCGCACTGTCCGGCACGGTGAGGGATGTGACACCCTGCGCAGCGGCCAGCTCAAAGCAGATATTGCCAATCTGCTTGGCACCCAGCGCGTTGGCGGCAACGCCTGAAACCTCTACATCTACCGGCTGCCCGGCTGCCAGCGCCGCGTTCAAAGCGCAGGAGGTTTCCGGCTCCACGGCGATGATCTTACGGGCGCCCTGAAACCAAGCCAGCGCGCCGGCAATCAGCCCGCCGCCGCCTACTGCAATCAGCAGGGTGTCGGCTTGCAGCCCCTGTGCCAGCCATTCGGCGAAGCAGGTGCCTTGCCCTGCGACGGTGGCAGGCGCGTCATAGGCATGGACCTGCATGGCACCGGTTTCAGCCTCATAGGCCTGCGCTTGCTCCAACGCATTGGCATAGGCGCCGGGCACCACCTGCAGATCGGCACCGGTGCGTTCGATCAGCGAGATTTTGGCGGGGCCTGCCATTTCCGGAACGTAGATACGCGCCCTGTGGCCCAGTTGATGCGCAGCATGGGCAACCGCCGCCCCGTGATTGCCGCCAGAGGCCGCGACCAGGCCGCCGGCAGGCACTTCCTGGCTCAGCAGCGTGTTGAAGGCGCCGCGCGCCTTGAAACTGCCGGTGTGCTGCATGTGCTCCAGCTTCAGTTCCACCGGGTAGTCCAGGCCGAACCCGCGGGTCTGCATTACGGGCGTTTGCTGCACATGGGGGCGGATGCGTTCTGCCGCTGCCTTGATTTCATCCTGCCAGTTCATGCGCGGTCCTCCTTGCCTGCTTGGCCGGAACCTTATCCGCACCGGGCCGCCGTGCAAGCGGAACGGCGCGTTCTGATGCATTCTTGATTGGCGCTAACGGCCAAGGACGGTTACAAAGGAGATCCTGTTATTTTTATTTGGATTGCTTATGACCGAAGACCGCCACAGCCGTTTCCGCGACGCACACTCAGACCGGGACCGGGCCGAACATGTGCCCGCCACGCCGCAGACCCAGGCGCCGGCCTACCGGCTGGCCTTTGCCGATGAGGAATTCCTGTGCCGCGAGGAACTGCGCCCGGTGCGCTTGCAGCTGGAGCTGTTGAAGCCGGAGCTGATGCTGAACGAGCATGGCATAGAAAGCACCATCGTGATGTTCGGCGGCGCCCGCATTCCGGATCCTGCGCATAAGGACAAGGCACGCACCCAGACGCTGGCCGATCTGTCGCATTTCTACGATGAAGCGCGTGAGTTTGCCCGGCTGATGACCGAAAAGTCCAAGGAGAGCGGCGGCCGCCATAACGTCGTGGTGACCGGTGGCGGTCCGGGTGTGATGGAGGCAGGCAACCGCGGCGCGCTGGATGCGGGCGGCCATTCCATCGGCCTGTCTATCGTGCTGCCGCATGAGCAGGCGCCCAACGGCTATGTGACGCCGGACCTCAGCTTCAACTTCCACTATTTCGCGATCCGCAAGATGCATTTCCTGATGCGGGCGCGGGCGATCACGGTGTTTCCGGGCGGCTTCGGCACCCTGGATGAGCTGTTTGAGAGTCTGACCCTGATCCAGACCGGGCGCATGGAACGGGTGCCGTTCCTGCTGTTCGGAAAGGAATTCTGGAATAAGATCGTCAACTGGGAGGCGCTGGCCGATGCCGGCACCATTTCCGATCAGGACCTGGACCTGTTCCGTGTGGTCGATACCGCACAGGAAGCGGTACAGATCATCGACAATTGGGAGCCCGCGCCGCCGCGCGACAGCCTGCCAGGCCGCGAGCGCTGAACGCCGCAATAACCGCTGCTGCCGGGATCAGGCGAATTCCGGCGGCAGCTTGCCGACTTCATCGCCGGTGGTCAGCCGGGTGAGGATCTGGGCGCCTCCCACGGTTTTCACGGCATAACCGTATCCGCGCAGGCGGAATTGCCATTCCCGCGGGCTCAGCGCCTTTTGGCGTTCGCTGCGGATCAGGTCCAGAACACTGGGGTCAATCGGGGCGGTCTTTCGTTCCATCGGAGCCATCGGTGATTCCTTCTGAAAATTGGATTGTCCGTAATCTGGAAACTGTTTGCGCCAAGCGGCGGAATTGAAGCTGGATTGGGGAAAGAATGCGGCAGCACGTGCTGCGGTTGCCGCTGTGCCCGTCAGGCAACAGTCGGGCTTATAAGCGGTCTGAAGGCTGTCGCCCTGGAAATTAGGCGGGAAGCCGCGGTCCGCCAGAGCGTGAACACGCTGGTATTTGCCTTTTGCAGAAAACTCTTCGGTGTTTGCACCTTCTGCGCCAGGAAACCGGCCAAACTTGGCCACATTTGCAAACAAAAACTTATCGGCGGTGGAGCAGTGGAGATTTCCGATGTCCGAAGTAACAGACTACACGGCGCTTTTGGCCTATACCTCGAACAGCAACTACCGCTGGAACAGCCAGGTCAAGCTCGGCACCCAATCTGTTGTGACATACAGTTTTCTCGGCAGTGGTGAATTGGGAAACGCGTCCGATGACCCTTACGGCGCAACCAGCTACTGGTCATTCAACAGCACCCAGCGCAGCTACTTCAGGCAGGCACTGGAAGAGTTCGAGGAAGTCTCCGGGCTGCTCTTCGTCGAAACCGACGGTCCGGCGATGATTGATGTATTCGGCTACAACGGCGGCTCAGCGGCCGGCTGGGCAAATTACTCCTGGGCCAGCGCCACTTCTACCGGCAAGGGGGATCTGGCAATCCAGGGCAGCAGCATGGCGCCGGGCACCTATGGCTATGAAACGATCCTGCATGAGATCGGCCACGCAGTAGGTTTGGAACATCCGCATGATGGCGATCATACGCTGGCCGATCATCTGGACGATCAGGCGCACACCGTGATGACCTACAATTATGCCGGCTACAATGCCACGGAACTTGGCACTTTGGATGTTCAGGCGCTGCAGCATATCTATGGAAACTCGTCAAAGACCGAAGGCTGGAACGCGTACAAAAACTCTGACGATATCGTAGTGATCAAGACCAGCGGCCGGTCCGAAGTCATTCTGGCAACCGGAGAGGACACCAGGATTTTCGCGCATGGCGGCAATGACACGGTCAAAGGCCGCGAGGCTGATGACATGCTTGCCGGATGCAAAGGAGCAGACAAGCTTTTTGGCGGCTATGGCAATGATACGCTGAAGGGCGGCGGCGGTGCCGATATCCTGATTGGCGGGATCAACACGTCGAAATATTCAGGCGCCAGCGGTGAACACGATGACCTGCGCGGCAATTCCGGAAATGACAAGCTGTATGGCGGCCGCGGCAACGACACACTGCATGGCGGCAGCGGCCGGGACCGCCTCTCCGGCGGTGACGGCTCTGATGTCCTGACGGGCGGAACAGGCGACGATGTCTTTGTTTTTGTTTCCGCTGACTATTGGGATTCGAACACAATCACCGACTTCGGCAATGGCAATGACAGGATCCGGTTCTCCGGAACCAGCCCTGACAGTTTCAGTGACCTGACCATCACCCAGCAAGGCGGCGATACGCATATTAGCTACTACGGCAATCACAACGTCGAGCTCACCGGCTACACCGGCGGGCTGTCCGCAGACGATTTCCTTTTCAGTTAAGGCAGCCGGGGACCTGCCGCAGCGGGGCCGGAGCCGGGTCACTTCATCCCGGCTTCGGCCTCAATCTGTTTGCGGCTCTTGCGGGCGCGTTCGGTGGCTGATTTCAGCTGGCCGCAGGCCGCCATGATGTCCTCGCCGCGGGTCTTGCGGATCGGCGACGCATAGCCGGCCTGATAGATGATATTGGCAAACGCCCGGATCCGGTTGTTGGAGCTGCGCTTATAGGGTGCGCCCGGCCATTCGTTGAACGGGATCAGGTTGATCTTCGCCGGGATGTTGTAGCGCTTGATGTGGTCGATCAGCCGGTGCGCGTCCTCATCGCTGTCATTCACCCCGTCCAGCATCACATATTCAAAGGTGATCCGTTCCGAGTTCGACGCCTTGGGATAATCCGCCAGTGCCTGCAGCAGCTCGTCGATATTCCAGCGCTTGTTGATCGGCACCAGCACATCACGGGTTTCGTTGGTGGTGGCATGGAAGGAAATCGCCAGAAGGCAGCCGATTTCCTCGGCTGTCCGTGCAATCTCCGGCACCACGCCGGAGGTCGACAGGGTGATACGGCGGCGGGACAGTGAGATGCCTTCCGGGTCCATCGCAATCTTCATCGCGTCGCGCACGTTGTCGAAGTTATAAAGCGGCTCACCCATGCCCATCAGCACGATGTTGGAGAGCAGCCGGGTTTCTTCCTTTGGCGCGCCCGGCACCGGCCATTCCTCCAGGTCGTCGCGCGCCATCATCACCTGGCCGACGATTTCCGCCGGGGTCAGGTTGCGCACCAGCTTCTGGGTGCCGGTATGGCAGAAGGAGCAGGTCAGGGTGCAGCCCACCTGGCTGGAGATGCATAGGGTGCCGCGGTCATCCTCGGGGATATAGACCACCTCGACCTCGTGGCCGCCGTTGATCCGCACCAGATACTTGCGGGTGCCGTCGGTCGACACCTGCTTGCTCACCACCTCGGGGATGCGGATCTCAAAGGTCTCCGCCAGCTGCGCGCGGTAGGCCTTGGCCAGGTTGGTCATGTCACCAAAGTCACGCTTGCCCCATTGGTAGATCCACTGCCAGATCTGGCCGACCCGCATCTTGGCCTGCTTCTCCGGTGTGCCGTGCTCAATCAGCACTTCGCGCATGCGCTCGCGGGTCAGGCCCACAAGATTGATCTTGCCGCCCTCGGGCTCCTTGCGGGGCAGGGTCATTACATCCTGAGTGATCGGCGCGCTGGCGGTCATGGCAAAAGCCTCGGGTCATGGTGAGCGGATGCGGCTCTATATAGGATTTCGAACAGAGATCAAAAGGAATCCGCGGAAATCTGCTTTCACATCGGGTTTCAGGCGGTCACTGGCCCAGACGCACCAGCTCGTCAACTCGCGCCCGCCCCAAGGTTGTCCAGCAGGCCCGGGTAGCAATCCCGGCGTCTTCCGGCACCGGATGCGCCGTCCCGATAAAACTGCAATGCGCGGCGCGAAACGCTTCCCAGGCTGTTTGGCTCGCCATGAGCGCGGCCTCTGTGTTTGTCCCGCCAGTGTCGTTGTCCCGCTCCGCGGCGGCAATCATGGCCGCCTCCAGTGCGTTGAACAGCGCCGCTTCCACACCTTCCTCGTCATCAGCCACGCAAGAGCCAACCTCCTCCTGGCTGCCGGTGCCGCATTCCAGTGCCGGATTGGCATTGGCGGGCAGGGTTAACAGCGCAACCGCAAGGATAGGGACCGGAAGAAAGGCAGAGTTCAGCATGGCAGACACCTCCTGCCCCTATGCTACGCCCCCTGCGCCTTTCAAACAAGAAAACCCCGGCGCAGGCCGGGGTTTCGTGTGTTTCCGCACATGCAGAGGGTTACTTGCTGCAGCGCTTTTCCGCATCTTCAATCGCCGCGGTGAAGCCCAGCAGCGAGAAAGTATCCTTGGTCTGGGTGCCCCGCGCCGACCGCGCAGTCAGCACCGCACTGGCGCCGCGTTTCATGGCGGTGACGATCTTGGAATCGTCCGCTGGCGTTGCCGGCCAGGCCCATTCGCCTTCGGTGAACAGCTCAAACTCGGACTCGCCGATTGCCATGTTCACGGTGGACCCCGGCGCAAACGGATAGCCGCCGGTAAAGCTCACCTCGCCCTTGGGCGCATCGCTGCTGCGGAAGGTGACAAACAGCTGGATCTCGCTGCGGCGCACCGCCACGACACGGCCGTCACGGGTGTTCACGGTCTCCTTCGGTGCGGAAACCCCCCAGCACTCGTTGGGGTCATTGCCCTCGAAAACGCTCCAATCGACCTTGGCCGCAACCCGGTTGTTCGACGTTTCCTGTGCAGTTGCTGCGGTTGCCAATGCTGCCAGACACAGGCCCGCAGCCACGCGGGCGAGTTTCAATGCCATTTGTCCCGACTCCAAGACTGTTCTTTCATACCTCAAAACCAAGCAAAGGGCCCGCAGCGTTCTTCCGCTGTCTGGTCCCGATCCCTTCGCTTGCGCTACACAAGCACACTAACGTAACTAGCACCACGGGCGAAAGTGCGTTTTGGCAGGAATTCGCCCAGAAAACATGAGGGGAGACATCATGCCGAATCCAGTGCCCATGGCCGAAGTCTGGCGCGGCCCGCTGCTGGAAAGCCTGCATCTGGGCCATGCCGTCATTTGTGACGACAGCGGCCAGGTGGTGCGCAGCTGGGGCGATCCGGACGCAGTGATCTATCCGCGCAGCTCCGCCAAGATGATCCAGGCGCTGCCACTGATCACCTCTGGTGCTGCCGCGCGGTATGGTTTGAACCCGGAACAGCTGGCGCTGGCCTGCGCCTCGCACAACGGCGCGCATATTCACACGGACCGGGTTAACGCCTGGCTTAGTCAGCTGGGTATGACTGATGACGACTTCCGCTGCGGCCCGCAGCTGCCGGACGACATCCCCGCCCGCAATGAGCTGATCAAAACCGACAACAGCCCCTGCCAAGTGCACAACAACTGCTCCGGCAAGCACGCGGGCTTCCTGACTCTGAACCAGTACCTGGGCGGCGGTACTGAATACATCGAGGTGGACCACCCGGTGCAGCAGGCCTGTCTGGCTGCGTTTGAGGAAACCACCGGGCAGGACAGCCCTGGCTATGGCATCGACGGCTGCTCAGCGCCGAACTTTGCAACCACCGTCACCGGGCTGGCGCGCTCAATGGCCTGGTTTGCCAGCGCCGCGGACCGCTCCGATCGCGCGTCTGAGGCGGCGCAGCAGCTGGTTGCTGCAATGACAGCGCATCCCGATCTGGTGGCCGGCGAAACCCGCTGCTGCACCAACCTGATGCGCGCCATGGGCGGCAAAGTGGCGATCAAGACCGGGGCTGAGGCGGTGTTCATCGCCATCCTGCCGGAACAAAAATTGGGCGTGGCGCTGAAGATCTCCGATGGCAGCACCCGCGCCAGCGAATGCGCGATTGCGGCACTGATGGTCAGCCTCGGCGTGCTGGATGCAGATCACCCGGAGACCGCCAAATACATGAACAAGATGCTCTACAGCCGCCGCGGGCTGGAATGCGGTTCCATCCGCCCCGCCGCCGAACTGCTGTTCTGAAAACAAATGCCCCGGTTCAGGACCGGGGCATTTTCTTACATTTCCATGTCGATGATTTCAGCGACTTCAACCGAGCCGCTGCCGTCTGCCACCATCGGGCAGCCCTTGGCCATCTCGCATGCCGCGTCCTGATCGGCGGCTTCCACCACGGAATAGCCTGACAGCGGATTGGCGCCGCCATTATCGACCACCCCGCCGGCGCTGACGGTCTTGGACATCCCAACCGGTGCACCTGGCACCTTCAGGGCATCGCCCATACCCCCCATCCAGTCCTTCCAGGCCTGCATGACCCTGGCGCCCTCTTCCTCACTCTCCGGGGTCTTGCCGCCGTGATAGGCAAAAACGAACTGTGGCATTGGTCTACTCCCTTGGTTTCGTTGATGGTTCAGTCTTCTGCGGACAGCAGCGCCTCCAGCTTTCGCAGGGTTGAGGTCCAGCCGTCTTCGTGGCGCGCGGCAATGCCGTCATCGCCCAGATCCCGGTGGTCGACCACCAGCATGGCGCCATCCCCAGTGGCTGCAACGGTCAGAGTGACATGGCTCTCATCGCCGCGGCTGCCGTCGTCGCCGTGCCAGGCCCAGGTGAAGCCAACCGATTTCGGCGCATCCACATGGGTCACCTGGCCGGAAACATGGAACCGCTGGCCGTCGCTGTTCTGCATGACCGAGTACCAGGGGCCGGTGCGGCTCAGGTTCAGGTCATGTTCCGGAATGGTAACCCCTTCCGGCCCCCACCATTGAAGCAGCTTGTCCGGCGTTGTCACCCAGGCAAACAGTTTCTCCGGGCTGACCGGAAATGTCCGCTTCAGCTGCAGGTCGCTCATGCCTCGTCCTCCATCAGGGCCGCTTCCAGCCTGTCCAGGCTCCCTTCCCAGAAGGCGCGCCGCGATTGCGTCCATTCGGCGATCATCCGCAGCCCTTCAGGCCGGGCAGAATAGAGCCGCTTAGTGCCCTCAGCCCGTTGGGTTATCAGCCCGGCCTCGCGCAGGACTTTCAGATGGCGCGAGATCGCCGGAGCCGAAATGCCTGCTCCGGGGGCCAGATCCCCGGCGGGCAGTTCGCCCTCAGTAATTAACTGATCCACGATCATCAGCCGGGTTTCGTCTGACAGCGCGGCAAAGGATTTCAGAATCGGTACCATGCTATTTATTAGCATGTTTGTTAATTAATGGAAATGTTAAATATGGGGCAAAGCCAGAGCCGACCTTACATCATATCCCACAGCAGCTTGGCCGCGAGCGAGACAGAGGTCACCACCAGCAGCGGCTTGATCACCTTTGCCCCCTGCTTCTTGGCCAGCCCCGCTCCCGCCCGCGCACCGGCAATCTGGGCGCAGCCCATCAGCAGGCCGGTGATCCACCAGGGCGTCGCAAAGAAGGAAAACGCCAGCAGACCGCCTGCATTGGAGGCGAAATTCAGCAGCTTGGTATGGGCGGTTGCACGCAGGATGCCGTAGCCCGCCAGCGACACAAAGGCGAGCATGTAGAAGCTGCCCGCGCCAGGCCCCAGCAGCCCGTCATAGGCCCCGCACAGCGGAACGATGAGGGCGGTGAACAGGGCGGGGGACAGGCGGCGGTGCCGGTCGAGATCATCCAGCCCCTTCTTCAACGCAAAGAAAATGGCGATCCCGATCAGCAGCACCGGCAGGATCAGCCGGATCCATTCGGTGGGCAAGTAGGCCACCAGAAACGCACCCGCAACTGCCGCCGCAAAGGCAATCAGCGCAGGCCCGACCTGGGCCTTCAGGTCTACATGCCCGGCGCGCGCATAGGTGAAGGCGGCGGTCGCTGAGCCGAACAGCCCCTGGATTTTGTTGGTCGACAGCGCCGTCACCGGATTGGCCCCGGCCAGCAGCAGAACCGGCACCGTGATCAGCCCGCCGCCGCCTGCAATTGCGTCAATGAACCCGGCAGCAAACCCCGCCGCCAGCAACAGCAGCAGGGTCTCGAAACCCACTTCCAGCATCTAATTGATCAGCCTTTGAATTCGTCCTGGGCGTAGCCCTGGATGTACAAGAGCGCCGTCAGGTCGCCGTGATTGATGCGGATATCGCATTCCGCCGCGACCGAGGGCTTGGCATGCAGCGCCACACCTGCGCCCGCGCGCTTTAGCATGCCCAGGTCATTGGCGCCGTCGCCCACCGCAATCACATCCGCCTCCGCGATACCAAGCCGGGTGGAGATCTGCTCCAGCGCCTCCACCTTGGCCTCCCGCCCCAGGATCGGCCGGCCCGCCTCGCCGGTCAGCTTGCCGTCCTCGGTCAGCAGCGTGTTTGCGCGGTTCTCGTCAAATCCCAGTACTTCTGCGACCCGCGCCGTGAACGCCGTGAAGCCGCCAGAAACAAGCGCCGCATAGGCGCCCTCCGCCTTCATCGTCGCCAGCAGCTGCTTGCCGCCGGGCATCAGGGTAATGCGCTCTTCCAGAACCTTGGCGATTACCGTCTCCGGCAGCCCCTTCAGCAGCCCGACCCGCTCTGTTAGCGCGCCTTCGAAATCCAGTTCGCCGTTCATCGCCCGCGCGGTGATGTCCTTCACCCGCGCGCCGACGCCTGCCTCCTCGGCCAGCTCGTCAATGCATTCCTGCTGGATCATGGTGGAGTCCATGTCGGCCAGCAGCATCTTCTTCTTCCGTCCGGCGCTGGGCTGAATGACCAGATCCACGCCCATGCCCTGCAGGTCCGCCCAGACGTCCCATCGGTTGTCGGGCATCTGCTTCAGCGGAAATTCTGCCGCCGCCCCCAGCGCCAGCCACACCGCTTCATCACCGCCCCAGGCATTGCGCAGCGATTCGATCAGCGCGGGCTCCAGCACCGGTCGGGCAGGGTTGCAAAGCAGGGTGGCGGTGTACATCGGCAGGCTCCGTTCCGGCGCTATCTGCCTATGTCATAGCGCCCTGCCGCGGGAACAGCCAGACAGCAAAAAACTGCGGAAATCCGGGGGTATCATAAGGAACGGCCCTTTGCGCCATTTTAGCGCAGCTGTTTCCGATGGTGGAAATTCATGTCGCAAAAAACAGATGAACAGCCGCATTTTTCTGAAATTTCTGTTGCGTGCCGCGCTGCAGCACACTAGCTCTGATCACGGGACACCCCTCCCCAACGAGGGGCGCTTATCTGGAAGGGTAGCATTTATGGCTATTGAACAACCTGCCGCGCGGCCGGCCAATCCGCGTTTTTCGTCCGGCCCTTGCGCCAAACCCCCCGTCTTTGATCTGAGCAAACTTGCAGGCGCGCCGCTGGGCCGCTCGCACCGCGCTGCGGTGGGCAAGGACAAGCTGAAAGCAGCGATCGAAGGCACCCGCGAGATCCTGAACATCCCCGCTGATTACAAGATCGGCATCGTGCCTGCCTCCGACACCGGCGCGGTGGAAATGGCGATGTGGAACCTGCTCGGCGCCCGCGGAGTTGAGATGCTGGCCTGGGAAAGTTTCGGCTCCGGCTGGGTCACCGACGCAGTTAAACAGCTGAGGCTCGACGCCACCGTCAAAACCGCCGACTATGGCCAGATCGTGGACCTCGGCACCGTCGATTTCACCAACGACGTCGTCTTCACCTGGAACGGCACCACTTCCGGCGTGCGCGTCCCCAACGGCGACTGGATCCCGGCGGACCGCGAAGGTCTGACCATCTGCGACGCCACCTCCGCCGCCTTTGCGCAGTATCTGCCGTGGGACAAGCTGGATGTGACCACCTTCTCCTGGCAGAAGGTGCTGGGCGGCGAAGCTGCGCACGGCATGATCATCCTCAGCCCCCGCGCAGTGGAGCGTCTGGAGAGCTACACCCCCGCCTGGCCGCTGCCCAAAATCTTCCGCCTGACCAAGGGTAGCAAGCTGATCGACGGCATCTTCCAGGGCGCGACCATCAACACCCCCTCGATGCTGGCGGTGGAGGACTACCTGCTGGCGCTCGACTGGGCCCGCTCGGTAGGCGGCATGGAAGGCCTGCGCGAGCGCGCTTATGCCAACCTCGCGGCGGTGCAAAGCTTTGTGCAGGACAACCCCTGGATCGCCTTCCTGGCCGAGCAGCCGGAATACCGCTCCAACACGTCTGTTTGCCTCAAGTTCACCGACGAGCGCATCCAGGACGGCGCTGCCTTTGCCAAGGCCGTGGCCAAACGTCTGGAAGCTGAAGGAGTCGCCTACGACATCGGCGCCTACCGCGACGCGCCTCCGGGCCTGCGCATCTGGTGCGGCGGCACGGTGGAAGCCTCTGACGTGGCAACCCTGATGCCCTGGATCAAATGGGCCTTCGAGGCCGAGATCGCCGCGCAGACCGAAGCGGCCTGAGCACTCTTTTAAGGCGGGCGGCTGCGCCCGCCGTCCCAGCACAGACATTCTAAGGACCACAGACATGGCTCCCAAAGTACTCATCTCCGACAAGCTGTCCGAGGCCGCCGTTCAGATCTTCCGCGACCGCGGCATTGACGTCGACTTCCTGCCCGACGTGGGCAAGGACAAAGATAAACTGGCGGAAATCATCGGCCAGTACGACGGCCTCGCGATCCGCTCCGCCACCAAGGTGACCGACAAGATCCTCGAGAACGCCGAGAACCTCAAGGTGATCGGCCGCGCCGGCATCGGCACCGACAACATCGACAAGGAAGCCGCCTCCAAGCGCGGTGTCATTGTGATGAACACTCCGTTCGGCAACATGATCACCACCGCCGAACATGCGATTGCGATGATGTTCGCGGTTGCCCGCCAGCTGCCGGAGGCCTCCGCCTCCACCCATGCTGGCAAGTGGGAAAAGTCCAAGTTCATGGGGGTCGAACTGACCGCCAAGACCCTGGGCGTTATCGGCGCCGGTAACATCGGCGGCATCGTCTGCGACCGCGCCCGCGGCCTCAAGATGAAGGTGGTGGCCTATGACCCCTACCTGAGCACCGAGAAAGCCGACAAGATGGGCGTCGAGAAGGTGGAGCTGGATGAGCTGCTGGCCCGTGCCGATTTCATCACCCTGCACGTGCCGCTGACCGACCAGACCCGCAACATCCTGTCCAAGGAGAACCTTGAGAAGACCAAGAAGGGCGTGCGCATTATTAACTGCGCCCGCGGCGGCCTGGTGGACGAGGGCGCGCTGGCGGAACTGCTGACCTCCGGTCATGTGGCCGGCGCCGCCTTTGACGTGTTCTCGGAGGAGCCGGCCAAGGAAAACGCCCTGTTCGGCCTGCCCAACGTGGTCTGCACCCCGCACCTGGGCGCCGCCACCACCGAGGCGCAGGAAAACGTCGCCTTGCAGGTGGCAGAGCAGATGTCCAACTACCTGCTGACCGGCGCGGTTGAAAACGCGCTCAACATGCCCAGCGTCACCGCTGAGGAAGCCAAGGTCATGGGCCCCTGGATCAAGCTGGCCGATCATCTGGGCAGCTTCGTCGGCCAGATGACAGATGAGCCGATCAAGGCGATCAACATCCTCTATGACGGTGTCGCAGCCGGCATGAACCTCGACGCGCTCAACTGCGCGGTGGTTGCCGGCATCATGAAACGCGCCAACCCGGAGGTGAACCTGGTCTCCGCGCCCGTTGTTGCCAAGGAGCGCGGCGTGCAGATTTCCACCACCAGCCAGGACAAATCCGGCTCCTTCGACGGCTATGTCAAAGTGACCGCGGTGACCTCCAAGCGCGAACGCTCGGTGGCCGGCACTGTGTTCTCCGACGGCAAGCCGCGGTTCATCCAGATCAAGGGCATCAACATCGACGCCGACGTCGGCGCGCATATGCTCTACACCACAAACGAGGACGTGCCCGGCATCATCGGCACCTTGGGCCACACCCTGGGCGACCACGGCGTCAACATCGCCAACTTCACCCTGGGCCGCTCCGAGGCCGGCGGCGAAGCCATTGCGCTTCTCTATGTGGATAATGAAGTCCCGGCAGAGGTGCGCGCCAAACTGGCGGAAACCGGTCTGTTCAACCAGATCAAGCCGCTGCAGTTCGACGTCGTCTGACCCGTCTGGCATAATCTTGCAAAAGCCCCCGCCATTGCTGCGGGGGCTTTTCCGTTGTCACCTCTGATGCGCGATCGTTGCCTTCTCCGGCCGGCTGCGCAGAACAATAACGCCGAAAACCAGCATCGACACCAGCGCCGCCAGTGATCCGGCCTGGGCCAGCACCTCTGTGCGCTCCTGGATCGCCAGCGGGATACCCGGAACCAGCAGCCCCAGCGACAGCACTGTGGCAGTCAGATGCAGCCGCGGCAGCCTACCTTCACCGGCGCTTGGCACCAGATGATAATAAAACGCATAGATCGCGCAGCTGACCCAGCCCAGCAGGTTCAGATGCCCGTGCGCCGGCGACAGCAGGTGATCCTGGCTCGCCGACATCTGGATCCCCCAAACCATGCCGCCCAGGGCACACACCACTGCAATCAGCATGAACGGCCGTGCAATTCCATTCATCACTTGTCCCTCCCATGTCGCTGTTCCGTTTCTCCCATCATCGGAACACCGCGGATTTCGAAACGCCAGCCTAGCATACTTCACTGATCTTTTGGGAAAACCGGCGGGGTGGGACCTTTCTGCGGGGTTGAGGTGCAAGGCTTGATCCGGCATCAAAACATCAGCAGCAAAGGACATGTGATGACTTCCCCGATCTACGCCATTGGCGATATCCACGGCCAGCTTGTCATGCTGGAACAGGCGCTGGCGCTGATTGAGGCGGACGGCGGCGCAGATGCCCGCATTGTGTTCCTTGGCGATTACACCGACCGGGGCCCGGACAGCCGCGGCGTGATCGAACGGCTGGTCCAGGGCCAGGCCGCGGGCCGAAACTGGGTCTTCCTCAAGGGCAACCACGACCGGATGTTCTCAATGTTCCTCGAGGACTACCCGCGCAACGACGCCCGGCTGCTGGTCGGCTACCACTGGCTGCACGAACGCATCGGGGGCATCGAGACCCTGCAATCCTATGGGGTGGAGGTCGAAGAGGGCGACCGCATCTACCAGACCCACGCCCGCGCCCGAGTCGCAATCCCGCAGGCGCATCTGGATTTCCTGGCAGGCCTCAAACCCTTCCATCAGGAGGGCGAACTGCTGTTCGTCCACGCAGGCATCCGCCCCGGCCTTCCGCTGGAGAGCCAAAGCGAGGACGACCTGATCTGGATCCGGCAGGAGTTCCTGACCGACGAACGCGCCCACCCCTGGCTGGTGGTGCATGGCCACACCCCGGCGAAACAGGCAGAGCACCGGATAAACCGCATCAACCTCGACAGCGGCGCCGGTTACGGCCGCCCGCTTACTGCCGCAGTGTTTGAGGGCCGGGAATGCTGGCTGCTGACAGATGCTGGCAGGGTGCCGCTAGAACCCTGATCCGTCTGTTCATCTTTCTGGAAATACTCTGGGGGTGAGGGTCGTCCTGGAAATGATCCGGGGGATCATTTCAGACCCGAACGGGCGAAGCCCAGCCAAAAGGCGCGAGGGGGCAAAGCCCCCTCAACCGGTCATCACGTCCAGTCCAGCACCACCTTGCCGCTGGAGCCGGATTTCATCGCCGCAAAGCCTTCGGCGAAATCATCGACGCCGAACCGGTGGGTGATCACCCGGCTCACATCCAGCCCGTTCTGCAGCATCGCGATCATCTTGTACCAGGTCTCGAACATCTCGCGCCCGTAGACGCCCTTGATGGTGATCGCTTTGAACACAATGCGCGACCAGTCGACCGGCGATTTGCCCGGTGGAATGCCCAACAGGGCAATCTTGCCGCCCATCACCAGTGCCTCCACCATCTGGTCGAGGGCCGCCTGCGACCCGGACATCTCCAGCCCGACGTCGAAGCCCTGTTTCAGACCCAACTCGCGCACCACATCCTGCAGGTCCTCCTGCGCCACATTCACCGCACGCACCGCCGGCACCACATGTTCTGCCAGTGTCAGCCGGTCCGGGTTGATGTCGGTGATCACCACATGCCGCGCGCCGGCATGTTTCGCCACCGCCGCCGCCATGATGCCGATGGGGCCCGCGCCGGTGATCAGCACGTCCTCGCCCAGCAGATCAAAGCTCAGCGCGGTATGCACCGCATTCCCGAGCGGATCGAGAATGGCGCCGATCTCATCCGGGATATCCTCCGGCAGCGGCACCACGTTGAAGGCCGGCAGTTTCAAATACTGTGCAAAGGCACCCTGCTCATTCACCCCGATGCCGCGGGTGCCCGGGTCCAGGTGGAACTTCCCGGCCCGGCTCTGGCGCGAGTCGGTCTTGATCAGATGCCCCTCGCCGGAACAGCGCTGCCCCACCGCCAGATCGGTGACATTGCGCCCGATCTCGACAATTTCGCCGGCAAACTCATGGCCGGTGATCATCGGCACCGGCACGGTATGCGATGCCCATTCATCCCAGTTCCAGATGTGGATATCGGTGCCGCAGATGCCGGTCTTGTTCACCTTGATCAGCACCTCATCGGGGCCGATCTCCGGCACCGGCGCCTGCACCATCCACAGACCCTCCTGCGGATGGCTCTTCTCCAGCGCCTTCATCGTGTTCGGACGGCTCATGATACAATTCCCAATTCCTTGCCCACCTTGCCAAAGGCGGCCAATGCCCGGTCCAGCTCTTCCCGCGTCAGAGCCGCATTCATCTGGGTGCGGATGCGCGCCTGGCCGCGCGGCACCACCGGGAAGAAGAAGCCGGAGACATAAACGCCCTCATCAAACAGCTTGGCCGCCATGTCCTGCGCCAGCTGCGCCTCGCCCAGCATCACCGGGATGATCGGATGCTCACCCGGCAGCAGGTCAAAACCTAGCTTTTCCAGCCCCGCGCGCCAGTACTTGGCATTCTCGAACAGCTGCGCCCGCAGCCCGTCCCCTTCCTCCACCAGCCGGATCGCCTCCAGCCCGGCAGCAACAATCGATGGCGGCAGCGAATTGGAGAACAGATAGGGCCGCGCCCGCTGCCGCAGCAGGTCGATCACTGGCTGCGGCCCGGCGATATAACCGCCGATGGCCCCCCCAAGTGCTTTGCCCAAAGTTCCCGTCAGGATGTCCACGTCCACCCCGAAATGCTCCGGCGTGCCGGCGCCTGTCGCACCCATGAAACCGGTGGCGTGGCAGTCATCCACCATCACCACCGCATCGTATTTGTCCGCCAGCGCCCGGATCTCCGGCAGCTTGGCCAGATAACCGTCCATCGAGAACACGCCGTCGGTTGCAATCATGATATGCCGTGCACCGTCCTCGCGGGCCTGCTTCAGCCAGGCCTCCAGATCGTTCATGTCGCTATTCAGGTAGCGGTAGCGCTTGGCCTTGCACAGCCGGATCCCGTCGATGATCGACGCATGGTTCAGGCTGTCGGAGATGATCGCATCCTCCGGCCCCAACAGCGGCTCGAACAGCCCGCCATTAGCGTCGAAACAGGCGGCAAACAGGATCGCATCATCCTTTCCGAGGAACTTCGCCAGCCGCTGCTCCAGCTCCCGGTGAATGTCCTGTGTGCCGCAGATGAACCGCACCGACGCCATGCCAAAGCCCTTCGGCTCCATCGCGTCCTTTGCAGCCTTGATCAGGGCGGGGTGGTCGGCCAGACCCAGATAGTTGTTGGCGCACAGGTTGATCACTTCGCGCCCGCCAACCGTGATCTCGCCCCCCTGCGGGGAGGTGATCATTCGCTCGCGCTTGTACAGCCCCTCGCCCTCGATCTGGGCCAGCGTGTTGGAGATGTCGGTCAGAAAAGCAGTGGACATGCGCAAACTCCCTTGGTGTCTCGAGTCGCGTGTCTATCATAGCGGATGCGTTTCCGGAATACAGGATTTCAGGATTGCGGAAAAAAATCCGTGAAACTGGAATGTGTGAGTGGAAATCCGCCAAACCGGACTATCTGCCACTGAAACAGGGAGGCGTGCGTCCATGGCAAAGGTCACAGGAATCGGCGGGGTATTCATCAAGGCACGCGGCGACGCCAGAGCACTGGCCAAGTGGTACAGCGACCATCTGGGACTGGACCTGCAGGAATTCGGCGGTGCGGTCCTGAACTGGCAGGACGACACCGCAGAGGATGGCGGTCTGACCGTCTGGGGCACCGCAGATGCGGACGGCACCTGGTTTGACCCCAGCACCGCCGGTTTCATGATCAACTACCGGATCGACGATATGGACGGGATGATCGCACAGCTCACGGACGCAGGCATCCCGGTGCTGAAAGGGCCGGATGCCCATGAAAACGGCCGCTTCGCCTGGATCATGGATCCTGAAGGCAACAAGGTTGAACTGTGGGAACCCAAGCTCTGGGATGAGAAGAACAAAGGCTGACACCCGCACAAAAGAAAACGCGGCCCCTTTTCAGGGACCGCGCTTCTGATCAGTACTGCTGCGAGGCTTATGCCAGCTGCAGGTTCACCGCCGACTCGCGGCCGTCACGGCCGGGCTCGATGTCGAAGGTAACTTTCTGGTTGTCCGCCAGGCCGGTCAGGCCGGAACGCTCTACAGCGGAAATGTGCACGAACACATCTTTGCTGCCGCCCTCGGGCGCGATGAAGCCGTAGCCTTTGGTGGTGTTGAACCATTTTACGGTGCCGGTGGCCATATCCGTAGTCTCCTTTTTGATGCTGCCCGCGGAAGTGCGGCAGCCTGGCGTAGTCGGTCTGGATCGAGAGACTGAAAGCGCCGGTAAACGGGAGACAGTGGATCGACAAGAATAACGTTAGCGGACCACATATGGGCCGGTCTCCCGAGTCGTTCAAGGGGAATGTGCATAAAAGGCACAAGGTGGGGATTTCCTGCCGAAAAGTGCAGGCAAAACTTACCAGTACGGCTGGAACGGGGTTGGATTACGCATTCTTCACAATCAGAAACACCCGCGCAGGCCCCTCGGGCGCGGTGATCGAATGGGCCACATCGGCGGCATAGCGCGCGGTGTCGCCGGCCTGCAGCTGGTCCCTGGCATTGCCGGAGCTGACTGCAATCTCGCCTTCCAGCACCGTCAGCTGCTCCACCGCGCCGCGGGTGTGCGGTTGGCTGACCAGCGCGCCGCCCTGATCGAACCGGATGTCATAGACCTCATGGCCCCCGGCCTCCTCTGGCGGTGATAGGATGCGGATACGGCAGCCCTGGCCCATGTTCTCGATCTTGGGCACATCCGACGCGCGCAGCACCTCGATCCGGTCCTGCATGTCGCCCGCTTCCAGAAGGCCCGCAAAATCCACCTGCAGCGCGCGCGTGAGGTTCCACAGCGTTGCAATGGTGGGGGAGCTTTCGCCGCGCTCGATCTGGCTCACCATCGAGCGGCTGACGCCCGACAGGTTCGCCACCGCCTCCAGGCTCAGCCCTTGGGCGCGGCGCGCCTCCTTCAGGCGGGCGGGCAGCAGGGTCAGGATATCGTCTGTGTTTTCCGTCATGACGGATTCTCTGCGCCGATGGGCGGCATTTGTCAATTGATCCGGCAAATCGCGGATGCTGCGCCGCGGCGGTGCACAAGGGGTGTACAAGGGGTGCACGGGGGGTGACGCCGCGTTTCCATGACGGCACGTCCCGGCAGACAGGCCCAGGCTGCGGGCGCATACTGGCGCCAACGCAGGAGTTGAGGAGTAAGACCAATGACAGAGATCGTGATCCTGGACGGCGCCCGCACCGCCATCGGTACCTTCGGCGGCGCGCTGGCAAACACCGCGCCGATCGACCTGGCTGCCACCGTTTCCAAGGCAGCACTTGAACGCTCCGGGGTGGAGGGCGGCCAGATCGGCCATGTGGTGTTCGGCCATATCATCAACACCGAACCCCGCGACATGTACTTGAGCCGGGTTGCGGCGATGCAGGCAGGCGTCCCGGACGTGGTACCTGCAATGAATGTGAACCGCCTCTGCGGCTCCGGCGTGCAGGCAATTGTCTCAGCCTTTCAATCGCTTGCCCTAGGGGATGCGGAGTTTGCCCTAGCCGGCGGCGCCGAGAATATGTCGCGCAGCCCCTATATCCTCCAGCAAAGCCGCTGGGGCGCCAAGATGGGTGATGTGAAATCGCTCGACATGATGCTGGGCGCGCTGAACTGCCCCTTCGGCACCGGCCATATGGGGGTGACGGCTGAGAACGTCGCCGATGAGCACGGCATCACCCGCGCGCAGATGGACGAGTTTGCCCTCACCAGCCAGACCCGCGCCGCGGCGGCGATCGAGGCGGGCCATTTCAAGTCCCAGATCACGCCCGTGGAGGTGAAGGTGAAGCGCGACATGGTGCCCTTCGAAGTGGACGAGCACCCCAAGCCCACCACGCCAGAGGCGCTGGCGGGCCTGCGCGCTGTGTTCCAGAAGGACGGCCGGGTAACTGCCGGAAATGCCAGTGGAATCAACGACGGCGCCGCGGCCATGGTACTGGCCACTGCCGCCGCTGCAGAGCGGGCCGGGCTGAAACCCAAGGCGCGGATTCTGGGCTATGCCCATGCAGGTGTGCGCCCCGAGGTGATGGGCATCGGCCCGGTGCCCGCGGTGCGCAACCTGCTGGCGAAGACCGGGCTGTCTGCCGGCGATTTCGACGTGGTCGAGTCGAACGAGGCCTTTGCCTCGCAGGCGTTGGCGGTGAACAAGGAGCTGGGGCTGGATCCGGCCAAGGTGAACCCCAACGGCGGCGCCATTGCGCTGGGCCACCCGGTGGGGGCCACAGGTGCCATTATCACCTTGAAAACACTGTATGAACTGGAGCGAACCGGCGGTTCCAAAGGGCTGATCACCATGTGCATTGGCGGCGGTCAGGGTATCGCACTGGCGGTTGAGCGCATTTGATTGCAAACGGCATGGGATTGCGAATGACGGGGTCCCATGTCTGGCCTTCACCATTGGGAGCTCTTTGTTTAACGGGCATATTACGCTTCTTTCATATACAGGAGATGCAATTCAAAGTAGAAATAAAGAAACGGTAGGAATCAAAGAATATTAACAACTTCTTACCGAAGCTTCGCTGGAATAACTTCTACGGGATAGTTGACCAGCGATCCGGCACAAGGCTCGCGCGCTGCCAGGGCAGCCTGCTGGATGGTAAGGGGGTAAAATGACAGCCAAGGTCCTGCTTCTGGAAGACGACAAGGGTGTTAGGTTCACGTTCGAGATGGCTTTGCGGGACGCCGGATATGATGTCACCGCCGTTGCCAGTTGCTCCGAAGCCATCTCAGCTCTTTCCGGCATCGAGACGGGTATTTTGATCCTTGATCTGAAGATCGGGGAGGAAATGTCCTTACCGGTGGCGGATTATGCCGCGCTCATGCGCCCCGATATTCCGGTGGTCTACATCACCGGCAGCCGGCTGTTCACCGGCGGCGAACTCTTTGGCCTGAGCCGGAATATCAGATGGGTGCTGCACAAGCCGGTTAACCTGCCGGACCTAGTAAGCATGGTCGACTATGTAACCGGTCAGAGTGTTACCGCAGAAGCAAGCTGAGCAGGTTCCAGGATCTAGTTGCAGGCAATTGTAAAGATGGCGCCTTTGCCTTGGTCTGCATCGGCTGTGAACTGCCAGTTGTGGCGGCGGCAAATCTCCGCACAAGTCGACAATCCGATGCCGCTGCCTTCGATTTCACGGTGCGCGCGATGAAATGGCTGGAGAATCAAGAATTTGTCTTTGGGGTCAAAGCCGGTTCCATTGTCCGAAACTGACAGTTCCCAATTGTCCCGCCCTGCGGAAGATTGACTGATTTTGATTTCCAGAGGGCGCTCAGGGTGCCGGTACTTGATTGCGTTGGTCAACAGGTTGGTGAGGACGAGGTGCAGCAGGGTAGGGTCGGCATGCAGCCGGAAACCGTTGCCTGACACGCTGATTTGGCCACCGCAGGCTTGCAGTTCCTGGGCAAGGCCTGCGCAGGCCTCTGATACTGCGTCCTGAATTGAAATTTCCTGAATGTTGATCCGGGCGGACGTTGAAACCGAATGTTCCAAAAGCTCCGTTGTCAGCCGGTCCATCTGGCTGGTGGCCCGGCTCATGTGCTTCAGGAATTCCTGGGCTGTCTCCGGCAGACCGGCGGCATAGTGCTGAGAGAAGTAGTGCAAGGCGCCATTCAAGGTGCTGATCGGTGTTCGCAGATCATGAGAGGCGGCGTGGGCAAAGGCCTCCATCGACAGCAAGGTTTCCTGCAGTTTCAGGTTGGCTTCCTTGGCGCTGCGCAGCTCATCGTTGAGCTTGCTGCGCAGGTCATTCATTTGCCGGAACGACTCAGCGGTGACTCGCAGCTGGTCATGGGTCAACATGATCAGCCGCTCACCCTTGGCGTCAGACTTTAACAGCGAAACGCGGAAATCCGTTTCTGGCGCCGTGGACGGGCGGATGTTCGCATTCATGGGCAAAGTCGTTGCGCCATGCGCTGTGCCTTGCCTGAGCCTTGCAATCACCCGGTCCGGATCCAGCAGGGTCAGGCCGCTGATGCATGTGCCTTGAAGCGCACCGCTGCCGGGTTCGCAACCCGGTGCGAAACTGCGTTCGGCCCTGCGGTTGCACGCAAGAATGCGGCCATTCCAATCGAGGACAAAGGACGCATAGGGAGACCAGAAAAAGGCGTTTCCCAAGACCTCAGCGTCCAGGTTGTTCCCATCCGGCATCAATGCAGTCACCGCCTAGGGGCCGGTTTGTCCGCGGGTGCAGGCTGCAAAATGCGGGCGGACGAGGGATGAGCCTGGTCCGCCTGCATGACCTTGAAAGGTTCAGTGCAACACAACACGTGCGTTTTACTCCGGTTCACGCCGGTAAAGCTGCAGGCCGCCAAAGACATGGGTTATGCGGTCTGCATCGCCGCTCCGGGCTTGTGCAAACAGTTCTGCTGCGGCGTAGCTGCCATCGCTGGTCTGCAGGCGCAGCGGGTAGTGGAACGGCTGTCCCATCGTCAGGACATCCTGCAGCCCGTCCTTGGCAAAATCCCGGTCCTCAGGGTGGATGCGCTCAAGCATCACTTCCACCGAAGGGACGTGCTTGCCCTGAGCATACCCCAGAAGATCGTACATCGGCGGGTTCCAGGACGGCACATTGTTCACCACATCAAAGGAGAAAATGCCAACGGCAAAATGATTTTGCACCGCCGCGCTGCAGCCCAGCATAAGGTCGCGCTCGTCAAACTTTGCCTTGTCCCAGCACACGCCGATCAACTGGATGTTTTCGCCATGGGAATCCTGGAAAACCATCAGGCTGCCCCCGATGTTCAGGGTGTTTCCGCTGTCATCGAAGAAGCGTGCATCAAATTCGAAGGAGCCGCCGTCCTTGAACAGAGGGTCAAGCTGCAACTGCAAGCTTGCACGGTCTTCGGGGTGGGCGCGCGCCAGAATCGTGTCAAGGCTCAGGCCGGCTGCGGTGTCATCCATCCCCAGAATGGCATGCACCTCTGGCGAGACGTAGGTATCGTTGGATTGCAGGTTCTGCGTCCAGAACCCGACCCTGGTTACTTTGCTGATCTGCCGGAGGACATCATTGAAAGGTTCGTTGTCGAACCGGGACACAGTGATAGAGATGCCGATGAGCCTTTGGTGCATGTCCAGAACGGGTGACAGGATCAGGGTGTAGTAGTCGCTGCCTGACAGGACGGGAATGCGGCGCGTTTCCTGCAGCCGCAGCACAGTGTTGGCAATCGGCGCAAGTGCCGGGAAGCCATTGGGCAGGTTGCAATGGCTGAGGTGCAGGCCGGTCGGAGGAAGCTCGCCAATGCCAAAAACCTCCTGCGCGACGCGCGACAGCCGCCGGATGATCAGCGCCTGATCCGCCAGCGCAATGGCATAAGGCGAAGAGACCAGCATCGCTTCCAGCTCGGAGGCCAGCGCCTGGCGCTCTGCTGAGCTGATCTGCAATTCCTCGTTGACGGTCAGCAGCTCTTCATTGGTGGATTGCAGCTCCTCGTTGGAGGTTTCCAGTTCTTCATTTGTGGCCTGGAACTCCTCGTTGGTGGACTGCAGCTCCTCGTTTGAGGATTGCAGCTCCTCGTTGGCGGTCTGAAGTTCCTCGATCGTCTGCTGCAGCGCCTCCTGGGTGGAGCGGATTTCCAGCTCCATCCGCTCGACATAGTCCCGCTGTTCCCGGTCGGAAATTTCGCTGAAGTTCAGCTCCTTTTCCTCCTCGAACTTGGAATTGATCGCCAGCAGGCAATGCAGTTCGCCGCCCTTGTGGTTGAAGAAGGGGAAGGCCTGCAGCTGAACGCGGTTGCCATTGGGCAAGGAGGCTTTATGCCAGCGCCCGTCCCGCCGTTCTTCGGTGCGGGTGGCCACCGCAATCAGGCTGGCGGCCTCGGTGCGCAGCGGGTCGATCAGCATCCTAACGTTCAGCGACGTCGACATGCCGGCCCGGATTTCGCTGTAGACGCTGATATCCCCGAGGATTTCGATAATGTCGCCGTTACGGGTGCAAATAACGCCATTCGGCGCAACTGCCCGGGCAAGCGAAAGGTCGGCCTGCGCAGCCTGATCGGCTGCCGCTTGCGCCGCTGACCGCCGCATGCTCTGCGACCGCAGGTAGGAGCTGCCCGGCGTGCTGGGCAATACGGTCAGTTCCCTGGAAATGCCGCGGCGCTTGCCAAAAATCTTGTCGGCCCCCTGGCGGGCTTCGAAGTAGATGCCCATTTCGCCCACTGTTTCCGAAGTGCCCAGAAACAGCAGCCCGCCCGAGGCCAGGGAATAGTGCAGGCGGGTCAGCACACGTTCCTGCAGTGCGAGGTTAAAATAGATCAGGACGTTACGGATGGTGACCAGGTTGAGATTGATGAAGGGCGGGTCCTGGAACACATTGTGCTGCGAAAACAGTGTCACATTTCGAAGCTCCTGGCGGACCGAGATGTCGTTTTCGCCGACGGTGAAGTATTCCTTCAGATATTGGGGCGGAATGTCCTGCGCTGCTGAAATGGGGTAAATCCCCTTTCGCGCAACTTCGATGGCATTCTGGTCGATATCCGTGGCGAAGATCTGAACATTGGTCTTGGTCAGCGCGTGGAGCCCGCCGAGCAGTTCCGCGATAAGGATCGCGATGGAATAAGCCTCTTCGCCGGTCGCACATCCCGCGACCCACACCCGAACGGGGCCCGGGCCGCTGTTTGCCAGCTGTTTTTCCAGCTGTTCATTCAATTTCCGGAACTGTTCAGGATCGCGGAAGAACCGGGTCACCGAAATCAGCAAATCGCGGTGCAGCGCGTCGACTTCGTCCACGTTTGACCTGCAATAATCGACATAGCCGTCGTAGTCTTCGATACCCAGTGCCGTCATCCGCCGGGCAATGCGGCGGTTCAGTGTGTTTTCCTTATAGTTGGCAAAGTCGACCTGGGTGCGGGCTAGAAGGATGCCGAACAGTTCGCTGAGCTTGCTGGGTTCATCCGTTTCGGGGCGCAGCAATGCCAGATCGCGCGGCCGGGTCAGAATTTTCTCGAAATGGTCGCCGATTTGCCCCGGTGTCAGGGTCAGATCGATACAACCGGTTTCAATCGCCGAAGCTGGCATGCCATCATATTTCGCGGAGCTGGGATCCTGGGCGATGGTGATTCCGCCGCATTCACGGATCGCTTGCACGCCATAGCTGCCGTCGCTTCCAGTGCCCGACAGCACGATACCTACACAGTTTTCTCCGCACTCTTGAGCAATGCTCTTGAACAGCCGGTCAGCGGACGGCTTCGGGGATGCCGGGTGCCCTGCAGGGTTGCGCAAGCGCAGCTTTCCACCCTCAAGCATCACATCAGTATCTGGCGGGGTAATGTAGATGGTTCCCGGCACGGGGTCGGTTTCCCGGCCCAGCTCTTCTACTGGCAGGGAGGTTTCGCGGGCGAGCAAAGATGTCAGCACGCTTTTATGGGTTGGCGACATATGCTGCGCAATCACGTAGATTGCGTTGGCGGATTGCGGGAGGTGCTGCACCAGTTGCGAAAGCGCTTCCAGCCCGCCCGCCGAAGCGGCCACACCGACCACGTGAAGGCCGCTGTCTTCAGCTGAGGCATCCGCGCTATCATTTTCCGGTGAGGCTGCTGACGTTTCGGTGGACATGCGCTTTTCTAAGTCTTCCATGAATATTCAACCGTAATGCAAAGTAGCGGTGCAAAAAATCTTCCTGCACTCGTTGTGCCTGAAAGGCGGCGCTTGCGGCCTATGCAGCAGCGCAAAATTTGTCGATTAGGTTCAGAATCTGGCCGGGTGTCACTGGCTTTGGTGCAAACCCGTTCATGCCCAAGTCCTTGACGATCGTATCATCGTGATAGGCAGCATCAGCAGTCACGGCGATGATAGGCACGCTGCTGGGAGGATCCATCGGAGCTTCCCGGATTTGCTGTGTCGCCTCAATCCCCGACAGCCGCGGCATGTGCAGATCCATCAGCACCAGGCCATACTCGTTCGGCGCGCTGCTGAGCATGTCGATGCTGGCCTGACCGTCTTCGGCAATCTCAACGTCAACCCCAAGCGCCACAATGATCTCTCGCATCATGTATCGCGTGAATTCGTCATTTTCGACGAGCAGGACTTTCCGCGGGTTGTTCATCAGCTGATTCCGTCTGTGCTGCGGCTGCGATCAGAAACAGGGATCCGGTCACGGCATTGTCTCGAGGGTGACCAAGCCGGCTCCTAATCGGTTCCGCAAAGTCAGGTATTTCAGCGGGGTGGCCGGATTTGGGTCCCTTTGGCATCATGGGACTCTTTCAACCTCCGGTCAACGTGTCCGAGCTGGCTGATAATCTTCTTTTGCGAGTTTTTTAGTTTGAGACACACGTCTTGCGTTGCTGACGTGGTAACACCTTCAATCCGCGGCCTTTATCAAGTCAGCAAGGCAATGACAGCGAAGAGGCTGGTGGCGCCGGCAGCACCCAGAACGGCGGGGACGGCCCAGCTTCTGCTGCTGCGTGGCCGTGCACCGTTCTGTGCAGCCTGCGCGATCAGCGCCTGTTCCACCAGTGCAGGCAGACGGGGGCCAAAGCGGGCCATCACCTTGGCGGTGTCCAGCAGGTCGGTAACGACTGCGCGGGGCCCGATGGATTTCTTGATGTAATCCTCGACCACCGGCCGGGCGGCTTCCCAGATGTTGATACGCGGATCCAGTGAGCGGGCAACGCCCTCAACCACCACCATGGTGCGCTGCAAGAGGATCAGCTCAGTGCGGGTTTCCATGCCGAAGCGTTCAGTCACCTCGAACAGGTAGTTCAGCAGCCGGCCCATTGAAATCTGCGAGGCGTCCATGCCGAAGATCGGCTCACCCACCGCGCGCAGGGCGCGGGCGAATTCATCGACGTCACGGTTGGCAGGCACGTAGCCGGCCTCGAAATGCACCTCGGCCACGCGTTTGTAGTCGCGCTTGATGAAGCCGTAGAGAATTTCGGCATAGACCCGGCGGGTATATTCGTCGATGTGGCCCATGATCCCGAAATCATAGGCGATTATATCGCCGTTGCTAGCCACCTTGAGGTTGCCCTGGTGCATGTCGGCGTGGAAGAAACCGTCGCGCAGCGCATGGCGCAGGAACAGCGACAGCACCCGGTTGGCCAGCAGCTTGCGGTCGTGGCCGGCTGCATCCAGCGCCTCATTGTCGCCCAGTGGAATGCCATCGGCCCAGCCCATGGTCATCACCCGGCGCGCTGAATAGCCCCAGCGGATTTCCGGCAGCTGGAAACCTTCGTCCTTGGCGGTATTGGCGGCGAACTCCGAGGCGGCGGCGCTTTCCAGCCGCAGGTCCAGTTCGCCCTGCACCACACCGTCGAAGTGCTCAATCACATCCATCGGCTTCAGGCGGCGGGCGCCGGGGGCGAAGAGGTCCACGATGCGGGCCGCGAAATAGAACGCATCCACATCCTTGTTGAAGGCGCGCTCAATGCCGGGGCGCAGCACCTTGACCGCCACTTCCTCGCCGGTTTCCGCAAGCGTCGCCCGGTGCACCTGGGCGATGGAGGCGGCGGCGATCGGGTCGCTGAAGTCCGAGAATATCTCGGAGACCGGACGGCCCAGCTCCTTTTCCACCTCAGCCAGCGCCTGGGCGCGGGAAAACGGCGGCAGCTTGTCCTGCAGCACGCGCAGCTGGTTGGCCAGATCCTTGCCCACCACGTCCGGCCGGGTCGAAAGCACCTGTCCGAACTTGATATAGGCAGGCCCCAGCGCGTTCAGTGCGCGGGTTTCGGGCGGCATTGCCGGATCGCCCTTGTAGCCCAGCCATTTGAACGGCCAGCCCAAGGTGCGGGCGAGTATGCGCAGGGGTTTTGGCGCCTCAAACGCCTCCAGCACGGAATGCATGGCGCCGGTGCGTTCGAATGTGGCGCCTGTTCGGATCAGGCGCAGGATATTATGGGGGCCGCGCATGGGTCAGATCTTCCAGCCGGAATGCAGGCAGGCGATGCCCAGCGACAGGTTGCGGTATTTGGCGTTCTCGAACCCCGCCTGTTTCACCATGCCCAGGAAGGTTTCCTGATCCGGGAAGTTGCGGATCGATTCCACCAGATACTGGTAGCTGTCGTAATCATTGGCGATCAGCTGACCCATCCGCGGGATCACGTTGAAGGAATAGAGGTCGTAAAGCTTTTGCAGCCCGTCGTTCGGCAGTTGCGAGAATTCCAGCACCATAAGCCGCCCGCCGGGGCGCAGCACCCGGTAAGCCTCGTTCAGTGCCTCCTGCGGCCGCGTTACATTCCGGATTCCAAAGGAGATGGTATAGACGTCGAAAGTGTTGTCCTTGAACGGCAGCTTCATCGCGTCGCCGGTGACCCAGTCGAGGCTGTCGGCCATCTGCTCGGCTTCGGCGCGCTTGCGGCCTTCCTCCAGCATCGGGCGGGTGAGGTCGAGCACGGTGGAGTGGCCGGAGCCTGCGCGTTTCAGGAAGCGGAAGGAAATGTCGCCGGTGCCGCCCGCCACATCCAGAAGCCGCTGACCGGGACGCGGCGCCAGCCAGTCCATCATCGCGTCCTTCCAGACCCGGTGGATGCCCACGCTCATCACGTCGTTCATGATGTCATATTTAGAGGCGACCGAGTTGAAGACCCCCTGCACGCGGCCTGCCTTCTCCTCCTCGCGGACGGTTTCGAACCCGAAATGGGTGGTGTTGTCGCTCGTGTTGCTCATCAGGCTTGCCGTTTGCTGAGTTTCGCCCTTGTTATAAGGCGCTGTGGGGCAGGCACAATGCGGCCCGTTGGTTCAGGAGGGGTGTAATGCCAGAATTGCCCGAGGTCGAGACGGTGAAACGCGGTTTGGCGCCTGCGATGGAGGGCGCAGTGATCGTGAAGGCGCAGGTGAACCGCCCGGATCTGCGCTGGCCGTTTCCGGAGCGGATGGCCGAGCGGCTGACAGGCGCGCGGGTCAATGCCCTCAGGCGGCGGTCGAAATACATTCTGGCTGATCTCGACACAGGCGAGACGCTGCTCATTCACCTCGGCATGTCCGGGCGGATGACGGTGTCGGGCGACCCTTTGGGGCAGTTCGTGCATGAGCACCCGCAGGCGGAGAAGCACGACCATGTGGTTCTGGACATGGACAATGGCGCGCGCATCACCTTCAACGATCCGCGCCGGTTCGGGGCGATGGATCTGCTGGAGACCGCTACCGCCGACTCCCACAAGTTGCTGGCGGTGCTGGGGCCGGAGCCGCTGGGCAATGACTTTCACGAGGATCACCTGGTGGCTGCCTTCAAGGGGCGTAACACGCCGGTGAAATCCGCATTACTGGATCAGGGAATCATTGCTGGTCTCGGTAACATCTACGTCTGCGAAGCGCTGTTCCGTGCGGGAATTTCGCCACGCCGCAGGGCCGGGCAGATTGCCGCGCATCGGGTAGCGGCGTTGGTGCCGATCATCCGGAAGGTGCTGCAGGATGCCATCCAAGCGGGCGGTTCATCGCTCAAGGATTTCAGGCAAGCCTCTGGAGAACTTGGGTATTTTCAGCATAGTTTCGATGCCTACGGCCGCGAGGGCGAGGCCTGCCGCCGAGAGGGCTGCGCCGGGTCAATTGCCAGAATCACCCAGTCGGGGCGTTCCACCTTCTACTGTGTAAAGTGCCAAAGATAGCTTGATCAGAGGGACCCTTTTGGTAAGGACTCAGGACTGAACGGAACAACCGAAAGAGAAATCATGGCCTACGAGACGATCAACGTCGATGTGCAGGACCACGTTTGCCTTATCAAGCTGAACCGCCCTGAGGCGATGAACGCTCTCAACAAGGAGCTCATTGGCGAGCTTTGCGATGCTCTGGAAGAGGCCGATGCCAGCGACAAGGTGCGCTGCATTGTCCTGACCGGCTCGGAGAAGGCCTTTGCCGCCGGTGCCGACATCAAGGAGATGTCGGAGCTGAGTTTCACCGAGGTGTTTTCCACCAATCTGTTTGCCGACGCCAATGACCGCATTTCGGCGATCCGCAAGCCGGTGATCGCCGCGGTGGCCGGCTACGCGCTGGGCGGCGGCTGCGAGCTGGCGATGCTGTGCGATTTCATCATCGCTGCCGAGACCGCCAAGTTCGGCCAGCCGGAAATCAACTTGGGTGTAGTAGCTGGCATCGGCGGCACCCAGCGCCTGACCCGGTTCGTGGGCAAGTCCAAGTCGATGGACATGAACCTGACCGGCCGCTTTATGAACGCCGAAGAGGCTGAACGCGCAGGCTTGGTGTCGCGCGTGGTGCCCGCGAAGAAGCTGATCGAGGAAGCCACAGCGGCAGCACAGAAGATCGCCGAGAAATCGCAGCTGACGGCTATGGCAGTGAAGGAAGCGGTGAACCGCTCCTATGAGCTGCCGCTGAGCGAAGGCATTCTGTTCGAACGCCGCGTGTTTCATTCGATGTTTGCGACCGAAGACCAGAAAGAGGGCATGGCCGCCTTTCTTGAAAAGCGCGAAGCGCAGTTCCGCGACAAGTAAGCGGCACATCAGACACCGGAAAGGCGGGCCGCCCAGCCCGCCTTTTTGCATTTGGGGCCGGCGCCCTTGCAATTCCATGCAGAGTTGGATAGATGCCGCCCTCATACATGCGCGTGCAGCCCGCTTTGGCTAGAATCACACCGGTGAATGATCCGGGGCTGGCTGGCATTGCGTCCGATAGAAACAGAACCCGAAGATAAGGTCAGACACCATGGCAAATTCGCCCCAGGCCAAGAAGCGCGCACGTCAGAACGAGAAGCGCTTTGCCGTCAACAAAGCCCGTCGTTCGCGCATCCGCACCTTCCTGCGTAAAGTTGAAGAAGCCATCGCTTCCGGAGATAAAGAAGCTGCAACCGCGGCTCTGCGCGCGGCTCAGCCCGAGCTGATGCGCGGCGTCACCAAGGGGGTGTATCACAAAAACACCGCTTCCCGGAAAATCTCGCGCCTGTCCGCACGCGTGAAGGCGCTGGCCTGAGATTCGCTCCGCTGAGCAGGCTCACGGGCCGTCAAAAAGTTGTCAGGGCGCTGCAGATTGCAGCGCCTTGTTTTTTGGGAAAACCCTTGCCGGGACTCGCTGGGCGCAGGAGATTCTTTGCTGCCAAAGACTGAGTCAACATCATAGTTTCGTTGCCGCTGCCCCCCTCAAATTGCTACCACTGTTTCAGCGATTCACTCGCTGGGGGGACAGGCTGCTCGAGGCGATCTTGACGGGCATCAAGATTGCCAGGTTGCTCGGCACGACGCGCATCTGATGCGCGCTAGTTGCCGGGATCCACTGCTGTATCGTTAAGGGTCAGCAGCCTTGTCTCAATTGTGTGCGATACTGTTCGTGACGGCAAATCCGCCGCTTTTTGCGGCCGTTTTTGCTGTTCAAGGCGAACGTCAAGCCTTCGGGTAATGCGGCCACTGCTGGCCCGCACACGATAACCCTGTGCGTGGATGCCCCCCGGGTGGTTGGGGGTAAGAATAGAACTGGCCCGGCAAATGGGCCGCTGCTTTTTGGGGATGCGTGAGGCGCAGCATGACAGAAGAAAAATGGGGACAGCTCAGAAACCGGCTGTTGAAAACGGTCGGCCAGAACAATTTCACGACCTGGATCGAGCCGCTTGAATTTGACGCCGTGGACGGTGGGGTTGCCGTCTTCAAGGTGCCGACGAATTTCATGGGCAACTATGTCAGCCAAAACTTTGCAGATCTGATTCTGCATGAGCTGACGATGTCCGGGGAACAGGTCCAGCGGCTGGCTTTCCGGGTTGCTGCTAACAGCCCGGTCCGCCCGGCAGAGCCCGCAGCTGGCGCAGAGGCTTACAGCAGCGCCGATGGTGATGTGGCCGTCATGACTGCGCCCGCGGCTTCTTCCGCTGGCAAGGACACGTTGGAAGCGCTGCAGGCTGCACCGCTTGATCCGCGCTTTACCTTCGACAGCTTTGTTGTCGGCAAGCCGAACGAACTGGCCCACGCTGCCGCACGCCGCGTCGGAGAGGGCGGTCCGGTCACTTTCAACCCGCTGGTTCTGTATGGCGGAGTGGGTCTGGGTAAGACCCACCTGATGCACGCCATCGCTTGGGAACTGAAGGAAAAGAACCCGTCGCTGAACGTGCTGTACCTGTCGGCGGAACAGTTCATGTACCGCTTTGTGCAAGCTCTGCGTGAGCGTAAGATGATGGACTTCAAGCACCTGTTCCGCTCGGTCGATGTGCTGATGGTGGATGATGTTCAGTTCATCGCCGGCAAGGATTCGACCCAGGAAGAATTCTTCCACACCTTCAACGCGCTGGTGGATCAGAACAAGCAGATCATCATCTCGGCCGACCGCGCCCCGGGTGAGATCAAGGATCTGGAAGACCGGGTGAAGTCACGCCTGCAGTGCGGTCTTGTCGTGGACCTGCACCCGACCGATTATGAACTGCGTCTGGGCATCCTGCAGACCAAGGTGCAGCAGCAGCGTGAGACCTACCCCGACCTGCGCATCGCGGATGGTGTGCTGGAATTCCTGGCACACCGGATCTCGACCAATGTGCGCGTGCTTGAAGGCGCCCTGACCCGTCTGTTCGCATTTGCGTCTCTGGTCGGCCGTGAGATCGACATGGACCTAACCCAGGACTGTTTGGCAGACGTGCTGCGCGCCTCCGAGCGCAAGATCACCGTCGAGGAAATCCAGCGCAAGGTCTCCGAGTATTACAACATCCGCATGTCCGATATCATCGGCCCCAAGCGCCTGCGCTCTTATGCGCGCCCGCGTCAGGTGGCGATGTATCTGTGCAAACAGCTGACCAGCCGCTCCCTGCCAGAGATCGGCCGCCGCTTTGGCGGGCGCGACCACACCACCGTGATGCACGGCGTGAAGCGCATCGAGGAGCTGAAGCTGACCGACGGCCAGATCGCCGAGGACGTCGAAATGCTGCGGCGTTCGCTGGAAGCCTGACGAGCAAAAAAGCTAGAACTGCAAACCCCAAATTGCACTGCGGCCCCGGTTTCCGGGGCCGTTTTTTGTTGGCTCAACGGCGGCCGCCAAGACCCATAACAGCGGTGAATGCCCGGTATCACAGAAAACGAAGTTTCATGACGCGGAAAACCGGTCATAACAGCGCCCTGGATGAGGAGCGCGGCATGACTGATCAGACGCCACAGAACTTGGACACGCCCCGCGGGCTGGCCTTCGCCGTCACCGCCTACTTGCTGTGGGGATTTCTGCCGCTCTACATGAAGGCACTGTCGCATATTCCGGCGGCTGAGGTTGTTACCCACCGGGTGATTTGGTCGGTGCCGGTGGCCGGCGCACTGCTGATAGTCCTGCGCCGCACCAAAGATCTGCGCGCTGCGTTGAAAAATACCCGCATGCTCGGCATGGCTTGCATCACCGCGGCGCTGATTTCCGTCAACTGGGGGATCTATGTCTGGTCCATCGCAGCAGGGCGGGCGCTGGATGCCGCGCTTGGCTATTATATCAACCCGTTGTTCAGCATTGCGCTGGGCGCTCTGCTGCTGCGGGAGCCTCTTGGCAAGGCGCAAATGGCCGCCGTGGCGTTGGCCGCGGCGGCGGTGCTGGTGCTGACATTGGAGGCGGGCAGGGTGCCCTGGGTGGCAGTTGGCCTGACCTTGTCCTGGGGGTTTTATGCCTTCTTCAAGAAGTCTCTGCCGATCGGCCCCAACCAGGGCTTCCTGCTTGAGGTGCTGATCCTGCTGGCGCCGGCACTTGGGTATTTCGCATATCTGGCTGCCACGGGCAGCGGCAGCTTTGGTGCCTCTTTGACGGACACTTGGCTGCTCCTGGGCTGCGGTTTGGTGACCGCCGTGCCGCTGATCGTCTATGCCAATGGCGCCAAGCTGGTCAGGCTCTCAACCATGGGAATCCTGCAGTACATTGCGCCGACGATGATCATGCTGGCGGCGGTGCTGCTGTTCGGCGAGGAATTCGGCAGCGCCCGGATGATCGCCTTTCCGATGATCTGGGCGGCGCTGGTGATCTACTCAGTGCCGATGATTCGTCAGATGCGCAAGCGAACAGGCTGAGGGGTTCAATCGGACGGCTGCGCGTCCTCGATCACACCCACAATCGGGCCCATCATGAAACCGGCATCGCTGCGGCCAAGTTCCGGCGCGTGCAGGCGCGAGATATTTCCATCGAAGTAAAGCGCATTGGGCAGCTTCAGATAGTCGCGGAACAGGCTGCCGAACTGGTGAAACGTCACTGCATTGCGCGAGATCGCAAAGACTGCGCGGCTGCCATCTGCCGAGGTGCCTACACCGTTGCGGATGTAATAGCTGTCTGAATCCGCCAGGAAGCGCGGATGCAGTTCCCCGTCGATCACCAGCATCGGTCCGGACTGGGTAGCATAGGTGCAGGCGGGCGCTCTGTGTTCGAAATCCAGGGTTTCGAACACATCGGCACGGCGTTCACCGATGCATAGTACCCCGTTTGGCAGCAGGCCAAAGTTGCCTGGACCGGCATTGGTCACCAGCCGCATCGCCTCACCGTTTTCATCTACATACAGGCCGACGGGGGAGCGGTCCGTGTGATACATGCCGGCGTTCGTCGCAAAGGCCAGCGTCTTGCCGTCCTTTGCCAGCGCATCCTCCAGCGAGGAGAAGTGTCCGTAGACCTGGTTTTCGCCATCCTTCAGGAACAGCTGAAGCTGTTCCTGTGCGGCGTCGACTTCGCAGATCGAGTACCGGTTGCCCTCATAGGCCACATCGCTGCACTCGACCGCGCCGGCCGCGGGTGCGGTCCATAGCGCCGTCAGCAGAAATGCGGCCTTGCGGATCACTCTTCCACGTCGCGGCGCACCGCGTCCTGACTCAGCATCCGGCGGGTTTCGTCCATCTGGTCGAAGGTCTCATCCAGCCGGAACCGCAGATCCGGGGTGAATTTCAAGCCCAGCTTCTTGCCGACCATGCGGCGCAGTTCGCTCTTGTTGCGGGCCAGAAGTTTCAATACATCCTCCTGCCCTTTGCCGCCCAAGGGCAGCACAAAGGCAGTGGCGATTTTCAGATCGGGTGAGGTGCGTACCTCGCCCACGGTGATCGACATGCGGTTCAGGTCCGGGTCATGCACATCGCCGCGCGCCAGCACTTCAGAGAGCGAGCGGCGGATCAGTTCGCCGACGCGAAGCTGGCGCTGGGAGGGGCCGGGCCCATCGTGGAATTTGTTCTTTGCCATAGTTCCGATCTATGCCGGATCGCAGGCTTTGCCAAGCGCTGCCCGGCGATGTAGGACAAAACCAGCTTGAACAAGGAAATGGGCCAATGACTCACAAACCAGGGATCGTGATTACCGGCGCATCGGGCCGCATGGGGCAGATGCTGATCAAGACGGTGCTGGAAAGCGACAAGGCCACGCTGGCCGGAGCCGTGGAGCGTGAGGGTCACGATTGGGTTGGCCGTGATGTGGGCGAAGCCATGGGCGGGGCGCCGGTTGGAGTTACCGTGACCTCGGATGCGCTGGAGGCGTTTTCCAAGGCGCAGGCGGTGATCGACTTCACAGCGCCTGAGGCAACGCTGGCGTTTTCCAAGCTCGCGGCGCAGGCCCGCGCGGTGCATGTGATCGGCACAACCGGCATGACGGATGAGCAGATCGCCCAGCTGGAACCGGCATCGCGCCACGCGGTGATCGTGCGCGCGGGCAACATGAGCCTGGGGGTGAACCTGCTGGTGCAGTTGACCAAAAAGGTCGCCGCCGCGCTGGACGAAGATTTCGACATTGAGGTGATCGAGGCCCATCACCACCACAAGGTGGATGCGCCTTCCGGCACCGCGCTGATGCTGGGCGAGGCCGCTGCCGAGGGCCGCGGTGTGAAACTGGCGGATGTACGCGACTCCGGCCGCGACGGGATCACTGGCGCCCGCAAACGGGGCGACATCGGCTTCACCGCCATCCGCGGCGGCGACATCGTGGGTGAGCATGACGTGCTGTTTGCCGCAGCGGGTGAGCGGATCGTGCTGCGCCACCTGGCCACCGACCGTGCGATCTTTGCCCGCGGCGCGCTGAAAGCCGCGCTGTGGGGCCAGGACAAGGGCCCTGGCCAGTACGACATGGTGGATGTGCTGGGGCTTTAAAGTCTGAACGGCGGCCCTGATGGGCCGCTGCCCTTAGGGAGCGTTAGAGCTGGCACCCGCGATTTATCAGAAATCGACAGCGATTCCCTTTTTCTCCCAGTCGCCGTAACGTGCCGGATCAGGGCCATCGCGCCCGCCTAGTTCCTTGGGGCGCGGTTCCTCAGCCTCGGCGGCTTTCCGGCGCTCCTCTGCCTCCGCCAGCGCGCGTTGTGCGGCGGGCGGCAGGTCTTTCTTCACAGGCGCAGTGTCGTCGCTCATCGCGGGTTCCTTTATTCTTTGCGCATGATATACGCCCCTGTCCCGCGTGCACAAGGCGCGCCCTAAGGAGTTGCCCCATGTCCGATGCCAACCACGCCCGCCGCACTGCGGTCTACCTGCTGGATCAGGTGCTGGGAGAGGGGCGGCTGCTGGCGGAATGTTATGCAGCCGGGGCGCTGGAAAAGCTGGCACCGGAAGACCGAGCCCGTGCACAGCGGCTGGCAGCGGCAACCCTGCGCAGCCTGGAACGCGCCGACCGGGTGCTTAAGAAACACCTGAAGAAATCAACTCCGCTCACTGTCATGAATGCCTTGCGGCTGGGGACGGTGGAGCTGTGCTCGGGCGCCGCCGCGCATGGGGTGGTCAATGCCATGGTGGCGATTGTCTCCAAGCACCGCCGCCATGGGCAGCTCAAGGGGCTGGTCAATGCTGTTTTGCGCAAGGTGGCTGACGAAGGTCCGGCGGAATGGGCCAAACTGCGCACGCCGCGCCTGCCGAACTGGATCCGGAAACCCCTGGTGCAGGCCTGGGGCGCTGAGGTAATGCTGGCCATCGAGGCCGCGCATTTTGCCGGCGCGCCGCTGGATATCACCGGCAAACCCGGTGCTGATCTGGTCGAGCTTGGCGGAGAGGTGCTGCCAACCGGTTCTGTCAGACTCGCCAATGCAGGCCAGGTTTCCGCCCTGCCGGGTTATGAGGCTGGCGATTGGTGGGTCCAGGACGCCGCCGCGTCGTTGCCTGCCCGCATTCTGAACGTCCAGCCTGGTGAACGCGTGCTGGAACTATGCGCGGCGCCAGGTGGTAAGACCATGCAAATGGCAGCTGCCGGAGCACAGGTGACGGCTGTTGATGTTTCGGAGAGCCGGGTTGCCCGGCTCAGGGAAAACCTGGAACGCACCGGGCTGCAGGCGGAACTGATCGTGGGGGACGCGCTGGCGCAGACCGGCAAGTATGACGCCGTGCTGCTGGACGCGCCTTGCTCTGCGACTGGCACTATCCGCCGCCACCCGGATCTGCCGCAGGCCAAAGACGGCAGCGAATTCGGAGAGCTGATTGAGCTGCAGGCGCAAATGCTGGCCCATGCCTGGACTTTGGTGAAACCCGGCGGGCGGCTGATGTTCTGCACCTGCTCGCTGCTGCCGGATGAAGGCGAATGCCAGGTGGAGGAGGCGCTGGACATGTACCCGGAAATGGCCGCAGACCGTGAGGCGCTGACAGTGCCTGGCGTCAATGCGGACTGGATCACCGAGGAAGGCGGCCTGCGCCTGCGCCCGGATTACTGGCCGGAGCGTGGCGGCATGGACGGTTTCTACATGGCCCTTTTGCGCAAATCCGCGTGACCCCGGGGCGTCTCCGGCATTCGCCGGTGACTTGGCCCGAAGCCCGCGCTATGCTCCCGCCAAAACGCCCTGGCACAATCCGGCGTGAGGCAACAGAGCATGTCCACTTATGACAGAATGGCAGGCCGCGGTACCCGCCTGCTGAACCGGTATTTCGCTTGGCGCGCGCGCAGCCAGCCAGCGGCAACCGGTTTTGTCTCGCAGCCGGAGCCACGTACCATTGGCAGCTTTGCCCGCGGGCGGCAGCTAGTTGCGGGCAATCTGCTGTTTGCCGGCTACCTGGTCGAATCGCCAGACACTGGCCTGTGGGAGGTTGCCGCGCCGGACACGGCCTTTGACGCGGAACGGCACGGGTTTGCCTGGCTCGACGATCTGGCGGCTGTTGGCGATTTCAAGGCCCGGCTCAAGGCGCAGAAATGGGTCTGGGGCTGGATCGAACAGCACGGTCGCGGCGGAGGGCTGGCCTGGCTGCCGGACCTGACCGGGCGGCGGGTGATCCGCTGGATCAACCACGCGCTGTTCCTGCTAAGCGGCAAGGATAAGGACGAGACCGAAGCCTTCTATGGCTCCCTGGCGCAGCAGACATGGTATCTGGCGCAACGCTGGCAAGGGGCTGCGCCCGGGCTGCCGCGGTTTGAGGCGCTGTGCGGGCTGATCTATGCAGGTCTTTCATTGCAAGGCCGCGAGGAGTTGGCCGATCCGGCGGTCAAGGCGCTGGCGGCGGAATGCGAGGCCCAGATCGACGAGCAGGGCGGCTTGCCGACCCGCAACCCGGAAGAACTGCTGGAGGTGTTCACCCTCCTGACCTGGGCGGCGGCGGCGCTGCATGAGGCCGGCCGGATGGTGCCGCCTGCCCATATCGCCGCCATCGAACGGATCGCGCCGACCCTGCGCACGTTGCGCCACAGTGACGGCGGGCTGGCGCGATTCCATGGTGGCGGCCGCGGGCTGGAGGGGCGACTGGACCATGCGCTGGCAGCCAGCCATGTGGCCGAGCGCCATGCAGACGGGCTGGCAATGGGCTTTACCCGGCTGTCGGCGCGGCGGACCTCTGTAATCGTGGATGCCTCGGCGCCGCCCACGGGCAAGGCCTCCTATAATGGCCATGCCTCGACTCTTGCGTTTGAACTGACCTCTGGCCGGAGGCCGCTCGTTGTTAACTGCGGGTCGGGCGAGTCCTTTGGGGTGGAGTGGCGCCGCGCCGGCCGGGCGACGCCCTCGCACAGCACGTTGTGCATCGAAGGCCACTCCAGCGCCAGGCTGGCCGCGCCGCATAAAACCACCGGCCATGAGGAACTGATCGAGGCGCCTGATGATGTGCCGCTTGACCTTGCTGAACTGACCGATGGCTTGCGTTTCCAGGGCGGCCACAACGGCTATGCCGCGCATTTCGGCCTGACCCATGCCCGCACCTTGGATCTATCCTTTGACGGCCGCGCCCTGGCCGGGGAGGACATGCTGCTGGCGCTGGAAGATTCGGCCAAGGCCCGCTTTGACAAGGCCAGCAGCAGCAACCCGGATGGTGGTGTCAGCTTTGATATCCGCCTGCATCTGCACCCTGAAGTCGATGCAACCCTTGACTTGGGCGGCGCAGCAGTATCCATGGCGCTCAAGAGCGGTGAAATCTGGGTGTTCCGGCATGACGGCGCCTGCCATCTGCGGCTGGAGCCAAGCGTTTTCCTGGAAAAGACCCGCTTGAAGCCGCGTGCGGCAAAGCAGATCGTTTTATCCGGGCGGGCGATGGGATATGCCACCCGCGTCCGGTGGACGCTCAGCAAAGCGCAGGAGACTGCCATTGCCGTGCGAGACCTGAACCGGGACGAACCCGAGACGTTTGACTGAGCCTTTAAAAGGACCTGCCCTGCCATGACCGACCTTCACCCCGTACGCCGTGCGTTGCTTTCCGTATCCGACAAGACCGGCCTGATTGAGCTGGGCCAGGCGCTGGCCGCGCGCGGTGTCGAGCTGCTTTCGACCGGCGGTTCCGCCAAGGCGCTGCGTGACGCAGGGCTCGCCGTGAAGGATGTCTCCGAAGTGACCGGCTTCCCGGAAATGATGGACGGCCGGGTCAAGACCCTGCACCCGATGGTGCATGGCGGCCTGCTGGCGCTTCGCGACAACGACACCCATATCGCCGCGATGAATGAGCATGGCATCGGTGCCATCGACCTGCTGGTTGTGAACCTCTACCCGTTTGAGGCGACCGTGGCCAAAGGCGCGGACTATGATACCTGCATCGAGAACATCGACATCGGCGGCCCGGCGATGATCCGTGCGGCGGCCAAGAACCACGCCTTTGTGAACGTGGTCGTGGATGTCGAGGATTACGAAAAGCTGCTGGGCGACATGGATCAGCACGACGGCGCAACCTGCCCGCGCTTCCGCCGCAAGCTGGCGCAAAAGGCCTATGCCCGTACCGCGGCCTATGACGCGGCTGTGTCCAACTGGCTGGCGGGTGAACTGGAACTGCAAGCACCCAAGCGCCGCGCCTTTGCCGGCGAGCTTAAGCAGACCCTGCGCTATGGCGAAAACAGCCATCAGGAAGCTGCCTTCTATACTGATGGCTCGAACCGCCCGGGCGTTGCCACCGCCGTGCAGCTGCAGGGCAAGGAGCTGAGCTACAACAATATCAACGATACGGACGCAGCGTATGAGCTGGTGGCGGAATTCGACCCGTCCGAAAGCCCGGCCGTTGCGATCATCAAACACGCCAACCCCTGCGGCGTTGCCAAGGGCGCAACCCTGGCAGAAGCCTATCAGAAGGCTTTCGACTGCGACCGCACTTCCGCTTTCGGCGGCATCGTGGCGCTGAACCAGCCGCTGGACGCGGAGACCGCCGCCAAGATCACCGAGATCTTCACCGAGGTGGTAATTGCTCCGGGCGCGTCGGACGAAGCCAAGGAAATCTTTGCCGCCAAGAAGAACCTGCGCCTGCTGCTGACTGACGGCCTGCCGGATCCGCGCAAGCCCATCGTAGCCTACAAGCAGGTGGCCGGCGGCATGCTGGTGCAGGACAAGGATGTTGGCTATGTCGGCATGGACGATCTGAAGGTGGTGACCGAAAAGGCACCGTCTGACGCCCAGATGCAGGACCTGCTGTTTGCCTGGAAGGTTGCCAAGCACGTCAAATCCAACGCCATCGTTTATGTCAAAGACAACGCAACCGTCGGCGTCGGCGCGGGCCAAATGAGCCGTCTGGACAGCGCCAATGTGGCTGCCGCCAAGGCAGGCCGCATGGCTGCTGAACTGGGCCTCGAGGAAAGCCTCGCCAAGGGCTGTGCGGTGGCATCGGACGCGTTCTTCCCCTTTGCGGACGGTTTGCTGGAAGCGGCGGCTGCGGGCGGTGCCTGCGTGATCCAGCCGGGCGGCTCGATGCGCGATGACGAGGTGATCAAGGCGGCCAACGAAAAAGGCCTCGCCATGGTCTTCACCGGCATGCGCCACTTCCGCCACTAAGCAGAGCGACTGGTCATGGCAGCACGTTGGATGATCTGGGGCGCAGTCCTCTCCTTCCTGGCGGATCAGGCCAGCAAATACCTGGTGATCCACTGGATGGGGCTGGATCAGCGCCACCGGATTGACGTGCTGCCGCCGTTTCTCAACTTCCGCTACGGTGAGAACACCGGTATCAACTTCGGCCTGTTCGGCGGCGGCGACGAGGCCGCCCGCTGGATCCTGATCGGGCTCTCTGTGGTGATCTGCATTGCTCTGGCCGTGTGGTTATTGCGGGGGCAGAGCAAGTCCAGAGGCATGCAGCTGTCAGCCGGCCTTGTGATCGGCGGTGCGTTGGGCAACGTCGCGGACCGGCTGCTTTACGGCTATGTCCTGGATTTCCTCAACACATCCTGCTGCGGCATCCAGAATCCTTTTGTGTTCAATGTTGCGGACATCTTCATTTTTGCGGGCGCAGCGGGGCTAATCTTCTTTGACGGGCGCCGTAAAAAGCCTGCGTAGACCTCGCCAGGCAATTGCGTTAAAAGCGCTGGGAAACAGGCAGGAGTTTGGGGCAATGCGGATCCCGTTCGGAGTGATCGTTCTTGCAGGCGCGCTGGCAGTGTCCGGCTGCGCGCAAAAAGGGCTGCGTGTCCTGCAGAAACCCGGATCCGGCCCCGATGAGTTTTTGATCCTGCCATCCAAGCCTCTGACCGCACCGGACAGTTATGCGGCCCTTCCCGCACCGACCCCCGGTGGCAGTAATCTGACCGACCCAAATCCGAGCGCTGACGCAGTTGCCGCGCTGGGCGGCAAGCCTGGCGCGCTGGTGCCTGCGGCCGGTGTGCCATCCGGTGATGCCGCATTGGTCACCGCTTCCAGCCGGTACGGAGTAGAGGCAGGCGTGCGGGAGACATTGGCCTCGGAAGATGCAAAATTCCGCCACCGCAACCGTAACCTGGGCCGGATCAAGATCGTGCCAGTGGACCGCTACGAGCAGCTGTACCGCAAGCAGAGCATTGATCCCTTCGCAGTCAGCGAACAATTCCGCAAGGCAGGTGCGGCTACGCCCTCTTCGCCGCCTGAAGAAGAGTCCTGAACGCTCACTTTTCCGCCAGCCAATCTTGCATGACGCCAGCGGCGGCGTAGGTTGACAGCAGTCTTTCTGCTGGCAATGGGCGCCGATTTGTGGCTGCATTGACCAAAATGAGCAAAAGAGCAGTAACCGCACCCTGCCGGGCAAGGGCAAACGTGCAAAAATTGGAGGATGCCAGATGATCCCAAGGATCACATTGGCCGCCGCAGCGCTGAGTGCTGCCTTATCCGCCCCGGCACAGGCTGAGGATGAGGCGGTAACCGCGTTTACCTTGGACAATGGCATGGATGTGGTGGTGATCGAGGATCACCGCGCCCCAGTGGTGCAGCAGATGGTCTGGTACCGGGCCGGTTCCGCGGATGAACCGCCAGGCCAGTCCGGTGTCGCCCATTTCCTGGAACACCTGCTGTTCAAAGGCACTGACAAGCTGGCACCGGGCGAGCTGTCTTCAACGGTGCGCGCCAACGGCGGCCAGGACAATGCCTTCACCAGCTATGACTACACCGCCTATTTCCAGCGTGTCGCCGCCGACCGGCTGGAGCTGATGATGCAGATGGAGAGCGACCGGATGACCAACCTCCGCCTCCACGAGGAGGATATCGTCACCGAACGAGAGGTCATTCTGGAGGAGCGCAACCAGCGCACCGACAACGACCCGGTTGCGCTGTTCCGCGAACAGCTGCAGGCGGTCCAGTATCTCAATCACCGCTACGGCCAGCCGGTGATCGGCTGGCGGCACGAGATGGAAAGTCTCGACATGGAGGACGCGCTGTCCTTCTACCGGACCTACTATGCGCCCAACAACGCCATCCTTGTCGTGTCCGGGGATGTGCAGCCGGACGCGGTGAAGGCGCTGGCAGAGAAATATTATGGCGTGATTCCGGCCAATCCGGATTTGCCCGAACGCTTCCGCAGCCAGGAACCGCCGCAAACCGCTGCCCGTCGTCTGACCTTCGAGGACCCGCGCGTGGCGCAGCCATATGTGCAGCGTTCGTACCTGGCCCCCGAACGTGATAGCGGCGATCAGCAGAAGGCTGCGGCGCTTTACTTGCTGGCGGAACTTCTGGGCGGCGGTAACACATCCTACCTGGCAAATGCGCTGCAATTCGACCAGCAGGTCGCAGTCTACACCGGTGCTTTCTATTCCGGCAGCACGCTGGATGATACGTCTTTCACCCTGCTGATCGTGCCTGCAGAGGGCACGGGCATGGAGGCAGCTGAGGCGGCTCTGGACGCCACTATTGCGCGGTTCCTGGAGGAAGGCGTGGACGAAGCCCAACTGGAGCGGATCAAGCTGCAGCTGCGCGCCGCTGAAATTTATGACCGGGACAATGTGAACGGCATTGCCAACCGCTATGGTCAGGCGCTGAGCATCGGTCTGACGGTGCAGGACGTGCAGGAGTGGCCGAAAATTCTGCAATCGGTCACCGCAGATGAGATCATCGCTGCCGCAAGTGAAGTCCTGCGGCCGGAAACATCGGTGACAGGCTGGATGACACGCAGCCAGGAGGTGACCCAATGAACCTGCTGAAGCTTGCCGCCGCTGCGCTGTTCGCCTGGTTCCTGGCGCTGCCCGCCTGGGCTGAAATCAAGATCCAGGAAGTGACGTCGCCCGGTGGCATCACTGCGTGGCTGGTAGAGGATCATACGATTCCCTTCTCAGCGCTCGAACTGCGGTTCCGCGGCGGTACCTCCCTGGACGCGCCGGGCAAGCGCGGCGGGGTCTACCTGATGACTGGATTGCTGGAAGAGGGTTCAGGCGATTTGCGCGCGCAAGACTATGCGCGGGCGCTGGAATCCCTGGCCGCCGAATTCAGCTATGACGCTGACAAGGATTCCGTCTCCATCTCTGCCCGTTTCCTTACCGAGAACCGGGATGACGCGATGGAGCTGCTGCGGCAGACGCTGTTTGAGCCGCGGTTTGACCAGGACGCGCTGGACAGGGTGCGGGCGCAGGTGCTGGCCGGGCTACGCTCTGATGCCAAGAACCCCAACAATATTGCCGGCCTGGCCTTCGCCAAAATGGCTTATGGCGATCACCCCTATGGCAGCGATGGCAAGGGCACTCAGGACTCGGTTACCGCGCTCAGCCGGCAGGACATATTCGACGCTTATGAGGCGGTATTTGCCCGCGACAGGCTCTATGTCAGTGCAGTCGGTGATATCACTGCCGAAGAGCTTGGGACATTGTTGGACGACCTGCTGGGGACGCTGCGCGAAAAGGGCGCGCCGATTCCCGGCCCTGCCGACGTGACGATCGAGGGCGGCGTGACTGTAGTTGATTTCGATACCCCCCAATCGGTGGCGCTGTTTGGCCAAAAGGGTATCGAGCGCGAACATCCGGACTTTTTCACGGCCTATGTGATGAACCAGATTCTCGGCGGGGGCTCCTTTGAAACCCGGCTGATGACCGAAGTGCGGGAGAAGCGCGGGCTGACCTACGGTGTTTACTCCTACCTGGTGCCGCGCGATCTGGCGGCCGTTTACATGGGGTCTGTGGCCTCCGCCAACGGCAAGATGGCCGAGGCTGTGGAGGTAATCCGGAACGAATGGCGCCGCATGGCAGAAGAAGGCGTTACGGAGAAGGAGTTGAAGGACGCTCAGACTTACCTGACCGGCGCCTACCCGCTGCGGTTCGACGGCAACAGCCGCATCGCTTCCATTCTGGCGGGAATGCAGATGGATGATCTACCGATCAGCTACGTGGAGACCCGCAATGACCGCATCAACGCGGTTACTCTGGAAAATGTGAAGCGTTTTGCCGCGGAATTTCTGGATCCGGACGGGCTGCACTTCACCATCGCGGGCCGCCCGGAAGGACTGGAAACAACCAACTGACCCGGACCTGGCGCAAGCAACTGCAGCGCCTGTAGCCTGACACAGCGCGCTGCCGCCCATGGCGGCGGGGTGCTGCCGCTTTCTCTTTCATTTTGCCTGAAACTCCTGTATGGGCGGGCCTGTCTGAGACGATGTGCCAGGGCCCCGGCACGCGAAAGAAAGATAGATGGGGCCGGCGGCAATGGGGCCGCCACGCAAACGGGAGACCCGGAGGGCCGGGAGTGCTCCCAATTAGGATACGCTAGATGTTTAACGTCACCAAAAAATCGATGCAGTGGGGCGAAGAGACGCTCACACTGGAAACCGGCAAGGTTGCCCGCCAGGCTGATGGCTCCGTGATCGCCACCCTGGGCGAAACCTCGGTCATGGCCAACGTGACCTTTGCCCGTCAGCAGAAGCCCGGCCAGGACTTCTTCCCGCTGACCGTGCACTACCAGGAAAAATACTATGCTGCGGGCAAGGTGCCCGGCGGCTTCTTCAAGCGCGAAGCGCGCCCGACCGAAAAAGAAACCCTGACCGCGCGCCTGATCGACCGTCCGATCCGCCCGCTGTTCGTCCCCGGCTTCAAAAACGAAGTTCTGGTGATGTGCACCGTGCTGTCGCACGATCTGGTCAACGACCCCGACATGGTTGCAATGATCGCGGCGTCGGCGGCTCTGACCCTGTCTGGCGCACCGTTCATGGGCCCGATCGCAGGCTGCCGCGTTGGCTTCGAGGGTGGCGAATACGTCCTGAACCCGACCGTCGATGACATGCAGGACCTGCGCCTGAACCCGGAACAGCGTCTGGACCTGGTTGTTGCCGGCACCAAAGACGCCGTGATGATGGTGGAATCGGAAGCTTACGAACTGTCCGAAGCAGAAATGCTGGGTGCCGTGAAATTTGCCCACGAACAGATCCAGCCGGTCATCGACCTGATCATCTCGCTGGCCGAAGAAGCTGCAAACGAGCCGTTCGACTTCACCCCGCCGGATTACTCCGAGCTGTATGAAGCCGTGAAGGCCGCCGGTGAAACCGAGATGCGCGCAGCCTTCGCGATCAGCGACAAACAGGAGCGCACCGCCGCTGTTGCCGCTGCCCGCGAGACCATCAAGGGCGCTCTGACCGAAGAGCAGCTGGAAGATGCCAATCTGGGTTCCGCGCTGAAAAAGCTGGAAGCCGGCATCCTGCGCGGCGACGTTGTCAAAACCGGCAAACGGATCGACGGCCGCAAGACCGACGAGATCCGGGACATCGTGTCCGAAACCGGCCTGCTGCCGCGGACCCATGGTTCTGCCCTGTTCACCCGCGGTGAAACCCAGGGTCTGGTCGTGACCACTCTGGGCACCGGCGACGACGAGCAGTTCATCGACGCGCTGCACGGCAACTTCAAATCCAACTTCCTGCTGCACTACAACTTCCCGCCGTACTCGGTTGGCGAAGTGGGCCGTGTCGGTTCCCCGGGGCGCCGCGAAATCGGCCACGGCAAGCTGGCATGGCGTGCGCTGCAGGCGGTTCTGCCCGCGGCAACCGACTTCCCCTACACCATCCGCGTTGTCTCCGAGATCACCGAATCGAACGGTTCGTCCTCGATGGCATCGGTCTGCGGCGGTTCGCTGTCGATGATGGACGCAGGCGTGCCGTTGAAAGCACCGGTTGCCGGCGTTGCGATGGGCCTGATCCTGGAAGACGATGGTTCCTACGCGATCCTGTCCGACATTCTGGGTGACGAAGACCACCTGGGCGACATGGACTTCAAAGTGGCAGGCACCGAAAACGGCATCACCTCGCTGCAGATGGACATCAAGGTTGCCGGCATCACGCCCGAGATCATGGAGAAAGCCCTGGCACAAGCCAAAGACGGCCGTATCCACATCCTGGGCGAGATGGCGAAAGCTCTGACCGAAGCGTCCGAGTTCTCGGTCCACGCACCGCGCATCGAAACCATGCAGATCCCGACCGACAAGATCCGCGAAGTGATCGGTTCCGGCGGCAAGGTGATCCGCGAGATCGTCGAAGTGTCCGGCGCCAAGGTCGACATCAACGACGATGGCGTGATCAAGATCGCCAGCCCGAACGGCGAGGCCATCAAGAAGGCTTACGACATGATCTACTCGATCGTGGCAGAGCCGGAAGAAGGCCAGATCTACACCGGCAAGGTCGTGAAGATCGTCGACTTCGGCGCCTTCGTGAACTTCTTCGGCAAGCGCGACGGCCTGGTGCACGTCTCCCAGATCGAAAACCGCCGCCTGAACCATCCGTCAGACGTTCTGAAGGAAGGCCAGGAAGTGAAGGTTAAGCTGCTGGGCTTCGACGACCGCGGCAAGGTCCGCCTGTCGATGAAGATCGTGGATCAGGAAACCGGCGAGGAAATCCAGCCGGAGAAGAAAGAGAAGGCTGAGCAGGACTAATCCTTCTCTGACCGGACATAAACAGCCCGGGGCGCGCATAAGCCGTGCCCCGGGCTATTCAATTTCTGCCGGGACGCTTATGGACCAGCCTTTGAATTCCCGAATTTCCATCATCACGGTCACCTATAACTCCTCGGTGATTGTCGAGAATCTGCTGCGCTCCATCCCGTCCGGGATTCCCGTGGTTCTCGTCGACAACGCTTCACGCGACGCGGAGGCAACCCGGATCCTGGCCACAGACCATGGCGCCCGCTTCATTGCCAACTCTGAAAACGCCGGATTTGGCCGCGCCTGCAACCAGGGTGCGGAGCTGGCAGATACCGAATTTCTGTTCTTTGTGAACCCGGATGCTGAGCTTTTCCCGGACACGCTGGAGCACCTGCTGGCTTCTGCTGATGCCCATCCTGAAGCTTCAGCCTTTAACACCCGGATCGTCAAAGGCGACGGTTCGCTGTTCTTCAAACGCCGCAGCAAGCTGATTGCGAAATCGCTTTGGCTAAGCCGCGATGCCGCGAAACAGGATGGAGAGGTGCCCGTTCTGTCCGGCGGTGCTTTGCTGGTGCGCAAGGCGGCATTTAACAAGGTCGGCGGCTTTGACCCCAAGATTTTTCTGTTTCACGAGGACGATGATCTTAGCCTGCGGCTGAAGGCAGAATGCGGCCCGCTTCGGTATGTCTACGGCGCGCAAGTCCGTCACCTGCTGGGCCATTCCACCGAGCGTTCCGCTAAAACTGCAGCGCTCAAGGCCTGGTACATGGGGCAGTCGCGGGTTTATGCCGCCCGCAAGCATGGCCAGCCTTTCGGCTTTCTGCGTGCTCTGGGAGAGGCTGTACTGCAGCTGATCTCGCCGGTTAACCTCCTGTCGGCCCGCAAACGGGCCAAGGCCTGGTATTACTTCCGCGCTATACTCAGCAGCCCCGGACGGGAAAAGGCTGACCAGCTTCCGCCTTGGGCCTAACAGCCAGTGCGCGAGTACCAGGGTCTTTAATAATTAAAGAGGCCAGAGACGATGAAACTGCCCCCGCTTTGGAAAATTACCCGGGAATTGAAGCGCCCGTTTCAACAGCTGCCCAGTCTGCCTGGTCATGTCGGCTCCTTTTTGTTCGGGGCCAGATTTTATGACATGTTTCTCGCTGGCCGGATCAGGCAGACAGATGGTGGTGTTCCAGCGGGATCGCGTGTTGCGATTTACCTGATCTTCCCGCAAGGCGGGCTGCTCGAAAGCCATAAGCTGGCACTCCGGTACCTCCGCGAAAACAACTATGCGCCTCTGGTTGTTTCAAATCTGCCTGTTACGGGCGAGGATGCGGAGTACCTGAAGGCAAACTGCTGGCGCCTGCTGGAGCGACCGAATGTCGGTTATGACTTTGGCGGCTACCGGGACGGTGTTCTGTCGCTTCAAGGCAGCCTGGAAACTCTGGATCGCTTGGTGCTTCTTAACGATTCCAGCTGGTTTCCGTTGCCGGGGTCCCGCAATTGGTTGCAGGATGCCGAGGATCTGGGTGTGGACTACGCAGCAGCTGCGACCAGTTTTGGAATATCTCGGGTGACGCCGGATCAATATGAACAGATACAGTGGGAATTTGATCCTGGATTGCGTCACTTTCACTACGGATCTTATGCGTTGTCCGTTGGTCCCAAACTGCTGCGAAGCAAGCGCTACAAGCAATATTGGCAAAAGTATCCCCTGACCAAGAAAAAGAACAAGGTGGTTCGCCGGGGAGAAATTGGTATGACCCGCTTTGCTTTGAAAAACGGATTCTCGCACGGGGCAACCTATGACATTCGCAGTTTGCCAGAGGTTTTGCAGAGCTGCTCAAATGCCGAAATCAACAAGCTGGCCCGCTCGTTGACCTATCTCGATGACGCGGTCAGCCAGGAGTTTCTTACGCGTTCTGTTCCTGGATTGGACGCGGAAAGATCGAAAGAGGAGCGGGAAAAACTTATAAAGCTCATGCTGACAATCGCGGCGCGTATCGGGGTCAGTTATGTTCTGCCAAGCCTGCTTCACAAGAAGCATGGCTTTGCGTTCCTCAAGAAATCTTTGGTATCAGCAGACCAGGAAAACTCCGACAGGGTTTACGATTTTGCCAAGACGCTTGATGGACCTGAAGGCAGGGTGATCTTGAAGGAAATCGAAGATATCAGGCGGCACAAGGGCTTTTGAGCCTGATTGATGCGGCCGCGCCAGCGTGCTGACAAGGCCGCATCCTGGTAGCTTTATTCCGGCGCTTTCACCTTGCGCAGGTAGGGGAAGATGGTCTCGAAGTCGCCGAACTTCGCCTTGGCATCCTCATTCGAAACCGCAGGCGGGATAATCACGTCCTCGCCGGGCACCCAGTTCGCCGGGGTGGCGACGCCCTTGGCCGTCATCTGCAGCCCGTCCAGTGCCCGCAGGATCTCGGCAAAGTTGCGGCCCACGGTCATTGGGTAAGTCATCGAAAGCTTCAGCTGCTTGTCCGGGCCGATAATGAAAACCGAGCGCACGGTGGCGCTGTCGGCAGGGGTGCGGCCATCGGGCAGATAGGCTTCGGCAGGCAGCATGTCGAACGCCTTGGACACCGCTAGTCCGTCGTCGGCAATGATCGGGAAGCCCGGCGCAGCCTTGCCGTATTCCTCGATGTCCTTTTTCCACTTCTTGTGGTCCTCGACACCATCAACCGAAACGCCGATCACCTTGGTGTTACGCTTGGCCCATTCGTCGCCCAATTGCGCAACCGCTGAGAATTCGGTGGTGCAGACAGGGGTGAAGTCCTTGGGGTGGGAGAACAGAATCGCCCAGCTGTCGCCGATCCAGTCATGGAATGTAATGCTGCCCTGATCCGTTTCCGCGGTAAAATCCGGGACCGTGTCGTTAATGCGCAAACCCATGGCGGTATCTCCTTGTCAGTTAAATATTGAGTCGTCTTGACTGCTACCTAAGTACTCTAACGCAACGATAAAGTAGCCGTGCAAGGAAACCGCAAAATATCTCTGCTCGCCGGGCCGGCAGCCGCCTGGCACGGGTCTTGACAGGGCTTGCAATAATTTGATCAAATTATGTAGCAAAGACCCTTGCTCCCTTCTGGGTGCAGTGACAGAGTGGCCGCAAAACCGGCAAGCCGGTGCCAGGAATACGTCTGAATTGGGAGTTCCCAGATGATCGAAAAACGTGACTTTTACATCAACGGCCAGTGGGTCGCCCCCGCCGCCGCAAATGATTTTGAGGTGATCAACCCCTCGACCGAAGAACCCTGTGCAGTGATTTCGCTGGGTTCTGAAGCCGACACCAACGCCGCGGTGGCCGCTGCCAAGGCGGCGCTGCCAGGCTGGATGGCGACGCCGGTGGAAGAGCGCATCGCGCTGGTCGAGAAGCTGATCGACGTCTATGAGGCCCGTGCCGAGGACCTTGCCCAGGCAATGTCGCTGGAAATGGGCGCGCCGATCGACATGTCGCGCTCCTCGCAGGTTGGCGCCGGCAGCTGGCACCTGCGCAACTTTATCGCCGCGGCCAAGGAGTTTCCCTTTGACGCACCGCTGAATGACCGGAGCCCCAACGACCGCATCATTCACGAGGCTGTGGGCGTCTGCGCCCTGATCACGCCTTGGAACTGGCCGATGAATCAGGTGACACTCAAGGTCGGCGCCGCCGCAGTCGCTGGCTGCACCATGGTGCTGAAACCGTCGGAACAAAGCCCGCTCAATGCAATGATCTTTGCCGAGCTGATGGATGAGGCGGGCTTCCCTGCCGGTGTGTTCAACCTGGTGAATGGCGACGGCCCGGGGGTCGGCTCGCAGCTGACCACCCATCCGGATGTGGACATGATTTCCTTCACCGGCTCTACACGCGCAGGCGTCGCCATTACCCAGGCCGCCGCACCGACCCTCAAGAAGGTGGATCTGGAGCTGGGCGGCAAAGGCGCCAACGTGATCTTTGAAGATGCCGATGAAAAGGCCGTGAAGCGCGGCGTGCTGCACATGATGCAGAACACCGGCCAGAGCTGCAACGCGCCCAGCCGGATGCTGGTTCAGAACAGCATTTATGACCGCGTGGTTGCCGAGGCTGCGGAAGTGGCAGCCAAGGTGGAGGTCGGCCCGGCCGATCAGGAAGGCCGCCACATTGGCCCGGTGGTCAATGAACTGCAGTGGAACAAGATCCAGGACCTGATCCAGGCGGGTATCGACGAAGGCGCCAAACTGGTTGCCGGCGGCACCGGCCGTCCGGACGGGCTGAACAAGGGCTTCTACGTGAAGCCGACGGTTTTTGCCGATGTGAACAACCAGATGACCATCGCGCGGGAGGAGATCTTCGGCCCGGTGCTGTCGATCATTCCTTTCGAGACCGAAGAGGAAGCGATCGAGATCTCCAACGACACGCCTTATGGCCTGACAAACTACGTGCAGACCCAGGATGGCGCCCGCGCCAACCGCATGGCCCGTGCGCTGCGGTCCGGCATGGTGGAGATGAACGGCAAGTCCCGCTCGGCAGGCTCGCCCTTTGGCGGCATGAAACAGTCCGGCAAGGGCCGCGAAGGCGGCAAATGGGGCATTGAGGACTTCCTGGAAGTGAAAGCCGTCGGCGGCTGGGCTGCCGAGTAAGCTTAATACGTTCGAAGCAATGGAGAGCCGCCTTCCGAGGCGGCTTTCTTTTTGCGCCATTGTGCGCGACGGGGCGGTGCTCCCGCGCCTTCAGGCCGCCCGGCTGCGCCGGACCGCATTCAGGCTCGGGCGTGGCCCGTGCTGCGCATGGGCAGGGGGCTGCTGAGCGGTGCTTAACCCTCAATGGGTGCTGAGAGTTCTGGTCAGAAATAGGCTCTAAGCAGGCAGATTACTGCAATTCCGGTGCCCATTGTCAGCGGCAGGCTGCGGGTGATCAGCGCCACCATAAAGGCGGCTGTGCCAGCGATCCATTCATCCGGTCCGCCCTGCATCAGCAGATAGGTGACCAGCGAAAGGATCAGGCAACCCGGCAGTGCTTGCAGCCCGCGTGCCCAGGGGCCGTGATCCGGCAGCCTCCGGCCCAGCAGATAGCCCGACAGACGCACCGCAAAGGTTGCCGTTGCCAAGCCAAGGATCAGGGTCCACGTCTCAGTCATGGCCAAATGCTCCTGCGATGGCCGCACCGCTGACGCCGCCCAGGATCAGTGTCCAGGTGGGATCCAGCGGAGACAGCAAACCTGCAAGCAACACGATGGCAACGGATCCGGCCCATGGCAGCAGCATGGCGTTGCCGCTCCATAAGGAGCGCAAGATGGCGATAAAGGCGGCAGTGAAGGCAAAGTCCATGCCCAAGGCGCGAGGTTCCGGTACGGCCGCCGCGAACCCCGCACCTGCAACCGTGGCCAGAACCCAGACCGCGACCAGCGCCAATCCGCCGCCCACCAGATACCAGTAGCCCGCTATGCTGCCGCGGGCGCGCGTTGCGTGCATCAGCGCCCAGTTCTCATCCGTGGCCAGATGCACACCAAGCAGCACCTGCCACCAGGGGCGCCCGGCCAGTTCATCCCGCAATGAGGCCGTGATCAGCAACAGCCGAAGGTTCAGCGCAAGCCCCGCCAGCAGGGCGGCACCCGCACCGGCGCCTGCCACCAGCCGCTCTACCGCGATGATCTGCGAGGACCCGGCAAAGACGATGGTCCCCATCACACCTGTCTGCAGCCCGCTCATCTGCGCCTGAGCGGCCAAAAGGCCAAAGGCCACGCCATAGACAGCGACGCCGACTGCCAGCGGCAGGATGTCCCGCAACCCGGCCAGCAGCTGGCCGCGGGCAGGGGGCTGAGCAGTTATGTCCTGAACGGTCATTGCAAGGCTCCTCTGGAAAAAGGCGGGATGTTCATTTAAGCCGAACGTGAGGCTTCTTTACCGAACGAACGAATTGTTCGTCAAGGTGAACGATGGGATGAAATAATGAACACATCAGCGCCCCACAAGATGATAGCCGCGGCCATCCAGCGCGAACGCAGCCGCGCGGGAAAGTCGCTGTCGGCACTCGCGGCCGAGGCGGGAATTGCAAAATCGACCCTGTCTCAGCTGGAGGCAGGCAATGGAAACCCCAGTGTAGAGACGCTTTGGGCGTTGGCGGCAGCGCTGGATATCCCGCTAAGCCTGCTGTTTGAAACCGAGGCGCCGGCCACAAAGCTGATCCGCGCAAGCGAAGGAGAGGTGCTGGAGTCAGAACAGTCGGACTTTGCCGCGGTCCTGCTGTCGCGCAGCCCGCCGAATGTGCGCCGGGATGTCTACCGCGTGGTGATGCAGCCGGGAGAGATCCGCCGCGCCCAGCCGCATCCGCGCGGCACGGTGGAGCATATGCTGATTTGTTCCGGGCAGATGCGGGCTGGGCCGGAAGGGCAGGAGGAGCAGCTGTGGCCGGGCGATTACTTTACCTATCCGGGGGATCACCCCCATACCTACGAGGCGCAGCAAGCGGACACTGTGTTCCTGATGGTGATGGAAGCGCCGTGAACAGGCTCTAAAACTGGGGTTTTACCCGGAATTTCAGCGACTCGCCGCTGTCAGGATGCTTGATCCGCAGCTCCTCTGAATGCAGCATCAGGCGCGGATGCTCCAACGCGGCGCCAGTGGCATAGAGCGGATCGCCCAGGATCGGGTGCCCAAGTGACAGCATATGCACCCGCAGCTGATGCGAACGCCCGGTTTTGGGGGTCAGCCGCACCCGCGTGGCAGCGTCCTCATATTTCATCACCCGCCAGTCGGTGACGGCAGGCTTGCCGGTCTCGTGGCAGACCATTTGTTTGGGCCGGTTCGGCCAATCGACGATCAGCGGCAGGTCCACGGTACCGCTGCGCGGCTCCAGCCGGCCTGCCACCCGCGCGACATAAGCCTTTTTAGCAGTGCGCTTTTCAAACTGCATCGACAGGTGCCGCTGTGCATGGGGGGTCAGGCCAAAGACCATCACGCCGGAGGTATCCCGGTCCAGCCGGTGCACCAGCAGGGCCTCAGGGAAGGCTGCCTGGATCCGGGTGATCAGGCAGTCGGACAGATGCTCGCCGCGCCCCGGCACAGACAACAGGCCGGCAGGCTTGTTCACCGCCAGCAGTTCGGCGTCGTGGTGCAGGATCTCCAGCGGGTCCTGCGGCGGGGTGTATTCGCTTGATACGGCCATGGGCGTTTGCCTACTGCGGGAGCCGGCCAAGGGCAAGCGGTGCCGCGCCGCTTTCCCGCCTGCAGCACCTTTGATAAATTGACACTGTCCCGGCGATCCGGTAACCGGCGCGCCTCACTGACACATGGGGACGATGCATGGCACGCAAACGCAAAGGGCGCGATATTTCCGGCTGGCTGGTGGTGGACAAGCCCGCGGGGCTGACCTCGACGGCGGTTGTGAACAAGGTGCGCTGGGCGCTGGAGGCCAAGAAGGCCGGCCATGCGGGCACATTGGACCCGGAAGCAACCGGTGTTCTGGCCGTTGCGCTGGGCGAGGCGACCAAGACCGTTCCCTATATCACCGATGCCTTGAAGGCCTATACCTTCACCGTGCGGCTGGGCGAGGCAACCAACACAGACGATGCCGAGGGCGAGGTGATTGCCGAAAGCGCCGAACGTCCCAGCGATGAGCAGATCAAGGAGGCGCTGTTGCCCTTCCTGGGCGAGATCATGCAGGTGCCGCCCAAGTTCTCCGCGGTCAAGATCGACGGCCAGCGCGCCTACAAGCTGGCGCGCGATGGTGAGGATGTGGAGATCGAGGCCCGCCCGCTGTGGGTCGAGGAGCTGATCATGCTGGATCGCCCCGATGCGGACCACGTGGTGCTGGAAATGACCTGCGGCAAGGGCGGTTATGTGCGTTCCATCGCCCGGGACCTGGGCGCGGCGCTGGGTTGCCACGGCCACGTCAAGGAACTGCGCCGGATCTGGTCCGGCCCCTTTGATGCGGCAGAGGACGGGATTTCGCTGGAAGAGATCGACCGCTTGGCCCGCACTCCGGAGCTGGACACGTATCTGCGCCCGCTGGAAGAAGGCCTGGCCGATCTGCCGGAGGTCAAATGCACACCAGAGGGCGCGGTGAAGCTGCGCAACGGCAACCCGGGCATGGTGATGCCCAATGATGAGGTTGAATATGGCGATGAGGCCTGGGCTTCACTCAATGGCCAGGCGGTTGCGGTCGGCGTCTACAAATCCGGCAGCCTGCATCCCTCCCGGGTCTTCAACCAGGACGGCAGCGCCGGTTAACAAAGCGTATCTTTTTGGGTCAGCAGCGGTGACCGGATGTTTCGCGCGCGAAACATTTGGGCAGCAAGGCTGACCTAATATCCTTGGGGTATTCTGCGGTCTTGCCTAGGCTGGCCTGGCTGTTCCGTTGTCTCCGAATACGGAGTAATACTCTTGTGCGGTCAGGATGATACTGGCCTGAGCGCCCTCTTCGGCGCTGATCTGGTTACCCGACGCATCACGCCAACGGTCCTCGCTGGTGGAGTAGTCGTCATGGAAAGCAATGCTGACCCCTGACTGATCCCCGGGCAATGATGCGATGGCAATACCGTCCATGGCGATCTGAGTGCTGTCCTGATCCGCGTCGTAACTGACGCTCAGCCCGTCTATGGCATCTTCGAAGCTGTAGCTGGGAATGGACCCGAAGCCGGCAATAACCGGGAAATCGATCCGCAATTGATCTTCCGCCGGATCGAAATCGGTGATTTCCGCCGCCGGAGTTCCGGCCTCATACACATTTGCAAAGGCGTGGAAGGTGTCCGCCCCTGCGCCGCCGGTGGCCGTTGTCCCGGGACCGATCCACAGGCGGTCATCTCCTGTGCCACCGTCGAGGACGTCATCGTTGTCACCCACACGGGTCAGTTCGCCCGGAAAATGGTTGTAGGAGTTGTCGTAGAAGACCGTGCCGCTCCCGCTGAACAGCGAGTCATTGCCGTCACCGCCCGTGAGCGTGTCAGCGCCGTCTTCGCCAAAGATCACATCATCGCCTGCGGTGCCGTCCAGTGTGTCACTGCCCGAAGTGCCGCGGATCGCATCTAGGGCAAAGGGGGCGCTGAAGCCGGGAATTTCAAACTGTTCAGTCCGTTCAATGTCTCCATTTCCACGCAGAAAATCCACTTCAAGAACCTCCCCCTCTGCGAGCGAAACGCCTGGCAGGGTCAGGATCGTTTGGTTGTTGAGAGTGTCGATAAAGCGCAGGCCGTTGCCGTCTTCGGTCTCGATCAGCCTTACGTTACCCGAATGATACGGTGTCAGTGCCAGCTGGTCGGTACCCAGTTCAAAATCCTCGACCACCGTTTCACGGCTGCCCTCATCGTCCAGGATGAAGCGGTCCGCGCCTTCGCCGCCGGTGGCAGTATTGCCTGCACCTAGATGCAGTTCATCATCACCGCTGCCGCCCGTCAGCAGATCCTGATCACCGGCATTTCCCGTCAGCGTGTCGTTTCCATCTCCGCCGTTAAGCGTGTCATCCGTTCCAGCGGTGCCGGACAAATTGGCGGCCTGGGGTTGCGGGTCAGGTTTAACAGGTGTTTACGGCTCAACAGGTCTTTCCGGTTCAGCCGTTTCTTCGCCGGAGTTTTCGGCCCCGTCGAAGCCAACAGCAATGGCAGAGCCTGCAAGTGCAAGAAAAATCAGAAGTTCCATGTTGCCCGGATCATTTAATCGAAAAAAGCCATCGCGGTAAAAATACGTCCGCGGTTCTGCCAGAGGCTGCAGGAAACGCCCTTGGAATGCAATCTGTGCCGTTCTAAAACCGCCGCCATGATCACCCGCAGCCACACCAAGGGCGACGCGCCCTCCACCGCCGTCTATTCCGATTGCGAAAACTACCGCTACAGCCTAACCCGGGTCTGGGACCCGGCAGGGCAGCGGGTGATGTTTGTGATGCTGAACCCGTCGACCGCAACCGAGGTCCAGAACGACCCGACCATCGAACGCTGCGAGCGCCGCGCCCGCGCCTTGGGATTCGGCGGCTTCCGGGCCACCAACATCTTTGCCTGCCGGGTGACCGACCCGCGGGAGATGCGCAGGCTGGAGGCGCCGGAGGGGCCGGACAACATGGCCGCCATTCTGGAGGGCTTGGCATGGGCGGATATGGTGATCTGCGCCTGGGGCACCCACGGCGCACATCGCGGCCAGGGTGTGCGGGTGGAGGCTGCGTTGCGGGCATCCGGCAAGCCGCTTCATCATCTTGGTCTCAGCAAGGCCGGCCACCCCAAGCACCCGCTCTACATTGCCTACAGCCAGCAACCGCAGCCCTGGCTGGCAGGCGCAATCAGCTGAACTCCGTTAACCGGTGTTCTCCTTTTGTTTTGAATACGCCGCGGCAATGTGAGAGTGTGGGCGCAATTTGGTTTGCGTGTTAGGGTTGAGTGGTAATGTTGTGGCTGGCGAGCATGTTGGGGCTGATGGCAGTAGGCGGAGCGGTTCTGGCGGACACCTCCGCAGAGGAGGAAGAGGGCAGCGGTGCTTCCTCTGGTCCGGAAGCCGAAGATGACGGTTTGGACGGCGGCTACATCGAGCCCAGCGGCGAAGCGGCGGCAGACAGCGGCGGCGGGGATACAGTGTCCGGCGCCAGTAGCAGCGAAACTGTGACCGGCACGGATGGCGGAGACGTGCTGGCGGGCAGCGGCTTGCCTGACAGCATCAGCGGCGGCAGCGGAGACGATCAGATCGCAGGCTATGGCGGCGACGACTGGCTGGACGGCGGCGCGGGCAATGATGTGCTGCATGGCGACGCCGGAGACGACAGCCTGTATGGCGGCTCCGGGAACGACCTGCTGCATGGCGAGGACGGCGCCGATGCTCTGGACGGCGGCGAGGGGGCTGACAGGCTGTACGGGCATTTTGGAGCAGACAGCCTGCTTGGCGGCAGCGGCAATGATGTGCTGCACGGCGGTCAGGACGGCGACTGGCTGGAGGGCGGCGAAGGGGCGGATTCGCTGCATGGCAATGATGGTGATGATAGCCTGACGGGCGGTGGCGGCGAAGACGTGCTGTTTGGCGGTGCTGGCGATGACGTGGTATCCGGCGCCGGGGATGGCACTGAGCAGGACTTTGTAAACGGCGGCGGCGGCGACGACACGCTGATTGCCGGGGCTGGCGACGTGCTGACCGGCGGCGCAGGCGCGGACCAGTTTACTGCAGGCAACTGGACCGGCACGGCAGAGGCCGTTCAACTGATGGATTATGTTGCTGCAGAGGATCAGCTGGTTCTGGTCTGGGATATTGAGAGCGGCGCGGAACCCTCGGTCGAGGTGCAGCAAAATCCGGGCGCGGAAGATGAGCAGCTGATACTGGTGGATGGGGAACCGGCCCTGCGGGTGTCTGGCGCCGGGGCGCTGACCGCGGCGGATCTGGTGCTGATTGACACGGATTCAGCGGCGGCTGTGGGGATGCTGCCGCAATAGCCAGATGCCTGCATCCCTGCACCAGGCACATAATCTTTGCCTTTGCAGCGGAAACATCATATACGCCCGCATCTGCCGCGATTCTGCGGCGGATTTCTCCACGGGCCTGTGCTGGACGACATCCCGGCCTGAGCCATCCACTCTAACCTTATGAAGGAGACCCCGATGTCGATCACTGCGGAAGAAAAAGCGCGCCTGATGAAAGAATTCGCAACCAAAGAAGGCGACACCGGTTCCCCGGAAGTCCAGGTTGCAATCCTGACCTCGCGCATCAACACCCTGACTGAGCACTTCAAAACCCACAAGAAGGACAACCACGGCCGCCGTGGCCTCCTGAAAATGGTTGCTCAGCGCCGCAAGCTGCTGGACTACACCAAAGGCAAGGATGAGGCCCGTTACCAGGACCTGATCAAGCGTCTGGGCATCCGCCGCTAATCCGCGCTTATCCGGATTTTCTGCGCCCGTTCCGAAAGGAGCGGGCGTTTTCTTTTCTTCTAGAGGCGTCAAGCCGCGAAGTGCTCCCGCGTCCGCTGGCTCCCCGGCGGCGCCGGGCAGCCTTTGGCCATGGGCATGGCCCGTGCTGCGCACGGGCGGGTGCGGTCCGCCGCAAGGCAGATACTTGCAGACCAGGGAGGGCATGAAAAGAAACGCCGCCCCGGTTGGAGCGGCGTATTGTTTTGCAGGATGCCGAAGGGGCTTACTCGCCGTAAGGAACCCAGATGTTCTTCACCTCAGTGGCTTCCTGCAGGAACCGCTTCGTCTGGTCCTGTGTCCAGTCGGTTGCAGTGCCGTTGTTGACCCAGGTGCGTTTGAGGTTGCCCGCAGACGCGGTCTCGATCCCAGCAGACAGGTCGGAAGACGAGAAACTCCAGACCGCGTCGACATTCAGATGCGACGCCATCGGTTTCGCCAGCTCCGCATGGCTGCCGGTCAGGATGTTGACCACACCGCCGGGCACGTCCGAGGTGTCCAGAACCTGGTAGAAATCGGTTGCCGCCAGCGGGAACGGCTCGGAGGCCGCCAGCACCACCCGGTTGCCCATGGCAATGGCTGGCGCCATCACCGAGACCAGACCCAGCAGCGGCGCCTCATCCGCGCAGAGCGCGCCGATCACGCCCACCGGCTCTTTCATTGCCAGCGCCACGCCGCGGATCGGCACGCCATGCACCTGGCCGTCGTATTTGTCGGCCCAGGCCGCAGCGGAGAACAGGCGCTGGATCGAGGCTTCGACCTCTGCCGTGCCGCCCTTCTTGCCGGTCATCGCGTCGATGCGGGCCGCGAACTCTTCTGCGCGGGCCGAGAGGTTTTCGCCGATGTAATAGAGGATCTGCGCCCGCAAGTGACCGGTGGTCTTGGACCACTTGCCGGCGCCCGCCGCAGCCTCAACCGCGTTGCGCACGTCCTTGCGGTTGGCAAGGCCAACGTGGCCCAGAAGTGCGCCGGACTTGCCGTGGACGGCCTGGCTGTAGCCGCCATCCGGGCGCGCCTGCTTGCCGCCAACATACAGCTTGGCAGTGCGGTCCAGCGGGTCCACGGGGGCGCCATTGCCAGCAAACGCCTCGACTTTGGCCAATTGCTTGGCCTTGGTCCTCGGGCGAGTGTAGGCGGCAAGCCCCTCCCAGCCGCCTTCGCGTCCGAAGCCGCTTTCGCGCACGCCACCGAAACCGGCAGCGGCGTCGAACATGTTGGTGCCGTTGACCCAGACCACGCCGACCGCCAGTTGCGGTGCCATGTCGAGGGCCAGGTTCACGTTCTCGGTCCAGACAGTTGCTGCGAGGCCATAGCGGGTGTTGTTGGCCAGCTCCACGGCTTCCGCCGGGGTGCGGAAAGTGCAGGAGACCAGCACCGGGCCAAAGATCTCCTCCTGCATCAGCGGATCGGCGGGCGACAGCCCCTCGATCAGGGTCGGCGGATAGAAACAGCCGCCTGCGGGCATCTCGACCTGCGCCTGGTGCATGCTGCCGGCAGTATTGGCCGCAACCATGCTGCTGATGGTGTCGAGCTGCACCGGGTCCACCACGGCGCCCACGTCGATGCATTTATCCAGCGGATTGCCGACACGCAGCCCGTCCATGCGGGCCTTCAGCTTGTTGTGGAAACGCTCCGCGATGCCTTCCTGGACCAGCAGGCGCGAGCCTGCGCAGCAGACCTGGCCCTGGTTGAACCAGATTGCATCCACCAGACCTTCGATGGCGGAATCGATGTCAGCGTCGTCAAACACGATGTAGGGCGACTTGCCGCCCAGCTCCAGCGTCAGCGCCTTGCCGCTGCCTGCAGTGGCTTCGCGGATCCTGCGGCCAACGGAGGTGGAACCGGTGAAGGCGATTTTGTCCACTTCGGCTGCGGTGATCATCTCGCCCACAGCTCCGTCGCCGGTGACGATGTTCACCACACCCTTGGGCAGGCCTGCCTGGCGGCAGATGTCCGCAAACAGCAGCGCAGTCAGCGATGTATATTCCGCAGGCTTCAGCACCACGGTATTGCCCATGGCAATGGCCGGAGCGATTTTCCACGCCAGCATTAGCAGCGGGAAGTTCCACGGAATGATCTGGCCGCAGACACCGAGGGCCTCGGCATCCGGCAATTCGCTGTCCATTAGCTGGGCCATGCCGGCGTGATAGTAGAAATGCCGCTGCGCCAGCGGGATGTCGATGTCGCGGCTCTCACGGATCGGCTTGCCGTTGTCCAGGGTTTCCAGGACCGCAAACAGGCGGGCGTGCTTTTGCAGCAGGCGCGCGATGGCATAAAGATACTTGGCGCGGCCTGCGCCACCCAGACCGGCCCAGCCGCCCTGCGCCTTGCGTGCGGCCGCAACCGCCGCATCCACATCCGCTTGCGTTGCTTGCGTCAGTGTCGCCAGCACTTCGCCGGTGGCTGGATTCTTACTGTCAAAGCCGTCGCCGGGGGCGGTGAACTCACCGTTGATGAAATGGCCGAACCGGCTGCCCTGATCAACCAGCCAGGCCAGTGCCTCGGCAGCGCTTTCGGGGGCGGGACCGTATTCCATGGTGTCGAAAATCTCTTTGATGGTCATCTGTTCAGCCCTCAGCCCATGGAGTGGCGGTAGCCGGCGGAGTATGCCCCGGTGACATAGTGTTCCAGCTGGCGCTCGATATCGCCCAGCAGCGAGGAGGCGCCAAAGCGGAAAAGGTCGGGCTGCAGCCAGCGGTCGCCCAGCTCATCTTTCATCAGCGCCAGATAGACCAGGGAATCCTTGGCCTTGGAAATACCGCCTGCCGGCTTGTAGCCGACGCGGTAGCCGGTGCGGTCGTAATAGTCGCGGATGGCGCGGATCATAACCAGCGACACCGGCAGGGTGGCGTTGATGCTTTCCTTGCCGGTGGAGGTTTTGATGAAATCGGCGCCAGCCATCATGCAGACCAGCGAGGCGCGCGCCACGTTGCGCAAGCTGCCTAGCTCGCCGGTAGCCAGGATCGCTTTCACATGGGCGTCGCCGCAGGCCTGGCGGAAGGCTTTCATCTCGTCGTACAGCGCCTGCCAGTTGCCCTGCAGCACATGACGGCGGGTGATCACGATGTCGATCTCCTCGGCGCCGTCCTTGACGCTTTCCTCGATCTCCGCGACCCGCAGATGGAACGGCGACAGGCCGGCCGGGAAGCCGGTGGAAACCGCGGCAACCGGGATGCCGGTGCCTTCCAGCGCCTTGACCGCGGTCGGGATCATGTCGTGGTAGACGCAGACTGCGCCAGTGGTGAGGCCCTCCATTCCCAGCGTGCGCAAAAGTCCCGCGCTGACCGGTTGGCGCGCTTTGGCGCACAGACGGCGCACCCGGCCCTCGGTGTCATCACCGGACAGGGTGGTGAGGTCGATCAGGCTGATCGCCTTCAAGAGCCAGGCGGCCTGGTGGTCCTTCTTGACACTGCGGCGGCCCGGCAGGGTGGCGCAGCGGCGTTCGATGGCCGACGTGTTGGCCTGCACGGCTGCGACCCAGTCCAGGTCCAGCTCCATGCCCGGATTGCGCGGCTCTGCCAGCTGCGGCAGCTGCGCGCTTCGTTCAGCGGTTTGGCTATCCATTGGAATTCCTCGGAAGAGTTCCGTGCGAAAATCGCACGGGTGCGGCATATTGGCAAGCGAGCGGCCTCGCAGACGGGCATGTTTTTTGACTAAATGGACAAAAAATGCAAGGGGCAGGGCCAGTGGCCGCGCGGAATGCTGCTTGGCCAGTGCCGGGTGGCGGCAGTAATCCTCTTTTGCGCTACTGCTGCGGGGCTGCAGTGCATTCCGGTGGCAGAATCGGTCATACATGCTAAATTTAGGGGTATGAGCAGTGCAAAACCCCATATCGGCGAAAATACCGCCTCAAACGTCCGGCCAATCATCCGTCAGCTGGACGATAGCGCCATCAACCGGATTGCCGCGGGCGAGGTGGTGGAACGCCCCGCCTCCGCCGTGAAAGAACTGGTAGAAAACGCCATTGACGCGGGTGCCACCCGCATCACGGTGGAGATTGCAGATGGCGGCAAGACGCTGATCCGGGTAACGGATGACGGCTGCGGCATGACACCGGAGGACCTGCCGCTGGCGCTGAGCCGCCATGCGACATCCAAGATCGACGGCTCTGACCTGCTGAACATCCACACCTTCGGCTTCCGGGGCGAGGCGCTGCCCTCTCTGGGTGCTGTCGGGCGGCTGACCATCACCAGCCGGGCCGAGGGCCATGAGGCGGCGCAGATCCGGGTGTCGGGCGGCAAGCAGGAGCCGGTGAAGCCGGCAGCCTTGCGGGCGGGCACCATTGTTGAGCTGCGCGACCTGTTCTTTGCGACGCCAGCAAGGCTCAAATTCATGCGCACCGACCGGGCCGAGGCGCAGGCGATCGGGGACACGGTAAAGCGTCTGGCGATGGCAGAGCCTTCGGTGGGCTTCACCTTGCGCGATGTCTCCGGTGGTGGAGAGGGCCGGGTCACCTTCCGCGCCGATCCGTTGTCAGGCGACCTGTTCGATGCGCTGCACGGGCGGCTGGCCTCGGTGCTGGGGCGCGAGTTTGCCGAGAACGCGCTGAAGATCGACGCCACCCGCGAGGGTATCCGGCTTTATGGCTATGCGGCGCTGCCGACCTATTCCCGCGGCGCGGCGGTGGCGCAGTTCCTGTTTGTGAACACTCGGCCGGTGAAGGACAAGATGCTAACCGGGGCGCTCAGGGCAGCCTATTTCGATTTCCTCAGCCGTGACCGGCATCCGGCGGCGGCGCTGTTCATTGATTGCGACCCGCAGCTGGTGGACGTGAACGTGCATCCTGCGAAATCCGAAGTCCGGTTCCGCGACCCCGGCCTTGCGCGTGGGCTGATCGTCTCCTCCCTGCGCCATGCACTGGCAGAAGCCGGTCACCGGGCTTCAACCACTGTGGCAGGCGCCACGCTGGGCGCGATGAAGGCGGAGCAGCCCACGGCGAACGGTGCGCCAAGGATCTATCAGATGGACCGGCCCTCTTACGGTGCGCGGACGGCATCCTATGCGGCGCAGCAGCCGGAGAGCTTTGCGCCCGCACCCGCCTACCAGCCGCCGGCGTCTCCGGGCTTTGCAGAGCTGGCTGGCGCCTACAGCGGCCAAGTGACTGAAACCCCGGAGGTCCCGATGGCCCCGGTTCAGCCTGCGGATGCGCCCGAGGCCACCGCGCCCGGGGCCGAGGCTCTGCCGCTGGGTGCGGCGCGCGGCCAGGTGCACGAGAACTACATCATCGCCCAGACCGCCGACGGCATGGTGATTGTCGACCAGCACGCCGCGCATGAGCGGCTGGTCTATGAGAAGCTGAAACGTCAGATGGCGGAGAATGGCGTCGCCGCACAGGCGCTGCTGATCCCGGAGATCGTTGAGCTGAGCGACAATGATTGCGCCTGCCTTTTGGGTGTGGCGGATGAGCTGGCGAAATTTGGCCTTGGCATTGAGGCCTTCGGTGGCAATGCCATTGCGGTGCGGGAAACCCCGGCGATCCTCGGCGAAGTGAATGCCGAGGCGATGATCAAGGACATCCTGGATGAGCTGTCGGACCAAGGCGAAAGCCAGCTGGTGCAGGCGCGCGTCGAGGCGATCCTGAGCCGGGTGGCCTGCCATGGCTCGATCCGCTCCGGCCGCCGGATGCGGGGGGAGGAGATGAATGCGCTGCTGCGGGAAATGGAGGCAACGCCCCATTCCGGCCAGTGCAACCATGGCCGCCCGACCTATGTGGAATTGAAACTGGCAGATATCGAGCGCCTGTTCGGGCGCACATGAACAAGAACCCCCGTTTAAGGGAGGACGAGCAGTGACACTGGAACAGGCCCAATGGGCGATCTACGCGCTGGCCGGATTGGCCGCGCTTCTGGCGCTGGCAGGGCTGCGGCTGCGCAGCACGGTGCGGCAGCTGGAGCAGGCGAACGCAGATCAGCGCAGCCATATTGCCGGGCTGAAGGCAGAAGCGACCCGGCTGCCGGAATTGACGGACGAGCTGGCCACCCTGCGCCGCGTGCATGAGAATGAGCGCGCTGGCCGCTATCAGGCCGAGGCGCAGGTGCAGGCGCTGAAGGCAGAGCACGCCGCGCGGCTGGAAGAACTGCAGCACATGAACCAGCAGATTGAGCACAAGTTTGCCTCGCTGGCTTCGGGCGTTTTGAAGCAGAACTCCGAAAGCTTCCTGAGCCTGGTCAGCGAACGGTTTCAGGCCCACAGCAAGACAGCGGATGAGGATCTGGCCAAGCGCCACACCGCGATCGAAAATCTGGTGAAGCCGCTGGACCAGAAGCTGGGCCAGTTCGGTGAACGGATCAAGGAGATCGAACAGGCCCGCAATGAGGCCTATGGCGCGATCCAGACTCAGGTGAAGCATCTGGCCGAAGGCCAGGCTGCGCTGGGTGGCGAGACCCGCAAGCTGGTGCAGGCCTTGCGCGCGCCCAAGACCCGCGGCCGCTGGGGCGAGATGCAGCTGCGGCAGGTGTTCGAGATGGCCGGCATGGCTGAGCATGTGGATTACGAGCTGGAAAAAAGCGTCGGCACCGACGAGGGCCTGCGCCGGCCTGATGCGGTGGTGCGCATTCCCGGCGGCAAGAGCATCGTGGTGGACGCGAAGACCCCACTGGAGGCCTATCTGGATGCGCTGGAGGCGGAGACGCCCGACGCTCAGCAGGCGGCACTTGCCCGCCACGCAAACCATGTGAAGACCCATGTGCGGCAGCTGGCCTCCAAGTCCTATCAAAGCGCACTGGGCGAGACGCCGGATTTCGTGGTGATGTTCATCCCCGGCGAAACCTTTGTCTCGGCTGCGGCGGAAGCGGACCCAGGCCTGATCGAATATGCTTTCGAAAACAAAGTTCTGATCGCCACTCCGACCACGCTGATGGCTTTGGTCAAATCGATTGCTTACGGCTGGCAGCAGGAGAAGATGGCGGAGAACGCTGTTGAAGTGCAGAAGACCGCCAAGGAGCTTTACGACCGGCTGGCGACTTTCTCCAAGAACCTGGCCTCGGTCGGGCGCTCGCTGTCGTCCTCGGTCAACAACTACAACAAGGCGGTTGGCTCGCTGGAAGCCCGGGTGCTGCCCTCGGCCCGCCGGTTCGAGGCGATGGGCGTCGTCGCCAACGGGGCTGAACTGGAGGATCCCGGCCAGGTGGAGGTCGAGCCGCGCCAGGTGGCGCTTCTGGCGGAAGAGTAGATGCAGCTGCTGCCGGCGCTGAAGGCTCTGAAGCCGCAGGAAACAGCCCTGTTGCGCGCAGCGGAAGTTGAAGCGGAACGCATCGTTGCGCTTTTGCGGATTGCTGTGGCGCTGGGCCTTATGCTGGCGATGGTGCTGGCCATTGAGGCCGTTCGGGTGATTGAGGAACCGCATTTGCGGCGTCAGGTCGGGCTGGCAACAGCCACCATGTTATCTTACCTGGCGGTGGGCGTGCTGATCTATTGGGCGATCAGCAAACAGTTGTTCAAGCCCTGGATGATCTGGTTGGCGGTATTTGCCGATTGCGCCTTTCTGCTGCTGAACACCTTTTTGTCGCTGCTGAACACCGGCGTGCCGGGCGGGGCGGTCTTTGCCATGCCAGCCGTGTGGATGGCCCCTGTCGTGCTGGCCTTTGGCGTCCTCAGGCTGAACCCATTGCGGCTGGCCGTGATGCTGCTGCTGATTGCGGCCGGGTTTGGCTGGATGATCCTGTGGCAGCCGCCGGAAGCTGCACCGGACCTGATAGAAAGGATCAGGCTCACCTTGGACTCGCCGCCCAACTTCATGCGCCTGGTCATGCTGTGCCTGGCAGGCGGTGTTCTGGTGGTGGCTGCGCTGCGGATGCGCGGGCTTTTGCATCGCTCACTCGACGAAGCCCGTCAGAAAGCAAACCTGACCCGCTACCTGCCGGCGCAGCTGGCAGACCGCCTTGCGGGCGGCGGGCTGGCGGAGATGCAGGCAGGCCGGCAGCAAAAAATGGCGATACTGTTCATTGACATCCGCGGGTTCACCACCTGGTGCGAGGGGCGAGAGCCGCAGGAGGTAAGCCGCCTGATTACGGAGTTCAGGACCCGGGTGGAAGAGGTGTCGGCCCTGACTGGAGGTTTGATCGACAAATACATCGGCGATGCGGCGATGATCCTGTTCGAAGGCGAGCGCGCTGCGGCCCGGGCGCTGGAGTGCTCCGAGGGGCTATTGGCGCAAATGAAGGACTGGCGTCACACTCGGGACCAGGCAGGGGATGCCGGCCTGGGTGTTGGGATCGGGCTGCACTGGGGAGAGGTGTTTTCGGGGGTGACCGGAACGCCAGAGCGGTTGGAGTACTCGGTATTTGGCGACACGGTGAACACCGCCGCGCGGCTGGAGCAGCTGACCAAGGCGCAGGGCATGGCCGTGATTGCGTCAGCGGACTTGCTCCAAGCTGCTGGCACAGAGCCAGCGCAAGAGGGCTGGGCTTCTCTGCCGGAGGAGGTCTTGCGCGGACGCAGCAAGGGACTCGCGCTCTTCGGCAAGGCTCAAGGTTAGCCACCGCTCCATTTGCCTCAGATCAAAGACTTAGGCGTTTTGCCTGCGGTTTGATATGCTGAGGCAGCGAACAGAAGGAATGGAGCAATGCTGGAGATCTCAGTCCGCAAGGTGGCACAGGTGGCGATGATGGCCCGGGAGCTGGACCGGGCTGAAGGCGAGCTGCGTGCCTTCATCGACCGGATGAGCGAGGACCAGCAATCGGAACTGGTCGGCATCATGTGGGTCGGCCGCGGCAGTTTCGAACCGGAGGAGCTGGCAGAGGCGATCTATACCGCCCGGCAAGAAGCGACCACTCCGACCGTGGACTATCTGCTTGGCACGCCGCATCTCGCTGACAATCTCGAGGCCGGTCTGGAGGCGCTGGGGATCGATGTGAACGATGTCGAGGATGACGTGATCGGCCGCTGAAGCCGCTGCACCGGTTCGCAATGAAAAAGGGCGCCGCAACCGGGCGCCCTTGGTTCTTTCAATCTGCTATCAGGCTTTGCTGTCAACGATTTCGAGGTGTTGGGCCAGTTTGCCGATCGCGGCCATCCACTTTTCAACCAGGGCAGGGTCGCTGGGCGCGGCGTGGACGCCGGCGGCGATCTTGCCGTTCATAGCGGCCTCAATGGCGAAGGACACCGGGTAGGACACCAGACGCGCCATGGCGGTGCCGCGCGCGTCACCCCAGGCGTCCATGACATAGGTCTTGTGCCAGACCTCAGCACCGTCTTTCTCGGCCTTCAGGCCGACACACAGCACCACCCTGTCCGGTTCGCCCTCGTCATAGGCGTTCTCGGCCCAGAACTGGTCCGACATTTCCTTGAGCCGGGCGTCGCCTTCGGTACCGGAGAGGGTCTCGACTTCCTTGAATACATCCGCCCAGGCATCTGCCCAGCCGTTGAGGCGCAGGGTGCCGCGGACAAATTCCTTCACCTTCCAGTCTTCGCCGAATTCGTACTGGCCCATGAAGGGGATCGAGTCGCGGTTCGGGTAGACCTCGAAGCTTTCGGGGGCGGGCAGCGGTGCCTCATACGAGGAGATCGCATCCCACGGGCGGGCGACATCCAGTTCCTTGAAATCGCGGATCGACTTCGACGGCGAGCGCAGCGCCTTCAGCACGCCAAGCGGCGACCAGCTGAATTTGTAACGGAATGGGTTCGGGGTCTTGGGGATGCCGCCGCAGTAGGAGATGAAGCTGATCTCGTTAGCCGGGTCGAAGGCATCGGAGGCCTTGTAATCCGCGACCAGCGCATGGGCCATCAGATGGTCGATACCCGGATCCAGGCCAACCTCGTTGATCAGGCAGACGCCCGCATCCTTGGCCTTCTGGTCCAGCGCCCGCATTTCCGGCGCGATGTAGGAGGAGGAGACGAAATGCGCGCCGTGCTCGATGGCCAGCTCCGCCAGCGGCACATGCCAGTCGCCGGGCAGCATCGAGACGATGACGTCCTTGGGGCTCAGCATCTGGCCCAGGTTGGCGATGCTGAAGGCGTGAATGTTGGTGGTCAGGTCGCCCACGGCCTCGCGCGCCTTGTCGGTGGTCCGGTTCCAGACCGCCACGTCATGGCCCGCTTCCAGCAGACGGCGCAAGCCGGGGATTGCCGACAGGCCGGTGCCGCACCAGTGAATAGTCATGTGTCAGTCCCTTTCTTGTATTTCAGGATCGCTGCGATGATCGCCAGAACAATGACGATGGTGCAGGCATTGGCAAGAATGATGGGCGCATCGCCCACCAAAAGCCCATAGATCAACCACAGGCTGACGGTTCCGAGAAACATCATGTTTGCGGGCAGCGATAGACCGGCGGTGTCCCGGGTTGCCCAGGCTTTCCAGGCCTGCGGCAGCCAGCAGATGGTGCCGAGGAGGGCCGCCAGAAATCCGATGTATGTCGCGTTCATTGGGGCAAGTGCTCCAGGAATGTGGCCTTGGCCCGGCCCCACACGCCGCTATCCAGATCGGTTAGCGTCAGTAGCGAGGGCAGCAGCTGAGCTGCGTAATCCTGGGAGCTCTCCACCGGCAGCATCGACGGCAGATTGTCGATTGCCATCACGTCGAGCATCGGGTTTTCGGCAACGCGCAGTGCTGGGGCCTCCCAGGTGGTTGCGCGGTCATAGACCGGCACCGGGTTGTAATCGCTGTCCGGGTCACAGGCGACATCGCCGATGGCGGTCAGCTTGCGGTCCGCCGTCAGGGCCTCTCGCGGGACAAAGACCGGGGTGCCCGGACGTGCGAAGATACAGTTCAGGAACAGGTCATGGGCCAGGATCTCCGGGAACGGGCCGCCGCTGGCGGTTTCCGCCATGTCCCATTTGGTGACAGCGACTCCCATCGCCTCGCAGAGGTCGGCCGCACCGGTGCCGACCCGGCCAAGCGCGCCGATCACGATCGCGGTGGGGCGGTCCATGTTCAGGGCGTCAAGCTCCGCGCCCAAGTCTGCCAGCAAGGCATCCTTGCCGCCGTAGACACCAACCGGGCCGCAGAGTTCTCCGCGCTGCTGCGCGGCCCAGGCTTTCAGCGTCACCGCGGCGCCGGCATAGCCCGCCCAGTAGCCAAAGGCGGCAACCCGGCGGCCGGTCTCGTCGACCAGGTATTCCAGATCATAAAGCGTGCCGCCGCCGGACTTGAACCGCTCCAGCAAAGCCTTGCCGGAGTGCTGGCCCTTGAAGGCATGGCCGAACATGATGTGGCGGTGCGGCAGCCGGGTGCCGTCCTCGGGCAATTCCTTCAGGCCAAAGATGATCGCGTCTGCAGGCGCGCCGGGCCAGGAGTTTTCTGGCACGATTTCGCAGCCAGCATCGACATAGCCCTGCAGCGGGATTGCCCGGACAGAACTTTCTTCGACCGTGACCTTGATGCCTGCGGCCTGCAGAGCCTTGGCGCCTTCGGGCGTCAGGCCCACCCGGTCTTCGTTGGGGCGCTGCTCGGCCCGTACCCACAGATGCGTCATTGTCATGTCCTTCAAAGCATTCCCTTGGCATAGACCGCGCGTACAGACTCGCGCTGTTCCATTGCCGTCATGAAGTTCTGGATTTTCGGGAAGTCTGCCACGCTCACCCCGTCACCTTCCAGCCATGTGCAAACCACGTAAAGGTAGCAATCGGCGAGGCTGACCTCGTCCCCCAGCACAAATGGCCCGCGCAGGCCAAACTGGCTGAGGTATTCGCAGGAGGCCGTCATGGTCTGCGGCACCATCTTCTGCATGTCCTTCCAGCTGGTCCGTTCCTTGGCCCAGCGGGCGCCGCGCAAGCGGTGCGCGTGGTTCACATGCATGGTGGAGGCGAGGTAAAACATCACCTCGCGCATCCGTGCCAGCAGAACCGGGTCCTGCGGCCGCAAGCCCGCCTCCGGAGCCATGTCAGCGATGTACTCCAGCAGCGCGCCGGTTTCTGTCAGGATGCCGCCCTCGACCGCCAGCGCAGGCACCCGGCCCTTGGGGTTGATCTGGGCATAGGCCGCACCGGTCTGTTCCTTGGCGGCAAAGTCGATCTTGACCGCCTCATAGTCTATTCCGGCTTCTTCAAGCGCGATGGCGACGGCCACCGAGATGGTATTGGGGGCATAGTAGAGCTGCATGTCGTCCCTCCCGTTTATGTCTCAGAGATGTGTCTGGGCAAAATGCCGGTCCGGCGCTTCCAGATGCGGCACCGCATTGAACAAAACCGGGCTCCAGTGGCCGCCGATGGGGAACAGCCGGTGCATGGAGGTGTTCATCACCGCCAGGGCAATCCGGGCCATGCCTGCGGTGTCCAGCCCCAACGCCTGCCGCATTGCCATGGAGATCAGCCCGCCAGACGTCACCACCAAGGCCGGGCCGTCGCCTACGGCGATCTCTTCCAGCGCTTGGCGGGTGCGGGTTTCGAATTGCGACCAGCTCTCGTAAGGCTCTGCAATGTCGCCGGCTGCCCAGGCGGCGAAGACCTTTGGCAGATGGTCGACAAACCCCTCACGCTCTTCCGGAATGGGCAACCCGTGCTGATCGCGCATTGCCTCGGCGAGGGTGAAGTACTCCATTTCGTTCAGCCGCGCGTCCTGTACCGGTTCTGCAAAGCCCATTGAGGCTGCGGTCTCGATATGGCGGGTCAGAGTACCGCAATAGACACGCGGATGATGGCTGCCGCTGGCCCGCAGGTGGTCGCCCAGCCAGGCCGCCTGCTGGTGGCCCAGATCGCTGAGCCGGTCATAGCTGGCCTCGTCGCGGGCCTGGGTGTTGGCCTGGCCGTGGCGGATCAGCGTGATGTGGGACATGGGGCAGCGGCTCCGTTGTTACCGGGGGAGTCTTAGGGGAGCTTGCAGGCAGAGGGAAGGGCGGCTTGAAACTGCGTCTGCCAAATTCATTGTAGGCGCGAAAGACATGGCGCAGGGTGCATCTGCCAGATTGGAGACTTGCCATGCCCCTTGATCCTCAGAGATTTCTTGATGACCTGCATAAGCTGCGCAGCTTTGGCGCGTCAGGTGCGGGCAAGGGCGTGGTGCGGCAGGCCTACTCGGACGCTGACATCGCCGCGCGCAAATGGTTGGCGGAACGTATTAAAGGCGCCGGGTTAGAGCCGCATTTCGACCCGCTCGGCAACCTTTTCGGACTGGCGGCCGGGAAGAGCCTGCTGCTGGGGTCGCATAGTGACACCCAGCCCGAAGGCGGCTGGCTGGACGGCGCGCTGGGCGTGATTGCCGGGCTTGAGGTTGCCCGCGCCGCCAAGGAGGATGGCGGGCCGCCCATTTCCTGCGTCAGCTTCCAGGATGAAGAGGGGCGGTTCGGGGTGCTGACCGGCTCTGATGTCTGGACCGGCAAGCTGGAACTGGAAGAGGCGGACGGGTTTGCTGACACTCAGGGCAACAGCCTTGCGGACATGCGGGCGCAGATGGCGGATCTGGCCGGGGATTTCCTGCCGCATGACAGGTTCACCGGGTTCCTTGAAATGCATATCGAGCAGGGCCCTTATCTGGAGGAAACCGGCCTGAGGATCGGGGTGGTGACGGACATTGTCGGCATCCGGGATATGCGGATCACGTTTGAGGGCCGGCAGAACCATGCAGGCACTACGCCGATGCACCTGCGCCGGGACGCGTTCCAGGCGCTGTCTTCCTTCAATGCGGCTCTAAACAGCCGTTTTTTGAATGTGGTGACACCCGCCACGGTCTGGACCATCGGCCATGTGGCGCTGCACCCCAATGCGTCCTCCGTGGTTCCGGGGCGGGTGGAGTTCTCCATGCAGTGGCGGGATGCAGATGCCGGTCGGCTGGCAAGTATGGAGGGCATCATCAAGGAGACCGCGCGGGAGATTGCTGCGGATCAAGGTGTAAAGGCTGAGCTTGGCCCGGTGATGGGTATAGAACCGGCGGCGATGGATGCACGGTTTCAGGCGGAACTGGCCGAGGCAGCGCAGGCTCTGGCACCCGGCAAGTGGCAGAAGATGCCCTCCGGCGCGCTGCATGATGCGGCCAATCTGGCAACGGTTATGCCTGCTGGGATGCTGTTTGTGCCGTCGATTGGCGGTATCAGTCATGCCTTTGACGAGGATACGGACGAGGAGGACCTGGTGCTGGGGCTGCAAGTTCTGGACCGCGCTGCCCGCGCCCTGGCCGGGTGATCTCCCGCCTGTTCCCGGCCTCCTGTCAGAGGCCCGTCACAGTTTGGCCGGGCGCCGCTGGAGCGGCGCGGGTCAGGCCCGGCCGTAGCCGCGCTTGATCATCCGGTTGCGGTGCCTGTCAGCGGCCAGCGAAGCCTCGCGCAGGTTGGCGTAGATATTGATCACGCTTTGCCCGTTGCCGCCGGCCACGCCCCATTCCCGCAGCACGGAGACTTCGGAGAACAGATTCATCGCCAGCTCAATGCGGTAGAACCGCGACGGGCGCGAGGGGGCTTGGCGGTAGAGCAGACAGGTGGCCATGGGGTGATTCTATGCCAAGTGATTCGCCCGGGCAAGAATCTCTATGCAGTGCCCAGCAGCGTAAGCCCCAGCAGCGCGGAAGACAGCGCCGCCACCGCAAAGGCCAGCGTGCGCAGCACCGGAATGCCGATGGCGTAGACGACATAATGCGCTGCCATGCCGAGGAAGAAGCTGAGGCCCAAGGTGCCGGGCTGATCCTCTGGCGGCAGCACCAGCATCGCCAGAACGGAAAGCGGCGCAAAGGCGGCAAATAGTTCTACTCCAACGATATGCGCCCGGTGCGCGCGCTGCGCCCACAGCGATTGCGGCAGGTCGCTGGGGCCGGGATTGGCCATTGCTCCCATCAGCCCGCGGACCATGACCCGGTCAAGGATATAGGGCAGCCAGGCCAGCGCCACCCAAAGCCCCGAAAGGGCGGTAAAATACTGCAACTGCGTCATCTTTCGCTCCTTTTGTCTATCAACAGGAGCGTAGTGCGGTCTGGGTGCTTTTCTACCTGAGCGGGGTCAGGCCCAGTCGACATCGCCCAAAAAGATATAGCCTGCGCCGTAAATCGTCTTGATCAGCCGCGGGTTTTTAGGGTCTTCGCGCAGCTTGGTGCGCAGGCGCGAAATGCGCACGTCCATCGCCCGGTCAAAGCTGTCACCGGCCGCGCCACCCAGCATCTCCTGCATCTGTGCGCGGGAGATCAGCCGTTTGGGGCTGTCCAGGAACAGCCGCAGCACCTCACCTTCGGCATGGGAGAACGGGGTCTCGGTGCCCTCGGAATCCTCCAGCACGTAGCGGTCGAAATGGGCGGTCCAGCCGGCAAACCTTGCGGTGTTGCTGGCGGGCGCTGCGGTTCGCGGGCCAGCACGCAGGCGGGCCCGGACGCGGGCCACCACCTCTGCCGGATCGAAGGGCTTGGTGATATAATCGTCAGCGCCCAGTTCCAGGCCGGTCACCCGGTCCTGCACCTGCGCCCGGCCGGAAATGATGATGACTGCCGCTCCCTGTTCCAGCGCCAGCCGGTGCACCAGCGCCAACCCGTCGGTATCAGGCAGCGACAAGTCCACCAGGCAGACGTCCGGTGTGACCCGGTTCAGGGCTGCCTCGAATTCGCGGGCGCGGGCAAAGCTCTGGGTGCGGAAGCCTGCATCCTCCAGCGTGTCGGTCAGGATCTGCCGGATTTCCGGCTCGTCATCCAATATGGTGACCAAGGGGGATGTCATGCGGCGGGCTCCGGTTGGATCAGCTCAGAGAGCTGGTGGATGGTGAAAGGTTTGCGCAAAACCGGACCGCATTTCAATGCCTTGCGGAACAGCGGATCGCTGACGGGCAAGGACGTCATCAGGATGCAGGGCAGGCCGGAGCCGTCGAGCCGGACGGCCAAGTCAACGCCGGTTGCGCTGCCCTCCAGCATGATATCCGATAGCACCAGCGCGATGTCCGGCAGGTCGGCGGTCAGTGCGCAGGCCTCGTCCACGCTGGCAGCCTCAATCACCGAATAGCCGAGGTCGATCAGCATATCGCGGAAGGCGGCCCGCAGTTCCTCGCTGTCTTCAACCAGCAGCGCCATGCCGCCGCCGGCATCCGGGGCCGGGCGGTAGGGCAGGCGCAAGGTGATCGCGGCACCGCTGATGCCGTTGCCAATCCGCATGTCGCCGCCCGCGAGTTTTGCCATGTCATAGACCATCGGCAGGCCTAGGCCGGAGCCCTCGCTGCCCTTGGTGGTGAAGAACGGGTTCAGAGCTTTTTCCAGTGCTTCCGGCGAAAAACCAGGGCCAGTATCGGTGACGGTGATTTCAACCCACGTCTGGCCGACCGAGTGGGCGCTGACCGTGATTTGGCCGGAAGTGCCGCAGGCGTCGCGGGCATTCAGGATCAGGTTCAGCAATGCATCCTGCAGCTTGCCCGCGTCCAGCAGCAGCGCCTGATCCGGCAGGTTGTCGAGAATGCTGAGCCCCAGTCCTTGCGGCAGTGAAGGTGATGCCAGCACTTTCAGTTCGTCCAGCAGCGCGTGCATATCCGTCGCTTGCGGGCGCAGGGTGCGCTGGCTGGTCATCTCGGCAATCCGGTTCAAAAGCCGCCCGCCACGCCGCGCTGCAGATAGGGTGCCTTGCACCAGATCGCTGGCTTCACCGCCCAGCCCCATCTTCTCCAGCTTGCCCTGCATGCCCAGAATGATGGTTAGAAGGTTGGAGAAATCATGTGCCAGACCGCTGGTCATCTGCGCCGCCATCTCGCGGCGCCGTGCCTGCTGCAGCGCCACGCGGGCCTGGGTTTCCTCGGTCACATCCATCGACAGGATATAGACGCCGCCCTGCTGGTCAGGGGTGAAAGCGACCCTGATGCGGCGGCTGCCGTGGCTTTCGGTGAACTCGAAAACCGGGCTGCCGCCCTTGTAGGCAGCCAGCAGATGCGGCTCGATCCGCTCGAATGCGGCCTCCCCCAATGCATCCGAAATATGCATGCCCAGGATATCCGACGGGCGCCCCGGAAACACTGCACTGAGGCGGCGGTTGGTATAGGTGTAATAACCGTCCGCATCCACATGGGCGATATGGGCAGGCATCATTTCCGTTGTCAGGCGGGTGCGGCCCTCAATTTCCGTCAGCTGGCGCTTGGTCTCTTCCAGTGCGGTGTTGGCGGCCTCAAGCTGCCGGTTGGCGGCGGACAGTTCCTCAGTATGGGTAATCAGTTTCTCCGACAGTTCTTCGGAGCGGGAGCGCAGCAGCTGCTCGGCGCGCTTGGCGCGGGTGATATCCGTATAGACCGTAACCCAGCCGCCCTGCGGCAGCGGCGAGCCTTCGATCGAGATCATCTGCCCGTTGGGCCGCTCGCGTTCCAGGTAATGCGGCACGAAATCCAGCGCCTGCTCAACCCGGCTTTGAACGATCTCCTCTATGTCACTTTCCGGCGCATATTCCCCGGCTTCAGCGAGAAAACGGATTGTCTCGGCAAAGGAGGCACCGGGCTGCACCAGGTGGTCCGGCAGGTTGAACATTTCCTGAAAGCGCCGGTTGCTGACCGACAGCCGCAGGTCGTTGTCATAGATCGACAGCGCCTGGGCGATCAGGTTCAGCCCGGCGGTGGTCATTGCGGCGTGTTGTTTGCTTGTCCGGTTCATGGCTCTCCCCGGATCATGGCTAGCACCGGGGCAGGTTCAGGGCAAATTGCCATTCGGCCGCGGGGTGTCCCGGTGCTGCGGCGTTAAAACAGTGATCACGTTATGGTTGTTGAAAGTTTCTGGGTGCCGTTACTAAACGTAGGCAGGCTGATCAAAAGTTTCATAAATCCACCAGTAGAGCTTGATTCGAAACACTGTCCATTCGTTCGTATCCCGCGCGAATGCGGGCGGACTGTTACCTTGCGCTGCAAGGTTTCGCTCATGCAACCTTACGAAGGCTAGCGTAACAGCCTTTAAAATAAGGCGAAACGGGCTGTTACAATTCGTAAGATTTGGGAAAACATCAGGAAAAAGTTGACGGGCTACTCTACCGCTGTCCCTAATCGGGGCCAGAGCCGCGGGCAGCGGCCAGTCCGGCAGTAACGCCGGAAAGGGAGGAGAGAAAGTTGGCTCAGATGCAGACGGGCGCCCAGGGTATGCAATCCCTGCCGGCGCTGCTTCAACGCAATGCGGCGCAATTCGGGGATGCGCCGGCCTACCGGGAAAAGGAATTCGGCATTTGGCAATGCTGGACCTGGTCCGAAACGGCAAAGGAAATCGAGGCGCTGGCGCTGGGCCTCATCAACCTTGGCGTGAAGGAAGGCGACTTTGTCGCCATCATAGGGCGCAACCGTCCCTATCTCTACTGGTCGATGGTTGCCGCTCAAGCGGTGGGCGCTGTGCCGGTGCCGCTCTATCAGGACGCGGTAGCCGAGGAGATGGCCTATGTGCTGGGTCACTGCGGCGCGCGCTTCGTGATCGTTGGCGATCAGGAGCAGGCCGACAAGGTGATCGAGATCCAGGATCAGCTGCACCAGTTCGAGCATATGATCTATCTCGATCCGCGCGGCATGCGGAAATACGACCACACCCAGCTGCACCAGTTCAGCCATATTCAGGATCAGGGCCGCGCCGCCCATGATGAGCTGATCGGTGAGCTGCAGTCGCGGCAGGCCAAGCTGGATTATGACAGCACTTGCGTGATGCTCTATACCTCCGGCACCACCGGCAAGCCCAAGGGCGTGGTGCTGTCGAACCGCAACGTGATCCAAAGCGCCAAGAACTCTTCAGAGTTCGATCATCTGACCCAAGGCGAAAACATACTCTCCTACCTGCCGATGGCCTGGGTGGGCGACTTCATCTTCTCGATCGGCCAGGCCTACTGGTGCGGCTTCTGCGTGAACTGCCCGGAGAGCCAGGACACTATGATGACCGACCTGCGCGAAATCGGGCCGACCTATTTCTTTGCGCCGCCGCGGGTGTTCGAAGGCCAGCTGACCAATGTGATGATCCGGATGGAGGACGCAGGCGCCCTGAAGCGCAAGATGTTCCACCACTTCCTGGCGCACGCCAAGAAAGTCGGCGGCGACATTCTGGACGGCCGCCCTGTGGGCCTGATGGACCGGCTGAAATACGCGCTGGGCAATGTGCTGGTCTATGGCCCGCTGAAGGACACGCTGGGCTATGGCCGCATCCGTGTGGGCTACACCGCCGGCGAGGCGATCGGGCCGGAGATCTTTGATTTCTACCGCTCGCTGGGCATCAACCTGAAACAGCTTTACGGCCAGACCGAGGCCACCGTGTTCATCACCGTCCAGCCGGATGGCGAGGTGCGGGCCGACACCGTTGGCGTGCCGGCGCCGGAGGTCGAGATCAAGATCGACGACAGCGGCGAGATCCACTACCGCTCGCCCGGCACCTTTGTTGAATACTTCAACAACCCGGACTCCACCGCCTCAACCAAGGATGCTGAGGGCTGGGTTGCCACCGGCGATGCGGGCTTCTTCGAGGAAGGCTCCGGCCATCTGCGGATCATCGACCGCGCCAAGGACGTGGGCAAGATGGCCGACGGCAGCATGTTTGCGCCCAAGTATGTGGAAAACAAGCTGAAGTTCTATCCGGACATTCTGGAAGCGGTGCTGTTTGGCAATGGCCGCGACCGCTGCGTGGCTTTCATCAACATCGACCTGACGGCGGTCGGCAACTGGGCGGAACGCAACAATATCGCCTATGCCTCCTATCAGGAGCTGGCAGGTCATCCGAAGGTGCTGGAGACCATCCGGTCGCATGTCATAGCGGTGAATAAGTCAGTGGCGGAGGACCCGATGCTGTCGGGCTGCCAGGTGCACCGCTTTGTGGTGCTGCACAAAGAACTGGATGCCGATGACGGTGAAATGACCCGTACCCGCAAGGTGCGCCGCCGCATCGTGGAAGAGAAGTTCGACGACATCATTACCGCGCTGTACGACGGCTCGGAAAAGGTCTCGACAGTGACGGAAGTGACCTATGAGGACGGCCGCAAGGGCTCCATCAAGGCGACGCTGACAATTGTCGATGCGGACGTGAAGCCTGGGGCGGTTCACAAGGTGGCCGCGGAATGATGCACGTTTCACCGGATAATTTCCCGCCCCGTGCCGGGCAGGCCGGGTCACCCTCAGATCAGGTCGGGGTTGAGGCCGGGATTGTAGGCCGTGTTGACCACCTGCTGGATCTTGAAGGGGGAGCTGAACCCGTGAGTCTGCTCCATGATGGAGGCCAGGCTTTCGGATTGGCTGAGGCCCATCTGCTTGCATTCAAGTGCCATCTTCAGAAGGCAGGAATGCTCAAGTTCGCCGAACATAACGTCGATCTCCTTGCTGCTCGTTTTGAACAAGTATCGCATGGAAATCTTAAAATTTCTATGCGGCAGAAATATGGAGGCCGTTGTTATGCTTGACAATTCCTTAAGCTATGTGACTGACGACGGCCGCACCATCGGCGGTGTGGTGATGGAGATGAAGAACATCACCCTGCGCTTTGGCGGTGTGGTGGCGATCCAGGACATCTCCTTTGACATCCGCGAGGGCGAGATCCGCGCAATCATCGGGCCCAACGGCGCTGGCAAGTCGTCGATGCTTAATGTGATCTCCGGCTTCTATGTGCCGCAGGAAGGCGAAGTGCTGTTCCACGGCAAGAAACGCCCGCCGATGCGCCCCTATGAGGTGGCGCGCCAGGGCATCGCCCGCACCTTCCAGAACATCGCGTTGTTCGAAGGTATGAGCGTTCTGGACAACGTTATGACGGGCCGCCTTAACTATATGAAAACAGGCTTGTTTTCGCAGGCCCTGTGGAAGGGGAAGGCCGAGGCCGAAGAGACCGAGAACCGCGAAGTGGTGGAGCGGATCATCGACTTCCTGGAGATCCAGCACATCCGCAAAACCCCGGTGGCACGGCTGCCCTATGGCCTGAAGAAACGGGTCGAACTGGCGCGGGCGCTGGCGGCGGAACCGAAGCTTTTGCTGCTGGACGAACCGATGGCCGGCATGAACGTCGAGGAGAAGGAGGACATGTCCCGCTTCATCCTGGATGTGAACGACGAGTTCGGCACCACCATCGCCCTGATCGAGCACGACATGGGTGTGGTGATGGACCTCTCCGACCGGGTCGTGGTGATGGATTACGGCAAGAAAATCGGTGACGGCACCCCGGATGAGGTGCGCAACAACCAGGATGTGATCGACGCCTACCTGGGGGTCAGCCATGACTGAGTTGCACCGCAGCAACACCCGGCTCCGGCAGGGTGACACCCGTACACCCCCTGTGCACCCCCTGTGCACCGCCGCAGCGCAGAATTCCGAGGAGAGCCTCTAATGCCCGAACAACTCGTCTTTGCGATGGAAGTGACGCTAAATGGCCTGATGGCGGGCGTTCTCTATGCGCTGGTCGCGCTGGGGTTTGTCCTGATCTACAAGGCCTCCGGCATCTTCAACTATGCCCAGGGCGTTCTGGCGCTGTTTGCGGCGATGACGCTGGTGGGGATCATGCAGGGGCAGGTGCCGTTTTCGCATCTGATCAATGCGGTCTTTGGCGGCCATGTCACCCACTTTGGATGGAATGTTCCTGGCGTCGTTGCGATTGCCTTGACGGTCGCGGTGATGGTGCTGCTGGCCTGGCTGGTGCAAGTGCTGGTGATGAAGCATCTGGTCGGGCAGGAGCCGATCATCCTGTTCATGGCCACCATCGGGCTGGCCTACTTCCTGGAAGGCGTCGCCGATCTGATGTGGGGCTCCGAGATCAAGACGCTGGACGTCGGCCTGCCGCAGGGCATCAACCTGTGGATCGACGAGACCACCTTCAACATCTTCGGCTACGGTTTCTTTATCGACAATCTGGATATCGTGGCGACGGTGATCGCGGCGCTCTTGGTGGCGGGCCTGGTGGCCTTCAGCCAGTACACCAAGCAGGGCCGGGCGATGCGCGCGGTTGCGGATGACCACCAGGCGGCGCTGTCGGTCGGCATCTCGCTGAACTTCATCTGGGTTCTGGTGTGGTCGGTCGCAGGTTTCGTGGCGCTGGTTGCGGGCATCGTCTGGGGCACCAAGTCCGGCGTGCAGTTCTCACTGTCGCTGATCGCGCTGAAGGCGCTGCCGGTTCTGATGCTGGGCGGCTTCACCTCGATCCCCGGCGCTATCGTTGGCGGCCTGATCATCGGCGTGGGCGAGAAACTGTTCGAATTCGCGGTTGGCCCGCTGGTGGGCGGCGCGACTGAGAACTGGTTTGCCTATGTGCTGGCGCTGTTGTTCCTGGTGTTCCGTCCGCAGGGTCTGTTCGGGGAGAAGATCATTGAACGGGTCTGAGGCTCATATGATCTGCTCCGGGAACACTCAGCCCTCGAGCCGGCGGAAGGCGGCGACAACGATGGCGGCGCAGACCGTGGCGACCAGAGTGAAGGCGATGGTGATGTTGCCGATCAGCTGCCCGGCCACAAAGGTCAGCAGCCCGGCCATCAGCAGCCCGATCAGCACCGTACCCCACGGGCCGGGCGCTGCTTTGGAAGCCTGCCGCCGCGGCGGCTCAAACTCAAAGGGCGGCAGCACGGTTGCGTCTTCCACCGTTTCCAGCAGCCGGCCCTTGGCCTTGGAAAATTCGGCCTCGGATATGTCACCCTTCTTCAGCGCGGCCTCCAGCCGCCGGATTTCCTCGAAAATCACGGTCATTTGTTCCACTCACTCTACCCGCGAACAGGGTTCCACAAAGAAGTGGGCAAAATGTGTCCAAGCCGGGAAATCTGACAAAGTGGTTAACGCCGGGGGTGCGGTATGACCAAGCTGATCGCCGTCATCAACGTGATTGCCTGGGCCGGTTTCTGGGCCTTCGGCTACCTGGCGCTGACGGCGGAAAGCTACAGCGAAACCCAGGTGGTGACCGCGGCGCTCTTGGCCTCGGCCGGGCTGATTACCGGCATCATCGCCTATTTGCGGCTGGTGCGCGGCAGCGAGCGCAGCGGCTATGCCAAACCTTCGAACCGGATGACGCGCGATCAGCGCGACGCGGCGCAGGCCCAGTGGGGGCAAATCGAATGAGCGCCGCAGCAACCAACAACAGTATCCGCGCAGGCAAGAGTGCCAACGCGCAACAGAAAGGGAGCATCTGAGACATGTTCTACCGTGAAGCCGGGGATTTCAAAGTCTCCTATGCCGATGACAGCCAGACGTTTCCGATCAAGTTCGACCGTTACCGGTACTATGTGGTGCTGGCGGTGGCCTTTGGCCTTATCCCCTTCCTGATCAATGACTACTGGGCCAATGCGATCCTGCTGCCCTTCCTGATCTATTCGATCGCGGCGATCGGGCTGAACATCCTGGTCGGCTACTGCGGGCAGGTCAGCCTTGGCACCGGCGGTTTCATGGCGGTGGGCGCCTATGCCTGCTACAAGCTGATGACCGCCTTCCCGGAGGTCAGCATGTTCATCCATGTGATCCTGGCGGGCGGCATCACCGCGTTTGTCTGTGTGCTGTTCGGCCTGCCGTCCCTGCGCATCAAGGGGTTCTACCTGGCGGTGGCAACGCTGGCGGCGCAGTTCTTCCTGGTGTGGCTGTTCAACCGGGTGCCGTGGTTCTACAACTATTCCGCCTCGGGCCAGATCAACGCGCCGGAGCGTGATACCTTCGGCATCATCATCACCGGCCCCAACGCGCCGGCCTGGGCCACCTATCTGTTCTGCCTGATCTTCCTGACGGTCTGCGCGCTGATTGCCCGCAACCTGACCCGCGGCACCGTGGGCCGGACCTGGATGGCGATCCGCGACATGGATATCGCTGCCGAAATCATCGGGGTGAACCCGCTGAAAGCGAAACTGACGGCCTTTGCGGTCTCCGGCTTCTTCATCGGCATCTCCGGCGCGCTGTTCTTTGCCGTGTACCTGGGCGCGGTCGAGGTTGGCGAGGCCTTCGGCATCCAGAAATCGTTCCTGGTTCTGTTCATGGTCATCCTGGGTGGGCTGGGGTCGATCTTCGGATCCTTTGCAGGTGCGGCCTTCCTGGTGCTGCTGCCGGTGATCCTCAAGGTGGTTGGCGTCGATCTTCTGAATTGGCCCACCGATATCGTGGCGCATTTCCAGCTGGTGATCGTCGGGGCGCTGATCATTGTCTTCCTGATCGCGGAACCGCACGGCATGGCGCAGCTGTGGCGCGTTGCCAAGGAGAAACTGAGACTGTGGCCTTTCCCGCACTGATGCGGGCGGCCTCGAGAGCTGGCGGGGAGAAAAGTAAGACCACCCCCGTTTTTGGAAACCATCGGATAAGACCAAAGGGAGGATTTAAGCCGATGAAAAAGACACTGACCACACTGGCGCTGGGCGCCGCGATGGCAGCCGGTCCGGCAATGGCGGACCTGGTGTTCCCGGACCTCAGCTACCGGACCGGGCCTTATGCGGCGGGCGGCATCCCGTTCTCGGACGGCTACAACGACTATTTCACCCTGCTGAATGAGCGCGATGGCGGCATCGGCGGCGTCAAGGCCAAGGTGATCGAATGCGAGACCGGCTATAACACCGAAAAGGGTGTGGAATGCTACGAGTCCACCAAGGGCCAGGGCGCGCTGATCTATCAGCCGCTGTCCACCGGCATCACCTATCAGCTGATCCCCAAAGTGACCGCGGACAACATCCCGCTGCACACTATGGGCTATGGCCGGACCTCGGCTGCCAACGGTGAAGTGTTCAGCCACGTGTTCAACTACCCGGCCAACTACTGGAACGGCGCCTCGGGCGTGGTGAACTACCTGCTGGAATCCAATGGCGGCGACATCAGCGGCAAGAAGATTGCGCTGATCTACCACAATTCCGCCTATGGCAAGGAGCCGATCCGCACCCTGGAAGAGCTGTCCAAGAAGCACGGCTTTGAGCTGATTGCTCTGCCGGTCGACCATCCCGGCCAGGAGCAGAAATCGCAGTGGCTGCAGATCCGCCGTGACCGTCCCGACAACGTCGTGATGTGGGGCTGGGGCGTGATGAACCAGGTGGCGATCCAGGAAGCCGCCAACATCCGCTTTCCGATGGAGAACTTCATCGGCGTGTGGTGGTCCGGTGCCGAGCATGACGTGATGCCGGCAGGCGCCAAGGCCGACGGCTACAAGGCGGTGACCTTCCACAACGTGGGCCGTGACTTCCCGGTGTTTGACGACATCCAGAAGTACGTTGTTGATGCGGGCAAGGCCGCGGGCGCCGGCGATCAGGTGGGCAACGTGCTGTATAACCGCGGCATGTACGCGGCGATGCTGGCAGCAGAGGCCGCCAAGACCGCGCAGGAGATTCACGGCACTGCGGACATCACCGCGGCGATGATGCGCGACGGCATGGAAGCGCTGGTGATCGATGAGGCCAAGATGGAAGCGCTGGGGATGCCGAACTTCGGCCCGACCTTCAACGTCTCCTGCGAGAACCACGGCGGCCCGGGCCTGGTGGGCGTGACCCAGTGGGATGCGGAGAGCAAGACCTGGTCGCTGATCTCGGACTTCAAACCGTCCGACACCGAAGTGATCGGCAAGCTGATCGAAGAAGACTCCGCCGCCTACGCGTCTGAGAACAACATCGAGCCCGGCTGCAGCTAAGGGCTCTGTCCGGCCCTGCCTTGGCGGGGCCGGGAAGAAACGGTGCGGCGGGGAGCCGCCGCGCCACGCAAACAGGGTCCCGGAGAAGAACCGGGACAGGTATGAGGACACGCTTTGATGCTGGATGCAGCGAACACCGCCGCCGATACTTCCGATGTGCAGGCCGAGACCCTGCTGGAGGTCAACAATATCGAGGTGATCTACAATCACGTGATCCTCGTCCTGAAGGGCGTGAGCCTGAATGTGCCCAAGGGCGGCATCACGGCGCTGCTGGGCGGCAACGGGGCCGGCAAGACCACGACGCTGAAGGCAATCTCAAACCTGCTGCATTCGGAACGCGGGGAAGTGACCAAGGGGTCGATCAAGTACCGCGGTGCGCATGTGCATGAGCAGGACCCGGCGGAACTGGTGAAAAAGGGCGTCATCCAGGTAATGGAAGGCCGCCACTGCTTTGAGCACCTGACGGTGGAGGAAAACCTGCTGACCGGCGCCTATACCCGCCGTGACAGCGGTGCCGACATTCAGAAAGACCTGGAGATGGTCTATCACTATTTCCCGCGCCTGAAGGAGCGCCGCAAGTCGCAAGCTGGGTATACCTCGGGTGGCGAGCAGCAGATGGTGGCGATGGGCCGCGCGCTGATGTCGCGGCCGGAGACAATCCTGCTGGACGAGCCCTCGATGGGCCTGGCGCCGCAGCTGGTGGAGCAGATTTTCGAGATCGTGAAGTCGATCAACGAACAGGAAGGCGTGACCTTCCTGCTGGCGGAGCAGAACACCAACGTCGCTCTGCGTTATGCCCATTACGGATACATCCTGGAATCCGGCCGGGTGGTGATGGACGGGCCTGCAGCAGAGCTGCGGGAGAACCCGGACGTGAAGGAATTCTACCTCGGCATGTCGGACGAAGGGCGCAAGAGCTTCCGCGACGTGCGGTCCTACCGCCGCCGCAAGAGGTGGCTGAGCTGATGCGGGGAGATGATGTGATGAGCTTTTTTGACACGCTTGAAACCCGCAGCGCAGATGAACGCGCCGCCGGCCTGGCCCAGGCGCTGCCGGAGCAGATCGCCCGCGCCAAATCCGCCCCCGGCTACGCCAGCCTGCTGGACGGGGTGGACCCCGCAGCCGTGACCTCGGTGGAGGCGCTGGCCGCGCTGCCGGTGCTGCGCAAATCCGAACTGAGCCGCGCACAGGCGGCGCATCCGCCCTTTGGCGGCTTCACCGTCAAGCCCGCAACCGGCTTTGCCCATATCTTCCAGAGTCCGGGCCCGATCTATGAGCCGGGCGGCGTGGATGGCGACTGGTGGCGCATGGGACGGTTCCTGCATGCAGCTGGCATCGGCCAGGGCGATGTGGTGCAGAACTGTTTCGGCTATCATCTGACGCCTGCCGGCATGATCTTTGAAAACGGTGCGCGGGCGGTTGGCGCCGCGGTGCTGCCGGCCGGAACCGGCCAGACCGAGCTGCAGGTGACGGCGGCGCATGATGTAGGTGCCACCGCCTATGCAGGGACGCCGGATTACCTGAAGGTGATCCTGGACAAGGCCGATGCCATGGGCGTGGAGCTGATGTTCTCCAAGGCCGCAGTGGGGGGCGGTGCGCTGTTCCCCAGCTTGCGCCAGGAGTACCTCGACCGCGGGATTTCCTGCCTGCAGTGCTATGCCACTGCCGATCTGGGCAATATCGCCTATGAAAGCCCGGCAATGGAGGGGATGATTGTCGACGAGCATGTGATCGTCGAGATCGTCACCCCCGGCACCGGCAACCCGGTGGCGGCGGGTGAGGTCGGCGAGGTTGTGGTGACAACGCTTAATCCCGATTACCCGCTGATCCGCTTTGCCACTGGTGATCTGTCGGCGGTGATGCCGGGTGTCTCGCCCTGCGGCCGCACCAACATGCGGATCAAGGGCTGGATGGGCCGGGCAGATCAGACCACCAAGATCAAGGGCATGTTCGTGCGCCCGGAGCAGGTGGCTGCGCTGGTTGAGAAGCATGACGAGATCGTCAAGGCGCGGGTGATTGCCAGCCGCGACGGCGAGATGGATGCGATGACTGTGCAGATCGAAGCCAAGGGCGGCGACGAGGCGGTCTTTGCCCGGTCGGTGATCGAGGTTCTGAAGCTCAAGGGCAAGGTCGAAGTGGTGGCGCCGGATGCTCTGCCCAAGGACGGTCTGGTGATTGAGGATCAGCGGACCTACGACTGAGACCGTCATGGAAGCAGTTGATGCGGGCGCCGTTATCCGGCGCCCGTTTGCTGTTTTGGAAGGGCCGGTCCGTGCCGCGCTTTCGGCTGGAATTTCTGACTGGAATAGTCGAAATAGGGCGGTGAGACCTATCAGCTGGACCCAGACTGCCGCACATGACCGCTGCCAATGATCCCATAGAATACGCGCCGCACGGGCGCCGCCGCGGCGGCAGAACCGGGGGCAGTGTCTTTGCTGTGCTGGCCTGGGCGGTGGCGCTGTCCTGCCTGCTGCCGATGGTGGCAGTGGCGCTGGCGGCGGCCTTTGGCGGCACGGAGACGATCAGCCACCTGGCCGGGACTGTGCTGCCGGGCTATTCGCTGACGACGCTGGCGCTGGTGGCGCTGGTGGCGCTTGGCACCTTTGCAATCGGCACAGGCGCCGCCTGGCTGGTGACGATGACCCGGTTCCCCGGTGCCCGGCTGCTGGAAGTCGCGCTGGTGCTGCCGCTGGCCTTTCCGGCCTATGTTCTGGCCTATGCCTATACCCATATCCTGGATCATCCCGGCATTGTGCAGTCCACGTTGCGCGAGGTGACCGGCTGGGGGCCGCGGGACTACTGGTTCCCGGAGATCCGTTCCACCGGCGGGGCGGCGGCGATGCTGGTGCTGGTGCTTTACCCCTATGTCTACTTGCTGGCGCGGGCGGCCTTCATGCAGCAGAGCGCAGGCGCCTTTCTGGCGGCGCGGGCGCTTGGCAAGAATTCCTGGCAAGCGTTCTGGCTGGTCAGCCTGCCGATGGCGCGGCCGGCCATTGCCTCGGGCGTTTTGCTGGCGGTGATGGAGACCATCGCGGACTTTGGCACGGTCAGTTATTTCGGGGTGCAGACCTTTGCCACCGGCATCTACACCAGCTGGTTCTCGCTGGGCGACCGCGGCGGCGCGGCGCAGCTGGCACTGTGCCTGCTGGGGTTTGCGCTGACGCTGGCGGTGGTGGAGCGGGCGACGCGCGGGCGGGCGAAATACCATCACGCGGGCAAGCATCACAGCCAGATGGCGCCAGCCGAGCTGGGCGGCATCAAGGCGGCGATTGCCGTGTTCTTTTGCGCCGTGCCGGTGGTGCTGGGCTTCCTGCTGCCGGTGGCGGTGCTGTTCGCGATGAGTTTTGACTCCGAACAAAACCTGTTCAGCCGCCGTTACATCGATTTCACAACCAATTCGATCACCCTGGCCACGGCGGCGGCGGTGCTGACCGTAACGGCGGCGGTGTGCCTGGGCTTTTACCAGCGGCTGCGGCCCGGGCGGCTGTCCGCGACCGCGGCCTATTTCGCTCGGCTGGGATATGCGGTGCCGGGCGGGGTGATTGCGGTGGGGCTGATCGTGCCTTTCGCCGCCTTTGACAACGCGCTGGACGCCTGGATGCGCGAAGCCTTCGGGATCCGTACCGGGCTTTTGGTGACAGGTTCAATCTGGCTGCTGGTGGCGGCTTATGGGGTACGGTTCATGGCGGCGGCGCTTGGCGCCTATGAGGGCGGCCAGGCGACGATGCATTCGAACATGGATGCCGCGGCGCGGTCGCTGGGGCAGGGGCCGATGGGGATGCTGCGGCGGGTGCATCTGCCGATCCTGACACCCAGCCTGCTAACGGCGCTGCTGATTGTCTTTGTCGATGTGATGAAGGAGCTGCCGGCAACGCTGATCATGCGGCCGTTCAATTTCGACACGCTGGCGGTGCAGGCGCACCGGCTGGCCGCGGATGAGCGGCTGGAAGGTGCGGCAGTGCCGTCGCTGGTGATCATGGCGGTGGGGCTGCTGCCGGTGATCCTGATCTGCCGCCAGGTTGGACGGCGGCGGTAGGCGCAAGAATTTTGGAAAATTCTTGCCAGGAAAATTCGAATTTTCCTGGCGCGTCTCTGCAAAGGGGACGGCTTATGCCGCCCACCAGGCCTCGATTTCGTCGCGGGTAATCCGGTCTGCCGGGCCGAGGCCGACCAGCAGCGTCTCCTCCGCCTCGCAGCGTTTGGCCTCCACATGGCGGCCCACGACGTGCAGCTCATAGGCGCCGCCGGTGGTCAGCACGAAACCTTTCATCCGGTAAAGCCCGGCTGGCCGCTCTGCCAGTTTGTCCCCCAGCGTGCGGCGGTCCAGAACGGTGCTGCTGCGGTGCTGCCAGGTGGTATAGGAGGGGTGCGCCGCGACCGCGCGGCCCTTGGGCAGCGGCACCACGTCAAACAGAAGTTCTGCCACCGGAGAGGTGTTGAGCACGGTGGGGGTGCGGGCGCCGGCCTTGGCCAGAAGTGCTGAAAGCTCTGCATTCAGGTCATCGCATTTGGTAGCGATCACCAGATCGGCCGTGCGGATCTGCTGTTCTGCCTGCGGGGCTACCAGCGGATCGTTCAGCAGGGTCGCGGCGTTTTCCGCATCCACCAGGGAGACGATGCCGCCGTAGCTGAGGCCGGATTCATTCAGGACGGAATTGGCGATGGCAACGGGATCGGAGATGCCGCTGGCCTCGATCACCAGGTGGTCGGGCTGTTCCGGGCGGTTTAGTACGGTGCGCAGCGCCAGAGACAGGTCATCCCCCATGGTGCAGCAGACGCAGCCGTCGGTCAGGGCGATCTTGCCGCCTTCAGTGTCCTGGATCAGGGCGTCATCAATGTTGACCGCGCCGAAGTCATTGACGATCACGGCCAGTTTCAACCCGTGATCCTCTGCCAGGAGGCGGTTGATCAGCGTTGTCTTGCCCGCGCCCAGATAGCCGCTGATAATCGTTACTGGCAACCGGTTCATAGGCTCTGTTCCTCCAGAGCGCGGCGTGCTCCCGACTGCATGTTTCCCCCCTAATTTCAAGATGCGCGAACCTATAGGCATGTGGTGGTGGCGGGTCTAGGAAAAGCTGGGATTGCTTCGAACTTTCGCCAAACTGGCGGCTGCTGTGCCATTTGGGAAACGTACAGGCAAAAAAAAAGCGCGGCCAGAGCCGCGCTTTTCCAGTTTCTTTGAAGGCTGGCGTTACTTCCAGCCGACGTCGTTGAAGATCTTCTGTGCCTCGGGCAGGTTCTTGGCGACCTCGGACAGGTTCACGTCATCCGGTTTGAAATGGCCAAGGGCCGCGATCGACGGGGCCAGGCCGACACCGGACACCGCCGGGTATTCGTCATTGCCGGCGGAGAAATACGCCTGGGCGGAATCGCTGGAAAGGTATTCCAGGAACTTGATGGCGTTCTCCTTGTTCGGGGCATGCACGGCCACGCCGCCGCCCGACAGGTTCATATGTGCGCCTTCCGCGTTCTGGGAGGGGAACAGCCAGCCGATCTGATCGCGGTTTTCGGAGATGCCCTTGACGTCTTTGCGGATCGAGCGGGCAAAGTAATAGCTGTTTGCAACGGCAATATCGCATTCGCCGGAGATGATGCCGCGCATCTGGTCCGTGTCGCCGCCCTGCGGATCGCGGGCCATGTTGGCGACCACGCCCTCGGCCCAGCCGCGGGCTTTTTCAGCGCCGTGGTGGGTCACGATCGAGGCCAGCAGGGTCTGGTTGTAGGTGTTCTTGGACGACCGGATGCAAACCTTGCCTTTGTAGGCAGGGTCGGCCAGATCCAAATAGGTCTGCGGCGGGTTTGCCACCTCATTCTTGTCGTAGAAAATGATGCGCGCGCGCTGGCTGAAGCCGAACCATTGGTTGTCCTGATCCTGCAGGTAGGCGGGGACGCGGGCTTCCAGCACGTCGCTGTCGATGCTTTGCAGGACACCCGCCTCCTTGGCGCGGGTCAGGCGCGAGGTGTCAACGGTTATCAGGATGTCAGCAGGGGAGTTTTCGCCTTCGGCATTCATCCGGGCAATCAGCTCATCGGCGTTGCCTTCGATGCGGTTGATGGTGATGCCGGTGGCCTGTTCGAAATCCGAATAGAGCTGCTCGTCGGTGTCATAGTGGCGCGAGGAGTAGATGTTCAGCTCGCCCTCGGCAGCAGCGGCGGTGGCAACAGCTGCGCTCAGCGCGCCGGCCATTACGGTTGTGGCTTTCAGCATTGGATGTCCCGTTCTTGGTTAGATCAGTTTTCCGACTGAAACAGTCGATTAAAGCATCTGGCGGCAGATGCAATGAATTTCCGACTGAAACAGTCAGAAAGTCGCAATCAGCTGTTGCCTTGCCCGGCCTGGAACGCGCTCTGTCTTTGCATCGCTTGTCCGGACTGACCCCCCAAACGCAAAAAAACCGCATCGGATGATGCGGTTTTCTGCATGTCGCTGTGGTGGATCTTAGCCCTGGCGCGCTTTGAACTTGCGCTGGGTCTTGTTGATCACATACACGCGGCCTTTACGGCGCACAACCCGGCAATCGCGGTGCCGGTTCTTCAGCGAACGGAGCGAGTTCTTGACCTTCATGGTCTCTCTCCTTGTCTGCGGCGCGAACCAGCGCCTGGGTTAGCGGGTGCTTGGGCCGGAGCCGAAGCAGTGAATTGAATGGTGGGCGATACAAGGATCGAACTTGTGACCCCTTCGATGTCAACGAAGTGCTCTACCGCTGAGCTAATCGCCCACTCTGGCCTGCGCTGCGTTCCTGCCCCTTAGAAGTGAAAGGGGCGCGGGGTGCCGCGCCGGTGAGGGGGTCTATAAATAGAGTCGCCGGCGTGCGCAAGAGCTTTTGACCGCAGAAATTTCCGCGATATGCTGTTTCTTGCACAAGAAGCACCGGAGCAAGGATGCCTGATACAGCGTTTTCCGTGATTTCCCCGCAGAAACTGGCCTCGGCAGTGGTTTTTGCCTCTCCGCACAGCGGCGCGGACTATTCCGATTCCTTTCTGTCACAGTCGATTCTGGGGCGGAAAGAGATCCGCAGCTCAGAAGATGCCTTTGTGGACCAGCTGTTCCGGGCAGCGCCGGAGTTTGGGGCGCCGCTGCTGCGGGCCCTGAAGCCAAGGGCCTATCTGGATCTGAACCGCGCGCCGGATGAGCTGGACCCGGCGGTGATCGAAGGGGTGCAGCGGCGCGGCCAGAATCCGCGGGTGGCCTCTGGACTTGGGGTGATTCCGCGGGTGGTGGCCAATGGCCGGGCGATCTACAGCGGCAAGCTGCCGCGGGCGGAGGCGGAGCGGCGGATCAAGGACTGCTGGCAGCCTTACCACAAGGCGCTGAAGGGGCTGCTGGATCAGTCGCACCGGCAGTTCGGGCAGGCGATTCTGGTGGATTGCCATTCGATGCCGCACGAAGCGGTGGAGGCGATGGCACCGCAAGGCACGGGCAGGCCGGAGATCGTGCTGGGTGACCGGTTCGGGGCAGCCGCGGACAGCAGAGTTGTTGACCGGATTGAGGCGGCTTTTGCTGCGGCCGGGCTGAAGGTGGCGCGCAACACGCCCTTTGCCGGTGCCTATATTGCCCAGACCTATGGCCGCCCTTCGCGGCGCCAGCATGCGGTGCAGATTGAGATCGACCGGGCGCTTTATATGGACGAGGCCAATATCCGGCCCAATGCGAATTTTGAAGCGCTGCAGCAGCTGCTGCGCCAAGTGGTGGCCGAAATTGCGGCAATCGGGCGGGAGGAGCTGCCGCTGGCAGCGGAGTAGCTGCGTCACCTTCAGCGCAGGGCGCGGCCTTTCAGGATGGCGCTGTCGCCGAATCTCTTGCGGATGGCATCCGTGGCGCGTTCGGCCTCTGCCCGTTTGCCCGCATTCGGGTCCAAGAGGTCGCCGGTTTCATCAGCGTGCGATTCGGGAACCAGGTCTGATATCCCGCAGCCCAGTAGCCGGTAGGGGCCTTCGTCGCCGACCTGATCCAGCAGGCCGCGGGCGGTGCGGTAGATGCGGTCTGCAATCTGGGTCGGGCTGCGCAGGGTCACGCGCCGGGTCAGTGCCGAATGGTTGGCGCGTTTCAGCTTGAGCGTCACCACCCGGCCCGCCAGCTCCCGCGCCTTGGCCCGGTCCGACACTTTCTCAGCCAGCCGCCACAGGTGGCCGTCGAGCACCTCCAGACTGGCGGTATCCTCAAAGAAGGTGGTCTCATTGGAGATCGACTTGATCGGCTCATGCGCCGAGACCCGGCGCCGGTCCTGGCCGCGGGCCAGATGCCAGAGCCGGTCGCCCATGGAACCGAAGCGGACGTGCAGGGCCTCGCGGTCCCAGCGCAAGAGGTCGGAGAAGGTGCGGATGCCGGCCTTGTCCAGGCTTTCCTGGGCGGCAGGGCCGATGCCCCAGATCAGCCGCACCGGTTTTTCACGCAGGAAATCACCCGTCTCGGCCTTGCCGATCACCGAAAAGCCGCGCGGCTTGTCGAGGTCGGAGGCAACCTTGGCCAGGAACTTGTTGTGGGAAAGGCCGATGGAGCCGGTGACACCCAGCTCATCCTTCATGCGCTTGACCAGCCGGGCCAGCATCACTGCGGGCGGCGCGCCGTGCAGCTTTTCGGTGCCGGTGAGGTCCATGAAGGCCTCGTCCAGCGACAGCGGCTCCACGTCCGGGGTCAGTTCGTTCATCATCTTGCGAATCTCGCAGCTGACCTCGACGTAGACGCTCATCCGCGGCTTGATCACCACGGCGTCAGGGCAGAGCTTCAGCGCCTGGAACATCGGCATGGCAGAGCGCACGCCTCGGATACGGGCGACATAGCAGGCGGTGGAAACCACGCCGCGCTTGCCGCCGCCGATGATCACCGGCTTGGTGGCGAGCTCCGGATTGTCGCGTTTTTCGACGCTGGCATAGAAGGCGTCGCAATCCATGTGGGCGATGGTGAGGGCAAACAGCTCCGCATGCGCCTTGATCCGCGGGCTGCCGCAATGGGGGCAGCGCCGGGCAGGGGCGATCTGGCTGAGGCAGTCTCGGCAAAGGGCGTGCATGGGTATGGCGGGCTGTGGTCTTGGATGGGCAAGTTTAACTTGCGGCGGAAGGCTTGTCTTTAGCGCGGCCGGTTGCCAAGTGACAGATCATGACAACAGCAGGCGAAGATTTTGCCGGCGCAAAGCTGGCGGTGTTTCTGGGGCAGGATCTGCTGGTCATCCAGCGCGATGACAAGCCGGATATTCCCTATCCCGGGCATTGGGATCTGCCGGGCGGGGGGCGTGAGTCGGGTGAAAGCCCGGCAGCCTGCGCGCTGCGCGAGACCTATGAAGAGGTGGGGTTGGTGCTGAAGCCTGATCTGCTGATCTGGTCCAGAGCGTACCAGCGGCCGCACGGGCGGGTCTGGTTCTTTGCTGCGCATCTGCCTGCTGAGACAGTCAGCGCGGTTCGGTTCGGGGATGAGGGGCAGGGCTGGGCGCTGATGGCGCCAGAGACCTATTGCGCACACCCGATGGCAGTGCCGCATTTTGCGGACCGGCTGCGGGAATATCTTGCGGTGCGGCCAGTGTGACTGCGGCTGAAAAGAAAGATCCCCCGCTGGTGTGCGGGGGGAAAGGTGACGGGTCTCAGGAAGAAAAGCCCGTCTGGGGAGTGTCTCAATATGAGAATCTCCCACATGGCGCTGTTTCGCAAAGTTTGCGGGGCCGTGCATTGGCTGCGGGTTTGGCGGGTGTGCTTTTTGAGGCACAGGACGATTTGGCGCAGAAATAGCCCTGACTGCGGGTTTCGTCAGCGAAAAGAGCAACTTGACGTTACGTCACCGGCGGGCGGTGAGGCGCCTGGCCGGGAAATGGTGCACCTGCCGCACATTTTTCTTTCTGCCTAATTTTTAGGCAATCTGATGGGGGGAGAGCTTGCAGCAAGGCGATACACCCGTTGCTGCCTGTGCCGGAAGCGATATGGCTTGTTACGCTTTTACGCCTGCCAGCTCCGCCAGGATGGCTTCGGCTGCGGCGCGCGGGCTGTTCGCTTTCCAGATCGGACGGCCCACCACGATATGGTCAGCGCCGTCTGCAATGGCGCTGGCCGGGGTGGCGACGCGCTTCTGGTCGCCCAGGTCCGCACCGGCCGGGCGCACGCCTGGGGTGACGATCAGCTTGCCTTCAGCCTCGGGCAGGGCGCGGATCAGGGCGGCCTCCTGCGGGCTGGCGATGACGCCGTCGGCGCCCGCGGCAAAGGCATTGCCTGCGCGTTCCAGCACCAGGTCCTGCACTGCGCCGTCCTTGATCAGCGCCCCGTCCAGGTCCTGACGGTCGAGCGAGGTCAGGATGGTGACGGCGAGGATCTTGAGGTCCTTGCCGGCCGCGCCTTCCTTGGCCGCGCGCACCACATAGGGGTCGCCATGCACGGTGAGGAAGTCGAGGTCGAACTGCGCCAAGCCCCGCACTGCGCTTTCCACGGTGGCGCCGATGTCGAACAGTTTCATGTCGAGGAAGATGCGCTTGCCGTGCTCCTGCTTGAGCTCATTGGCCAGCGCCAGGCCGCCGCCGGTGAGCATGCCAAGGCCGATTTTGTAGAAGGAGACCGCATCGCCGAGCTGTTCGGCGAGTTTCAGACCGTCCAGCGCATTGGGGACATCCATGGCAACAATCAGGCGGTCGTCGGCGCGCGGGGCTTGGGTCATGGCGGGGTCCTTTGGTGGCGGTTCGGCGTGAAACTGGCGTTTCATACGCAAGGGGCGGCGGTTCGGCAAGGCGCAGCGGGGTGCTCCCGCAACTGAAGCTGTCCCGGCGGGACAGATTACAGTTTTGGGCATGGCGCCGCGCTGGTGCGCGGCGCGGCTGCGCCTGGGGGGGCGTCCGGGTATAAAGTTGACGCAGGTCAGGGATTTGCTCACCTTTTCCGGCGAATATGGGTTGAAGCGGCAGGATCGCTTCCCAAATTGAACCTTGAGGCCCGGACCGGGGCGTGCCGCCTAGCGGGCGCTGCCAAGAACAGGGCGCTTGATAAAGGAGAGCAAGATGGACTTGAACAAGTTCACGGAGCGTGCACGGGGGTTCGTGCAGGCAGCGCAGACCATTGCAATGCGCGAGGGGCACCAGCGGCTGGTGCCGGAGCATATTCTGAAAGCATTGATGGATGACGATCAGGGGCTGGCGAGCAACCTGATTTCCCGCGCGGGCGGTGCGCCTGCCCGTGTCGTGGAGGCGGTGGAGGCCGCCGTTGCCAAGCTGCCCAAGGTGAGCGGTGACGCGGCCCAGATCTATCTGGACGGGCAGACCGCCAAGGTGCTGGATGAGGCCGCAAAGATTGCCGAGAAGGCGGGCGACAGTTTTGTGCCGGTCGAGCGTCTTCTGATGGCGCTGTGCATGGTGAAGTCCAAGGCGAAGGACGCGCTGGAGGCTGGTGCGGTCTCCGCGCAAAAGCTGAATGAAGCCATCAACGATATCCGCAAGGGGCGCACGGCTGACTCGGCAACAGCTGAGGAAGGCTATGACGCGCTGAAGAAATACGCCCGCGACCTGACTGAGGCGGCGCGCGAGGGCAAGATCGACCCGATCATCGGACGCGACGAGGAAATCCGCCGCTCGATGCAGGTGCTGTCTCGCCGGACCAAGAACAATCCCGTCCTGATCGGTGAGCCGGGCGTGGGTAAGACCGCAATTGCCGAGGGCATGGCGCTGCGCATCATCAACGGCGATGTGCCGGAGAGCTTGCGCGACAAGAAACTGCTGTCGCTGGACATGGGGGCGCTGATTGCCGGTGCGAAATACCGCGGCGAATTCGAGGAGCGGCTGAAGGCGGTGCTGACCGAGGTCACTGAGGCTGCGGGCGAGATCATCCTGTTCATCGACGAGATGCACACGCTGGTCGGTGCCGGTAAATCCGACGGTGCGATGGATGCGGCCAACCTGATCAAGCCGGCTTTGGCGCGCGGGGAGTTGCATTGCGTTGGTGCGACCACGTTGGATGAATACCGCAAGTATGTGGAGAAGGACGCGGCGCTGGCCCGCCGGTTCCAGCCGGTGATGGTGACGGAGCCGACGGTGGAGGACACCGTCTCGATCCTGCGTGGCATCAAGGAAAAGTATGAGCTGCACCACGGTGTGCGCATTGCCGATGCGGCGCTGGTGGCGGCGGCAACGCTGTCGAACCGTTATATCACCGACCGCTTCCTGCCGGACAAGGCAATCGACCTGATGGATGAGGCGGCCAGCCGCTTGCGTATGCAGGTGGACAGCAAACCGGAGGAGCTGGATGCGCTGGACCGGCAGATCCTGCAGATGCAGATCGAGGAAGAAGCGCTGAAGCTGGAAGACGATGCCGCCTCCAGAGACCGGCTGGAAAAACTGCAGAAGGAACTGGCCGAGCTGCAGGAGCAGTCCGCCGAGATGACCGCGCAGTGGCAGTCGGAGCGGGACAAGCTGGCTTCTGCCCGTGACCTGAAGGAGCAGCTGGACCGTGCCCGCGCGGAACTGGATATCGCCAAGCGGGAGGGCAATCTCGCCAAGGCGGGGGAGCTGTCTTATGGCGTCATTCCGGGGCTGGAGAAGCAGCTGGCGGATGCCGAGAGGAAGGAAGAGCAGGGGCTGATGGTCGAGGAGGCCGTGCGGCCCGAGCAGATCGCAGCTGTTGTCGAGCGCTGGACCGGTATCCCGACCTCCAAGATGCTGGAGGGCGAGCGCGAGAAACTGTTGCGCATGGAAGATGAGCTCCACCGCCGGGTGATCGGCCAAAACGCGGCTGTAACCGCGGTGGCCAATGCGGTGCGCCGGGCGCGGGCAGGTCTGAATGACGAGAACCGGCCGCTGGGCTCTTTCCTGTTCCTTGGGCCCACCGGTGTCGGCAAGACGGAGCTGACCAAGGCGGTGGCGGGCTTCCTGTTCGACGATGAGCACGCGATGGTGCGGATCGACATGTCGGAGTTCATGGAGAAGCATTCGGTGGCCCGCCTGATCGGCGCGCCTCCGGGCTATGTCGGCTATGACGAGGGCGGGGTGCTGACCGAGGCGGTGCGCCGCCGCCCCTATCAGGTGGTGCTGTTCGACGAGGTCGAAAAGGCGCATCCGGATGTGTTCAACGTGCTGCTGCAGGTGCTGGATGACGGCGTTCTGACCGACGGCCAGGGCCGCACCGTGGACTTCAAGCAGACGCTGATCGTGCTGACCTCCAACCTCGGCGCGCAGGCCCTGAGCCAGCTGCCAGAGGGCGCCGATGCCTCTGACGCGCGGCGTGACGTGATGGATGCAGTCCGGGCGCATTTCCGCCCGGAGTTCCTGAACCGTCTGGACGAGACGATCATCTTCGACCGTCTGGCACGGGGTGACATGGACGGCATTGTCGAGATTCAGCTGGCACGTCTGCTGAAACGCCTGGCAGGGCGCAAGATCGCGCTGGAGCTGGACGAGGCGGCCAAGACATGGCTGGCGGATGAGGGCTATGATCCGGTGTTCGGTGCCCGGCCGCTGAAGCGGGTGATCCAGCGCGCGCTGCAGAATCCGCTGGCAGAGGCCTTGCTGGCGGGAGAGATCAAGGACGGCGATACCGTTCCGGTCTCGGCCGGCTGCGACGGGCTGATCATCGGCGACCGGCTGGGGACGTCGGACCGGCCCAAACCCGATGATGCCGTGGTGCATTGAGAGGTAGAGATTGAGAAAGGCCCGCCAGAGATGGCGGGCCTTTGATTTGCGAAGAGGTGCGTTACAGCTCCAGCCGGTGCGCACCGGTGTGGGAGCGCTCGCCGGCGAGAACCAGGCAATAGCCCTCACCTTCCAGTACCAGTTGGCTGAAGGACGACTGGTTCCGGCGCAGTTCCTGCAGATACCCTGCGGTGCTGGACTTGCGGAGTTTCACGAAACGGAACCGCACTTCTGCCGGAGCTGCCGCTGAAGCAAATGATGGAAGCGTGCCAACTGCCACAGCCGTTGCAACGGTGCTGGCCATGAAATCACGGCGCGAAATGCCGGCGCAGGTTCCTGCCACTAGATTACCAGCCTCTTGAAGTACTGCACCTTTGGAGGTGCAGTCATAAAGGAGACAAGCTGGTTCATGACGCCGTTTTCGGAAATTGCCTGGATGTAGCTGGCATGATGCGCTTTGGAGAGCCACTCTTCGGCAATCAGCAGGCTGCGTGTTTCCTCGTCATAATAGACAGTGACTGACAGGGCGCCGTCAAAGCCGCGCACTGCCGGCAATCGTTCCGCCAGGAAGGGTTCCAGTTTTTCGAACTGTCCTTCGGCCACTTCCATCTCAAGCGTTACCCAAATGCTCATCGGGGTCTCCTTTTCTCATTGGATGACCCGTTCTTTGCCTGCAGTGCCCAGCCGCCGCTAACGCGATCCGATCAAGGATATTGCAATCGGATCAGAAACCTTCATTAGTTTGCGGTATGTGTAAAAAGCTGCTTGCCGCGGCCTGCACGGAACAACCTGTGGAACAGTCGCGTGACCCGCACACAGAACAAGCTGATTGTTATTCCTGAGGCTTTGGCGGCCTTTTCCTTTGCCAGGGAAATCCTGTCGAGCAGGCATGGCCGGCTGTTGCATAAGGTTTTGCACGCAGATCTGCGGGACTTGGAATTTGTCTGCAGCGAAATCTGTATTTGCTACTTGCTGAAGGGGCGTGAGCGTTTTTTTGACACTGGCGGAGCCTGCACTGAAATCCAAGCAGGCGAACTTGTCATCATTCCACCGAATGTTCGTTTGCAGTCTGATTTCCGCAGCCATGATGGCCCGTTGGAAGCTATGATGATCTTTCTGTCCCCGGCGCTGGTCAGCGATGTGCTGCCACGATTGGGCGGCGGGCAGGCAGCTGAACAGGCAGGTCTGGCAACCGTTCCAGCGAGTCAAAGCCTGGCAGCCTTCATGAGCGGAATCGTGGAGGTCTACGACAGCTTGCAGGTGGATGCGGATCTGGCGCGCCTGAAACTGGTTGAACTGATCATGCTGCTTGCCTTGCTGCATGACCGCAGCAAGCTGGCCGGTACGCTCGCGGGCAGTTTGGGAACGCAGCACCACCGCTCGGTTGCTCATGTTGCCCGGGCTTTTGCGGATCACGATTTGCGCACTGAGGACCTTGCGGCGCTGTCCGGGCGCTCAGTTCCAACTTTCAACCGGGAGTTCCGGCGGATCTTCGGCGCGTCACCCGCAAAATGGCGCAAGCAGCGCCGGCTGGAGCAGGCAAAGAAGATGCTGGAAAGCACCGACGATGCGATTACCAGTATTGGTCTGGCGGCGGGGTACGAAAGCACATCCAATTTTATCAGCGCCTTCAAGAAGGAATACGGGCTGACGCCTGGCCAGTTCCGGGCGGCAGCCTTGGCGGCAGGTCTCTAGCTGCGCTGAAGGCGGCTTAACCAGCCGCGGCCTCCTTGGCCATCTTGCGCTCATACTTACGTCGCAGAACTTTTAACCTCGGTTCCCAGTTGTACCGCGGGTCTTCGGTGGTCTCTGACCAGTAAAGCTTGCCGCCATAGCGCCAGGGGTCGAGCACGATGCCCTCGTAAATACCGTCGCCCTTGGCCGCGATCACCGCGGTGGAATGGTCGATGCGGAACTCATTCTTCGGCTCGGCAATGGCGCGCAGCATCGATAGCGTCTGGAAATTCTCCTGGTTGAGACGCGCCTGCATGTCCTCGGCGTAATGCACGCAGATGCCGCGCTCCTTGACGCCGCTGTTCACCAGCGTGTTGTGGATGATCGGCGAGGTGGTGACATTGTACTGCTCTGCCAGCCGGGCAGAGTGGCTGTAAGCGATCTCCGCCGCGCGGCGGGCCTCATCTGCATCCACCTGCGGATCCAGAGACTGGATGGCGAGGGACAGGGCCTCGACATCGGTCCTGGTGGCCGTGGGGGCGCTGGCGCAGCCTGTCAGGACGGCGGCGGCAAGCATCATCAGCGGTGCAATTAGGGATTTCATCTTAGTCTGCCCGGAGCGGTTTTGATTTCCAGCCAGCATAGTGAAACCGTGCACTGGGTGCAGCGAGGAAATGTCCGGCCACAGCGCATTTTCCGGCCATTGGGCGCTGGGCCGCTTCACATTTGCGTCAGCAGGGGCGCCCTGGGCCGGATTTTCTTCGATACTGGCAGGGCTTCCAACGTTACAAATCTCTCGCGCAGTCGTGACGGGATATGTTTTGGGTTTTGCGCCTGGGACCGTTACCTCAGGAGAGACCCGCAATATCAGGAGACGCAGATGGCGCGCCGCTGGACCAATGACTTGACCCTTGCCGATGCAACCCCGGAAGCAGATTTCTGGAACCGCCGCCGGATCATGGCCGGGCTGGCAGGTGCCGGGCTGGCCGCAGCGCTGGGCGGCCGTGCGCAGGCGGAAGAGGCGCTTGAGCCAAACAGCTGGGAAGAGGTGACCAGCTACTGCAATTTCTATGAGTTCGGCACCGGCAAGAGTGATCCCGCGGCCTATGCCGGCCGGATGACCACCCAGCCTTGGAGCGTGAAGATCGACGGGCTGGTGGATCGCCCGGGCGACTATTCCCTTGAGCAGATCCTGGGGGAATTGACGCTGGAGGAGCGCATCTACCGCTTTCGCTGCGTTGAGGCCTGGTCGATGGTGGTGCCTTGGCAGGGATTTGAGCTGGCCGATCTCTTGAATATGGCAGGCGTGCAGGAGGGGGCCAAGTACGTTGCCTTTGAAACCCTCTACCGCCCATCGGAGATGCCCGGTACGGCTTATAAGGTGCTGGACTGGCCTTACCGCGAAGGCCTGCGCCTGGATGAGGCGATGCACCCGCTGTCGATCATGGCGACCGGGATCTTCGGTAAGCCGCTGCCCAACCAGAACGGCGCGCCGCTGCGGCTGGTGGTGCCGTGGAAATACGGCTTCAAGTCGATCAAGTCTGTGGTGCGGATCACCCTGACGGATCAGGAGCCCCCCACCAGCTGGAACATGGCCAACCCGCGCGAATACGGTTTCTACAGTAATGTGAACCCCAACGTGTCGCATCCGCGCTGGAGCCAGGCCAGCGAGCGCCGCATCGGCGGCGGTCTGTTTGCCAAGCGCCAGCCGACACTGATGTATAACGGGTACGAGGAAGAGGTTGCGTCGATGTACAAAGGCATGGACCTGGCCGAATACTTCTAATGGGGGGGCGACAACGGATGGGATCACTGAATCAGCTTCTGCGCCGCCTGCCTGTCTGGGCAGTTTACCTGCTCGGGGCGCTACCCGCGCCTTGGCTGTTTTACCAAGGGCTCACTGGCGGGCTGGGGGTAGAGCCGATCAAGGCGCTGGAACATGAATACGGGGAACTGGCGCTGCAGCTGATGATCCTGACGCTGGCGGTCTCGCCGCTGCGGCGGCTGGCGGGGCTGAACCTGATGAAGTTCCGCCGCGCAATTGGGCTTTTGTGCTTCTTCTATGTGCTGTGCCACCTGCTGGTCTGGCTGGTGCTGGATGTGCAGATCCTGGGGCAGATCATCGCGGATATTGCGAAACGGCCCTATATCACCATCGGCATGGCGGCGTTTGTCCTGATGCTGCCGCTGGCGCTCAGTTCGAATAACCTGTCCGTGCGGGCGCTGGGCCGGACCTGGACGCGGCTGCACCGGCTGACTTATGCGGCTGCGCTGCTAGGAGGCCTGCACTTTGTGATGCTGTCGAAAGGGTTTCAGATCGAGCCGCTGATCTACCTCGGGCTGACCCTGCTTCTCTTGGCCCTGCGCTTGCCAGTGCTGAAGCGGTCCAAACATCCGGAATCATCCGGAACGCCCAGCCGGACCTAGTCCGGAGAATCTGGTCCCGGGGTCCGGGAGGCGGCCCTCCCTGGCGGCGGTTTTGCTTCCGAGTCGCAGTTGTTTTCTTTGATTCCTGGTTTTGGTTTTGTGGATATGTTTGTTGAGTCTGTGGGTAAGTGGTTTCTGGCTGGGTTTTGGTGTGATTTGGTTGGTCCGGGGTTTGAGCGGGCTTTGAGTTTTTGGTCAGTGTTGCTGACTTTGTTGTTGCGTAAGTTATTGATATTGTTTGATTTGTG
>NZ_JWLE01000050.1:0-1151 GCF_000813785.1 Leisingera sp. ANG-DT
CCGGCGCCGACGGTGCGGCCGCCTTCGCGGATGGCGAAGCGCAGGCCGTCTTCCATCGCGATCGGTGCGATCAGCTCAACGCCGAACTTCAGGTTGTCGCCCGGCATCACCATCTCGGTGCCTTCCGGCAGGGTCACGGTGCCGGTCACGTCGGTGGTGCGGAAGTAGAACTGCGGACGGTAGTTCGCGAAGAACGGGGTGTGGCGGCCGCCTTCTTCCTTGGTCAGGATGTAGGCTTCGGCTTCGAACTTGGTGTGCGGGGTCACGGAACCCGGCTTGCACAGCACCTGGCCGCGCTCAACACCGTCACGGTCCACACCGCGCAGCAGGGCGCCGATGTTGTCGCCCGCTTCACCGCGGTCCAGCAGCTTGCGGAACATTTCCACACCGGTGCAGGTGGTGGTGGTGGTGTCGCGGATGCCGACGATCTCGATCGAGTCGCCGACGTTGATCACGCCGCGCTCGACACGGCCGGTCACAACGGTGCCGCGGCCGGAGATCGAGAACACGTCTTCGATCGGCATCAGGAACGGCTGGTCAACCGCACGCGCCGGGGTGTCGATGTACTCGTCGACAGCCGCCATCAGCTCTTTGATTTTCTCTTCGCCGATTTCCGGCTTGTTGCCTTCCATCGCCGCCAGAGCGGAGCCTGCAACGATCGGGATATCGTCGCCCGGGTAGTCGTAGGAGGACAGCAGCTCGCGGATTTCCATTTCCACCAGCTCCAGCAGCTCTTCGTCGTCGACCTGGTCAACCTTGTTCATGAACACGACCATCTTCGGGATGCCAACCTGGCGGCCCAGCAGGATGTGCTCGCGGGTCTGCGGCATCGGGCCGTCAGCTGCGTTCACAACCAGGATCGCGCCGTCCATCTGGGCAGCACCAGTGATCATGTTCTTCACGTAGTCGGCGTGGCCGGGGCAGTCGACGTGCGCGTAGTGGCGGTTGTCGGTCTCATACTCGACGTGCGCGGTCGAGATGGTGATGCCGCGGGCTTTTTCTTCCGGGGCGCCGTCGATCTGGTCGTAGGCTTTGAAGTCACCGAAGTATTTGGTGATAGCCGCGGTCAGAGTGGTCTTGCCGTGGTCAACGTGGCCGATGGTGCCGATGTTGACGTGCGGTTTATTACGTTCAAACTTTTCCTTAGCCAT
>NZ_JWLE01000051.1:0-693 GCF_000813785.1 Leisingera sp. ANG-DT
CTGATCATGGCCAAGGATATTGATTACACCCGCCGCGGTGCCCACAACATGATCACCAGCTTCGTCTTTCAGGTGCGCAACATCCCGGCGGCGCTCTACAAGGCGATGGGCGGCTTTGCCACCAACGGCATCAACATGACCAAGCTGGAAAGCTACATGGTGGACGGCTCGTTCACCGCGACCCAGTTCTATGCCGATATCGAGGGCCACCCCGAGGATGCCAATGTGCAGCTGGCAATGGACGAGCTGAGCTATTTCACCACCAATGTGGAAATTCTCGGCGTCTATCCGGCAGACAACGGCCGGTTCTAGGCCAGCCGGAATTCGGCGCGAATTCCGGCCAGGAAAAATCGATTTTCCTGGCCGTTTTCCTCGCAGGAAAACGGCGTCTCGATCACAGCGCGGCGGGGATAAGTGAGAGGCTGGACATCGACCCAAGCGGGGCTCGTTGTGGCTGCTTCCTTCCGGACCTGACCAGGTTGGCGAGGCGCTTGCCCGCGCCAACCTCTCGAATCCCGATATAAGGACCGCTGCCGGGATTGGCAAGGGCCACTCCGGCACCTCCTTTGGATGCTTAAAGCTGCAGCTCCAGCTCCCAGAATCCGCCGCTGTTGAAACCGCGCGGCGCGGCCAGCCCGGCGGGCAGTTCCTGCAGGTGCTCCGCTGCGCCAGGGCCGGTCACGGCCACTGCGC
>NZ_JWLE01000052.1:0-1369 GCF_000813785.1 Leisingera sp. ANG-DT
ACACGCCCTGCACCGCGCGGTTGAACAGCGGGCTGTCGGAGGGGTCAAAACCGGAGGTCGGCGGCCGCGGCCGGTCGTTGGGGTCGAAGTCCGGGAAGGAGACCACCGAGATCACTTCGCCTGTGTGAGCGTCCATCAGGATCGAGGTGGCTCCTTTGGCGTTCATCAGCTTCATGCCGCCATAAAGCACCTGCTCCGCCGCCGCCTGCACGGTGAGGTCCAGCGACAGCTGCAGCGGTTTGCCCGCATTGGCCGGGTCGCGCAGGTAGTCGTCGAACTGGCGTTCGACACCGGCAACGCCGATCACCTCAGCCGCGTTCACGCCTTCCTTGCCGAACCCGGCCCCGCCCAGCACATGCGCGGCCAGACTGCCGTTGGGATACAGGCGCATTTCGCGGGGGCCGAACATCAGGCCGGGATCGCCGATATCATGCACCGCCTGGAGCTGCTCTGGGCTGATTTTCTTCTTCACCCACAGGAACTTGCGCTTGCCGGTGAAGTCCTTGATCAGGCGCTCGCGGTCGAGGTCAGGGAAGATCTCAACCAGTTTCTCAGCCGCCCCCACCGGGTCAATCATCTGCGGCGGCTGGGCGTAAAGGGAATGGGTTTCGAAATTGGTGGCCAGCAGGCTGCCGTTGCGGTCAACGATATCGGCGCGCTGCGCGGCGATGGCGGCGCCGGGGACGCTGGCAACGGGCTCGGCCGGTTCCGACACTGCGGTCATGCCCATGCGGGCGATGATCGCCCCGAAGGCGCAAACAAAGAACAACCCCAGCACCAGAAGCCGCCCCTCGGCGCGCTGGCGGGCCTGCACCTGCATTTCCTGATGGCGCAGGCTGATGTTTTCCTCTTCGATCACATCCGGGTTTTCGCCGCTTGCGCGGGCGTGGAGGATGCGGGCCAGCGGGCGGAGCGGTGTGCGGATCATGGCTGGCTCCCTGCATTCAGGCCGGAAACTTCAACCTCGTTGGTGATCTCCAGCTCCGGCGGCGCCGGGTAGGAGACCTCATCCACGCGGCCGAACTGATCCGGGCGCAGCGGCAAAAGGCCAAGGCTGTCAAAGTTGATGTCAGCCAGATCACGCAGGCGCTGCGGGCGGTTGAGGTAGGCCCATTCGGCGCGCAGCACGCTGAGGCGAACCTGCGCCGTGCCGATTTCACGCTGCAGCGCGCGGGTGTCTTTCAGCACCTGCTGGGTGGCGTAGTTTTCGCGGTAGGCCCAGAAGGCGAGGCCGAAGACGGCCAGGCAGGTAGCGGCATACAGCAAAGTCTTCATTTACGCGCCTCTTTCAGCTGCGGCATTCCAAGTTCCTTGGCCGAGATTGGCCCCGGTGCGGCGTCCGTCCGGCGTCCGACCCGCAGGCGGGCGG
>NZ_JWLE01000053.1:0-1313 GCF_000813785.1 Leisingera sp. ANG-DT
TGCGGGCCTGCATCGCGGCGGAAATTGTGCCGTCGTCCAGATAATCCAGCTCACCGCCGATCGGCACGCCCTGCGCCAGGGAGGTGAGCTTCACCTGTCCCTGCAGTTGGTCGGCGATGTAATGCGCCGTGGTCTGGCCGTCGATGGTGGCATTCAGCGCCAGGATCACCTCGCGGACTCCCTCGGTCGCCACGCGGTCGATCAGCCGCGGGATGCGCAGATCCTCCGGGCCCACCGCGTCCAGCGCGGAGAGCGTGCCGCCGAGCACATGGTAGCGGCCCTTGAACACGCCTGAGCGTTCCATCGCCCAGAGGTCGGCCACATCCTCGACCACGCACAGCTCGCCGTTGCCGCGGACCTCGTCGGTGCAGATCGGGCAGATCTCGCTGGTGCCGACATTGCCGCAGTTGAGGCATTCGCGGGCGGTCGCCGCGACTTCGCTCATCACATCCGCCAGCGGGGTCAGCAGCAGCGCCCGCTTGCGGATCAGATGCAGCACCGCGCGCCGAGCCGAGCGCGGCCCCAGCCCCGGCAGCTTGGCCATCAGGGCAATCAGGTCTTCGATGTTGGTGGTAGAGTTCTTGATCATGCCGCGGGCCTTAAGGTTCCTTGCCATATAGGCCACCCGGGACCGCGGAGCGCAAGGGCCGCGCGGTAAAATGTTCGGGGTTTGTTTTTCCGGCGCCCAGGGGTATGCCTCGCCTGGAAAGGCGGAGGGTTCGGGATGGGCGACGGGATAGCGCGAGACGCAGGAGAAACTCCCCAGCTGTATTTTGGCCGGCTGACGGAGGTGCCGCCGCAGGAGATTGCCCGCCACATGTCAGACCCGCGGATGGCCGAGCATATGCCGTTGCTGGCAGGGGCTTGGGATGAGGAGGCGGCCAAGGATTTCGTGGCGGCCAAGGAGGCCTGCTGGCAGCGCGACGGGCTGGGCCATTGGGCGTTTTTGCGCGGGGAAGATTACCTCGGCTGGGGCGGGTTCCAGAAAGAAGGCGCAGAGTGGGATTTCGGCCTGGTGCTGCGCCCGGACTGCTTTGGCCTTGGCCCTGCCATCGCGCGCAAGGCATTGGCGTTTGCCTGCCAGGATCCGCGCATTCCCTTTGTCACCTTCTTGCTGCCGCCGACGCGGCGGCACCTGCGGCCGCTGATGCGGCTGGGGGCGGTGCTGACCGGGGAGGTGCAATACGAGGGCCGGCGCTTTTTGAAGTTCCGGCTCGAGACGGGCTGAGGCGGAAAAGAAAAGGCGGCACCTGACGGGCCGCCTTTTCGCTATCTGCTTGCCGGTTCTTAGAACGGCAGCTTGATGTCCTTGG
>NZ_JWLE01000054.1:0-6977 GCF_000813785.1 Leisingera sp. ANG-DT
TTGCGCTTCTCAGCTGCCGGGGCCATCAGCTCCGCCCAGTCCTGCTCGGCGATGATCGCCCAATTTGCAAATTCCAGCGGCAGCGGCTCGGAATAAGCAAGCACAGCATGGCCGTTTAGCCCAGGGACGCCTTTCTGGACGTGCGACTCGCCGTCAAATGCAGTGGTAACCTGAGGGACCGAAGGCAGTTGCGACAGAACTTGATAGCCGTCCTCGAACCGCGATGTGGTCCGCGCAAGCATATCTGAGCCTGCCAGATATATCTGGGTGGTTTGCCCCATGCCCTGGTCGTTGTTGACGATGGCCCCCAGCAGATCCACGGGGATCTGCACCGCCAGCACGCCGACAGTCAGATTGGCATCGTTCACCACGGGAGAGGCTGCAAAAGCGGCAGCTGCGCCGCCGGAGGGCGCATAAGGCTTCATGTCCGCAAAGAAGACCTCGCCGCGGCTGCCTTCAAGGGCGGCACGGTAAACGTCGGCCAGACCTGAGTCCTTGAACGGGCCGGTCATCATGTTGGTACCGTAGTCGTTTTCCTTGAACACCGAGTAGACGATGTCGCCGGCCAGGTTGATCAGGAAGGCATCATAGTAGCCTTTGCTTTCGATCAGCGTCTTATAGGCCGGATGGAAGGTCTCGTGATGCATGTGATAGGGCGACTCGCCCTTGCCGCGCACCAGAAGATGCTTCTGCCCGATCGGATTCGGGTTGTCGTCGATATAGGCCTGGCGCAGGATCTGGCCTGGATTTCCATCCAGATCGTTCCAGGTCATTGTCAGCCATTCGATGGCAGTGGCTGTTGACGGTACCGCCGCCAGCGTCTGCACATCCGCATGAATTCCGTCCAGCAGCGTCTGCACCGAAAACTTCCGGTCCGCCACCATCGAGCGGAACTGGTCTTCCGCAGTTTTTTCGGCGCTTTTTTGGAAGCTGATAGTGCTGATGGTGACGAGAATCGCCGTCACAAGCACACCGAACCCAACAACAAACAATGGCAATTTATGTGCCAGCTTGAGCGATTTGAACGTTTTCATTCCGTCCTCCTAAGAGCAGTGCGGTCTAGGCCACCGCAATAGTGATGCCAGTCAGAATGCGTCCCAGGTGTTAATTTGCCGCTTACGGCGCATGCCGCATGCCGCATTTCGATGCAGAAACATGCCGGATTCTGCTGCGCTCCGGCGTCACTTTCTGAAGGTCTGGTAAAGATGCATCCGCAGGCTGTGCGGAGCCCTGAAAACACGCCTGCTGAACCGCCGCAGGTGATTCTCCGGACCGTCAGAACACAGATAAAAATTGATCGGGTTTCTGACGCGAAATTTTCGCCGGTCTCCTTATGAATCCCCCTCCTGGCGCGGCTGACGGCAATCAAATGTTAAGTCCCGCCACCTAAGAATTGCCCCATCGAACTCGAACTGATCGCCGACAACGGGGGTGCGAATCGCCGAAAATGACTACGGAAACGCAAAAGCACGTTTTGGATCTGCCAAACGCCTTCGCGGAGCTGGATCCGCTGATCGCCTTCCTGCAGGGAGCGCGCGCAAAGGCAGTCGAAATCGACTGCAGCGGCGTTGCCCTGATGCCTTCGCGCTGCCTGCAGCTTCTGCTTGGCGCAGAGCAGCAGTGGCGGTCCGAGGGGGCGGGCTTCGCAGTCACCAACATCACAGAATCCTGCCGCAAGTCCCTGACGCTTCTGGGGCTGGAGCCCAACCGTTTTGAAGACGAGGAAACAGCATGAAAACCAAAGTTCTGGCAATCGACGATTCCCGCACCATCCGGAATCTTCTGGCCGCGACCCTGGAAGAGGCCGGTTTTGAATATCACTGCGCGGTCGATGGCCGCGAGGGAGTGGACATGTACCCTGACGTGGATCCGGACGTGGTGATCACCGACATCAACATGCCCAACCTCGACGGTTTCGGCGTGATCGAGGAGCTGCGCGGCACCGGTATCAATTCCAAGGTTCCGATTCTGGTGCTGACCACTGAAAGCGCACCTGAACTGAAGGCCCGTGCCCGCGGCGCTGGCGCCACCGGCTGGATCACCAAGCCGTTTGATGATGCCTCGCTGATCTTTGCGCTGAAGCGCGTGACTGGAGCTGCGGCCTAAGATGTCGGGTTCGATTCAGGATACCTTCTTTGAGGAGTGCGAAGAGCTCCTTGAAGCAACGGATGAGGGTCTGACCGCCATCGAAGGAGGCGATCACGACTCTGAGGTTGTCAACGCGATCTTCCGCGCCGTGCACTCGATCAAGGGTGGCGCCGGGGCCTTTGGCCTCGATGATCTGGTGGCTTTCGCCCACCGGTTCGAAACCGTGTTTGACGAAGTGCGCTCCAACCGGCTGGAGCTGGACGAGAAGCTGATCCAGCTGCTGCTGCGCTCCAGCGATCAACTGTCAGCACTGGTCGAGGCTGCCCGGGACGGCGGCGAGATAGACGAAGCGCACAATGATACGCTGTTGGCGGCGCTGGATGAATACATTCCGGAAGAAGAGGAAGACCTCACCTTCGAGCCGATGGGGCTCGGCGGCCCGGCGCCCATGATGGATCTTGGCGATCTGGGCGGCGCCCCGGCGGAACCGCAGGAAGAGACCTACCGGATCCGCTTCCAGCCGCTGAAGGAAATGTATGGCACCGGCAACGAGCCGTTCTTCCTGTTCCAGGCGCTCAAGGATCTGGGTGAGCTGACCGTCACCATGGACGAGAATGAGCTGCCCGGCTTTGATGCCATGGACATGAGCGAAGCCTATCTGGCCTGGGATCTGGTGCTGGTCACCAAGGAGACGCGTTCGAAGGTTGAGGCCGTGTTCGAATTCGTCGAGGGCCTGTGCGAGCTGTCGATCAACGGTGATGGCGATGCCGAGGCGGAAGCCAATGCGTTGGCCGCGCTGGATGCGATGTTCGCTGCACCGCCAGCCGCAGATGCCGCAGCTGCCCCTGAGGGGGAGGCGCCTGCAGCCCCTTTTGAGCCGCCGGTCCCCGCACCTGAACCCGAAGCCAAGCCGGCAGCTGCCGAAGAAAAGGCCTCGGCCCCGAAAGCCGAGAGCGGCAAGCAGGAGCAGCGCGGCGGTCCCAAGCCGACGCTCCGCGTCGAACTCGAGCGGGTGGACCGGCTGATCAACGCTGTCGGGGAGCTTATCATCAACCATTCGATGCTGGCCCAGCAGATCGCCAACCTGAACGTCTCGGATACCCGGGATGTGGAGACAGAGCTGGAAGGGNNAGCTGGTCACCGAAGGCGAAAACACCGAGGTCGACAAGACTGTCATCGAACGGTTGTCAGACCCGCTGACGCATATCCTGCGCAATGCGGTCGACCACGGTGTGGAGAAGCCAGACGACAGAGAAGCGGCCGGGAAGTCCAAAATCGGTGAAATCCGGCTGTCTGCCTCCCACCGTTCCGGCAGTGTCTGCATCGAGATCAAGGACGACGGGGCCGGTGTGAACCGCCCGCGCGTGAAACAGATTGCGATCGAGAAAGGGCTGATCCCGGAAAATGCGGAACTGACCGACAGCGAGATCGACAACCTTCTGTTTGCGCCGGGTTTCTCGACGGCCAAGGAGATTTCCAATCTCTCCGGCCGCGGCGTTGGCATGGATGTGGTGAAAAATGCGGTGACCGGTCTCGGCGGGCGCATCAACATCTCATCCTCGCCGGGCAAAGGTTCCACCTTCACCATCATCCTGCCGCTGACCCTGGCAGTGATGGACGGCATGGTGGTGTCGGTTGCCGATCAGACCATGGTGGTGCCGATCACCTCGATCGTCGAAACCATGCGCGGCAGCGACGACATGATCAACAGCCTGGGCGCCGACGGCACCCTGTTGTCGATCCGCGGCAACTTCGTGCCGATCTGCGATGTGGCCGGCGGCCTTGGGCTCTACCGCGAAAGCGATCAGCAAGCGGGCGTCTACCTGCTGGTGGAGACCGAAACCGGCCAGCGCTGCGCCCTGGCGGTGGATGACATCCACGATCAGCGCCAGGTGGTGATCAAGAGCCTGGACGGCGTCTGCGGGGAGATCCCGGGCGTCGCTGCGGCAACCATCCTTGGCGACGGCAAGATCGCCATGATCCTGGACCCTGAAAGCATCATCGCGGCCTCGCCCACTGCGGCCGCCTTTGACACCGAGCGGAGAATGAGCAATGCAAGCTGAAGTGAAGCAAACCGATCAGGAAGTGAAACACGCTGAACACAGCGAGTTTGTGAGCTTCACCGTGGCCGGTCAGGCGTTCTGCCTGAAGATAACCCAGATCCGGGAAATCCGGCGCTGGTCGCCGGTGACCATCCTGCCGCATGCACCCGCCGACGTGCTCGGGGTGATGAACCTGCGCGGTGCGGTGATCCCGATTTATGACCTCTCCGCCCGTTTCGGCCTGCAGCAGACCGAAGCCAGCGAGCGCAATGTGGTCATCGTCGTCTCCGTGCACGGGAAACCGGTCGGCCTGCTGGCAGAATCGGTCTCCGAGATCATCTCGATCAACCCGGACGACATCCAGGACACCCCGCCGGTGGATAGCCGCAACACGATGGAGTACATCCAGGGCATCATCTCGCATGATGACACCATGGTGCGCATCATCAATCTGGATGCGGTGATCTCGGCTCCGGAGCAGGTGATGCCGTGAGCGCAGAAGGTACTATCACTCCCAACGCGGACAGCTTTTCGCTGTCAGACCAGGAATTCGAAGCCATTGCGCAATTCGCGCACAAGAACTTCGGACTGGCGATGGCGAAAAGCAAGAAGCCGCTGGTGTCGTCGCGCCTGGCCCGCAAGCTGCGGCAGCGCAACATCACCAACTTCAAGGATTACCTTGCCAGCCTGGACGGCCCCAATGCCGACGAGGAACGCAGCGGGCTGTTGTCGCTGCTGACCACAAATGTGACCCATTTCTTCCGGGAGCCGCATCACTTCGAAACCCTGCGCAACGNNTGGTGGAACAGGCACGGCGTGGCGGCCGGGTGCGGCTGTGGTCGGCGGGCTGCTCCAACGGGCAGGAACCCTACTCGATTGCGATGACACTGCTGGACGTCTGTCCGGAAGCCGCAAATCTGGACATCAAGATCCTGGGCACCGACATCGACCCGGTGGTGGTGCGCCATGCCCAGGCGGCCAAGTACCCCGAGGACGAGCTGGCCCAGATCGACGCCAAATACAGCAAGCTGGTGCCCAAGCGCGACCCGGACGGGCGGCTGCCGGACAGCCTGCGCAAGCTGATCACCTTTGGGGTGCTGAACCTGATTGAACCCTTCCCTTTCAAGGGAAAGTTCGATGCGATTTTCTGCCGGAACGTTGCGATTTATTTCGACAACCCGACCCAGCAGAAGGTCTGGAGCGCCTTCCAGAATGCCCTGAACCCGGGCGGCACCCTCTTCATCGGTCACTCCGAGCGCATGTCAGGCCCGGCGGCGCAGCACCTGAAGACGGCCGGGATCACCACTTATGTCAACTCACCCGCTGGCAGGTAACCCTGTCCACGGCTGCAAGCAGAGCAGAAGGAAAGAAAAATGAGCTTGAAAGACTCTCTCCGCGTCATGGTTGTTGACGATATGTCGACGAGCCGGGGGATCATCACACAGAGCCTGGATGAGATCGGCATCAAGAACTACATGGTCGAGAACTCCGGTCAGGGCGCTTATCAGAAGCTGACCCAGACCCCGGTTCATCTGGTGCTGTCCGATTACAACATGCCAGGCATGGACGGGCTCGGATTGCTGAAGGCGCTGCGCAGCCATCAGGTGACCCAGCGTGTCGGCTTCATCCTGGTCACCGGCAAGCCGACACCGGAAATCATCCAGGTTGGCAAGCAGATCGGCCTGAACAATATTGTTCGCAAGCCGTTCACGGTGGCAACCATGAAGCAGGCCATCGAACAGGTCGTCGGGCGGCTCTGATCATGGAGCGTCCCGACAAAGCCCTCGGCGAGCTCTGCGCCGCATCCGCGTGGGAAATGGAACAGCTCCGCAGTCAGATGCAAGCGCTGGAGGACGTCGTCCTCGACGTTCTGGAGCGGGGAACCGCGCCGACCAGTCAGGAGCTGCGCTCGCTGCAGGACTTCGACCTGGTTATCCAGACACTGTCGGGGCTCTCCGGGTTCTACCGGCGCGTGCAGGCCCAGGTTGATGAGGCCGGCCCCGCGGACCTGCCTGCGGCAGCGGCCGGTGTCACCCTGGAAAAGCTGCGCGACCGGTTGCGGTCGGCTGGCAGCATGGCCAGCACCTGATACAGTTAGACCCTGTCCGGGTTCGGGCAGGGTCTGTCCGCCGCTATTGCCAGCGGCGGATTTTCTTTTTCTTTTCTGCCGCTAAGGACTACATTGGGCCATAGCTGAATTCGCTAACCCAGGTATCCGCATGTCGTTTCTCTTCAAACCCCTAATTTTCACCGCTTGCCTGCTGCTCGCCGCCGGCGCGCAGGCTGCGACTGACCGCATAGCCCTGGTCATCGGGGTTGCGGACTACCAGTACCTGCCGCCGCTGGAAAATACCCGCAATGACGCCGTTGCCATGGCGGATACACTGGAAGGCATCGGATTCGACGTCAGCCTGGCGCTGGATCCGGGCACGTCTGAGATGGAACAGCTGCTGGATGACTTTGCCTTCCGGTCCGAAGTCGCCGATCTGGCGCTGGTCTATTTTGCCGGCCACGGGATTGAGGTGCAGGGCGAGAACTTTCTGATCCCGGCAGATGCCAAAGTCGCAAGCAACCGTGATGTGCAGCGGCAGTCGCTGTCCTTGAAACAGCTGCTCGGCGCGGTCGACCGGGCCCGCAAGATGCGGATCGTGATCCTGGACAGCTGCCGCGACAATCCGCTGGGCGACTCCATCGCACTGGAACAGAGCAGCGAACAAACAACTCAAACCACGGAAACTACCCGCGGCGGCGGCGGCATGGCCCCGGCAGACCCGGACCGCGGTACCTTGGTGGCCTTTGCCGCCAAGGACGGCCAGGTGGCTTTGGATGGCAGCGGCAGCAATTCAC
>NZ_JWLE01000055.1:0-1511 GCF_000813785.1 Leisingera sp. ANG-DT
TGTCTGACGTCAGCGCCAATGGGACAGTTTAGGGTGATTTGATAAGAGAGAGTTTCTGACACATCGTAACCACCAAGGAGTGGAGATGAGACAGAAACCCGGAACCAAGCAGAGCCACGGCGAGAAGGTCGTCAAGGACATCCGTCGCGCCACCCGCAAGCAGTACTCAGCTGAGGAGAAGGTCAGGATCGTCTTGGACGGCCTGAAGGGCGAAGACAGCATTGCAGAGCTGTGTCGCCGCGAGGGCATTGCGCAGAGCTTGTATTACAGCTGGTCCAAGGAATTCCTCGAAGCCGGGAAGAAACGCTTGGCGGGCGATACGGCGCGTGCGGCGACGTCGAGCGAGGTCAAAGACCTTCGCCGTGAAGCCCGAGATCTAAAGGAGGTTGTCGCTGAGCAGGCCCTGGAGTTGCGGCTGCTCAAAAAAAGCATGATCGCAGATGGGGGCGACGGCGAATGAGGTATCCCGCATCTGAGAAGCTGGAGATCATCCGGCTGGTGGAAGGATCGCACCTGCCGACCAGGCGCACGCTGGACAAGCTCGGCATCCCCAGAACGACCTTCTACCGCTGGTATGATCGGTATTTGTCCGGCGGCCCTGAGGCGCTGAAAGATCGCAGTCCCAGGCCGTCGCGGGTCTGGAACCGCATCCCTGAGCCGGTGCGCGAGAAGATCAAGGACCTGGCCCTGCAGGAAAGCGATCTGTCGCCGCGCGAGTTGGCCGTGCGATTCACTGACACGGAAAAGTATTTTGTGTCAGAGGCTTCGGTCTATCGCATCCTCAAGTCCTACGACCTGATCACCAGCCCGGCCTATGTGGTTCTGTCCGCCTCTGACGAGTTCCGTGACAAGACGACCCGACCGAACCAGCTTTGGCAGACCGACTTTACCTACCTGAAGGTCATCGGCTGGGGCTGGTTCTACCTGTCCACGATCCTCGACGATTACAGCCGCTACATCATCGCCTGGAAACTTTGCACGACGATGAAGTCAGGCGATGTGACCGACACGCTCGACCTGGCGCTGCAGGCTTCGGGTTGTGATCAGGCGAAGGTCCTGCACAAGCCCCGCCTGCTCAGTGACAACGGGTCGAGTTACATCTCGGGCGAGTTGGCCGATTGGCTGGAAGATCGGCAGATGGATCATGTCCGCGGTGCCCCATATCACCCGCAAACCCAAGGCAAGATCGAGCGCTGGCACCAGACCCTGAAGAACCGCATCCTGCTGGAGAACTACTTCCTGCCCGGCGATCTCAGGCAGAAGATCGACGCCTTCGTCGAGCATTACAACCACCGACGATACCACGAGAGCCTGCAGAACCTCACCCCGGCCGATGTCTACTTCGGGCGCGGCCAGACCATCCTGAAACAACGAGAAAGGATCAAACGAAAGACTATCGAAACCCGGCGCTTGCTTCACCGAAGATCCGCCGCATAATCAAACCAACCAGATGAGCCAGACCCTCTCTTCGCTCAGGCAGCCAAATGGCCCAAAATCTCTGACGACGGACA
>NZ_JWLE01000056.1:0-3602 GCF_000813785.1 Leisingera sp. ANG-DT
ACCATCATCTGGGGCGTCCTTTACACCATCGCCTATCCGGCCTGGCCGCTGATCAACGGCGCCACCGCGGGGGTGCTTGGCTGGTCGACCCGGGCCGATGTCGCGGCGGAGATCACTGCGGTGGAAGAAGCCAACGCGCCGGTCAATGCCAAGCTGGAGGCGGCTGAGCTGACCGCCATCGCGGAAGATGCGGAACTGGGTCCCTATGCGGTATCCGCGGGTTCTGCCGTGTTCAAGACCTGGTGCGCCCAGTGTCACGGTTCTGGTGCGGCTGGCGCCAAGGGCTATCCGAACCTGTTGGACGACGACTGGCTCTGGGGCGGCTCGGTGGAGGATATTCACGCCACCATCACCCACGGCATCCGCAACGAGGACAGCGACGAAGCGCGCTATTCCGAGATGCCTGCATTCGGCCGCGACGAGCTGCTTGAGAAGGAAGAGATCTCTCAGGTGGTCAACTACGTGATGTCGCTGTCGGGCGAGCCTCAGGATGCGTCCAAGGTCGAGGCCGGTTCGGTTGTCTTTGCCGACAACTGTGCCTCCTGCCACATGGAAGACGGCACCGGTGACCGCGCGCAGGGCGCGCCGAACCTGGCGGATGCGATCTGGCTCTATGGCGGCGACTACGGCACGCTGACCGAGACTGTCAGCAACTCGCGCTATGGCGTGATGCCGGCCTGGAATACCCGCCTGACAGAGGCGCAGATCCGCGCGGTGTCGGCCTATGTCCACCAGCTGGGCGGCGGCGAGTAGGCTGGAGCCGGTTTAAGAAAACGAAAGAGGGCTGCCCTTGGGCAGCCCTTTTGCATGAAATGCATTTTGGACGCGATTGGCATTGCAGGTTTGGCAACTAAGCCGGCGTCACGGCCGCCTGGGCTACAGGAGCGTCAGAAATGATAGGCCAAACCAAGACGCAGCACGCCAACGCCAACGCCTCTGTCGGATTTGCCGGCGATATCAATCTCATCGCCAGTGCCGGTGTACTCCAGGTTCGCGGACATTTTTTCATTGATCTGATAGCTGGTGCCCAGGCCGAAGACGGGAGAAACGCTGTCGCCGCTCTTGCGCGTTCCGCTGAGTGTGACGTCATAATCAAATCTGGCAGCGCCGATGATCGCATAGACCGATCCCCAGTTTCGTTCGTAGCCAAGGTGGGCTTTGACGCCGTACTGGGTTCCGAACGATATTCTGTCCCCATTCGAGAAGGACCGGCTTTGGGAAGTGTCGTTGATAAACGCTTCGCCGGCGACAAAGAAGTTGTTGTAAACTTTCCGCTTGTAGCCTGCAAAGGCCCCGACCGATGTATGAGAGCTGTCACGCTGAGCTACGCCGGCACCTTCCTCTGTTATGCCGCCGGAGCCGGAAATCGAAAGGCCGCCGTAAAAGCCATCCTTAGTATCGCCGGCAGTTGCAAATGATGTGGTTGTCAGTACGGCAATAGCTGCCGCACCAAACAACGCGAAAGGCGTTTGTTTGTTCATAACGTTTTCCAGAATGTTTGAAAGGATGTTCCCGAAACAGCCTACTGAGGCGGACTGTCAGGTCTGTATTCTATCAGGTCGCCAGGTTGGCACTCCAGTTCCCGGCAGATGGCTTCGAGTGTTGAAAAACGCACCGCTTTTGCCTTTCCTGTTTTCAGGATCGACAGATTGGCAATGGTGATACCGACACGTCCAGAGAGCTCAGACAGACTCATCTTGCGTTTTGCCAGCATTACATCGAGGTGAATAATCAATGCCATCTTTAAGCGTGCCACTTATATCGTCATTTCAGCTTCCTCCTGCATGTTGCTGGCTTTGTCCATGATGGCGCCGATCAAAAGGAAGAATAATCCAGCGGTCATCAGGTCGAGTTCGCTCACGATCAGGGCGATGTCCATATCGACGAGGCCTTCAGTGATGCCGCGGTAATACAGGTATCCGGATAAGGCGGGGACCAGTAGGGTATCCAGCACCGCCATCACAATCAACGCATAGCCAATACGCAAAAAGCATTGACTATTTTGCGGCGTGAAATACTGGCCCCTCCGGTACAGTCCCGCTAGACACCACATGTTGTACAGTGTCCAGAACCAAGCCGCTTCTGACAGCTCTACGAGTGAAAACACAACGCCCCGGTCAGAAATGGAAAACTCAGAAACCTTCTGGATCCAGACTTCGCCGTTGATCTGCAGGGCAATCGGCAGGTCGCTGTGGAAAACATAGACAGTTTCAGCCAGAGATGCGAATGCCGTGGCACCAATCAACACATGAAGAATACTGATCATGTTCGCCATTTTCATAGCCAATGCTCCTTTGTGAACTCGGTTGAGCCGCGTTCCTGCTTTCAGGAGATTGCTACATCCGGCGGAAATCCGGGTCAATCGAAATTATTGAAAAACGATGAATATGCATTGAAATTCGATATCCAGTTCTCCGCTTGCGTCACGACTAGTAGATGGAAATTCAGTTAAGATTTTGAAATTTAACGAAGTTTTTCGCCGCCCTAGTAACATGCAGGAGGAGCTGGCATTTGACCCCGGTCGAGGGCTGACCATTTCTACTGGCGGCATCGAGGCCAGAGCAGCCATTGGCTGTCGGTGGACGCGGCTGGTACGCTTGCAGCGCGGGTCTTATCCCATAGACGTCATCGATTTGCGCTTGCTGGCACGGGCGGCGTCGGTGCGGGCACTCCACCAGGCGATGCCGCCCCAAAGCACAACGTAGAAGACGCCTGTGGCCAGCACCAGCTCCCCCGGGAAGGGGCCGATGTCGGCGCGGTCCAGCGCTTGCTGCCAGGAGGTCACACCAGTGGGGTGCACCGCCAGCTTGCCCGCATAGGCCAGCGACTGGATCAGCAGGATCCAGAAATAGTTGCGCCGGATCCGCCGCCCGATCGCGGTCATCACGCCGACATGGTACTCGGGCCGCAAATAATCGGCGGCCAGAACGTCCTGCCAGTGCTCCTCCAGGTGCAGGTCGCCCTCTACCAGCATCGGGGTATAGAAATGCGTCTCCAGCCAGCGGGCGCGGGCGCGGAACACATTGAAATAGCGGTAGCGCCGGGCCTCCAGCATCAGGAAGAAGATGATCAGAACGCCGACCAGGATCAGCGGCAGCGGCGAGGCCTCGGGCGAGGAATAGGAGATCGACAGCGCCACGCCCAGTGTTACCACCGACCAGTTGGTGGTGGTGTCGAGCCGGGTGCGCCAGACCGTGCTGCGATAAATCTCTCCGCGGTACAGATGCGCAAGTGCTCCGACTTCATCCGGTGACAGCGGTGCGCGGGCACCGGCCGCCGTCTGTTCGCGCTGTGACGTGTCCATGAAACAAGGGTAAGTTTTTTGGCGCAGCCGGGCAAATTATTTGCGCCAGTTTGATCCGCATCAAACTGCAGATGCCGCAATCGGGGTAAAACCGCAGATGAAAGAGATTGCTGCTTGGCTAGTACCCCTCCTGGGCAGCAAGAAATCCCGCGAGGCCGACGTGCAGGCCAAACGGGCCATGCGCCGGTTTTCCGATCTGTTCGCGCGTTTCCTGGAAAACCGGCGCTTTTTTCTTTTCAGATCTTCTGCGGGTTGACGCAGCGCACCTGCATCGGCCGGCCGCGCAGCCATGCAGCGA